>DBGCDL010000001.1:0-4358 GCA_048358235.1 Oscillospiraceae bacterium
ATCCCCATTATAACCGATCACCCACCATTCATGGCCTGCAAACGCCACCTTGCTCTGGTTCACCGTTAAGGCCGGCTGTCCGCTTTGGATTCCCGCCGCATTTGCGGTCAGGGGGATTGCCGGCAGCGCTATAGCCGCCGCCAGAAGGAGGGACAAAAGCCGCTTCTTCATTTTCATCTGTTCTCATTCCTTTCCTGTTTTTTACCGTAAAGGCAAGGCGAAAGGGAGCGACACCTTTTTCTGCAATTTTTCTGCGGATAAGGAGGCTTCCTCTTTCCTATAGGAAAGAGGAAGGGATATCCCTTCGCGCTTTTTGGAATCTTGTTTCAGATTCCTTTATCTATATTATATCAGAGATTTTTCACCCACGATTGTGTCGTTTACGCAGTATATCGGTTGTTTACGCAGAAACGGGGGATTCGGCACAGAAAAATCCCGGCGTACTGTAAAAGCACGCCGGGGTTTTTATGGATTTTGGTTATTGATTCATTTTCCTTTTGCCTTTCAACGTCAGCGTCAGCACCCCGCCGCCGCTAAGAAATGCCAGCATGATCCACATAAGCGGATGGCTGCTGTCTCCGGTCTGGGGGACGTCGGTTTCCTCAACGGGAATGTCATCATTTGTGATCGTCCATTGATTCCCCTGATGAGAAACAGTGGAAGTAAAGCCCTCCGGCACATCCATTTCGGCGACCGACCAGTCGTATTTATCGTTCAACCGATTCCAGGTATAACACCATCCGTTTTTCTCATTCAGTTCCACAATTGCGTACCGCTGGCCGTCGCGGAGCAGCTCCACCTGTACCGAAGCAGCGGCTTTTCCGCCATCATTCAATGTCCAGACCTTTTCCACTGTCAGGCTGGTATAGCGGTCGGCTTTGGTGTTCGTGATTGTGAAACCGGTCTGGGCATCACCAGTAATCCGGGTCGTGTATCCAGGAACTGCTGTTTCGGATACCGTATAGATATAGGCTTGACCATTTTTATCTGCGGTGGGCAGCGCTTCAAATGTATGGCTCCAGTTGTTCGCCGCCGTCAAGGTGATCGTGTCAATGACTACGCCGTTGCCCAGCAGGTTCACCGTGATGGATGCAGGGCGGTCTTCTTCGCTGTCGCCAGACCACACTTTGGTTACATCCACCGAGGTTGTGGCGTCTGTTCCAATGATGATACCGCCGTTGGAGCCGATCCCGCCGCCTTTGTCTGCGGTATTCCCTGTGATGATCAGGGCAGCTTCATTTTTGGCCACATTCTTGACATCGTCAGAAAGCGGGATCGCCTTCAGGGCCAGACAATCCTTGTATCCTGTCACTGTCACTGGATTGGGATCTGCACCATCCGCGCCATAACGGGGAGTTGTATCGCTTGTGGTAGGATAGACGCCTGCGCTCGGCAGATAAACCGCCCCGTCTTTGTACCACTGGACGGCTCCACCGCCCAGCATACGATTGGCCAATGTAGCCGGGTAGTCATCTGCGGGCCGGGCGGAGAATACAAAATCATCCCCCGCGCCTTTTTGCAAATCAGCATCTTGGGCAGTATTATCGAAGATCGCCGCGCCTTCGGTCACATGGACCGTGGCCTCGCCTGTGGCGCAGAACCACATGCCGCCGCCCTGCCGGGCGGTGTTGCCGGTAATCAATGCGTTGGATAAATGCAGCGTGCTGTAATAGTCGTAGTTTCCCTCGCTGTACACACCGCCGCCCATGTTGGAGGCAGTATTATTGGTGAGTTTACCGGCTTTCAGTTCTACTCCGTTGGAGTAGGAGTAGATACCGCCTCCGGTACTGCCCTTATTCCCAGAGATGACGCCGCCCTCCATGATAAAGGCGGTCTTATCCTCTGCCTGGGCGGTTTGTAGGTTGCCGTCCACGACACAGACGCCTGCGCCCTGAACGCCCTTATTATCGGAAATGCTGCCTCCGGTCATGGTAAAAGAAGCATTGCTTTCTACATGAACCGCGCCGGAGCCCGTGACTTTCCCTACAGAGGTGCACACATTGCCGGAAATAGTGCCGCTGTCGGACAGTTTAAAGGTTGTGCGGTGATCTGCATCGCCGCCCCAGAGCATCACGGCGCTGCCGCGATGTCCGGTATTTCCGCTGATGTTGCCGCCGCTCATCTCGCCGGAAGCATTGCCGTGCAGCAGCACACCGGAGGAACAATTCAGCGCAGCGGCAGCCGAAGCGCTGTTCTCTGAAATCTCGCCGCCTGTGATCTCCACGCGGGCTCCCTCGCTGGCCCGGACGATGCCGCTGTAAGACACTGTGCTGCCGTTGAGCGCATTGTCTGCGATCTTACCGCCAGACAAAGTGAATACCGCACCCTCGCCCCGGCTGTCGATGACGCCCAGGCCGCTGGAGCTGGTTCCGTTGGCACGATCGCTGGTGATTTTGGAGCCAGTGACCACTGCCTCCCCCGTCAGTTCCAGCGCACCATAGTTCAGCACAATGCTGCCTGTGTTGTAGCGGCCAAACAGGGTAACCTGCCCGGCAATGACCAGAGAGCCGCCCTTTTCCACCACAAAAAGGTTTTTCAAATCACCGGCGGTTTTGGTTCCGGCAATTTGACAAGCCTGCTCTGCGGTAATGGTGACGGTCTGGCCAGCCGGAACCGTGACCGCTTTATCCAGCTTGATATTCTTTTCCAGCGTCACGGTGCCGCCCTTTTCTGCCGCAGCCGCGGCATTCACTGCATCCTGCAGGGTGGGGGCGTCTGCTTCATTGGAAATTTTATCGCCCACATCGTCGGGGATGGACTGCTGGGTATAGATAACGGTAACATTAGCAGGAAGGGAGCCTGTAATGGTTACATTGTCCTGACTGTTGTCAAATACAATCTCCTTTAAAGCGTCATTGTCTGCAAACACATTGGCGTTTATGCTCTCCACGCCGCTGCCGATCTCAAACTTTTCCACCGCAGCCCCTGAGAACGCGCCATTCCCAATGGCAGTCACACTGTCTGGAATTTTAACTGTTCCGGATAATTCACTCGCAGAGAAAAAAGCATAGGTTCCAATTGTTTGCAGCGTTTCCGGAAAGGCCAGCGCGTCCACATTCGCCCAGACAAACGCCCAATCTCCAATAGAGGTCAGGGTTTCGCTGAACTGGATGGAGGTGATACCGGAAACATAGGTAAAGGCGTGGCTGGGAATGACGTCCAGCTTTGACAGATCCAGTGCACCGGTGAGCGCCTTGCACTCGTTAAACGCATAACCTCCCATCTCGGTCACATTGCCTAAATTCACTGGACCGGGCAGAATACTGCACCCATCGAACGCAGATTTCCCCACAGTTTTCACCTGGCTCAAGTCGGGGATGGTCGTCAGCATTTCGCATCCTTCAAATGCCGAGAAGCCGACGGATGTGAGGATTCCTTTGGTTGTGACGCTTTGCAGACTGGTACAGCCGCTGAAGGTGCTGGAGGGAATCTCCGTCATAGAGGCTGGCAGCTCCACGCTGGCCAAGGCGGTGCAGCCTGCAAACAGGCTGCCCTCGGCAACCACAAGCCCTTCCGGCAGGGAAATGCTTGTTAAGGCAGTGGCTTTGCTGAAAGCCCCCGGCTGCGTAATGCGCTTGAGGGTAGAAGGCAGGTTCACCTCGGACAGGGAATTACAGTAGCTCACCATGGAGTTTCCGGAGATTTCTTCCACGCCTTCACCAAAGGTGAGCGTTTGAAGATTTTTCATACGCTGGAAGCTTCCGCCGAAATTCTGAACGCTCCCCGGAATGGTCAGCTCTGTCAGATTCGGGAATTTCGAGAAGGCAACGTCTGCATCAATCAGTGTATCCGGCAGAATCAGTCCAGTGATATTGGTTCGTTCTGCTGAGAAGGCACCCCACCACAGTTCCGTTGTCGTATAGACTTCACCGTTGTACTCAAAGGTTTTGGGAACCGTCACAGTGATTGCTTCTGCCGATTCCGCAATATCCGTCATACAGGCTGTTTTGCTTTCTGTATCCAAATTAAATGTATAGGTGACGTCTTCCACTGTGATTTGGATATCCTCTATCACAGCAGCCGCGTCGCCGGTATCAGCGGCTGAACCCGCAGCAAACGCAAGCTGGGAACAGAAGGATAGGATCATGAGCAAACTGAGCAGTAAGCTCATACATCGTTTTTTCATTTTCATTTGTTTTCATTCCTTCCATATTTTTACCGTGAAAGCAAGGCGAAAGGGTGCGCCCCTGTCTCTGCAAATTTTTATGCTAATAAGGAGGATTCCTCTTTCCTGTAAGGAAAGAGGAAGGGATATCCCTTCACGCTTTTTGAAACCTTATTTCAGATTCCTTTATTTATATTATATCAGAGATTTTCCCTCCCAGCTGTGTCGTTTACGCAGTATTTCGGTTGTTTAC
>DBGCDL010000002.1:0-49761 GCA_048358235.1 Oscillospiraceae bacterium
GCCGCATCAAGGCAAAGTTAAAGGGCTTGCCGCCTGCAATGCACAGACAACAAGCCCTCTTGGCTGCTTGACAAATTATTAATTTAAATATTTGTCTAACTTTTTGGGTTCACTTCAGAATGAATCTCTCGTCTCTTTTTTAACTTTTACCAATCCATGTTATTTGGACAGTCTCTCGTTCAGAGCAGCCAGCTGATGCTTCAGCTCTTCCGGCAGTCTGTCGCCAAACTTTCCGAAGAACTCAGCGATACCGGCAGCTTCCTCTTTCCAGAGAGCTTTATCCACATTCAGCAGGCCCTTAATGGTATCAATGCTGATATCCAGACCTTCCACGTTGATATCCTCTGCCTTGGGCTCATAGCCGATTGCTGTCTCAACTGCGTCCGCTTTGCCTTCGCAGCGATCCAGAATCCACATCAGAACGCGCATATTGTCGCCGAAGCCCGGCCAGATGAAGTGACCTTCGTCATCGGTGCGGAACCAGTTGACGTTAAAGATCTTGGGAGCCTTGTCGCCCAGTTTCTCGCCCATTTCCAGCCAGTGAGCAAAATAATCGCCCATGTGATAGCCGCAGAAGGGCAGCATTGCCATCGGGTCACGACGGACAACACCTACCGCACCGGTCGCAGCAGCAGTGGTCTCAGATGCCATGGTAGCACCGACGAATACGCCGTGAGCCCAGTCAAAGGACTGATACACCAGCGGAGCGGTTTTCGCACGACGTCCGCCGAAAATAATCGCGGAAATCGGAACACCGGTGGGATTGTCGAACTCAGGGCTGATGCAGGGGCAGTTGATTGCGGGAGCGGTGAAGCGGCTGTTCGGATGAGCACCCTTTTCGGTGGAAGTTTTACCGTTCCAGGGCTTGCCGGTCCAGTCGATCGCGTTCTCCGGAGGATTCTTATCCAGACCTTCCCACCAAACGGTATTGTCGGTCAGGTTATGAGCAACGTTCGTAAAGATGGTATTCTTTCTGGTGGATTCCAGAGCGTTGAAGTTGGACTTGGCATTGGTGCCGGGAGCAACGCCGAAGAAGCCGTTCTCCGGGTTGATGGCCCACAGTCTGCCGTCCTTGCCGATCCGCATCCATGCGATATCGTCGCCGACTGTCCAAACCTTATAGCCCTTGGAAGCATAAACCTCCGGCGGAATCAGCATAGCGAGGTTTGTCTTGCCGCAGGCGGAAGGAAATGCAGCGGAAATATATTTGGTTTCGCCCTTGGGATTCTCAATGCCGAGGATGAGCATATGCTCTGCCATCCAGCCCTCGTTTTTGCCCTGATAGGAGGCAATACGGAGAGCGAAGCACTTTTTGCCCAGCAGAACGTTGCCGCCGTAAGCGGAGTTAACGGAGCAAATGCTGTTTTCTTCGGGGAAGTGAACAATGTAACGGTTATCGGGGTCAACGTTCGCCTTGGAATGCAGACCGCGAACAAAATCGTTGGAGGTATCGCCCAGATTCTCGAACGCCTTCTTGCCCATACGGGTCATAATATCCATGTTCAGTACAACATAGATCGAGTCTGTCAGCTCTACGCCGACTTTCGCCATGGGAGAGCCGATGGGGCCCATAGAATAAGGGATAACGTACATGGTACGTCCCTTCATAACGCCGTCATACAGTTTGTTCAGGGTAGCATGCATTTCAGCGGGATCACACCAGTTATTGGTGGGGCCGGCCTCTTCTTTGGTTTTTGAGCAGATAAAAGTGCGGCCTTCAACGCGGGCGACGTCGTTAACAGCGGTTCTATGCAGCAGGCAGCCGGGCAGCTTCTCCTGATTCAGCTCTTCCATTTCGCCGGTAGCAATCGCTTCGGCACGCAGAGCGGCCAGCTGCTCATCGGAACCATCGATCCAAACGATCTTGTCCGGTTTGCAAAGAGCTACCATCTCATCAACCCATGTGAGTACATTTTTGTTGTTCGTCAACATTGTATTTGCTCCTTCCGATTTCATGATATTCAAGCTTTTCGGGTTCAGCAGGGAGAATTGTCAAAAACAAATCCAACTTTTCTCAATTACCATTATAGGAAATGATAGTCAAGAAGTCAAGTCATAAAAGTGGATTAGTTGTGTCCTTTCTGTTAATTTCTTAACGGAGTTTTGCAGGGATAAAATTTGAAAAATTCAAATCAGCTTAAAATTTTCCCTAAATTATAAAACATCTCCCCGTTTTTTGCAGTTTCAAGCGAACTGTCCGCCCATTCCGGGAACGTTTCTCTCTCACAGGCTATCGCAAGCGCAGTCAATGGAGCCGCCACGCTGTCCACCTGTTTTTCCCATGGATCAAACCCGCCGTATTCTTCCAGAAACGCCTTTGCCGCTTCCCCGGAAAGGGCGGAGCAAACATTGCGCAGATCCGCGTACCGGTATCCCCGCCCCAGCAGGTTATAATCCAGCATCCGTGCTTCGGAACCGTCAGCGGCAGCAATCAGGTTTGTCCAATAAAAATCGTTGTATGTGAGGGTTTCCGACAGGCTGTTCACAATCGCATGAAATTTCGGCAGATTTTTTTCCAGCAGCTCCGCCAGACTGTGAGGTAAAATGCCTTTACGCTCCATTGTTCCAATCCGTTCCGCTGTCAGGCAATCCGTTTCCCGGTATAAGTCGGGCAGATCGGCCGCATCGGCGCCCTTCTCATGAAGCTGCCGGTACCACCCGGCAATCCGCCGGGCGGTACCGGAATCGGAAAGGTCCTCTTCCCTGCCCATCCGGAAGAAACGGCTGTGGGAGATATCCTCCATCAGCAGACTGCGGTCCGTATAGGAAAACACCTCTACCGTAGGAATCCCGGCGAATGCCAGAATCTGATATGCCCTGATTTCCCGGCGAAAGGGTTCCGCCTCAAAGTATTTCAGCACATACCGTCCCTTTTCCGCCAAAACCCGATAAACATGGACGCCGTCCTTGCTCTGGATCGGGGTCAGGCGAATGGGCCCCGCAAAATCCATTTTGCGGAGCTCCTCTCTTAAAATGCCCGGAAGATCATTTTTCATTCTCGGTTTCCTTTTTCCTTTATTTCAAAGCCCCGCCGACCGGCTCATCAATGGGCAGACTGGCCACCGCATTCAGATCCAGTCCGGCAACATGACCGGCGCAATATTCGTAATATGCCTGACTTCCCACCATCGCCGCGTTATCCCCGCAGTATTTCAGCGGAGGGATATACAGATTGTATCCCTTTTTTCGACATTCTTCTTCCATACGGGCCCGTATTCCGGAATTGGCGGATACTCCCCCGGCAATGACAATGTCCCGGTATCCCGTAGCGTCGGCGGCCTTCATCAGCCGGTCCGCCAGAATATCGCAGACCGCCAGCTGGAAGCTGGCGCAGAGATCCTCCCGGTTCACTTCAGCTCCCTTTTGAGCGGAATTGTTCAGCAGATTGAGCACTGCTGTTTTCAGTCCGGAAAAGCTGAAATCATACTCGCTTCCCTCCACGCTGGGGCGGGGCAGCGGATAACTTGGCTTTCCCAAATGGGAGGCCTTGTCCAGCTCCACACCGCCCGGATAGGGGTATCCCATCGCCCGGGCCGCCTTGTCAAAAGCTTCGCCCGCCGCATCGTCCCGGGTGCGTCCGATTACATGGAAGTCCGTGTAATCCTTCACCTCAATGATGTGGCTGTGGCCGCCTGAGACCACCAGACAGAGAAAAGGCGGCTTCAACTCCGGGTGGGCAATATAATTGGCCGCGATATGGGAACGGATATGATGAACCGGGATGAGAGGCTTTCCGGTGGACATAGCCAGCCCCTTGGCAAAATTCACCCCCACCAGCAGTGCGCCGATCAGTCCCGGCGCATAGGTGACGGCAATTGCGTCCACGTCGGAAAGAGCCATCCCCGCCTGTGACAGCGCCTCGTCGGTCACTCCCACAATCGCCTCGCAATGGCGGCGGGAAGCAATTTCCGGAACCACCCCGCCATAGAGCCGGTGCTCGGCGATCTGGGTGGCCACCACATTGGAAAGGACGTTCACCCCATCCTCCACCACAGCCGCTGCCGTTTCATCACAGGAGCTTTCAATGGCTAATATCTTCATTGACAATGTCATTCCTTTCTGTTTTGCGCGGACAGCTTCCCTCTGGGATTCCCGTCCTCATCAAAGTGTCTTTTCAGCGCAGCCTCTACCGGAAAAATGGATGCCACCAGCACAACACACTGGGCCATGCAGATTCCCGTACCGCAAGCCCCCACCGCGGATTCCCCTGACCCAAGCCAGAACCATTCCGCAAGCATTCCCAATATGGACAGCAGCAGCAGAATCCATCCCAGCCGTTTCCACAGCTTTCCGCAGATATGGTGAGCAAATTCCCAAGTCTCCCTGTTTTTCATGGACATTGTGGTTCGGTAGCCGAAAAGGTCATTGATTTCCTTTGGCGCACGCTTTTCAAAATAAGTTCCGAATCCGAGCATAATGGCGGGAATCAACATATCGCTGACCAGCATAAAAACCCAGAAGCCCATTTTTGCCACCTCTTCATGTCATTCCAAGCTGTGGATTACACCGTATTCCCCCTTGACAAAAAAGCAAAATAAGATTACGCTGATCTTATCTGAAACATCTGTTGAAACAGGCGGTGTGTGTATGTTTTCGACCATTTTTGTAATTTATCTGGCTGTCTGCATGGTTCATGTTATGGCGTGTCTTTACGAGAATCAGAAACTTCGCATTTTTACAAAGCCCCTGTTGATGCCGCTCCTGCTGGCAGTCTATTGCCTGAAAGCGGGAGCCGGATTTTCCTGGATGGTCTGCCTTGCCGTTTTCTTCGGATTTTTAGGCGACACCCTTCTTCTCGTTCCCGATCGGAAGCCCTTCTTTCTCGGCGGGCTGGCCGCTTTTCTGGTGGGGCATCTCTTCTATGGCGCCGCACTGATCCGCCATTCCCTCGGCTTTCCTTCCGCAGTGACCATGATTGTTCTGGGGACAGCCCTCGTCATCATCGGGATTGCCGCCTATTTTTCTCTTCACCGCAATCTCGGCGAGATGAAAATCCCCGTCATCGCCTATTTAACCGTGATTCTGGGGATGGCCTTCTTTGCCGGCTGCTATTTTCTGGGAAGGGCGCCGTCAGCGGCCGGAGTCATGGTTCCCATCGGCGCGGCCTGCTTTGCAATATCGGATTACCTTTTGGCAAGGAGTCTGTTCCTGAAGCGGTTTCCCCAATCGGATTTTTGGGTCATGCTCACCTACCTGCTGGCTCAAACCGGGCTGGCAATGGGACTGGCGCTCACGTTGGCGGTCTGACCGGAATTCTTCAGCGTTAGCGTATACAGGAAGGCATCCTCCACGGGCTTTTGGTAAAAATTCTTCCGCCGCCCCACGGGAAAAAAACCCATGGCTTCGTACAAAGCGATGGCAGGCTGATTCCCCACTCGTACCTCCAGTGTTAAAAAGGCCAGTTCCCGGCTTTTCCCGCAGGAAATCATCTTTTCCAGAAGTAAGGTTCCGGTGTGCTTACGCCGGAACCTTTCTGTTACTGCAATATTATTGACGTACCCTTCATCCATGACGAAGCAGGCGTTGATGAACCCCACAACGCCGCCCGGCAAGCCGGACTCTTTCTCCACCGCCACAAAGGTGACGGCAAGGGGGCGGGTCAGTTCTTCCCGGATGGCCTTTTCGGACCACGGCATGGAAAAGCACTCCCGGCTTACCGCCGCCACTCCGCTCACATGTTCGCTGCCCATGGGCAAAATTTCCATGAATGTATCCTCTCTTTTGGGATTATTCCCCCGTCAGTTCCCGGGTAAAAAACCGCAGCATCTCGTCCCGGCACTGACGGTAGCGGGAAAGCTCCTGTCCGAACGGGTCGGAGATGTTCATCACAATAATTTTTTTGGCGGTTTCGGGCAGTGCCTCCACAATGACGTTTTTATGCTGTTCCGTCATAACATAGATGCAGTCCGCCGCCAGCAGTTCCTCCGCCAATGCGGGATGCGAACGGTGGGCGCTGATGTCGATGCCGATCTCTGCCAGCGCCTCCACAGCGTAATCGCTGGGGGCATCCCCTTCATATGCGGACAGCCCCATGCTCTGGACGGCCACGTCCTGAATGGCATGCTCCCTGACAATCTGGCGAATAATCCCCTCTGCCATTGGGCTTCGGCAGGTATTTCCCGTACAGACCACCACGATACGATTCATGACGATTCCTCCTTTTGTTTCACAGGCCAAATCCGGATTTACTCCTTGGCGTCATACCAGGTTTTCCCGGTGCTTACCTCGGCGGTAAGAGGGACCTCCAGCTGAATTCCATTCAGCTGTGCGGCGTGCTCCATCTCTTCTTTCAAAAGCCGTTTCACCGCATTCTCCTGAAGCACAGGGGCTTCCACAATCAGCTCATCGTGCACCTGCAGGATCAGCCGGGCATCCAGTCCCTCTTTTCGGATGCGCTCATGCACCCGGATCATCGCCAGCTTGATGACGTCCGCGGCGGTGCCCTGCACCGGCATGTTCATAGCCACCCGCTCGGCAAAGGCGCGGACTGTTTTGTTGGTGGAATTGATTTCCGCCAGGTCCCGCCTCCGGCCATAGATGGTAGAAACAAAGCTGTCCTTGCGGGCCCGCTCCACCACATCCTTCTGATAGGCGGCAACACCGCTGTAGGTTCTCAGGTAGGCCGCAATGTATTCCTTCGCCTCCGCCATGGAAACATTGATCTGGCGGGAGAGCGAGTAGGCCCCAATTCCGTAGACAATGCCGAAGTTGATGGCTTTCGCCCGGCTCCGCAGCTCAGACGGCAGGCTTTCCAGAGGATAGCCGAACACCTGCGACGCGGTTATGGCATGAATGTCAGCCCCCTGCCGGAACGCTTCGATCATATTCCGGTCATGGGCGATATGGGCGAGCAGGCGCAGCTCAATCTGGGAGTAATCCGCGTCAACCAGCGTATATCCTTCCCGCGCCACGAAAAAGCGGCGCATTTCACTGCCCAGCTGAGTGCGGACAGGAATATTCTGAACGTTTGGCTCAGTGGAGCTGATGCGTCCCGTACGGGTTTCCGTCTGATTGAAGGTGGAGTGCACCCGGCCGTCGGGGGCAATCACCTTCAGAAGCCCCACCACATAGGTGGACTGCAGTTTGGTCAGCTGACGGTATTCCATGATCCGGGGAACGATGGGATGCCGGTCCGTCAGGCTTTCCAGCACATCCACATTGGTGGAATATCCGGTCTTGGTCTTTTTCCCGGAAGGAAGCCCCAGCTTTTCAAAAAGAATCGCTCCCAGCTCCCGGGTGGAATTGATATTGAATTCTTCCCCTGCCAGCCGGAAAATTTCTTCTCTGGTCTGCCGGATGTCCGCTTCCAGCCGTTCGCCGAACTGCTCCACACCCTTCCGGTCAATGGCAAAGCCTTCTGTCTCCATGTCCGCCAGCACCTGGCACAGGGGCATTTCTATCTCATTCATAATGAGCTCAAGCCCATCGTTCTTCAGCGCCTGCTTCAGCTGAACGCACAAATCCGGAAGCAGAGCAACGGAAGACGCCCATTCCGGCACATCCCAGCTTTTGCCCGTCAGGTATTTCTGGGCAAGCCCCGCCAGATCGTAACCTTTGGCACTGGGGCTCAACAGATAGGCAGCCAGCTCCGCGTCAAAGCTCACCTGAAAATCATGAATTTCCTCTTCCCGGGAAAACTTATAGAGGGGCTTTGCCCGGAATGTGAGCAGGGACAGCTTCTTTTCCGTCATCCATGCCAAAGCGGCGGCCTTTTCGCCCGCAGGAATGCGGTAGACGGTCCCCCCGCAGTTGACCAGAAGGCCGTTCCCCTCTTCCAGCAGCGCAGCGGTATCGCCGGCAGACTTCGCCTCTTTGAGAAAGGCAAGCCCCTCTTTCACATCCAGAACGGCGGTTTCGGCGGCCGTTTCTTCCGACACGGAAGCCGCCGCCGCGGAAACGTTGAGCTTGTCGAAAAAGCTGAACAGCTCCAAACGGGTCAGAATCTCCGCCAGCGCCGCCTGATCGGCTTCCGTCCGGACATAATGGGCAGCGTCCGCGTCTATCGGGGCATTCTGCACGATGGTGGCCAGCTGTTTGCTTAGGAAGGCGGATTCCCGGCCCTCCGCCAGAAGCTTTTTCACCCGGTCGGTAGCTTCCAGCATATCAATTTTTTCATAAATTGTCTCAATGTCTCCATACTTTTGGATCAGGCTCAAAGCGGTCTTTTCGCCGATTCCCCTGACGCCGGGGATGTTGTCGGAGGCGTCGCCCATCAGAGCCTTCATATCCACAATATGCACCGGGTCAAAGCCGTAATCCTCCCGCACCTTGTCCGGCGTATACAGAACATTTTCCTTGGTTTTGGCCAAAGATACGGTAACGCAGTCCGTAACCAGCTGGAGACAGTCCCGATCGCCTGTGGCCACAACGCAGGCATTTCCCTCCCGGCAGCAGCTCCGGGCCAGCGTACCAAGCACATCGTCCCCTTCAAATCCCTCGCAGGTGGCCAGCCGGTAGCCCAGATCCGTGAGAATTTCCTTGATCAGGGGCAGCTGCACCGCCAGTTCCTCCGGCATTCCCTTGCGGTTCGCCTTGTAATCGGCATACTGCTCATTGCGGAAGGTCTTGCGGGATACGTCAAAGGCAATTGCAGTCGCGTCGGGCTGATGATCCCGCTCCAGCTTTAAAAGAATATTCAGAAAGCCGAAAATGGCGTTGGTATAGATTCCGTCCTTGGTCGTCAGAGGCCTTACACCAAAGAAGGCACGGTTGAGGATACTGTTGCCGTCGATTGCCAACAATTTCATCATTGGGTTAATCCTTTCCATGGCACGCTCTTTACAATCCGAGACAATCCATGTACAATTAAGTCTATATGTGGATAGAAGAAAGCACCGTATTTTGTTTGACTGTGCTGTCAATTTTTTCAGCGTCCAAAGGCTCGGCCTTTGGAAACCGCACTTTTTTGAAAAAATTGAGCATAGCTCTTACCGGCTTCGGCGTTTTCTCCAGGGAGCAGCGCCGCTCATGGCGGAGAAAGCGCAAAGCGCGACAGCCCAATTCTTCCGAGAAACAAAATGCTTTGCATTTTGTTTTATTGTACCACGGTTTTTCCCCGATATCAACCGAATCCGCCCCGGATTTTGGCTGTGAACCTCCACGAAATATCCTTCCCCGCAACAGGAATTTTTCAATTTTCATAAAGTCAAAGGAGCTGTCCGTTTGTCAAACCCAACCAAACCCTATCAGGAAATCCGGATCGGAACTGTTCCCATCCGCAAAACCGCGGCGCTGGCGCCAATGGCGTCTGTCGCGGACAGAGCCTACCGGCTGATCTGCCGGGAGTACGGCGCATCTTATGTCGTCAGCGAGATGGTCAGTGCGAAGGCACTGTGCTATGGAGATAAAAAATCCCGGCTGCTGCTGGAGGTAACCGCTGCCGAGGAGCCCATGGCGCTCCAGCTGTTCGGAAGCACACCGGAATTCATGGCGCGGGCCGCCGCCATTGCCGCCCCGTTTCATCCACAGGTAATCGACATCAACATGGGCTGTCCCGTTCCCAAAGTGGCGGGGAACGGCTGCGGCAGCGCCCTGATGAAAGCACCGGATCGGGCTTTCCGGATCGTTCAGGCCATGACCGAGGCCACAGACATTCCCATTACGGTCAAAATCCGGAAGGGCTGGGACGACCAGTCCGTGAATGCTCCGGAATTCGCCAAAAGGATGGAGGAGGCCGGTGCCGCTGCCGTTACGGTTCACGGACGCACCAAGCAGCAGATGTACCGCCCCCCCGTGGACCTGGAGATCATCCGCCGGGTCAAGGAATCCGTCGGCATTCCCGTCATTGGAAACGGCGGTATTACCAGCGGCCCGGAAGCCGCGGAAATGTACCGGGCTACCGGCTGCGACCTGGTTATGATCGGTCAGGGCACCTATGGCCGGCCCTGGATTTTCCGTCAGGTGGAGCGCTTCCTGGAAACCGGCGAAATTCTTCCCGAGCCCCCGCTTGAGGAAAAGCTGGAGGTCATGCTCCGGCACGTTTCCCTGATGGTGGAGGAAAAGGGAGAAAAGGTCGGCATGATGGAAGCCCGCAAGATTGCGGCATGGTATATCAAGGGTTCTCCCGGCGCTGCGGCTTTCCGCGGAGCCTGCGGACAGCTGAAAACCTTCGATGAACTGAAAGAACTGGCCGTGCAGGTCAAACTTCGGGCCGAAAGCTTTGAAGAAAACACCGGCAGCTGAACTCATACCAAAAGCCTTGCGAGGTTCTTCCCCGCAAGGCTTTTCATTTTTTCGCCCCAAACGAGCCGCTATTTCAGAATCTCCGACAGTTCCTCACCGATGGAATTACGGATCAGAAGGTCTGCCCGGTCATCCGCGGGAGTGGCGGAACGGTTGATGAGCACAAGACGGTTTCCGCGGTAATAATCGATGAGCCCTGCGGCGGGATAGACTGCCAGCGAGGTTCCGCCGACGATGAGCAAATCCGCTTCCCGAATCCGCCTTACGGACTCCCGCACCACATCGTCGTTCAGACTCTCCCCATAGAGAACCACCTCCGGCTTGATCCTTCCCCCGCAGGCGCAGTGAGGCACTCCCTCGCTTCCCGTTACCGCCTCCAGCCCATACTGCCGTCCGCACTGTTCACAGCGGTTTTTCAGCACCGTACCGTGAAGCTCCAGCACCCTCCGGCTGCCGGCTTTCTGGTGCAGTCCGTCAATATTCTGGGTAATGACTGCCTTGAGCTTTCCCTGTCGCTCAAGCTCTGCCAGCGCGAGATGAGCGGGATTGGGCCCGGCATCGGGGAAAAGCATCTTTTTCCGATAAAAGCGGAAAAACTTCTCCGGATACCGAACATAAAAATCGTGGCTCAAAATGGTTTCCGGCGGATCGTCGTACTCCTGATGGTACAAACCGTCCACACTGCGGAAATCCGGTATTCCGCTTTCGGTGGACACTCCCGCTCCCCCGAAAAATACGATGTTTCCGCTTTCCCCAATCCATTGCTTCAGCGTTTTGTCCATGATACGTCTCCTTTCCTTCTTCCGGGCGGCATCGCATCCCACAGCCGCCGACTGAAATCAGCCGTATCCGCATAAAAGCGGATACGGCTGATGGGATTCACCGCTGCACCGCCGGAATGTCTTTCACTCCCTCGACGGGTTTGCGTTTCTTTTGAATGACTACCTTCTGGGTATCGTCCTGTTCGCTGCGGAGAAGGGAAAAATTCACCTCATAGCTTCCGTTTGCCACCGTGACCCTGGTACATTCTTTGGCAACAGTGATAAAGATATCCCGCTGGCAGGATTCATCCGCCAGCGAAAGGCTTAACGAATCCGGCTTGACCTTTACGTCGATTCCTTCAATCTGGAACCGGTCTTTTCCGGGGCCGGACAGACTGGCGGCAAAGCTCTTTTTTTCCGGAACAGGTGCGGGCGGCTCCTGCTGATTCACGGCTGCTTCCGGAGCAACCGCATTTTGAGGAAAGAGGGCAAATTCCCGGGTAGCGTACAGCTTGACCCCGTCGTCATTCACTACCTCGGGTTTCACATAGGAAAGCCCTCCGATGGTGTTCACGGGATTTTCCAACGGAACGCTCTCCACCTCCGGATGGAAATTCAGGACAGGCTCCGGCAAAACCGGCTCCTCTTTGACGGGAGCCGAATTTCCCCTTGGCTCCACAGGGGGGAGCCCGTTGGGAAACGCTTTTTCCACTTTTCCCGTTACAGGCTGCCGAGCAGGAGGAAGTTCCTCTTCTTCCGAAGCATCCCGTGCAAAGCTTCGCTTTTTGGCGGCAGCGACCGCCAGCGGACCGGCAGTGACTGCGGCTTCCTCTTCGGGAAACTCATCCTCCTCCCCGGCATTTTTCCGGGAAAGGCAGATGAGATTAATTACCTCAATAATCAGTAAAACCACCAGCGGAAGCGCAATACAGCACAGCAGCCCCAACGGGGTTTTAATAAAATTAAAAAAGTCCCCCAGCTTCGGAATGGCAAAAACAGCCCTTCCGTAAACCTGCTCCCCCGTACAGAGCGTCTCATCCGGCTCGGGGCTGTTATCCCCCTTGGTGCGGAAGGCAAGCTGCCCGTCCTCTTCTGTCACTTCGGCAATCCGGTGGGTATTGACAATCAGCTTTCCCTGCACATCAAGTCCTTCCCGGAATGTAATGATATCGCCGGCTTTCAGGGAAGCGGGGTCTGTCCGGCGGACCACCGCAGCGGAGCCCACCGGCATTTCAGGCTCCATAGAGTCTGTGGTTACAATAAAAAGGCTGTACCCCAAAACCGAAGGGGGCTCCCCGTCCTTTCCGGCGGCGAGCACATGATAAAGCGTCAAAGCAAGCAGCAAAATCACGATTGCGGAAAGAATGTAGAAAACGACCCGTGCGGCTCCTGCCGGGGATTTGGGCGGGTCATAGGGCCCGCGTTCTTTTCTGCTCATACTCCGGATGTCTCCCTCACAATTACCTATTTTACCACGATTATAGACAAAATTTTTGCCAATGTCAACGAAAGCGCCCCGGAACCTCAGGCTTCTCCTTAAAATGCAGGCGAATCGAAAATTTTTTAAGCTTTTGGCTTTCCTTCAAATTTGACAATATTGGTAAACAGTATATTAAAGTAGGGAGGAATCCGCTTATTGCAGTGGTATTTTCCGAAATACCACTGGCAAAACGATACCTTTTCCCGAACTTCGTCCAGAAAAGCGTGAAGATGGGTCATCTCGTCAATTCCGCCGTTTTCAATAAACCGCCGGACCTTTGCGGGTGCGTCGTGGGTTACAACCAGGTCTACCTGATTCCCGCAGCGCTCCAAATTATGCCACCCGTTGGCAATCTCCCCGTCCGAAGGAAGCAGAAACTGTTCTTCTTCCCTGCGGGAGTACCGCTCCAGCGAATCGCCGCCGCCAAAGGCAAAAATCTTCTTTCCTTCAATTTCATATACTTCGCCCCGCTCCATCAGGCAGAGCCTGCCGGAAATCCGCCTCACTTTTCCGCCGAACGCCTCTTCCTCGGGATAATTGTTCAGCAGCTTGTGATTCTCATTGCTGCCGTCTACAAACAAAACATGATACCGCCGGCGGCCGATCCATTTCAGCGCCCTGGCTTCCGCTTTCGTCCCGTCCCAGACAAATCCGAAATCGCCGCAGATCAGGAGAGTATCCCCCTTTTTCAGCCGTACACGGCCTGTTTTTTGGAAACGGGATTTGTCCCCGTGAATGTCTCCGGTGAGATAGATCATTGTGATTCCTCCAATATGCTGCGCGAATTCGTAAAATTTGCGTTTTTTCCGGAATAGAGATTTGAAAATCGCGGAAAATCTGTTATACTAAAAGAAGCTTTCCCTGTTGCTCTTTTTTTGTTTTATGCGGGATTTGCCGAAACAGCGGAAATTTTGTTTTTTCGTGCAGGTTCTGTTCCTTATAATACCACTTTTAATGGAGTTTCGTCTATATGAAAAAGCTAAAAAATGTGATTTGCCTGACCTTTTCCCTTTTATTTTTTTTCGGTCAGATGCCTGCTTTCCGGGCGGAAGCAGTCTCGTATAAAGTTCCCTTCGAGGTGGCAAGTCAGGCGGCCTATCTGGTCAATACCGACACCGGGGACGTAATCTATGAAAAGAATGCGGACAAGCAGATGTATCCTGCCTCTCTCACCAAAATTATGACTGCTATTCTGGCCATCGAAGCGGTGAAGGATCTGGAAGGCACCATGGTGACTGCCCCGGGTTATGTCTATGATGAATTTGCGGGAGTGGGCGTTTCCACCGCCGACATCCGCAGGGGGGAGACCGTCTCCATGATGGATCTTCTCTATGCATTGCTGCTGCCTTCTGCCTGCGAGGCGGGCAACATCATCGCCGATTATGTGAGCGGGGGGGACATCCCCGCTTTTGTGGACAGCATGAACCGGAAGGCAAGAGAGCTCGGCGCGGTCAATACCCATTTTGCCAATCCCCACGGGCTGTTTGATTCCAGTCAGGTGACTACCGCCAAGGATATGTATCGGATCGCCCAATATGCCATGACGCTTCCGGTGTTTGAAAAAATCTGCAGTACTCCCTCCTATACCATGCCCGTCACGGAAAAGCATCCGGGCGGCAACTGGTACATTCATCACACCAACAAGCTTCTCGTGAAAGGAAGCCCCTACTATTACGAATACGCGAAAGGAATCAAGACCGGCACTCTGCCCGAAGCGGGGCGGAATCTGATTTCCACCGCTTCCAAAAACGGCTATAACTATCTGCTGGTCACTTTGGGCGCCCCCTACGAAAACGCCGACGGCAGCAATACAAACAAGTCCTTTACCGATGCGGTCAGTCTGTACGAATGGGCGTTCAGCAATTTTTCATTTCAGACGATTCTGAAGGAAAACGACGTGGTGGATGAAGTTCCGGTGGAGCTGAGCGCGGATCAGGATTTCGTTACAGTGGTGGCCAAAAATGACGTAACGGCCCTTCTGCCCGCCCAGACGGACGCCTCCGCCATCCAGCAGAAAATCACCCTGCGCGAACATGTCAAGGCTCCCATAAAAAAAGGCGATCTGCTGGGTGTGGTGGAGCTGAAGCTGGCGGACGACGTGATCTCCAGCGTGGATCTGGTGGCCCTCCGGGACGTGGACAGAAGCATGTGGCTTTACGCATTGGATGTGACGAAACGGTTTTTCGGTCAGACGTATGTGCAAATGATGCTGGCCGGGCTGGTCATCGCTTTTCTTCTCTATCTGATTTTTGTGGTTCGGTATAACCGTATCCGCCAAAAGCAGCGGGAGCGTCAGCGCAGATACCGGATGTGAGTCTGTCTGCGGCACGCTTTCCTCCGGTCAGACATATACTGTACTGTCCGGATAAAGTTGACTGACGCGTCATGCGAGGGCATGAATTATGGATCAGCAAACAAATCGCTATGTTTTTAACTGTATGTGCCGCTGCTCCGGGAACGGATTTTACGGAACCTACTGCGGGCATGTGGGGGACGAGGAGGATTCCTCTTCCGACACCGGGTGCGGTTCCTGCGGCGGGTGCGGCTCCTGTGGCGGGTGCGGCTCCTGCGGATAAACCAATGGCATTGATAAAAAAGAGAGGAGACTGTGGACTCACAGTCTCCTCTCTTTTTTGTTCTATTCAGTGACCCGCTTTTTTCGTTTGCTGTAAATCGCATAGCCGATAACGCCCGCGATTCCCATTACTGCCGCAGCCACAAACGTCCACACCGCCAGGGTGTAATTCTGCGTTCCCAGCGCCGCGCCCCCGATTGTTGAGGAAAGAATGGAAGGAATTCTTGCCAGACTCATCATCAGCAGGAACTGGGGAAGCTTGATGGGTGTCAGCCCGATCAGATAGGTTACGGTATCCTTGGGCGTTCCCGGAATCAGAAAAATAAGGAATACCATCAGATAAAGCTTTGCCGAATCCTTCAAAATCCCCCAGGATGCCATTTTTTCTCTGGGAACAAACGCTTCCGTCATCCGGATCCCGAAGCGCTTGGTCAGCAGATAGATCACAGCGGTTCCGATTGCCGTACCGAGAGTGCATAAAATCCATCCGTTTACAGCTCCAAAGGCATAACCGGCTCCAATTTCCACAACCTCGCCGGGCAGAATCGTAATGATTGTCTGGAGCACGCGGATGCCGATCATGGCGGCATCCCCCCAAAAGCCATGGCTTTCCACCCACCGGCGGAACTGCTCAGGCTGTGAAATAAACCCGATCAGAGGCTTTCCCACAAACCAGGCCACCGCCCCGGCCACCAAAAGCGCAATCCCCAGCGATACCACACTGACGATACGGCGGCGGCGGCACAGCGCCAGTTCCTCTTCCGTCAAATTTTTCTTTTCAATTTCTCTCTTTTTCATTCTCAATTCCCCTATTTTTTGCTCTGCTTATGCTACGACTGAAAGATAAGGGAATCTTCAAAAGCTTTTCTTTTTTAAACTTTGGTCACACATTGTTTACTTTTGTGCGGCTTTACAGCCGGATTTTCCCAATTTTCCCACATATTCCGCACTGGCGCATGGGCTGACCTCATCGAACAGGACGATGCCGTTCTCCGTAAATCGGAACCTGACCCGGCAGGCGGCACTTTCCTGAATGACACGGCTCATCGCCCCGCTCACAGGGGCCATCAGGCTTTGTCCCGCCTGCTCCAGCACCTGAACGTCCAGCCGGTACCGGCCCCGGACAAGAATGCATCCCCGGGGCCCCCATGCGGCCGGATATCCGCCGTTATACGTGGCAAGCCGGTATTCTTTCCCCTTGAGCCACACCACACCGATACATCCGTGAAACATTTTTCCCGCAAAGGGAATTTCCGCCGCCGACACCATGATGGAACAGCGGCGTTCCTTAAAGTCGTTGCTCTGCGCCCAGAAGTATCTTTTGGGGAAGGAAGTTCCCCAGTCCTTTTCGATATATCCCCTGCCGCCGTTCACATTCCAATGCTGTCCGTTGACGGTAAGACTTCCATGCAGCCTGTGCATCAGGCTGATTACCCCGTGGCTGCACTCCATTCCCGGAAGGAACCGAAACAGCCCCATCGCGTCATATCGAAGCGGGGTAAACGCACCGTAACGGATCGTTCCCCTGCAGCACACCTCCGGAGTATGAATGTCAATCCGGATTCCCGAAGAGGTAAACAGGTTTCTTCCGATCTGAATCCGGAGCCGGTCCCCGGAAACCCGGAATTCGGAAATCGGGTAATGGACAAGCCATGAGCTTTCCTCTGTAATTATTTGAATAAAAGCGGATTTCCGTCCCTCTTCATCCACGTGAAATCCCGGAATAAAGGCAAGAGTTTTTCCGTCTGCCTGATGCTTAAAATACCACCCCTCAAAATAGGAGGAGCTTTTTCCGTAACCGTGAAAACAGGCCATATCATTTGTCCTTTCCGCCCGCCGCCGGGGCAGTACTGCATCATAATGAAATCTTCCTCAAAAATGAAAAAGACTTTTGGCGGATTACCATAGTATTGGACCGTTTCTCTTCAATCTATACGTAAACCGAAAAAGCACCGTATCCTTTTTCTTTTTCCGGGAAACATAGATGTGAGGTGATTTATTATGCCAAGTGAAAACGCCTTTTTTACTGTTCAGCGTGTCGATGGAATCTATGGATTGGGAGAACTCCAGTCAGCCCTTTACGGGATGCACGGAATCTCATCTGTAAATGTCAACAGTCAAACCAATGAAGTGGCAGTCAATTACAACAGTTCCGGCTCTTCCTACGACCTGATTGAGAACCGGCTGAACAAAATGGGGTACCAGATCATTGATGACCAAAGCGAAATCAACACAAGGTAGAAACCGCCGCACATCACCGGTGTGATAGCGATCCTCGCCGCCCTGCAATCGTGGGGCGGTTTTTTTGTATGTCATTCCGGAAGCGGCCTTTCAGAAGCCGGATGTCCTTTTTGAAACTTTTAACATTTTGTGACCATTCGATAAACAGAGCGCATAATGATTGACAGCGGCTCCTTTTCGCATTATCCTAATATCTGTCACTTATTTTCTCCCCTTCCATCCGGCCGCGTCATTCGCGGAAAAACGCCGGGATATCCCGGCGTACCGAACAAAATTCGGATACTGATTGGAAAATGAAAGATCCGCATCATTGCATGGAAAAGAGGTCGCCTTCATGAAATCCAAAAGAAAAGTTCTGATGATTACCGGCATTCTGGTCATCGCGGCAGCTGCCGCGATCTATTTTATTCCCAAACCTGCTTTGAGCGTTTCCGCTGTGGGAAAAGATACGCTCAAAAAAATGTCGCTGAAAACCACCGTAAGTACTACCGGAATGGTGGAAAGCATGGATGCGGCCAATGTCTATGCCAAGCAGAACGGCATTGTGAAGACCGTAAACGTCAAAGTGGGCGACAAGGTGAAATCCGGGGATATTCTCTGTCTCTTCGACACGGAAGCGCTGGAACTCCAGATTGCCCAGCAGGAGGCTGCCCTTAACTCTGCTGCCGCACAGGCTGGCCAGCAGATCTACATCAGCGAGAAAAAATACGAAAACGCTGTTTCCGATTTTGAAAGCGACATGGATTCCGGGCTTTTGAACGCGAAAAACAGTGTAACCAATGCCCAGTATGCTTTGAAGGACAGTCAATACGCGCTGGATCATTTCGGTGACGGCGCCGAAAGCACCGGAAGCACCAGCGACCTGTATCATTATACACAGGCTTTGAAGGACCGCCAGGAAGCACAGAAAAATCTGGACGCGGCGCAGGAAACGCTGAAAGCGGCCAAAGCTTCAGGCAATCAGGCGCAGACAGAATCAGCCCAGACCGCTGTCAATGTCTGCCGGGAAACGCTCCGTCAGGCAGATGAGCGTTTCAAAAATGCGCAGGACAGCTTTCCCGATGTGGATCATCAGTACAGCCAGCTGCAGGATGGCGCTGCAAAGGCCCAAACCGCTTACGACTCCGCTATGACACAGTACGAAATTCTCTGGAACTCCACATTGGAAGCGCTGGACAGCTATTCGGACAATGTAAATACCGCCAAGCTGTCCGCCGACACACGAGCTTCCCGCATTGCCATTCAGCAGCTGAAAAAGCAGCTGGACGACTGCACTGTCTCCGCCCCGGTCTCCGGAACCGTGACGGCGGTTTACGCCAAGGAAGGTGCCGGCAGCACCGGACTTCTGTTTGTGATTGAGGATACGGAGCGGCTGAAAATTTCCGCCACAGTGACCGAATATGATCTGGCTTCCGTAAAAACCGGCATGAAAGCTGAAATCAAATCCGACGCCACCGGTGATACCATAATCGAGGGCACTGTGTCCCAAATTGCCCCCACCGCTGTAAAAGCTCCCGACGGAACCGCGAAAACCGGGGCTGCCGCCGAATTTGAAACGGAGATTCAGGTGACCGGCCCTCACGACGGCCTTCGGATTGGTATGAACACACGCATCAACATTCTGCTCGATCAGAAAGAGGATGTTTTCGGCGTTCCGTTTGACTCCGTCGTCACCGATGAAAACGGCAGCTATCTCTTTACTGTCACAACCAATGAGAAAGGCCAGTCTGTTGCCAAAAAGGTTCCCGTCACCACGGGGCTGGAAAGCGACTTTTATCTGGAGGTTTCAGGGGAAGGGCTTTCCGAAGGCATGGTCATTATCACTACCCCCGCCGGACTCATGGACGGTTCTCCCGTTCCGGCCAGCTGACCCGGGCCGGCATTTCACAGCTTAAAGCCAGGCAGCACGGGCATTCCCCTATTTTGTTGATCGGCAGGGAGGCACCATGGACAAAAAAATCATTATTGATATGAGCCATATTATCAAGCGCTTTTACATTGGAAAGCCCAATGAACTCCAGATTCTCAACGGAATCGACCTGCAGGTGAGAGACGGAGAATTTATTTCCATTGTGGGCGCTTCGGGCTCGGGAAAATCCACGCTGATGAATATCATCGGCGTTTTGGACCGTCCCACCGAAGGGCGCTATATTCTGGACGGTGTGGATGTGGGTACTCTTCATGACAGGGAGCTTTCCACTATCCGCAACCAGAAAATCGGATTTGTGTTTCAGACCTTTAACCTGATTCCCCGCACCACTGCCCTCAAAAACGTGGAGCTTCCCATGATGTATGCCGGAGTTTCCGGAGGGCAGCGCACCCGGCGCGCCAAAGAGCTTCTGGCGCAGGTGGGAATGAGCGACCGGATGAGCCATCAGCCCAGCGAGCTGTCCGGCGGACAGAAGCAGCGCATTGCCATTGCCCGCGCCATGGCCAACAACCCCGCCATTATTTTGGCGGATGAGCCCACCGGCGCACTGGATTCCTCCACCGGGCGTATGGTCATGGATATTTTCCACCAGCTTCATGAAAAAGAGGGGAAAACCATTGTCCTGATTACCCACAGCAAAGAGCTGGCCTCCGAAACTCAGCGGATCGTCACCATCAGCGACGGCAGCGTGATTCGGGAGGAGAGGAGGGATACGCCGTGGCAATGCTAGAAAATATTTCTCTGGCTCTGACAGGACTGAAAACCAGTAAAATGCGTTCTTTTCTCACCATGCTGGGCATTATCATCGGCATTGGTTCGGTGATTGCCATCATCACTGTAGGCGACTCGCTCACCAATTCCGTCACTTCCATGATGAACGATTTGGGGGCCAATACGGTGCAGCTGGTGGTTTCCGAGAGGGAAAGCCAATCCATGAATCCCATGAGTCAGGCTGTTCCGGACACTGCCTACATTACAGACGAAATGATTGCCCGGTACGAGGATGTGTTCGGCAGTCAGATCCGTGGCGTCGCCGTAACTTCCTCTGTGGGGGGCGGACAGCTGACCCGCGGAGGCCGGGAGGCCAACGCCACTGTACAGGGCACCAACGCCCAGGCTATCAAAACCACCCCGCTGGACATCATTGAAGGGCACTTTATCACCGACCGGGAAGTCAAAGGGCAAAAAAACGTGGCTGTCATTTCGGATAAGTCGGCGGAAAAGCTGTTTCCCCGGGGAGAGAGTCCCTTGGGGCAGGAGGTCAAAATTTACCTGCAGGGGCAGATGCGGACTTTTACCGTCTGCGGGGTTTACAAATACGAAGTGACCGGAATGATGCAGACCATGGCGGGCGGCGTCATGACGCAGGTCTATATTCCCATTACCTCGGCGCAGAAGATTACCGGTCAGAACATCGGCTATCCCTATCTGCAGATTCGTGCCGAGGACGGTGTGGATGCCGCGGTATTCGCCCAGCAGTCCACCTCGTTTTTCAACCGTTTCTACCGGAATGATCCCAATTACGAGGTTACCTCCTTCAATATGGACAGTATGATCTCCCAGATGACCGACATGATGGAAACCGTAAAGCTGGCCATCAGCGTGATCGCCGCAATCTCCCTGCTGGTGGGCGGAATCGGCGTCATGAACATCATGCTGGTTTCCGTCACGGAGCGGACCCGGGAAATCGGAACCCGCAAGGCGTTGGGAGCCACCAACGGAGCCATTCGGGTGCAATTTATTGTAGAGGCCGTCATTATCTGCCTGATCGGCGGAATCATCGGCATTCTTCTGGGGATTCTAATGGGAGAAGTGGGCGCGGGACTGCTGGGATTCCCCGCAGCGCCTTCCATTTCCACAATCCTGATTGCGGTAGGTTTCTCAATGGCAATCGGCGTCTTCTTCGGATACTATCCTGCCGGGAAGGCTGCGCGCCTTGACCCCATCGAAGCGCTCCGCTACGAATAGATTGCCATGGCAATCGGCGTCTTCTTCGGATACTATCCCGCCGGAAAGGCTGCGCGCCTTGACCCCATCGAAGCGCTCCCCTACGAATAGATTGCCATGGCAATCGGCGTCTTCTTCGGATACTATCCTGCCGGGAAGGCTGCGCGCCTTGACCCCATCGAAGCGCTCCGCTGCGAATCGATTCAGAAAACAGCTTTAAAATGAGAGAGACCTTCCGGCAGAAAGGTCTCTCTCGTTGCGAAATAAAATCTTTCGTGCTACAATGATAATTGACCTTTTATGGACAGGCTGTGGCTTTCCGGGAAGATGTCCAAAGCCGTCAAGCCCGATTACACGGCAAAATTTCAGGAAAGGCGCCCCGCTTTTCCCCAGAGCAGGAGAATACTGTGGACAAATATAAGAAACTATTATCGAACACCCTGATTTTTGCCATCGGCACTTTCAGCTCCAAAATTCTGGTGTTCCTTCTGACCCCTTTTTACACCTCTGTTCTTACCTCTGAACAGTTCGGCGTAGGCGACCTGATCAACAAGACCGCAAACCTGCTGATTCCCATCATCACTCTCGGAATTGTCAATTCGATTATCCGGTTCGGCCTGGACAAATCCGTGCGCAAGGATGACGTGCTCTCCACCGGATTGGTTGTCATTATCGGAGGATATCTCGTCCTCCTCCCCTTCTACCCTCTGGTATCCAAAATTTCGCTGATTGAAGGCTATTCCTATCTGGTTTATGCCTTTGTGCTTACCTCTGCCATGCGCTCCCTCTTTTCCCAGTTTGTCCGTGTCAGAGGATATGTACGGCTGTATGCGCTGGACGGTATTGTAAGTACCGCCACCACAATCCTCTTCAATATTCTTTTCCTGACGGTTTTTCACCTGGGGGTTGTGGGCTATGTGCTGGCCACCATTTGTGCCGATGCTCTTTCTGCCCTGATGCTGTTTTTCATTGCCGGTCTGCACAGGTATATCAAATTTCAGGGGATCAGCCGCCGCATCGCAGCGGACATGCTGAAATACTCCATTCCCCTCATTCCCAACATGATGTTCTGGTGGATCACCAACTCATCTGACACCTTCATTGTAGGCTACATGATCAACACCAGCTCCAGCGGACTGATGAATCTGGCCTATAAAATTCCAACGATTATCACTCTGGTTGCCACCTTCTTCCTTGACGCATGGCAGATGTCTGCCGTCACCGAAGAAAAAGAACGGGAAAAGTTTTTTACCAAGGTGTTTAAAGCCTACAGCTCCATCGTTTTTATTGCAGCGTCCGGCATTATTCTCTGCTCCCGCTTCCTGATGTATCTGCTGACCATCATTGCCAAGGACCCCGCCTATGATACCGCATGGAAATACGTGCCTTATCTGGTTCTGGGAACCTCTTTTTCCTGCCTTGTTACCTTTCTCGGAAGTGTTTACACTGTGGAGAAAAAGAGCGTGCAGTCCATGGTTACCATGGCGGCCGGAGCCCTTGCCAATGTTGTTCTGAATGTGCTTCTGATTCCCTATATGGGAATCAACGGCGCGGCGCTGGGCACCTTCTTAAGCTATGGGCTGGTATTTGTTCTGCGGACAGTCAACACCCGGCGCTATATCAAAATCGGAATGAATACTGGAAAAGTGCTGTTCAACACTGTATTTCTTACTGCCCAGAGCGTTCTTTTGATCTATGAAGTGAAATTCTGGCTGGTGTGGGAAATTGCCATTACTCTGCTCATTCTGGTGGTAAACGGAAAAGAACTCATGATGAATTTGAAACGTGTTCTCGCCCGAAGAAGGCGGGCAGTCTGATTGGCCGCCGAATCGACTTTGCGGAGAGAATAAGGCCAGTCACAAAAATTTGCCTTTCCCATCAAAAAAGTGATATACTAAACCATGCACCCATAAAATTCGGAACCCTCTGATTTGCTTTTACAAACGCCGCCGAAGCCGGTTGCGGAAATTCGGACGGACGGCGGTTGGATCAGAATTCTTATCATTCCTGCTTTTCGGAGAAAGGAGCTTGACCGTTATGGACGTACAGCTGAATGACATCCTCCAAATGAAGAAAGCGCACCCCTGCGGGGAAAGCCGTTTTCTTGTCCTGCGGATCGGTGCGGATTTCAAGCTTCGCTGTTTGAAATGCGGGCGGGAATTCATGGCGCCCCGGAGCAAAATGGAAAAGAACATCAAAAAGATCCTTCGGGACGGTCACGAGCTCTAGCTGGGCCGGCATTGCGCATCGGCCCGGTATGCCCCATAAAAACAACAGAAAGATAGGACGATATTATGTTTGAAAAACTTGCACTGATTGAAAAGCGATTTGAAGAAATTAATGAACGCCTGATGGACCCCGCCGTTGTCAGCGATCCCGAAGAATACAAAAAGCTGATGAAGGAACACAAAAATCTCACTGTCATTGTTGAGAAGTTCCGGGAATATAAAAAGGCAAAGGAAGAATTCGAGGAAGCCCGGGAAATGCTGGATGCCGGAGGACTGGATGCCGAGCTGAAGGAGATGGCACAGGAGCAATACGACGAAGCCCGGGAAAAAATGGACGGATACACCAACGAACTGCGGATCCTTCTCATTCCCAAAGATCCCAACGATGACAAAAACGTCATTGTGGAAATCCGGGGCGGCGCCGGCGGCGATGAAGCCGCCCTCTTTGCCAACTCTCTGTTTCGGATGTACAGCATGTACGCCGAGGCCAAGCGTTGGAAGGTAGATGTCATCAACATGAACGAAACCGAGCTGGGCGGCATTAAAGAGGTCACGTTCTCGGTTTCGGGAGACGGGGCTTATTCCCGTTTTAAATTTGAAAGCGGTGTCCACCGGGTGCAGCGCGTTCCGGAAACGGAATCCCAAGGCCGGGTACACACCTCTACCGTCACTGTAGCGGTATTGCCGGAAGCGGAAGAAGTGGAGTTTGAGCTGAATCCCGCCGATCTGGAGTTTGAGGCATTCCGTTCCGGCGGCGCAGGCGGTCAGAACGTGAACAAGGTTTCCTCTGCCGTCCGCATGACTCACAAGCCTACCGGCATCGTGGTCTCCTGCCAGACGGAGCGGAGCCAGCTGCAAAACCGGGAGAACTGCATGAAGATGCTGCGCGCGCAGCTGCTGGAGGCCAAACAGCGGGAGCAGGACGACAAGATTTCCTCCGAACGCCGTTCACAGGTGGGCACCGGCGACCGCAGCGAGCGGATTCGCACCTACAACTACCCCCAGGGACGGCTGACGGATCACCGCATTAACTACACCTCCTACCAGCTGGAGCAGAATCTGAACGGCAATCTGGACGAACTGATCGATGCGCTTATTACGGCAGACCAGGCACTGAAGCTGGCCGCCACCGATAACTGATTTTGGCCCATTCGGGTCTGACAAGGAATGTTGCTGATTATGGACACAAAAGTACTGATTCCCACTGACGATAATATCGCCTATGCAGCGAAGCTGCTGAATGACGGGCAGGTGGTGGGCATGCCCACCGAAACCGTATATGGGCTGGCTGCCAATGCCTACGATCCCATTGCCGTGGAGAAAATATTCGAGGCGAAGGGGCGCCCCCAGGACAATCCCCTCATCGTCCACATCAACTCCATGGAGATGCTTGAGGACGTGGCCGCAGTCATTCCGGACTACGCCAAGCGGCTGGCGGAAAAATTCTGGCCCGGCCCGCTTACCATGATTTTTCAAAAGACCGATAAAGTGCCTTCCGAAGTCACTGCCGGACTGTCCACCGTAGCGGTGCGGTTTCCCTCTCACAAGGTGGCCAGAGCACTCATCGCGGCTGCCGGTATGCCCTTGGCGGCTCCTTCCGCCAATCTTTCCGGCCATCCCAGCCCCACCACAGCCAACCATGTTTTCACTGACCTCAACGGCAAAATCCCCGCCATTCTTGACGGAGGAAACTGCGAAGTGGGACTGGAATCCACGGTCATTCTTCTTAACAGCGAAAGCAATATTACGCTGCTTCGTCCCGGCGCCGTCACAGTAAAAATGCTGGAAACTGCCGTCCCCCATGTCACAATTGACCGGGGTGTGCTCAATGAGGTGAAGGAAGGCGAGCAGGCTCTTTCCCCCGGAATGATGCACAAGCATTATTCCCCCAAGGCCAACGTCATTCTCATTGACAGCGATTTTCCGGCTTTCCGGAAATTTATCGAGCGTCATTCCGATGAAAGCATCGGAGCGATGGTATTTGACGGGGAGGAAAAAGAGCTGTCCGTTCCCTGCGTCACCTATGGAAGTCAGGATGACCCCATTATTCAGGCAAAACTGCTTTTCTCCAGCCTCCGCGCGGTAGACGACATGGGTGTCGCCACCATTTATGCCCGGATGCCCGACAAGGATGACATCGGACTCGCCATTTACAACCGGCTGATCCGGGCCGCCGGCTTTGAGGTGATCACCCTGTGACCCCGCTGATTGTGGGCCTCACGGGACAAACCGGTGCCGGAAAATCCACTGCCAGCGCCTATTTTCGCAGAGAGGGCTTTGCTGTCATCGACTGCGATCAGGTGGCCCGGGAAGTGACCCGTGCTTCGGGGGAGTGCCTTCCCCATTTGGTCAGGGAGTTTTCCGATTCCATTCTGGCCCCGGACGGGGAACTGAACCGCAAGGCGCTGGGCAGCATGGTATTTCAGGATAAACAGAAGCTTCTGCGCCTGAATGAAATCATCTTTCCGTTCATTACGTCAGACATCCGTGAGAAAATCCGGGAACTGGAAGTCTCCGGTGCAGAAGTGATTTTTCTGGACGCTCCCACTCTTTTTGAAAGCGGGGCAGATCAGATGTGCGGGCTGATTCTGTCGGTGACCGGGAAGGATGAAGTCCGCAAGCGCCGGATCATGGCGAGGGACGGGCTGACGGAAGAAGCCGCGCGGAACCGGATGAACAGTCAGCTGGACGAGGCTTTTTTCCGTTCCCATTCGGATTTTGTCATTGAAAACAACGGCTCTCCGGAAGAGCTCGAAACGCAGCTCGCTTCCGCCAGGGCATTTCTGATTCACTTTATTTCGCAAAAGCATTCAGGCGGCCCGGCATCATCCGCAGCCGATGCCTGAACCATTTTCCGGAAAGGAACTGTCGCTTATATGGTCATCAACGCAAAACGGCTGGCGGCAATTCTGCTGTTGGCGCTGCTGGTTATCGGAGGATTCTTTGGAATCCGCTACGCACTGGATCATTTTTACCGACAGAATTATCCGCGGGGCTATGAGGAAGCCGTGGTAAAATATGCTGATGAATACGGCATTGACCCCAATTTCATCTGGGCGATCATCAAAACGGAAAGCGATTTCCGTCCGGACGCCACCTCCAATGTGGGGGCCCGGGGACTGATGCAGATTATGGAGGACACTTTTCTATGGGTAGAGGGAAAACTTCCCGACGGAAAAATCTCCGATTATGACCAGATGTATTCACCGGAAAAAAACATCCAGTACGGCGCGTATCTTCTCGCCTACCTTTACCGGGAATTCGGCGGCTACGACACGGCAGCCGCCGCCTATCACGCCGGACGTACCGCCGTCGGAAAATGGCTGAAGGATTCGCGTTATTCCTCGGACGGGGTAAGTCTGGACTCCATTCCCAGCAAGGATACCGGACATTATGTGAGCAAGGTCATGAAAGCCTATACCATGTACTGCAAATTATATGGGGCAGAATCGGATTCTGCTCAAAACTGAAAATAAAACCGGGAGGAAAAACGAAATGTCAGAGAAAAGTCAGGCAAAGCTTCTGAAGGAAAAACTGTACCTTACCCGCAAAAACGGCGCTCTCCGCTTATCCGAAGAGCAGACGAAAGAGGTGGAAGCCTATGCGGAAGCCTACAAAAAATTCCTGGATGCCGGAAAGACCGAGCGTGAGGTTACCGCAACCGCCATCGCCATGGCGGAAGAGAAGGGCTTCGTTCCCTTTGAATACGGGAAGAAATACGCACCCGGGGACCGGGTCTATCTGAACAACCGGGACAAATCCGCCATCTTTGCCGTCATCGGCACGGAGAGCATGGAAAACGGCGTCAACATCATGGCTTCCCACATCGATTCTCCCCGAATTGACCTGAAAGGCCGCCCGCTGTACGAAGCAGACGAGCTGGCGCTCTTCAAGACCCATTATTACGGCGGAATTAAAAAGTACCAGTGGACCGTAATGCCCCTTTCCCTGCACGGCGTCATTATTCGTGCAGACGGAAGCAAGCTCACCGTATGCATCGGCGAGGAGGAAGGCGATCCGGTGTTCTGCATCACCGACCTTCTGCCCCACCTTGCCGCCGATCAGATGAAGCGCAGCTTAAGCGACGGCATCCGCGGCGAAGAGCTGAACATTCTGGTAGGCTCCCTCCCCTTCCGGGACGATGAGGAAAGCGAGCGGGTCAAACTGAATATTCTGAATTTGCTCTATGAGAAATACGGCATTGTGGAAGCCGATCTGCTTTCCGCCGAGCTGGAGCTGGTTCCCGCTTTCAAAGCCAAAGACATCGGCTTTGACCGGAGCATGATTGGTTCCTACGGACATGATGATCGGGTATGCGCCTACACCTCTTTTACCGCCGCACTGGAGGCGGATCACCCTGCCCGCACCCTCGTTTGTGTGCTTGCCGACAAAGAGGAAACCGGAAGTTCCGGCAATACCGGACTGGAATCCTCCTATCTGGAATATTTTATCGCTGATCTGGCAAAGCCCTTCGGCATAGAAGGCCGCCGGGTTCTCTCCCGCTCCAAGTGCCTGTCCGCCGATGTCAATGCGGCGCACGACCCCACATTCCCGGATGTGACCGAGAAGCTGAACACCTGCTACCTGAACTACGGCGTGGTCATCACCAAGTTCACCGGTTCCCGGGGCAAGGGCGGCACTTCCGACGCCTCCGCCGAGTTCATGAGCGAAGTGCTCCACATGCTGGACAGAAACAGCGTCATCTGGCAGACCGCGGAGCTCGGCAAGGTGGATCAGGGCGGCGGAGGAACCGTTGCCAAGCTGATTGCCAATCTGGACGTTGACGTCATCGACGTGGGCGTTCCGGTTCTCTCCATGCACGCACCCTATGAGGTGGTCTCCAAGCTGGACGTATGGGCCACCTACAAGGCATTTTCTGCCTTTGCCAAGCATGAATAACAACTGAAATACCTGCGAAAAGGCCGGGAAACGGAGCTCCGTTTCCCGGCCTTTTTATCAGTCTTTTTCTGTCTTGGAATCAAAACCGGCCGCCATTTTCTCCAGCGCAGCCGTGTCAGGCTTTCCCGATCCGTTCAGCGGCAGTTCTGAAAGAAAATGAATTTTTGCCGGAAGCTCCCTGGGCAGAAGCTCTGTTTTCAGCCGGTTCCGCACGTCGTTCCCCGTCATCAGTCCCTGGGAAACCAGAAAGACGGCAATGCGGCTTCCCCGCTTTTTCTCCGGATAAGCCACTGCTGCGCAGGCGGACACTCCGTCGATTTTCCGCAGGGCGCTCTCCACTTTTCCAAGGCTTACCTTAACTCCGCCCACATTGACAATCCCGTCGCTTCTGCCCTCTAAAAACAGATAGCCGTCCCCGTCCAGAACCCCCCGGTCCGAAACGGTGAGGGGCGGTGTCACTCCCGCCACATGCCAGGGACTATCGGCATAGACCAAGCCGTCCCGGACAGTGACCTTCACTCCGGGAAACGGCCTTCCCACGCTGTCGGGGCGTTTTTCCAGCTCCGCATCCGTCAGCCACGTCACATAGCTTAGCTCAGACGCACCGTAATAAAGAAGAATCCGGGCAGAGGGAAATTTTTGTCTTAACCTCGAAAGATTTTCCTTTGTCAGCTGCTGGGAGCCGGTAAAGATCACTTTGACTTTCCCATGAGGGGCTTTCAGCGCACGTTCCAACAAATGAAGCTTGGCCGGAACCAGATAGATATGGGTAACCGGCCTGGATTCCAGCAGATCCGCCCACTTTCCCGGCGACAGCGCAGCTGATTCCACCAGCGTTCCCCCCGCCCAGAGAACCGACAGGGCGGTGTTCAGGTTTCCGGTGAAGCTCATGGAACCGTTCAGGAAAAGGACGGTCCCGGAATCGACCTGAAAAATCCCGTTCTGAACCGGAAAGAATCCTGCCCAGCTGTCATAGCTGCGAAAATACAGCTTCGGCATTCCTGTGGAACCGGAAGTGAGCACACCCATACACACGTCCTCATGAGACGGTGAGGAAAAGCCTGTATCTCTGAAGAGGAAACTTCCGATTGTATCACAGCCGGGAGAACGCCCTTCTGCGTCATCCTCCAGCAGTCCGGAGATCTCCGGCGTTTCCAGCAGAGAAATCAGGGAACGCTCTGGCTGGCCGGCGGGAATCAGCACCGGAATCCCCCCCACGGCCGACACGGCGAAAAAAGCGGTCAGCTGAAATTCCGGACGTTCCGAACGGATGGCAGTGGTTTTCCCTTTTGCCCGGGCTTCCAGACTGCATTCCATCCGGCGGACGTTTTGCAGCATTTGACGGTAGCTGACCGTCTTTTCCCCCATGAGAAAGGGCTTGTCCCCATATTGTTCCGCACGCTCTGCCAAAAGTTCGGCATAATTCATTAATCCGATCCCTCTTTTCGGGCAATCAGCGCGGACATGCCCTGTCCTCCTGCGGCGGCAATGGAGCAAATTCCGAGCTTTTCTCCGGAAAGCTCCAGCGACTTGAGCAGGTGAAGAAGCAGTACTGCGCCTGAAGCCCCGTAGGGGTGGCCGTAGGCCAGCGCCCCGCCCAGCCGGTTGTACCGTTCGGTCAGAGACGGATGAAGCCTTTGAAACAGCACGTCAATGACACCGAAAGCCTCGTTATACTCAAAAGCGCCGATTTCCCCTGCGGCAAGTCCCTTTCGCCTCATCAGGCACTCTGCCGCCATTCCGGCGGCACTGGGGCTGACAGCAGGGTCTCCCGCCACTGTGCAGAATCCCAGAAATTCCGCCTTTGGTACAAGCCGGTTTCGCCGCAGATATTCTTCCGAGCAGAGCAGCAGCATTGCCGCTCCGTCATTGATGGGGCAGGCGTTCGCCGCATTGGTGATCCCCTCCGGAAAAAGCGGGGGCAAACGATCCAGCAGCTTCTGGGACATCCTGTCCCGGATGCCCTCGTCCCGGCTTTCCCCGATGGGCAGAATCACATCGGAAAGCATCCCTGCGTTCCGTGCTTCTCTGGCCCGGCGATGGCTTTCCAGCGCCCAGAAGTCCAGCTCTTCTTTCTGCACGCCTTCCCGCTTTGCCAGACGTTCCGCTCCCCGCAGCATGACCCGGTCGTCGCCTTCACCCGGTGAGAACCGGGCGCAGATGTAAGGCTCCCCACTGTATCGGGGGTCATTCTTCTGATAGCTCCGGACGGGCTGAAGCGAACTGCTTTCAAATCCTCCCGCTGCAATCAGCTCCGCTTCCCCGCAGCGAATCTTCAGACTTGCCAGCTCCACGGCGGACAGCCCCGAGGCACACTGTAAATCTACCGTGACCGCAGGAATATCCTCCGGAAGCCCCGCCAGCAAGGCCGCCATCCGGGCCGGATTTCCTCCTGTTCCCGCCGCGTTTCCACAGATCACCTGATCCGCTTTTTCGGGATAACGGCGAGTCAGTTCAGACAGCAGCGGCGCCGCCAATTGTTCCGGCGGCGTAGACCGCCACTGTCCGCCCCGTAAACCGATGTGGGTTCGGAGCCCGTCCAGCAGAAATACCCGCTTCATTCAGACCGCCAGTCTTGCTTTTACAAGGATTCGGTTCAGTCCTGTCGCCAGCAGTGCCGCGGCAACACATTTGGCCACATCACCCACGAGGAAGGGAACCACTGCCGCCAGCAATGCCGCGCGGACATCCATGGAGTTAAAGATACACATAGAAATCGTTCCGAAGAAATAAATGACCGGCATTCCCACGCAGATGGTAACCAGGATATACCGTCCCACATTGTTTGTTTTCCCTTTCAGCAGGCTGATGAGCACCGCGGCAATGAGAAACCCGATAATAAATCCGCCGGTAGGGCCCAGAATTCTTCCGATTCCGGAGGTGCCTCCGGAAAAAATCGGCAGGCCGCAGATTCCCATCAGTATGTAAACGCCCATGACAATCGCGGACTGTGCCGGATTCAGAAGAAGGGCGATCAGGTTCACAATAATTGTCTGCGCCGTAATCATGGCGGGAGTAAACGGAATCGGAATCACAATGTAGGCGGACACGCACATCAAGGCAAGGCAAAGCGCCATCTTGGTCAGAACCTGCACCGGAATTTTTCCTCCGGTCTGGGATGCGGGATTGGAAGAATTGTTTGTCATAAGCGATTTCCTCTCTGTTAAACTACTGAATTTGGGTACCGAATTCCTCGGGACATCCCCGATGAAACGGACTTCCCGGCAAAGCCGCCTTCTGCCGGCTTTGCCGGAAGCGCCCAGCAGTCAGTATACTACAAAAAAGCAAATGCGTCAACCTATTTTAAAAATAGGTTGACGCATTTTTAAGAACCGGAAAACTTCCTGTAACTATCTTCTTCCGGCCCCGCCTCCACGGGTGGAACCACCGCCCCCGCTGTGAGACGAACCGCCAAAACTGCTGTGGGATGAGCCGCCAAAGCCGGAAGAACGCCCAAAGGACGAGGAGCGGCCCACTCCGCCGCCCCGGGTGGAGCCGCCAGAGCTGAAGCTGCCAAACCCTCCAAAGCCGCCGGAAGGAGGATCCCTGCGAAAAGGCGGCGGAGGCGGCGGAGCCGGGCGTCTTGGAGGATAATATCCGCCGCGGGAATAATGCCCGAAGGGGTTCGGCGGCGGGGGCGGATACTGCCGGTAGGGCCGGTATCCTCTGCGCCGTCCGCCGCTGATAAAGCTTGCCACAATCACTATAATGATAAAGGCGGTAATTGCAATGCCGAAATCGGGAACATGGAACCCCGTACTTACCGGGTAATTCTCCTGCGGGTAGGTTTCTTCCGGGACAGGCTGTACAATTCCCGTGCCGCCGGAGGGATAAAGCGCACTCACCTCGTCATAAAGGGCGGCAAAGGTTTTTTTCACCCCGCTGTCATAATTTCCGGCGGCAAAATCGGGCTCCAAATATTCCCTCAGCAAATCTCCCAGTGTTCCGCTGGACAGGCTATCCTCCAGTCCGGAGCCCTGAACAGCCCAGTAATTATCCTCCCCCACAGCCAGCAGGAGAAGTACCGCCATAACCGGTACTATCCTGCTCCATATGCCGAAGCGGGGAATCACTTTTTTCATCTGTCCAACCAATCCTTTCCGGGAACATACAGGTTTGTTTCCTATTGATACAGCGAGGCGGGCTTGACTCCGGTAAGCTTCCCGAGGACATTTGCCGGAAAGCTGTCCAGAACCCGGTTGTATTCCGCCGCAGCCTGATGGTAGCCGTTGGTTTGGATGGTCATCCCCCGGCTTTTAAAGTCATCGTAGAGCCGGGCGGGATATTTTTCATCCTTTTCCGTCAAATCCGTACGGGAAAGCAGGTCGTATAATGCGGAAACACTGTCCGCCAGTGCCCGGTCCGCCCGGCATTTTTCCTCGGGGGTTACAGCATTTTGCAATTCCCGGCGGGCGTCCTCCACCGCTTTGAGCGTACTGTCGTCCGCTTCATAATAGTGCAGGGCAATGGTCGTCATATTCCGGGCAATGCCGTCCCTCTTCTCCAAATCGGCGGCAATACTGAATCCGTCATGATTCACGCCGTTTTGGAAAATATCCTCCACGTCCCGCCTCAATCCGCTTAGGGAGCGGTGACTTCCAAATAAAATGGAGCCGGCAATCACAACAATCATCACACCGACCGCAAATTTTCTGCTTTTCCACATGACAGACCTCTTTCCCCGGAACGCCAAACGCTCCGGGCGCCGCTCTTTCCGGCACGCGGCAGGCCGAAATCGACAGATTTGCATATGCCGCCATCGGAAACTCCAATGGCGGCATCCACATCTTTAATGATGAACTTCCAGAAGCTTCTGCTTCAGTTCGCCCTCCAGCTTGCCCAGTTCTTCCTCGGCGGCATGGCGCTTTTCCTTGCCCTCGGCCTGAATCCGCATCACCTCGTCCAAGGTGGTGATCAGAGACTGATTGGTAATCCGGAGAGTTTCCATGTCCACAATGCCCCGCTCGGATTCCTTGGCGGTCTCGATGGTAGCGGTCTTGAGCTTTTCCGCGTTCTTGCGGAGCAGATCGTTGGTCATATCGGTGGCGGCGCGCTGAGCCTCCATCGCCTGCTGGGAATGCTCAATGCCCAGCGCCAGCACCATCTGACTCTTCCACAGGGGAATGGTATTGACCATGGTGGACTGGATCTTTTCCGCCATCATGGAATCGTTATTCTGTACCAGACGGATCTGCGGGCCCATCTGGATGGAAACCATCCGGGTCAGCTCCAGATCGTGCAGCTTCTTTTCAAAGCTGGTGCAGAGGTTATCCAGATCGTTGGCATACTGGGCATCCTCCGGCAGTCCGGTGCGGGCGGCCTTCGCTCGGGCTTCTTCCAGTTCCTTGGCGCGGAAAGCCTCCAGCCTCTTTTTTCCCGCGATGATGTACATGGACAGCTCTTTAAAGTAAGTCAGGTTCATCTCATACATTTTATCCAGCATGGCAACATCTTTCATCAGCTGAACCTGATGGCCTTCCAGAATGTTGCAGATTTTGTCCACATTCACCGCAGCGGTGTCATAACGGGCTTTCAGAGCCTCAATCCGGTTGGAAGCTTTCTTGAAAAAGCCGAAGAATCCGCCTTTTTCCTCAGCATCCACATCGAAGCCCTTGAGCTCTGTCACCAGCCCGGACAGGGTTTCCCCGATTTCGCCCATATCCTTGGTGCGTACCTGCTGAAGAGCAGTCTCGGAAAAGCCCGCAATTTTCTTTTGAGCGCCGGAGCCGTACTGGAGCACCATATTGGAGTTGGTAATGTCGATCTTCTCTGAAAAATCAGCCACCTGTTTCTGCTCCTCCGGAGTCAGGATGGATTCGTCCAGCTTGACGGGCTCCACTTCTTTCTGAACGGTCACCGCCTTATTGTCTTCCAGAGTATCCAAAACCAGCTTGGGCGCCGTATCGTCGTTGAGACTTAATTCAATTTTTCCGTTTTCCTGTTCCGCCATGATGATTTTCTCCTTTCAAGCCTGTGAGCGTTTTCGATTTCAAATCCTATTTTAAAGAAAATTTCCCGTACCTTTTTCAAAATCAGCTGTCTTTGTGAAGCCCATCCTCAGCCAGACCTTCCTGCACCAGCATGGATTTGAGAACCTCGATCTCGACCGAAGCATCCAGCGCCTCATCCTGGAACAACGCATCCAGCTGCTTTTCAAAGGCCGGAACAACGGTATCCAGGATATGAGAAATTTCGCTCATCGTCCCCGTGATATTTTCTCCTTCCACTTCCTGCCGGTCAAGCTTGGCATAGGAACGAAGCAGGTTCAGGGTGGTCGGCAGATAGTAATTCATAAATTTGCGGATTTGCCCGGCCTTGGAAGGCTGCTCCGCTACAAAATCAAAAATTTTCCCGGCCACTTCCGCCATACGGTCGATCTTGCGGGAAATTTCCGGGTCGGGAATCTCCGCGTTAATCTGTTTCAGCTGCCGGATGCTTTCGCGGCCTTCCGCCACAAGCTGGTCAGCTGCCTGATTTCCGGTAAAGACCGGTTGCTCCTCTTCGGGAACCAATTCCTTCTTTCCCGGAAAAAGCAATTCCGCCAGGAAAAACGCCCCCACGGAAAGAGCCGCTGCAATCAGGAAATCCCACAGGCGGTAAAGCGGAAACGCCAAAGCATAAATGACCCACAACAGTCCCGCCGCATAAAAAGGAACAGGTGACTTTCGGAGAACCTCCCGCATCAAAATCCCGTCAACCTCAACCGGCTCTTTGGAAATCACCGGTTTTTTTGGAAACGTCATCTTCCTTCCCGCCTCATTTCCCAAGTAAATTTTCCGATGGATCCGGGCTGTTCCGGCACACATCGGTCAGGTCGCTGCCATTGATACCATTTTACGAGTATTTGCCCCCAGTGTCAAGGAAATTCCGTGATCCGCCGGGGGAAAAGCATCTGCTTCTTTCTGAATTTTTCCCTTGCCGGGGACATATATAATACTGGGCGGCAGGAATGCTGCATCTCCGTCACAAAACGAAAAAGCGAGGGCTTGACTATGCTTTCACCCTGTGAGCTTGCCGTCCTGATCAACGCTGCCGCCATTGCGGTCGCAGAGGGAAAATCCGTGCAGGAACTGGATCTGCTCGCCATTCTGTTCACCCAGCTTGGTGATACACTGGCCACAATCGCCGTTCAGCAGGCAAACATCGAAGCCTGTAAAAGCCAAACCTCCGATGAATAAATGATTCTACAAAAATTTCATTTATCCTGCACACTTTGTCAATAATTTACACGGGAAGGATTGCCAATACGGCAAAAATAGCATATAATGAGCTTATTTAGATCTATTTTGCCCTTCCCGGTTTCACCGGAAGATGCCGCATACGTATAACCGTAATCCATTGATGCCCGATCTGAGCGTCAAAAGGAATTGGCGGGATACCGCCTCATGTCTTTCGCATTTTAGCTGCGCCGCTTTGCTCCCGGGGCTTTGAAAGCCGGACAAGCCCTCCCCTCTGCGGGTCAGAAAACGATTGAAAAGGACGGTCTTTCCAACGTGAATAGAACGATTGCCAACGTCTCATTGCCATATCCGCTTTCCAACAGCCAGAGGAACATCTGGAATCTGGAGCAGTCCTTTCCGGGCACCTCCATCAATAATATCTGCGAAACCATCCGCATTCGCGGAAACTTTGACATTGCTCTCGTGCAGCAGTGCCTCAACCTGATTCTGGAGGCGGACAGTTCTCTCCGGGCGCAGATTTTTCTGGACGAAAACGGCTGCCCTGTGCAGCATCAGATGGAATATGAGCCCTGCCAGTTTCCGGTATTTGACTTTTCCTCCACAGATGAGGACGGAATCCGTCACTGGGAAACCAGCGTAACCCGAAAGGTTATGCCTCTCCTGAACTCCCCTCTTTTCTTTTTCGCCGTCATTCGGGTGGGAGAGCACGAAGGCGGCATTCTGGTCAAAACCCACCATCTGATTTCAGACGGCTGGAGCCAGGTGTCCCTCATCAACCGCATTGCCCAGACCTATCTTGCCCTCACCGGCGGGACGGTGCCTGTTCTGGAGCCCTCCCCCAGCTATCAGCAGCACGTGGAAAGCGAGCAGGCTTATCTGACCTCCCATGCCTTTGAAAAAGACCGTGCTTTCTGGATGGAAAACATGGCGGATCCTCCCCAGCCGATCTCCATTAAAGACTGCAGCAGCGCCCAGATCAGCCAGGTCGGCCAGCGAAAATCCTTCTGCTTTTCCGAAGTTCTGAATCACGCCATGTACAACTTCTGCACCAAGCATTCCGTGGCGCCTTTTGCCGTGTTCTATATGGCTATTGCCATCTATCTGAAGCGCATGAAGGGGGCGGACCGGATCTGCATCGGCGCCCCCATCCACAACCGGATGACAGCCTCGGAACGGCTGACTACCGGCATGTTTGTGAGCACCCTCCCCTTTCTCGTCGAAATTGATGAGAACTGGAGCTTTGAAACCTTTAATGAAAAAATTGCCGACTGGTGGCTGGAGCTTCTCCGTCACCAGCGGTATCCCTATCCCCTGATTGCCTCGGCTGCGAAGGATAACGGCGGCCCTGACCGCCTGTTCGATCTGGTTCTGTCCTTCCACAACAGCAGAATCATCAGTCAGCGGGACACCTCCATTCAGTTTTCCGGGCAGTGGCATTATGCCGGATATCAGGCGGAGCATATCTGCATCCACCTGAACAACATGGAAAACGAACGGCGCTATTCTGTCAACTACGATTATCTGACCCAAATTTTTTCGGAGAAGGAAATCGAGGATTTCCACTACTACCTCACCAACATTCTCCGGGAGGCGCTGCTCCATCCGGAAAGGCCCATCTGGCAGCTTCCTGTCCTTCCGCCGGGTGAGACGGAAAAGGTCCTTTTCACCTTTAACCGCACGGAAGCCATTTCCTATGACGGTACGTTCCACCAGAAATTCCTGCAGGTATGTCAGGAACACCCCCACCGTGTGGCGGTGATTGACAGCGGCATCCGTTATACCTATACGGCGCTGAAGGACCATGCCAACGGCATTGCCGGAAAAATTGCGCAGCGGCTTTCCAGGAGCGGTGAGGCGGTGGCCATTCTTCTTCCGAAAGGATATCCTCTCTTTGCCGCCATGGCAGGCGTTGCTCAGTCGGGCAACGCCTGGGTGCTTCTGGCTCCGGAGCTCCCTCCCCAGCGGATTCTCGACATTCTGGAAAACAGCGGGGCAAAAGTCATTCTAAGTTCTGCCGGACTGCTGGAACGATTCGGGCTGGCGGGCGGCGCCATTCCCACAATTTGCCTTGACGTTCTGCCCGATTCCGGGGAAGACTCTTTTTTCTGTCCCGCTTCCCCCTCCGATCTGGCCTATATTGTCTACACCTCCGGCAGCACCGGAAAGCCCAAAGGCGTCGAAGTGGAACACCGCAGCCTCCTGAATTTTGCCGAGGCAATGAAGCCCATCTATGCCCACGGGGCTGTGCTTTCCCTCTGCAGCATCAGCTTTGACGCGTTTCTTCTCGAAAGCGCTGTTTCTCTGCTGAACGGCAGGACGATTGTCCTTCCGGCAGAGGGGGAGCAGGAAGATCCCGTCCGGCTGGGAGAGCTGATCCGGCGGTATGCCGTGGGCTTTTTAGCCACCACTCCCTCCCGTCTGGCTGCTTTTCTTCGGATACCCGCTTTTGCCGGGGCCTGCCGCTCTCTTGAGGTGGTGCTCTGCGGAGGCGAGGCGTTTCCCAGCAGTCTGCTGGCCCTTTTAAAGCAGTGCTGCGGTGCGCATATCTATAATCAGTACGGTCCCTCCGAAGCCACCATCGGCGTCAGCAGCAGCCTTTTGGATGACGCGCCTGTCATTACGGCAGGTTCGCCGATGGTAAACTGCCGTCTCTACGTGCTGGACAAGCATCGCCAGCCTCTTCCCATCGGTGTGTTCGGAGAACTGTATATCGGCGGAAAGTGCGTTGCCCGGGGCTACCGCAACGCCCCCGAGCTGACTGCTTCCGCTTTTATGGACAATCCCTTTGAGCCCGGCGAACGGCTCTATCGTACCGGTGACATCGCCGCATGGACTCCGGAAGGAGAAATCATTCTCAAAGGCCGCGAAGACGGCCAGATCAAGCTGCGGGGTCTGCGGATCGAACTGCAGGAGATTGCCTCCCGTCTCACCATGCACCCGCTGATCCGGGATGCGGCCGTTCATGTGGTTCACCACGAGGGGCAGGAACTTCTAACAGCCTATTACATCTCCGACGCTTCTCTGGAGGAATCGGAGCTGCTTGCCTTTGCGGCCACCTATCTTCCCGCCTACATGGTTCCCTCCGCCTTTGTGCGGATGGAGAAAATCCCCCTTACCCCCAACGGAAAAATTGATACCGCGAAGCTTCCCGCACCGCGGTTTGCAGCTGCATCCTCCCACACGTCCACCCCCGTTCAGAAGCGAATTCTGGATATTTTCGGCCGTGTGCTGAAAAAGTCCAACCTGTCGCCTGCCAGCGATTATTTTCTTTCCGGCGGCGACTCCCTGAACGCGTTGGAAACCCTTGGCGAGCTGGAAACAGAATTCGGCGTGCGTCTCCGGGTTTCCGATCTGTACGCCTGCCGGACTGCAGTTCAGCTGGAAAAGCGGCTTGGTCATCACACCGGGGAACGGCTGCCCGCCGCTGTTTCAATTCCAAAGGCTCCCCTGCTGGAGAGCTACCCTCTTACCCCTGCACAGGAGGGAATTTATTTTCAATCTCAAATTGACCCGAAAGGGATTTCCTATAATATGCCCGCCGCTTTCCGCCTGACCGGAGAGCCTGATTTCGGCCGCCTTCAGACGGCTTTTCAAAGGCTCGTACAGGGGGAAGAAGTGTTCCGCACCGTCTTTTTGCCTGCGGGAGGCACTGTCCGGCAGAAGATTCTCCCGTCAGCGGACTTTTCTCTGGATCGGATTGAGCGGGATACCTTTGAGCAGGTGAAGGAAGTCTTTGTCCGTCCTTTCGACCTGTCGAAGGCTCCCCTCCTTCGGGGCGCACTGTGGCGGGAATCGGAAGACGCATGGATTCTGCTGGTGGATCTTCCCCACATTGTGGGCGACGCCATTACTGTTTCCGGCATTCTGGGCCGGCTGGATGCCCTTTATCAGGGAAAGCCCTGCGTTTTCCCCGCAATTACCTATACCGATTACGCCTGCTGGCTTGCGGACAAGGGAAATGCCGCACTGGAAGAACAGCGGGATTACTGGCGCGGGGAGATGGTGCCTCCGCCCCAGCTGCCGGACATTCCCACGGATTTTCCCCGTCCGAAGCGTTTTGACTATTCGGGCCGGCTGTATCAGTGGAGTCTGGAGGAAACAGAAAGCCGCAGTTACAGCGAATTCTGCGAAAACAGGGGTATCACTCCCTATATGCTCTTTTCCGCCGCCTTCGGACTGCTTCTTTCCAAGCTGTCCGGCAGCAGCGATTTTTCGGTGGGTACTCCTGTTTCCGGCCGCCTTCCCGAGCTGCAGGAGGTATCCGGGCTGTTTATCCGTACTCTTCCCCTGCGCATGAAGCCCGAAAAAGAGCTCTCGGTCTGCGAATATCTGGAGCAGGTGAAGCAAAGTGTGATCGGGCTGCTGGATCACGGGGATTTTCCGCTGGAAGAAATTATTTCCATGACCGGCCTGCCCCGTACACTGGAGCACAATCCGCTTTATAACGCCATTCTCTCCATGCGTCCTGTGGAAAAGAACCGCTTCACCTTTGATGGAAAACCTCTGGATGCGGTGGCCTTTCACAGCGGAACAGCCAAAACGGACCTTAGTCTGGAGATCTGCCGGGAAAAAGGCTGCTTCTGTTTTTGTCTGGAATATGCTTCCTCCCTGTTCAGCGCGGAAACCATCGCTCTGTACAGCCGCTGCCTGAACGCCATTCTCCGGGAACTGACCGCGGATATGGGAGCACAGCTGAAATCGGTCAGCGGACTTGCCCCTGCGGACCGCATCCGGCTGATTGAACGGCCCAACCGTCTTCGCACCCCCTATCTGGATCTTCCGATTGACAGTCAGATCGACGCTGTGGCGGAGATTTCTCCCGAGCTGCCCGCCATTCGTTTTCATGGGGAAACGATGACCTTCCGGGAACTGAAAGAACGCTCCGACTCGCTGGCGGCCATGATTACGGAATCCGGTGCCAAGCCCGGCGACCGGATCGGCCTTCTCTGCCGCCGGAGCCCTGACATGCTGGCCGCCATGATCGCCATCTGCAAGGCGGGCTGCGCCTATGTGCCCATGCTGCCCTCCTATCCCCCCAACCGGATGAAAGCCATGCTGGAAATCAGCGAAACGGAACTGGTGCTCTGTGACCCGGGAATGGAGCGGGAAGCGTCCCTGCAGGAACTCCCCTGCCGTTTTGTTCCCATGGAAAAACGCTTGCTTTCTTTCGTGCCAGCGGGTTCCAGGAGCGGCGAAGACCTGATTTACATTCTTTTCACCTCGGGCTCCACAGGACAGCCCAAGGGAGTGATGCTAAAGCACAAATCCATTTCCAACCTGCTGGGAGCAATGGAAACGCTGGTGGCTCCCATTGAGGGAAATGTGCTTTGCTCCACCAACATGATCTTTGATATTTTTATTTCAGAAGGCCTGATTCCTCTGGCCTTGGGAAAGTGCGTCATCATTGCAGACGACGAGGAAATGCTGCTGCCATGGAGAATGGCCGGGCTGATTGAGAAAAACAACGTGAAAATGATGCAGTTCACACCCTCCCGGCTTCAGATGTGTCTCGGAAACGATGCGTTTTTCCGGGCGGCGGAAAACATTGCGCTGACCATTCTGGTGGGCGAGGCTTTGAGCGATCAACTGCTGGAAAAACTCCAGAAGAGCGGCTGCAAGGGCATCGCCAATATGTACGGTCCCACCGAGGCCGCCGTTTATGTGACCCTTGCCGATCTCTCCCATGCCAAACGGGTCCATATCGGCAAGGCCCTGTGCAATTGCAGGCTCTATCTTCTGGACGAAGAGCGGCGCCCGGTACTCCCCACTGCCCGGGGAGAGCTTTATCTGGCGGGCGAGTGTCTCTCCCCCGGATACGTGTCGAGGCAGGATCTGACGGATGAAATGTTTGTCCCGGACGTCTTTTTCCCCGGCGAAAAAATGTATCGCACCGGGGATGTGGCCCGGCTGCTGGCCGACGGCAATATTGACTTTCTCGGCCGGCGGGACAGTCAGGTAAAGGTCAACGGACAGCGTGTGGAGCCGGAGGAAGTCACCGGGAAAATTCTGGCCTCCGGTCTGGCGTCGGAAGCAGTCACCCTTGCCGTAAAGGACGAATCCGCCTATGTGGAGCTGCGCTCCTTCGTGGCGGGCGGGCCGGACGGCCAGCTGCCCGACCCGGAAAAAATCCGGCGGTTTCTTTCGGCTGAGCTTCCCCCCCATATGGTTCCCGCCCGCATCTTTCCCCTGCGGGAAATCCCCCGCACTCCCAGCGGAAAAGCCGACCAGAAATTTCTGGCCGGGCTCTCCCCGGAGGAAATTTTCACGGCAGCTCCCTGCCGCGTCTCCCCGCCCGCTTCCGCGGCGGCAGCCTGTGTGCCTGCCGTCTCCCCGGCCATACAAGCGGAATGCATTTCCCCGATAGCGGTTCCGTCTGTCCCGCACTCCTCTGTGGAAAGCGGGAGCATTGCTGCTCCCGGCAATTGCGGCAGCACTTCTGTGGAAGCGGTGCCGGAAACGGAGGAGAAAATTCTGACCCGTCTTTGGAAGGAAACCCTTTCCAAAGATCAGGTCGACCCTGATGTCTCCTTCTTTGAACAGGGCGGAGGCTCACTGGCGGCACTGAATCTTTTGAGCCAGTACTTCAACCAGGGATGGCAGATTACCCTCTCCCAATTTTACGATCATCCCACCATCCGGGAGCAGCTTGCACTGATCGCCCCGGAACAGCATATTGCGGCGGCTCCCTCCGGCGCGCCGGAAGCGGCTCTCCCATCTCCGGTGCCCCTGCCGGTAAATGGGGCGGAAACGGTGAGACCGCTTGTCAGCGGTAAGGGACAGGTGCTTCTGACGGGCGCCACCGGCTTTCTGGGCGCCCACCTGCTCAAAAGCCTGCTGGAAGCCGGGTACTCCAAAGTCATCTGCCTGATTCGGGGCGGCGATCCCGCGCGGCTTCAGTCGGCGCTGGAATGGTACTTTGGAAGCGGCTGGTTCTCCTCGCACCGTTCCATGCTGGAAACGCTGGATGGCGACGTTACCGCGGAAAATTTCGGGCTCTCCCCTGAAACCGTCGCCGCCCTGGCCGGACAGGTGGGGCTTCTGCTTCACTCGGCGGCAGATGTACGGCATTACGTCAGCGACGGAAGTTCCGAGCTGACCAACCGGCAGGGCGCCGCAAATGCGGCTTCTCTCGCCGGCACAATCGGGGCAAAGCTTGCCCATATTTCCACCGCCAGCGTCTGCGGTGAGTACCTGCTCGCCGCTCCCGACGCTGTGCGGAGCTTTACCGAGCTGGACTGCGACATCGGTCAGAACTGGATGGAAAATCCCTACATCCGGAGCAAATTTCTGGCGGAGCAGCTCCTTCTGGAGGAATGCCGCAAGGGGCTTCCCGTCTCCATTTTCCGGGTAGGACGGCTGGTAGGGAGAAGCACCGACGGAGTATTCCAAAAAAATCCTTCCTCCAACGCCTTCTACGGCCTCGTGCAGGGAATCAAATGTCTCGACAGCCTGCCCGCCTCTCTGGCGGAACGCCCGGTGGAGCTGACCCCTGTAAACGAATGCGCCGATGCCATTGTGGCCCTGCTGGACGCCCCGGGGGCGATCTGGCATGTGTTTCATCCCCGCACCGCCCTCATGCGGGACGTAGCGTCTGCGGTATGCCGGGGACCGCTCCCGGAAACGGATGACGTGACCTTTGTCCGGCAGCTGACGGACAAACTTCGCGCCGGTATGGGCAGCCAGCTGGCGCTCCTGCTGGAGCAGTTCAACCGCTGCCGTCAGGCACCATCGGGAAGTGTTATCCCGGACTGTTCCCGTACTGAGGAAGAACTTCTGCGCCGCTCGTTCCAATGGAAAGAGCCATTGCTTTCCATCATTTTAAATTCTTTCTGACCGCAAGCCCATTTGTGGCAGAGACCGAACCATCGACAGAAAAAGGACGTATGCACCATGTACATCTCAAACGGAATTCTGACAGTATTAATTGTAATTATTCTCCTGATCTCAAGTTTTTTGATCGGGCTTTTGCGAAACCGTCAGATTCTTATGATCTACAAAATATATTTTTCCGCCGCCATCTGTCTGATTGTCTGGCTTCTGGCGCTGATCGGGCTGAAATTTACCGACCCTGAGAACGGTACGCTCCTGTACGTGTGGGATGGGGTCACCAATCTGGGCGTCACAACCATACCGGTATTTTCCCTGCTTCTGGCTATCGCCTATACCAAAGGCTATGATTCCTCTCTTCCGAAACGATATTACCTTCTGTTTGTGATTCCAATTATCACCAACATCATGATCTGGACCAACCCTCTTCATCACCTCTATTACAAGGTATTTTCCCTGGACAATTCCACTGTGGAATTCGGCCCCTACTTCAACGTTCACGCGGCATACTGCTTTCTCTGCACGGCCCTTTCCATTTTCGTCATGGTCAGATTTGCGTTTACCACAAAGACCAAGCTTCATATTCAGCAGGCCATCCTTTTTTCCATCGGCAGCCTTGCCCCCAGTCTGGTCAGTGTGCTCGTCATTATGCGGGTGATAAAGGCCACCATCATCACCACCCCGCTCGCCTTTGCCCTGACGCTGTTTTTCCATGGCTTCATCATTTACCGGCTCCACTTTTTCGACATCAAGCCCATCGGTATTCAGCGGCTGGTTGACTGGATGTCGGACTGCTATCTGATTACCAGCGCCACCGGAATTGTGGTCAACTACAACCACCCCTTCTACGACGTATTCGGCAAGTGGTACGGCATTCAGGAGAACGCCAATCTGTCGGACTGCCTCAAGGACGAGGATGTGGAAAACAAAACCGCCATCTATAACCTGCTCACCGCCATCCATTCCTGCTCCGACACCGCCGCGAAAATTTCTTACGAGCAGGCCCTTTCCATTGAGCAAAACGGCGAGGTGAGCAAGTATTTCTACATGGTGGAGGTCACCGCGCTGATTGTCAAAGAAAAGATCAGCGGTTATCTGGTCATCTTCAAGGATGTCACCAAAATCAAGGAGAACATGCTTCAGCTTCAGGACAGTCAGGTGAAGATGATGGAGCGGGAACGTCTCGCTTTTCTCGGCCAGATGGTGGGCGGGCTGGCCCACAACCTGAAAACGCCGATCATGAGCATTTCGGGGGCGGCTTCCGCGGTGGAAAGCCTTGTAAACGAATGTGAAGCAAGTGTGGGAGACCCCGAAGTCACCCCCGACGATTACCGGGAAATTTACGGTGAAATGAGCGGCTGGCTTCAGAAGATGCGGGAAGCCTGCTCGTATATGTCGGATATCATCAGCGCCGTAAAGGGACAGGCCAGCAACATGAACGTTTCCGACGTGGCCGACTTTTCTCTGGACGAAATGCTCAAACGGGTAACGCTTCTTCTCAGACATGAGCTGCTGTCCAGCAAATGCTCTCTGGAAATTGAATCCGACATCGCCGATGAGATTATGCTGCGGGGAGATATCAACAATTTGGTTCAGGTGGTCAACAACCTGGTCTCCAACGCGATTGACGCCCAAAGGCTGGACGGCGACCCTCGTATTATCATCGGTGTTTATGCCAACGACCACTTTTTAAATCTTACCGTCAAGGATTTCGGGGTAGGAATCAGCCCGGAAATTAAAAAGAACCTGTTTAAACAGATGGTCACCAGCAAGGGAAATATGGGAACCGGTCTCGGCATCTTCATCTCCAACACCGTCATCCGCGCCAAGTTCGACGGCAGCATGTGGGTGGAGGACAACCCGGAAGGCGGCTCTGTTTTCGGTATCTCCATCCCATTGGAAAACGTCTCATTTATCAAACGGAAGCAGGTGATAGAAGATGAGAAAGAATAAAGTCGTCGGCAAGAAGAACGACCTGTCCATTCTTGCCGTAGACGACGATGAAATCATGACGCTGACCCTTCAATCGTATTTTCAGAGTGCCGGCTTCCAGGTAGATACCGAAAACGACCCTGTCAAGGCGATTGAGCGGATCCGCACCGGCTCTTACGACATTTTGCTGCTGGACTTTCTGATGCGGCCCATCTGTGGCGATCAGGTGGTGGCGGAGATTCGGAAATTCAATACCGATCTCTTTATCATTCTTTTAACCGGCCACAAAAGCATGGCTCCTCTCATCAAGACGGTCCGGGAACTGGACATTCAGGGTTACTACGAGAAAAGCGACCGGTTCGACCAACTGGAGCTTCTCATTGAGTCCTGTGTGAAATCCATCCGGCAGATGCGTACCATCCGTAACTACAGGGACGGTCTTCGCCAGCTTTTGGATCAGATCCCCATTCTCTATCAGGCGGAGGACCTGAATGAGCTTTTGAATATTATCCTGAAGCAGGCCTGTTCCGCTTTGCAATGTCAGGATGCCTTCATTTATCTTGCTCCTTCCAGCCCTCACAAGGTTCTGGGAAAGGAATGGACAGAAGAATCCGTTTTCCGCGGCGTGGGGCGGTATGAGGGCGAAGAGGAAATGGGCGGCTATTGCTATCGCAACAGCTTTGAGGACGGCCAGGACATTGTCCAGAAAAACAATTGCTTTATCGCCGCCATCTGCAACAGCTACATCAAAAACGGCGGCGCAGGCGATGAGGTCGCCTCTCTGCTTCCGTCGGACCGCTTCGGCGTACTGTTTCTCGACATGGAGGAGCACATTCCCGACAGTGCCGAAGCACTGTTTGCGCTTTATGCCAAACAGGTGGGTGCCGCCATCTGCAATCTGGCTCTGCGTTCCCTGCTGCAGCATCAGAATCATGAGCTGGGCGAGGCTTATTCCACGATGCGCAACAATTACGTGGGAATGATTGACGCCATGCGTCTCATGGTTGATGCGAAGGATTATTACACCCGGGGCCATTCCGAACGGGTCTCCTTCTACTCCGTGCTGATTGCCAAAGCCCTGAACAAGGATAACGACTATGTCGAACGGATTCAGGTCGCGGGACTCTTCCACGATATCGGAAAAATCGGAATCAGTGATGCGATCCTTCGGAAAAGCGGCAAGCTTACCAATGATGAGTACGAGATCATCAAAACCCACAGCGCCCAGGGACGAAAAATTCTTTCTTCCATATCAGCATTCAGTCATATTGCCAACATTGTGGGAAGTCATCATGAACGCTATGACGGCGGCGGCTATCCTGACGGACTCCGGGGAACCGATATTCCGGAAGAAGCACGGATCATCTGTGTGGCCGACTCTTTTGACGCTATGACCTCAAAGCGGAGCTACCGGGACAGCCTTTCCCTGGAGACGGCCAAGAAGGAGCTTTTAAAAGGAGAAGGGTCTCAGTTCGATCCGGAAATCGCCAAGACATTCCTGAACATTCTGGAAAATTACGACGAGATTCAGCGGGAGCTGGAATCCGTTTACCCGGACACTGTAATCAATACAAACAACAAAGAAGGTAGACTATGAAAAACACCGTTCAAAAGTATACCCGATATTACGACCACTTCCGAGAATTTTTAAATGACATTTCCGACCGGTACGGCGAAAAGCCTGCCATTACCACATACGGCCGGGGTGGCAAGGAGCAAACTCACAGCTACCGTCAGCTGGCAGAGGATTCCTTCCTGTTCGGTCGGGCACTCTGCGCTGCCGGTCTGGCAGGAAAACACATTGCTCTGGTAGGAGAGAACAGCTATGAATGGATCGCAGCCTATTTCGGTATTGCCGTCAGCGGCAGTGTGTCGGTGTGCATTGATATCGAGCATTCCGATGAGACCATGCAGGATATGATTTTTCAGGCCGATGCCGAAGCCATTGTCTCCTCGGCGAGCATGGCCGAAATTTGTTCCGGGATTGCGCAAAAGGCATCCTCTCCCCTGCGGCTGATTGTGATTCGTCCCGCCGACAGTGCATTTGAGAGCTTCGAAGCCTTCTGCGAGGCCGCACGGAACAATGAAGAAGCGGGAAAACTTCTGAACGAAGTACCGCTGGAAAAGAAGACGACAGCCTCCATTGTTTTTACTTCGGGAACCACCAGCACCGCCAAACCGGTCATGCTCTCCCATCACGGACTGCTGAGAAACGTCGGCGATTCCCTGACCCTGCTCACCTCAGGCGAGCGTGTCTTCGGCGCCCTGCCTCTTTATCACACCTACGGCATTACGGCTTCGGTCATGTGCCCTTTGATCCGCGGACTGCGGGTCTGCGTAACCTGTGATCTGAAGCGCCTGCTTCAGGAAATCAACTATTTTGTTCCCCACACCATTGTAGCGGTGCCTCTCATTATCGAAGCGCTCCATAAACTGGCCTGGTCTTTAATCATTAAGGCCGGGAAAAAGGACGCAGTGATTCACAAAATGAAGCTGGAGGCTCTCCTGCACCGTCCCTTTACCCTGACCAAAGGGGATGTGACCGCAGCTTTTCACGGAACCGGGCTGGAAAACCTGAACGTGATTCTGTCCGGCGGCGCTTACCTGGAAAAAAGTATTCCACAGCATTTTGAGCACTTCGGAATCATTGTCCTTCAGGGCTACGGTATTACGGAGTGTTCTCCCAGCATCTCCTGCAACTGCAACGAAACCTTCGACCATTCTTCCGTAGGGCCTGTTCTTCCCAGCTATGAAGTAAAAATAAAGGACGACGAAATTCTGGTCAGGGGGGAAGCTTTGATGAACGGCTACTACAAGGCGCCCGAGCTGACCCGGGAATCGTACGAAGACGGATGGTTTAAAACAGGAGATTTGGGATACATCAATAAAAAGGGCCATCTGGTGATTACCGGAAGAAAGAAAAATCTGATTGTCATGAAAAACGGCAAAAAGGTCTCCGCGGAAGAAATGGAAAATGAAATCCGCAAGATGCCGCTGGTGAAAGACGTCATGGTCTACGGGGCCCAGAGCGGTGTCTCCGCGGATGACGTAAAAATTGCGGCAATGATTTATCCCGATGCGGCACAGACCGAACACATGAGCTCCTACGACATTCTGGAGCGGCTCCAGCGTTCCATCGACCAAATCAACTCCAAGCTTCCCACCTATAAGCAAATTCAGATGGTGAACATCCGGGAAACGGATTTTGACCGCACCTCTTCCAAAAAAATCAAACGTCACAGTATTTAACGCAAAAGGAGATTTCCCATCATGCTCGAAATCATCAAGGAAATTGTATACAATGTGACCGGCAAAAAAAATCTGACCTACGAAACCGATTTTATCAAGGATCTGGAATTGAATTCCTTTGATATTATGAATATTGTCTGCGCCTTTGAGGACCGTTTCGACATCACAATTCCCACCCGGGATGTCTGGAATCTTCATCAGGTAAAAAATGTGATTTCCTACCTGGAAGAACGAAACATCCGATGCTGAAATCCATGACGCCGGCAGTTGCCGATTCCCCCGTAACCATCTACGTCTTTCCCGCCTCGGCGCCTCAAAACCGGGAGGAACGGCTTTCTGCCTGCATGCAGGCGTATGCCCGCAGCGCTGAGATCTGCCTTCCCTGCACCATTCCCGCCCCCGGCAGAAACGGCCGGGGGAAGCCCTGTTATCCGGGGCTTCCCGTCCATTTTTCCATCACTCACAGTGGGGATTACTGGATGTGTGCCTTTGGCGGCTCGCCCTTGGGGCTTGATCTGCAGGAGCATCGGGAATGCAAAAAGGAATCCATTGCCCGCCGCTTTTTCAGCGAAGAGGAAAAAAACTATCTGGAAGCAGATCATTTCCAAAGTTTTTTCGCCGTTTGGGCGGCGAAGGAAAGTTATGTAAAATACACCGGAGAAGGTATCGGCGATTCCTTCTCCCGGTTTTCTGCGGCGGATGCCAACGGCCTTTCCGAAGCCATCGGCAAAGCGTTTCTCCGCCACATTTTCTTTCGGGAAGAATACAGCCTGTGTCTCTGTACGGAAAGCCGAAGGGAACCGGTTCTGGTCACCATGGCTTAGGGCATCAAAAAAGCGGAAACTGACTCTGCCTGCATCTTATCCGGTTGTTTTTTCATTGCTTGGCATGACATGAATTCGGGGCATTGGGGAATACTAGCTTCATGAAGTGACCACTTCTGAATTTGAAGCCAGGAGGAATTTCAACATGCCCCAAAAAGATAAGCAGGGTCTCCCCAACGCAAAGAAACAAACGCCGGACGAAGAACTGTTTCTGGAGGATACCAGTATCATTTCTTCCGCTACGGAATGCACGGGACTGATTCCAACGCCGCCGGTCAATTCTGCGGAAGCCGAATCCTACACGGAGCTCTATCCCATTCCAGAACCGGAAAACAAGGTGGACAACGGCTTTCAGCAGCCCCGGGGAATCCACGGCAAAATGACAAAAAAGAAAAATTAATCTCCAAAAGAGAAGAGGGGCACCGGATTCTGAAGTGAACCCAAAAAGTTAGACAAATATTTAAATTAATAATTTGTCAAGCAGCCAAGAGGGCTTGTTGTCTGT
>DBGCDL010000003.1:0-53864 GCA_048358235.1 Oscillospiraceae bacterium
GCGGGCAGCGTTTTACTTCCCATGCACATTCCGGTGCTTCTTTGCGGGCTTCTCTGCGGTCCCTATTACGGCCTGGCCTGCGGGCTGCTGGCTCCCCTGCTGTCCAGCCTGATTACCGCAATGCCCCCTGCCGCGTATCTTCCCAGTATGCTTTGCGAGCTGGCTGTTTACGGACTGGTGGCCGGGCTGCTGATTAAGCTTTTCAAAACCAGATATTCTGCGGTGAACATCTACGCCTCCCTGATTGGCTCCATGATCTGCGGAAGAATTGTATTCGGTATCCTGAATGCTTTGATTTTCCGGGCGGGGGAGTATTCCATGCAGGTTTGGCTTACCAGTGCGTTCGTCACAGCGCTTCCGGGAATTGTGATTCAGCTGGTGCTGATTCCGGCTTTGGTCTTTACCCTGCAGAAGGCAGGCCTTGCCGAGAGCTTTCCATTCCGAAAGGCCGGTCTTGCCAACAATGAGTAATTGTCCGGAACTGGAGCGGCTGCTGTCTGCCCATGCCCAGAGATATCCGTTGATGGAACCCACCGACGCCGTCAAACTCATCTATCAGAATGAGTTCGGCGGGGGGCATCTGGTGCAGGACGAAAAGAAAAGCCTGGACTTTCTTTTCCGGGAATGGGGCTCACTTTCCCGGGAAGGGGAGCCGGATTTGACGGAAGAAATCGGCAATGGCCGCTGCCGTCTGAATCTGGCTGCCGTCGATCCGGAAAAACTGCCGCTGGAATTGATCAACCGGGTATTTGCGGAGTCCTCCCGGACAGGCGGGGAAATGGAGCCCTTTCAGCGGAAGCTTGCCTGTCTGACGGAACTGGCGGAAAAGGGAAAACTTCCGTTTTCCGGCGGACGGCTGGGGGAATATCTGACGGGTTACGCCGCCGCCGGGTATCCGGCGGTCAGCCACAGCGCAGCGTACCGGGATGCGTATCATCCGGCCTACCGGGTGATTGACGCCCGCTATGTCCGGCTTTTTCCCCTGATTGCCGAAACCCGGCGGCTGCTGGCCGAGAAGGGAACGGTGGTCGTCGGGATCGACGGAATGGCCGCCTCCGGAAAAACTACGGCGGCCCAGCTCCTTGCCGCTCTGTTTGACGCCAATGTGATTCATATGGATGACTTTTTTCTGCCCCTTGAGCTTAGAACGGAAGAGCGGCTGAAAGAAACCGGCGGCAATGTGCACTATGAACGGTTCCGTGAGGAAGTGGTACAGGGGCTTGCCGCGGGAAAGGAATTTTGCTATCGGATATTTGACTGCGGTGAATGTGATTATACCCAGACCGTTTCAGTGAAGCCGAAGGCTCTGACCATTGTGGAGGGGGCCTATTGTCTTCATCCCTGTTTCGGAGATATTTTTGATTTGAAGGTGTTCTCCGGCATATCCGGCGAGGAACAGTCCCGCCGGATCTTAAAGCGAAACGGGGAACGGATGCTGAAACGCTTTGAAGAATGCTGGATTCCCATGGAAAACAGGTATATCCGTGAGTTTGGCATCCGTGAGAAATGCGATATCAGAATGGAGCAATAAAACCCTTCCTCACTGTAAAAAGCAGGTACATGGTATTTTCCATGTACCTGCTTTTTTTTGCGGCAAAGGGCGGGCGTCCGCATGGAAAATCCGGCAAACTGCATTTCTTACAAAATTACATTATAAATAAAGAATAAATCCACTTGAATTTAACCACAAATAGGAATACAATATAGTCAATAGTTATTCATAATTTTTCTCAATTTGTATTTTTGTCATGAGTTTTTAAATATATTAAAATAATGTGATAATATGTTTATTAACTTATGATAATATTATGAAATACAAATCAGACGGTTCCGATGTTTTGGGGCAGCCACGCCTGCAGTGTTTGCTGCAGTGATGCGGGAGCCTTTCCAAATTACTTTAGAAAGCTGGTGATTTCTTGCCACTGTGCTGTATGAATGAGCTGCTGGCAGAGGCGGAAAAGGAAAATCGGGCGGTGGGAGCCTTCAGTGTGGGCAACATGGAAATGATTCTCGGTGTGCTCGCCGGAGCGGAAGCTGCCGGTACCCCGGTGATTCTGCAGATTGCGGAAGTTCGGCTCAAACACTCTCCCCTCGAGCTGATCGGCCCCATGATGCTTGCCGCTGCCTCTGCTTCTCCGCTGAAAATTGCGGTTCATCTGGATCACGGATTGTCTTTGGAAACGATTCAAACGGCGCTGGACTTAGGCTTTACCTCTGTAATGTTTGACGGTTCCTCGCTTCCCTTCCCGGAGAATCTTGCCCGAACAAAAGAGATTGCCGCTCTGGCCCACAAGTACGGAGCCGCCGCCGAAGCCGAGCTTGGGATCGTGGGCGGAAACGAAGGGGACGGCGCCTCGCTGGCCGCCAACTGTACCGATCCGAATGAGGCGGAGCGTTTCGCTGCGGAAACAGGAATCGACGCTTTGGCTGTGGCAATCGGAAACGCTCACGGCCGTTACCGGCAGCCCCCCAAGCTGCGGTTTGACGTGCTGGATGAAATTGCCCGAAGGACAAAGGTGCCGCTGGTGCTTCATGGCGGAAGCGGAATTCCTCCGGAGGATTTCCGGAGGGCGATCCATATGGGAATCCGCAAGGTTAACATTGCCACTGCGGGATTCGAGGCGATTACCTGTGCCGCGAAGGACTACCTTACCTCAGCGGAAGCTCCGTCCTACTTTGGGCTGAATGAAGCCATGACTGCGGGTGTGCGGGATAATGTGCTGCGCCATCTGAATATTTTCGGGAAATCCCGGGAAAGTGAGACAACAGAATGAGTACACCAGAACTAATATCCTTTGACGCTTCCCGACCCTATGACCTGATCCTTCTGGGACGGGTGGCGATTGACTTTAACCCCACCGATTATTATCAGACCCTTGCGGAGAGCACCACTTTCAAAAAATATGTGGGCGGTTCTCCGGCCAATATTGCCGTGGGGCTTTCCCGCCTGGGGAAAAAGTGCGGATTCTTCGGGAGGGTATCCGATGACCGCTTCGGCGATTTTGTAACAGAGTATTTCCGCAACGAGGGGATTGACGTATCCCGGATCCGCCGCTGCGAGCACGGCGAAAAGCTGGGCCTGACCTTTACCGAAATTTTAAGCAGGGACGAAAGCAGCATCCTGATGTACCGGATCGGGGCGGCAGATTTGAAGCTGTCTCCGGAGGACATTGACGAAGGCTACATCCGGAGCGGAAAGGCATTGCTGATTTCCGGCACCGCACTGGCGGAGAGCCCTTCCAGAGAAGCGGCGCTGAAAGCGGTGGCACTGGCCCGCCGTACCGGAACCCCTGTCTTTTTCGATATTGATTACCGGGAATACAGCTGGAAGAGCACCGATGAAATTTCTGTCTATTATGCCGCTGTTGCACGGGATGCCGACGTGATTCTCGGCTCACGGGAGGAGTATGATCTGACCGAACGCCTGATTGCTCCGGGAATGGATGATGCCCAGAGCGCCGCTTACTGGCAGAGCCAACAGGCAAAGATTGTTGTAATCAAGCACGGAAAACAGGGCTCCACCGCCTATGTCCGGGGCGGCGGCTCCTATTCGGTGAAGCCGTTCCCCGTGCAGGCTCTGAAATCCTTCGGCGGCGGCGACGGTTATGCGTCCGCGTTCCTTTACGGTCTGTTTGAAGGCTGGGAAATTCCCGATTGTCTTGAGCTGGGAAGCGCTTCCGCCTCCCTTTTGGTGGCGAGCCACGGATGCAGTCCGGATATGCCTTCACTGAACCGGATACGGGAATTTATCGCTTCCAGTAAATCACAGTATGGCGATATGGTAAGTACCGGAGAATAGCCCGAACCTGGGCGCACTTTCTTCGGCAGCATGAAATAAAGGAGGATTCCAATGTCCACAATCCGAATGACAACAGGGCAGGCACTGGTCCGCTTTCTTGACCGGCAGTATGTTTCCTTTGACGGCGTTGAAACGAAATTTGTGGAAGGCATTTTTACCGTGTTTGGCCACGGCATCGTTTTAGGGCTGGGGCAGGCACTGGACGAAAATCCCGGCGGGCTGAAGGTCTATCAGGGCCGGAACGAGCAGGGAATGGCCCATGCCGCCATCGGCTTTGCCAAGCAGAACAACCGCCGCAAAATCATTGCCTGTGCCTCTTCCATCGGCCCCGGCTCCGCCAATATGGTGACTGCCGCCGCCACTGCAACGGTAAACAATCTGCCGCTGCTGCTTTTGACGGGCGACGCCTTTGCCACCCGCCAGCCGGACCCTGTTCTGCAGCAGGTCGAACAGAGCAGCAGCCAGTCCATTACCACCAATGACGCATTCAAACCTGTGGTGAAATACTGGGATCGGGTTTCCCGGCCGGAGCAGCTGATGAGCGCTCTGCTGAACGCCATGCGCGTTTTGACCGACCCTGCCGAGACCGGTGCAGTCTGTCTGGCACTCCCGCAGGATGTTCAGGGGGAAAGCTACGATTTTCCCGAAGAATTCTTCTCCCGGCGGGTTCACTGGATTACGCGCCGTGAGCCGGCCCCTGACGAGGTGGGCAGACTGGCGGAAGCACTGGCACAGAGCCGTAAGCCGCTGATTCTCTGCGGCGGCGGGGTGCGCTACTCGGAAGCCGGCGCAGAGCTGGAACGCTTTTGCGAGCGGTTTTGCATTCCGTTTGCGGAAACCCAGGCCGGTAAGAGCGCATGCCGTTCCTCCTCTCCATGGAATCTGGGCGGCGTAGGAGTGACAGGAAATCTGGCCGCCAACCGCATTGCCTCGGAGGCTGATTTTGTGTTGGCAGTGGGTACCCGGCTTTCCGACTTTACCACTGCTTCCAAGTCACTGTTCAGCCAGCCCGGTGTAAAAATCGGTTCCATCAATATCTCCAATTTCCACGCCTCCAAGCTGGATGCCTGCAAGGTCGTTTCCGACGGAAAAAGAGGGCTGGAGCTTTTGAGCCGGCAGCTGGAAGAAATGGGCTACCGTTCGGGCTATCGGGACGAGGTTGAAACGGCCAGGGCGGATTGGGCGGCGGAAATGAAACGTCTCGCCGAGTACTCCTTCGGAAAGGATTTCCAGCCCCTGATTGAGGCCCGGAATCCCGAGTCCATCGATGAGTTTGAAGCACTGTACGGCGGAGCGGTCACCCAGACCGCCGCAATCTGTGCCATCCGGGAGGCCATCCCCGCGGATGCGATTGTGGTAGGCGCTTCGGGAAGCCTGCCCGGCGACCTGCAGCGGATGTGGACCACCGATGTGCAGGACAGCTACCATATGGAATACGGGTATTCCTGCATGGGGTATGAAATTGCCGCAACGCTGGGCGCAAAGCTGGCCTGCCCCGACCGGGAATGCTATGCCATGGCAGGGGACGGCAGCTATCTGATGCTCCATTCCGAGCTGGTGACCTCTATTCAGGAAGGGCGTAAAATCAATGTACTGCTCTTCGATAACTGCGGCTTTGGCTGCATCAACAATTTGCAGATGAGCAACGGTGAGGGCAATCTGGCCACAGAGTTCCGCCGGCGGGATGAAACGGGCGGACTGAACGGCGGGCTGATTCCCATTGATTTTGCCATGTGCGCCGCGGGATACGGAGCAAAAACCTACACGGTACATACTATCGGGGAACTGAAAGCGGCGCTTGAGGACGCAAAGGCACAAACGGTTTCCACTCTGATCGATATCAAGACACTGCCGAAGACCATGACAAGCGGATATGACGCCTGGTGGAATGTGGGAGTTGCCTCCACATCCGAATCAGAGGGCGTACGTGAAGCGTACGAAAAAGTAACAGAACACCGTAAGTCTGCCCGGCAGTACTGATGCCGTCTGGGCATCCCTCTGTCTGGCTTATTGAAAACCGCAAGGAGGAATAGAAAACATGCTGAATCCGGAAAAGGTAAAGCTGGGCATCGCGCCGATCGGCTGGACGAACGACGATATGCCGGATCTCGGAGGGGAAAACACCTTCGAGCAATGTGTAAGTGAGATGGCGCTGGCAAATTATAAGGGCTGCGAGGTCGGAAACAAATATCCGTCAGACCCCGTAAAGCTGAAGGAAGCGCTGGATCTGAGGGGACTGACCATCTGCAACCGCTGGTTTTCCACATTCTTAATTTCGAAGCCCTTTGAGGAAACGGCAGAGCCGTTTTCCGAGCAGCTGGATTTTCTGAAAAAGATGGGTGCCAGAGTGATCGGCGTATCCGAGCAGAGCTACAGCATTCAGGGCATGATGGAGCAGCCGATTTTCGAGGGACGGCACATCATGAACGAGGAGGAATGGAAGCTTCTCTGCGAAGGGCTCAACAAGCTGGGCCGAATTGCCAGGGATAAGGGGATGACTCTGACCTTCCACCATCATATGGGCACGGTAGTGCAGACCAAGGAAGAGATCGACCGGATGCTGCGTGAGACAGACCCGGAGCTTGTCTTTTTGCTGTTTGACAGCGGCCATCTGGCCTACTGCGGAGAGGATCCGCTGACGGTGCTGAAAGAGCACGCTGCCCGTGTCCGCCACGTCCATCTGAAGGATGTCCGTCCGGCGGTGGTGGAGCAGGTACGCAAAGAACGGTTAAGCTTTCTGGCCGGAGTGCGCCGGGGAGCCTTTACGGTGCCGGGCGACGGCTGCATTGACTTTGGGCCGCTCTTCCGGGTGCTTGAGGAAAGCGGCTACGAAGGCTGGATGGTTGTGGAGGCGGAACAGGATCCCGCCGCCGCCAATCCGCTCCTGTACGCAATGAAGGGCCGCGCGTATCTTCACGAGAAAACCGGGCTGTAACCGGAAACGGGGACTGGCTGTCCCGATGATTTATAATTTGGAAAGGCAGGAATGAAATATGCTGAAAATCGGCATCATCGGCGCGGGGCGCATCGGAAAGGTGCACGCGCAAAGCATCTGCAATTATGTCTCCACAGCAAAGGTGAAAACCATCGCGGATCCTCTCATGTCTGAGGAGACTGCCGCATGGGCCAGAAGTCTTGGAATTGAAAACGCTGTAAAGGACTATCATGAGATATTGAATGACCCGGAAATCGGCGCTGTGCTGATCTGCTCCTCCACCGACACCCATTCTCCCATTTCTCTGGAAGCAATCCGGGCGGGAAAACATATTTTCTGTGAAAAACCCATCGACCATGACACCGCAAAGATCAAAGAAGTCCTTTCCGCGGTAGAAGCGGCCGGGCTGAAATATCAGGTCGGCTTTAACCGCCGTTTTGACCACAACTTTGAGGCTGTGCGGAACGCCGTACTGCAAAACCGGGTAGGCGACGTGGAGATCGTAAAGATCACTTCACGGGATCCCGCTCCGCCGTCTCCCGCATATGTGAAAGTGTCCGGAGGAATGTTCCTGGACATGACCATCCATGATTTTGACATGGTGCGTTATCTGACTGGCAGCGAAGTGGAAGAGGTATACGTTCAGTCAGCCGTACTGGTGGATCCTGCCATCGGCGAGGCCGGAGACGTGGATACTGCCATCATCAGCATGAAGCTGGCCAACGGCGCATTGGCCGTTATCGATAACTGCCGCCGGGCTGCCTATGGCTATGACCAGCGCGCGGAAGTGTTCGGTTCCAAGGGAATGGCGGCGGCCGAGAACGACAGTGCTTCCACCGTACGGGTTTCCGATGAGTCCGGCGTCAGCGGGGAAAAGCCCCTGTACTTCTTCCTGGAGCGTTATCTGCAGGCATATGCCAAAGAGGTGAGCAGCTTTGTGGAGGCGGTCGTCAATGATGCGCCGGTTCCCTGCGGTGCGGACGACGGTTTGAAAGCAGTGCTGATTGGCTTGGCAGCTACCAAATCTGCGAAGGAGCACCGTCCGGTCAAACTTTCTGAAATCCAATAGAGCGTTTCTGAAACGGGGTTTTTCCTGTTGTACAGGAAAAACCCCGTGAGCGCAGGCGGAAAGAAACGGGAAAGGAAGATCACGCACAATGAAATTATTTGGGTATCCGGTGCCGGATGAATCCGGCGCCGTCACGCTGACCCGCACCGAAGGCGAATTTGCGGATATGCTGATGAATATCACAGTTTACCGGATGAAAGCGGGGGAAACCCGCCGCTTTCATCTGCCGGAGGAAGAGATGGCTCTGCTGCTGGTGGAAGGCTGCGTTGACTACCAGTGGCCGGATGGCAGGCAGACCGCAGACCGGAAAGACTTTTTCCGGGAAGGGGCATACTGCCTTCATGTCTGCCATGACGTCCCCGTTACTGTGACCGCACACCGGGAAAGCGAGCTTCTGGTTCAGTCCACAGTCAATTCAGGCAGTTTCCCTGCCGTGTTTTATACCCCAAAAACCATTCGGGAGGAAACCTTTGGGCAGGGCCAGTTTGACGCCAAGGCCCAGAGAACGGTACGGACCTTTTTCGATTATGCTTCCGCGCCGTATTCCAACATGGTCATGGGCGAAATTTTGCAGCCGCAGGGGGGGTGGTCCAGCTACCCGCCCCATCAGCATCCCCAGCCGGAGGTATATTACTACCGGTTTGACAAACCCCAGGGATTCGGAAGCTGCTTTATCGGGGATGACGTGTTTCGGATTCAGGACCGGAGCTTCTGCGCCATTCCGGGAGGAAAGACGCATCCGCAGGTGACGGCCCCCGGCTACCCCATGTATTATGTCTGGATGATCCGCCATTTTGACGGCTATCCCTGGACCGAGAGAATTTTTGACCCGGCGCATGCATGGCTGCTTGAATGACAGGGATTATCCGCAAAGTCACGTTGCGCATGTCACCGGTTTTGGCGCCCCAAAGGGTATTTTTGACAGACTGAAATGGCCGCCGCACCTTATCGGTGCGGCGGCCGTTGTAAAAATCGGGGATCCGTTTCAAGATCAGTGGCTGACGGCTTCCAGAGAGCTGTCCTGGCTTTCCGGAACGGCGAAGAGAATTTCCACATCCTTGTTCCGGAGGAATTTCGCGACATCTTCCGGCGGCTCCCGATCTGTGACCAGAGTGTTGATCTGATCCAGTCCGCAGTAGGTCATCAGAGAGACAATGCCGCACTTATCGCCATCGGCCAGCAAAATCACCTCTCTGCTTCTGCGGACGGCTTCGGTCTTGATTCCAAATTCCAGCGGGGAAGAGTTGGTCACGCCGTTTTCAATGGTAAACCCGGTGGTAGCCATGAACGCCTTGCTTACGTTGTACCCCTGCAGCACCTGTTCTGCGCTGGGGCCGGTAAAGGACAGCGTTTTCCGGTTCAGCGTTCCGGACAGGGAAATCACATTGATGTTTTCGTAGGGAACCGCACGGAGGATGACCTCCAGACTGTTGGTGAGCACCGTCAGGTTCCGGCAGGCTCCCAGCACGTCGATCATATGCATGGTGGTGGTTCCGGAATCAATATAGATAATATCATTATCCCGCACCAGCTCGGCAGCCCGGTGGGCGATCCGTTCCTTGGCGGAATGATTGGAAATATTGCGCTCCTCAAAGGAAACAAGTCCTTTGCGGGGAGCCGCAGTAACGCCGCCGTAAATTTTTTTGATGGTTCCCTTTTTGAGAATTTCGTCCAAATCACGGCGAATGGTGCTTTTGGAAATAGAAAACCGCTCGCAGACCTGATCCAGTGTAACGGTTTTATTGTCTAAGATATAGGCTTCAATTTCATCAATTCGTCTGCTTCGCATATTGCACAGCGTCCTTTCTCCTCATTGCAGAGGCTGCAGAATGGACCACATTTTAAGTATATTATACTGGACTTTGTCAAAAACAACAAGAAATGTTTTCAAAAATATTGCCGGAAATTGACTTTTTCTGCTTTTTGAAACAATTGGAAAGGAAGAATTTTATGGCATCCGTATTTCTTACCCCGCCCTGCATCATCAGCGGCGAAAATGCGCTGGAGCTTGCGTCGTCCCGGCTGGCACTTCTCGGGAAAAAGGCGCTGGTCGTTACCGATTCCACTCTGGTGAGACTCGGAGTGACGTCCTATTTTACCCGTATTCTGGAGGAGGCCGGTGTGGCCTACAGCATTTATGGAAAGGTTGACACCGAACCGACGGATCTGGTGGTCATGGAAGCCGCGGATCAATATCGCAGGGAAAACTGCGACTTTTTTGCCGCGGTAGGAGGAGGCTCCCCCATTGACACCATGAAAGCGGCAGGAATTCTGACGGCCTGCGGCGGAAAGCTGTCGGGCTATATGGGAAAATCCATTACCACCGCTCTTCCTCCGATGGCCGCGGTTCCCACAACAGCCGGCACCGGCTCGGAAGCCACCCAGTTCACCATCATTACCGATACGGAAACACAGGTTAAAATGCTCCTGAAAGGTCCGTCCCTCATACCCGGTCTGGCCATTGTGGACCCTGTTTTCACGCTGACTGCCCCTAAAAAAATTACAGCCGCCACCGGTGTGGATGCGCTCACCCATGCCATTGAGGCATTTACCTCCAAACAGGCGCAGCCGATGTCCGACACTTTTGCCCTCTCTGCGGCAAAACGGATTTTTGAATTCCTGCCTGTGGTCTACAGAGAGCCCGACAACCGGAATGCCCGTGCCCAGATGGCAATTGCCGCTACAGAAGCGGGCATTGCGTTTAACAATTCCTCCGTGACTCTGGTGCATGGAATGTCCCGCCCCATCGGTGCGCTGTTTCATGTACCCCATGGTCTTTCCAATGCGGTGCTGCTGGAGGTTTGCCTGCGGTTTGCCCTGCCCGGAGCGGTGGAGCGGTTTGCCGAACTGGCACGCCGCTGCTGCGGCATTTCGGAAGCAGACGACATGGCGGCTGCCGGGGCACTGGTCAAGTCGGTATCCGATCTGCTCCGCACGCTGGAAATTCCCACACTGCAGGAGTTCGGTATCCCTTCAGCTGAGCTGGAAGCCCGCATCCCCAAAATGGCGCGGGACGCTTATGCCAGCGGAAGTCCCGGAAACACCCGGCGAGAAACAGGCATTCCGGAAATGGAAGCGCTGTATCGGCAACTGCTGTAAAGGGCATGGCTGATTTCAATTGAAAATCTCCTTTTGCATCACGGCACAACAGGATTTCAAAAGACCTGTTGTGCCGTGACGGCGTTATGGGAGATTCCAGAAGCGTTTCCAAGCCGCGTCGGAAGCGGCATTCTGCGTTCCTCCGGCAGTTTCCAAAGCCCTTAAGTAGGCCCCGTAAACCGGCGGATACTGGCCCCGCACAAAGAACACTCCGGGGCACAGAACGGCCAGCTCCTTTACAAGCCCTTCCCACAGGGGAGTATCCTCGAAGCTTAACAGAGTGCCGCCCAGCACGGCAGGAACGGCTTCGTTCTCCAGTCCGGCCTGCGCCAGCACCCCGCGAAGGTTCCAGGCCAGCCGCGCTCCATGGGAAAGCAGCAGCTCAATGCAGACCGGATCGCCCTGACGTGCCAGGTCAAAGGTCAGTTTGGTAACCTCACCGAACTGGTTTACGGAAATCCTGCGCTGGGGATAGAACAGGGAAATGCATTCTTCTATGCGGTCAAATCCGAGGCGGCCGGGAATTTCTGCTTCCAGCCGGGTGCGGGGACCGGTTTTTTCGTTGGAGCGGAAAGCTGCATGAAAAGCCTCGCGGGAAATGTCCGAGCTGCCGCCGTAGGCTCCCAGCTCATATTCCAGCTGCCGTAAAATAAAGCTTTCTCCGTCACGGCGCTTTGCCGCGGCATTTGCTCCGGTGCCACAGATCAGCACCGCGCCGAAGTCCTCTCTAAGTCCTGCCCGCATCACTGCCCAAACATCGTTTGCTACTGTAAACGGTACCTCCGGGCATCCCAGCGTCCGAAACGCCTCCCGGCAGATTTCATCGTAGAGGGCGAAGTCTGCGGGGATATCTGCCCCGGAGAGGGCGAGAAAAACTCCGGCCAGCTCATCCGGTGACACTCCCGCCTGCGCAAGAAGCGCCTGAAAGCCTTCCGTCAGCGCTTTGCCGCTTGCGGTTCTGCCCACATGCTGATGGTTGGAACCGCTCTCCGTAACATCCGCCAAAGGCGTCCCGTCCACGCGGCCCAGCACCATGCGGGTTTTTGTTCCACCGCCGTCCACTCCGATCACACAGCGTTTCATCCTTATGACCATTCCTTTCTGGACTTTGCGCCTTTCGGGCCGGTCTGGGCCGAAGGGCGCAAAACCGAGCCTGAAAAAGCGCTCTTTCAAACCGGCGCTTCTTATCCGCCGGCTTCATCCAATCCTATTTCAGCTCCGGCCAGTAGGCACGGTTGGCTTCACGGAGTTCGTTCAGAACCTCGATGGCCTTTCCGTAGGAGGGGACGGTACGGTTAAGCATGACGGCTTCCACAGCTTTTTGCCACGATCCTTCCAGTGCAGCCTCCACTGTCAGCTTTTCGTATCCCTTCTGCATCTCCATCAGGGATTTATGGAACTGGGGAATCTTTCCCACCGCGGTAGGCTCAATGCCGAAGGCTCCCACATAGCAGGGTACCTCCACCACAGCGTCCTGATTCATATTGGAGATCAGTCCGGTGTTCATGGTGTTGATGATAAAGCGCTCATGCTTGTTGTTGATAATGGAGCTTGCAATGTCCACGATATAATTCCCGTGGATTCCCGCCACCAGACCGGAATCCTTTGCGGTACCCGCGGCAATCACTTTCCGGCATTCTTCAAATACGGTGATATCCCGCCCGTCCAGAATTACATTGGCGCGGGTGTAGTTGGGATTGGAGAGGGCCACCATCTCGTCCGGGAAGAAATAATATTGCAGGTAACCGATGGGGATAAACTCGGGGAAGAGGCGGAACATCCGTGCCACGTTGAGAAAGTTTTTCGTCTCCGGCTCGCCGTCGGTGATCTCTTTGGAGGAATCCGCCAGAATTTCTTCCCGCAGACCCGGCAGGAGGTCCTTGCCTTCCTTGTCGTAAATATGGGTAAACCACCCGAAATGGTTGAGTCCGAAATAGCCAAAGGTCAGATCCTTGTGGGGAATTCCCAGATAATCCGCCAAAACCAGCTCCTGGGAGATGGGCATGTCGCAGATGCAGAGCACCTTTGCCTCCGGATAAGTCCGGTAGACGGCTTCGGAGATGATGGCTTCCGGGTTGGAGTAGTTCAGCACCCATGCGTCGGGGCAGTATTCTGTGGCGCAGCGGACAATTTCCAGCATGGCGGGAATGTTCCGCATGGCAAAGGCAAAGCCGCCCAGCCCGCAGGTTTCCTGTCCGACCAGTCCGTGACGGAGAGGAATTTTTTCATCCAGCTCCCGCTGTTTGTTGCACCCGGGACGAATCTGGACAAACAAAAAATCCGCTCCGGTGAAAGCTTCCCTGATGTCAGTGGTGTAGCTGACCTTCACCTCGGGAGCATTCTCGCGGAAATAGATTTCCGCAAATTGGCCCATGGGAGTATTCCGGTTGGGATCAATATCGTAAAAGCACAGCTCCGAGAGCTTCAGCTCCTCCCGCTTTTCAAGCAAAGTTGCGATAATTCCGGGAGTGTGGGACGCTCCGCCGCCTACGATGACAAATTTGTTGCTGCTTTTCATAGTAAATCGTTCCTTTCTGTTTTGCGCCGGCCGCAACCGGGTCAACGCCCTGCATGATTCACGCCAATGGCTTTTCTTCTATGTAGATGGGGCTGGTGATGGCAAGCTGACACAGAATACCGTTCATCTCCCCGATCACTTCCGCCCGAACCCAATGAGAGCCTTTCGCTTTTCCGAGTGCAAACGTTCCGCCTTCCGCACCCAGAGGGACTTCCCGCAGAACCTTTCCGCTTTTTCCCACCAGCCGGAGGGAACGGAGGGTTACGGTATGGCGTCCCCATATTTCCCGCCGGGAATCCAGCCGGACCGATGCGGAGAATTCCGCGCCGGGAGAGACGGTGCTGCCCAGCGAAACCTGCCGGCCGGAGCTTTCGGCGGCCCGGAAGTCAATTTCAGGCGCCATGGAAACGTAGCTACGTCCCGCGCGAAGTGCCTCCAGTGCTCCTTCCGGGGTGACTTCCGCCTTTTCGGAGGAAAAGATGCCGTCCGGGCCGCTGTCGGGCACAATTCCAAGATAGGTGGCTGCATCCGGTTCCCCGGAGGTATCCGGCCCGTGCCAGTCCCTTCCGTTGCCGCAGGCCAGATGATAGCCCTGATCCAGCAGCCCTGTCCACAGGGAGAGCGCCCGGCGGTTTCCGCACTGGATGGGAGGCATCAGATCCGACCAGATTTCAATGTATCCTACCAGATTCCAGTCCCTCACATGGTAATCCCACTTGCAGCCGGTGCAGATGGGACTTCCGATGCTGTAGGCGTGGGCGACGCCGGCCACACCGCCGGCATCCCGGATTTCACGGAGCTTTTCGTCAATATTGTCGGGAACGGCATCCCGCCAGTCCACAAACTTTTTTGTGCCCAGCACCACAAGATGACCGAAAAAGGTCGTCCATTCAATTCCGGGGATTACCTTCACTGTTTCCGCCTCCAGCTCCGGAGTAACCTGAAGGCACCCGGAGGCGGTGTTGTGGTCGGTCATGGCAATGCAGGAAAGCCCGCAGTCCCGGGCGGCATGCAGCAGTTCGGGAACAGTGAAGTCGCCGTCGCTTTCCCGGGTATGGGCATGCAGTTCGCAGGGAACCCAGTTCAGCATAGAGACGCCTCCTTTTCTTCCCCCGGTTCATAACCGGTGACCCGAATCACGCAGTCGCAGGGAACCACTACCGCATGAGCGCTTAATACAATCCGCCATTTTCCGGGGCCCACGGGGCCGGGGTAAAATCCTTCCGAAGTGGTGGCAAAGTCAGTCCCCAGAGAGATTTGCTGGACGGCAGGGTGGCAGTGATGGCAGCCCCGGTAGATTCCCTCAAAGTCGGCGGAAAGAGTCAGCAGATTTTTCAGATAGAGATAATCACGCCAGTCGAAATCCGGTTTTTCCAGCTCCTCGGGCGTGTCACGCCGCAGGGTTTCCCGGATGTACCGTTCGCTTGCAAGCTCGTCCCGGAGCTCTTTGGGAGAATAGGAAAAATCAATCTTCAGCCGGGAATATTCCCGGTCGAGAGTAAAAAAGTATGTAAAGTTTTTCCGGGAATCCTCCGGAACCCGCCGTTCTGTTCTGTCGAGCACGATTTCCACGGGGATCTGCCTCCTTCATCGCTGTTTCTTGCTGCCGCATGGGGAAAAGTATGACGGCATCTTTCCATCATAAACAAAACGCTTTCTGCTTTTTCCATTGTAGCACACTTCAAAAAGAATGTGACTTGAATTTTCTTTTCATTTTAATAGACTTTTTCATATTTTACGAGCATTTTGCGGTTAATTTAATCAAGATAAGCTCAATTTGTAAAGGCTCAACAAAAAAATAATGACAATCTATTGCTCAAATAGCCCACTCTTTGGAAAAAATTGCAGTGTATTCCCCGGAAAAGTTCATTGTACCGCTCCCCCTTTCCCGGTATACTGGAAGCGAAAACCGTATTCCGGAGAGCGCGCTGCCGTTTGCAATTTCCGGGATGGGTTTAAAATTCAGTCTGTGTACAATGGAATGGCCGTTTCGGATCCACCGGAGCGCGCCGGAAACGGAGTGAGTATTATGCTGATAACAAACCGGGATCGTCTGCCCATCCTGTCTGTGCAGGGACAGATTCGGCATCCCTACACCGGAAATCCTTACTACATCAGGGAAAACGGAAGCGCCGTCACCCTTCCTGCCATGGGCGGAATCACCTACAATGCCCGCCTGACCGATTCCGTCTTTGCCTATGAGGCTGACCATCTGGAGCCGGGAGTCACAATCAAGAATTACAATGACGACAACGACGGCCTCCAGCTGCTTTCCTGCATCGGAAATGAAGCCACCGTCATTTCCGGAGACGCCAAGGGCGCCAAGGGATTTGTCACGGGCACTCACGGCGGCTGTGAGCATACCCTTCTGTATTTTCCCCGGGCGGATCTGGAAAAGATGGCCGTGTATGACCGTATCCAGATCAAGGCCTGCGGGCAGGGACTTCAGATAGAGGGGCATCCTGAGATGCTGCTTCGGAGCATCGATCCCAATCTTTTCGACAAGCTGGGGCTCCGCTGGGGCAGCGACGGGATGCTGGAGGTTCCTGTGGCGGCCCGGGTTCCCGCCTACCTCATGGGCTCCGGAATCGGAGACGCCTCTGCCGCCCGGGGAGATTACGATATCATGACCACTGACATGGACGCAATTCATTCGCTGGGGCTTGACCGGCTCCGCTTCGGGGATTTGGTGCTGCTGGAGGACTGCGACAACAGCTTCGGACGTGCTTACCGAAAAGGGGCCGTCACCATCGGTGTGGTGATTCACGGCAACTGCGTCCGGATGGGGCACGGCCCGGGCGTAACCACCTTCCTCACCTGCAAAACAGGCGGCATCCGGGGAGTTTTGGACGATGGGGCCAATATCGGATTTTACATGGGAATTGAAAAATAACCCTTTGGAGATGGAAAGGAGAATCAGATATGGAATCACTTTTTGCGCTTTTGCAGAAGCTGGAGGCAGGGGCTGCCGGAGAATGGGAGCGCCGGGCCGCATCGGAGCTTTGCTACGGATATCGGGTTTCCCGCCAGAAGGGCGGACGCTGGGACTCGCTGCTGCGTGAGGCTGCCGATGCCTTCCGTAAGACGGAAGGCACGGCGGCGGAGCGGTGCGGCGCTATGGAACGCATGCTTTCCCCCATGGCGGAAGACTGCAAAGGCTATACGCTGCTGCTCTGCTCTCATTCTCATATTGACCTGAATTTTCAATGGGGATACGACGAAACCGTCAGTATTGTTCTCGCCACCTTCCGCACCATGCTGACGCTTCTGAAGGAATATCCGGAATTTATTTATTCCCAGTCACAGGCCGCGGCCTATGAGCTGGCAGCCCGGTATGAGCCGGAGCTGATCGAGGGGATTCGCCGCTATGTAAAAGAAGGACGCTGGGAGGTCACCGCTTCCACATGGGTGGAGGCCGATAAAAATATGCCCTCCGGAGAAAGCTTTGCCCATCAGACCATGGCAGCCAAAGCATACCTTTCGGAGCTTCTGGGGATTTCCCCCGAAAGCATGCAGGTGGACTTTGAGCCGGATACCTTCGGCCATAACGAAAACCTTCCGGAAATTCTGCAAAACTCCGGCGTGAATTATTACTATTTCTGCCGGGGAGAGGGAAATACCAACAATCTGTTTTTATGGGAGGCGCCGGGCGGAAGCAGAGTTCTGGCCTACAAGGAGCCCCACTGGTACGATTCCCGGATTCAGCCGGATATGGCTTATACGGTTCCCGAGCTGTGCGAGAAAAACCGGATTGACCGGATCATGAAGGTGTATGGGGTGGGGGATCACGGCGGCGGCCCTACCCGCAGAGATCTGGAGCGGGCTTTGGACATGATGGAATGGCCCATTTTTCCCCGCATTCAGTTTGGGCGCTATCAGGATTACTTCCGGTATGCCGACGGGTTCCGCGATGGGTTCCCGGTGGTAAAAGGGGAGCTGCACTCTATCTTTACCGGGTGTCTTACCTCCCAGTCCGAAATAAAAAAGGGAAACCGTAAATGCGAGCTTCTGCTGGGTCAGGCGGAAACGCTGGCTGCACTGGCCGGGAGAAGAGATTCTGCACTGCTGGAAGAAGGCTGGAAGAAACTGCTGTTCAATCAATTCCATGATATTCTTCCGGGCTCCTGTGTGCCTCAGGTGGTGCATTTTGCGCTGGGGAGGGATCAGGAGGTATTGGCGGCCGCCAATGCGTCCCGCGTTCATTCCCTGACCGCACTGGCGGAACAAATTGATACAACAGGGTTCCCTGCCGGGGAATGCGTTTCAAGGGATGAGCTTTATTCCTGGGGAGCCGGGGCCGGCATTTTCGTACAGGACAGCCTGCGGGCCGGATTGCCGGAACAGGGAAGAGGAAAACGCCGGGTATTCCATCTTTTCAACACCACCGCCTTTGACCGTGAGGATGTCACCGAGGTGCTGCTCTGGGACTGGTACGGAAATACCGATGCGATCTCCGTGAGAAATCCGGAGGGAAAACCGGTGGAATGGCAGCTGGTAAACAAGGGATTTAAGGAAGAATGGGGGCACTTCTTCCTGCGGCTTCTGGTTCGGGCAGCGGTTCCCGCCTTCGGTTACACGACGCTGCTGCTGGAGGAACGGGATGACTATCAGCTTGAGGATACCGACCGCATGGCTTCGGATCTGATTCTTGTGGCGGAAAATCTGCCGCCCAAAGAGGAACAGAAGGATCCCGTCCTGGAAAACGAACGAATTCGCTTCGTGTTTGACCGTCATGACCTTACGGTACGGGAGGTCCTTGATAAGAATACCGGTGAAGTGTTCCGCGGCGAGATGGGGCTTTTCCAGCTGATTGAAGAGGATCCCGCCACCGGCGGAAGCGCATGGGTCATCGGGCGGGAAATGAACCGCACCGAACTGCGTCAGTTCCGCCTGACCCAGACCTCTGTGGGGGATTCCCTGCTTCGTCAGAGCCTCACCTTTGAGGGCAGCTTTTCCCATTCCGGCATCCGGGTAACCGTGTTTCTGGACAGGGGGAGCACCCATCTGGAATATGACGTTACCTGCGACTGGCATGAATATGCCCGGACACCGGACAATTCCTTCGGTATGAAGGTCAGTCCCGTACGGCAGCTGGCCTGCGGGTTTGCTCCGGGGTACCGGGGAGAACGCTTCCTCTTTGACCGGCCTTTCGGGACTGTTTTGCGGGCTCCCAAGGACATGGACGTCTGCGGCTCCACCTTTGCGCTGGCAGAGAGGCCTCTGGACGAAAACGGCGCAGACATGGCCGGAATGATGATTGCAAGTGACTGCAAATACGGATATCGCTGCACCAATGATGCCATCCGCCTTACGCTTCTGCGTGGGAGCAGCGGCCCGGACCGGTGCCCTGAACAGGGGATTCACCGGATCCGGTTTTCTCTGGGCTTTGTCAGGGATACGGAAGAGGCTTTCCGGCACAGCGCTCTGTTTTGCAATCCCGCTGTAGATCTCAGCGGAACCCCGGGCCATCCGGGCACTCTTCCGCCGGAGCAGGGGATGCTTCGGGTAAACGGCGCGGAAGTGTCCGCAGTGAAGCCTTCGGAAAAGGGGGATGCCGATATCGTTCTTCGCCTTTTTGAGCCTGTGGGAAATCCGGCGGAGGCAGAGACGATTTTCCCCCAGGAGATTGCGGAGGCGTGGCTGACGGACTTTCACGAAAACCGTGTTGAGAATACCGCATCCCAAGCCGGACTTCAGTGGCAGGGAAAGAAACTTTGGCTGCAAATAGAGCCGCACCGTACCGTTACGCTGGCTGTCCGGTATTGCCGGGGATGACAGCCAGACCGGTATAAGGCACCGCACAAAACCCAAAAAGGGCGCTGGCCCTCTTCAGGAATCTTCCTGAGAGGGCCAGCGCTTTTTTCGATATTCGAGAGGGGTTTTCCCCACCGCTTTTTTGAATACCCGGAAGAAATACTGGACGTCGTGATACCCCACCTGATTGGCGATGTCAATGACACTTCCGGAAGTCTCCAGAAGGAGCCGGCAGGCCTGCTGCAGCCGCTTTTCCGTAATAAAGCTCACGACGGTTTTTCCGGTTTCCCGTTTGAAAAGGGTGGAAAAATAGGAAGGCGTCATCTGACCGTTGAGGGAGGCCAGATCGTTGATGGAAAGGTCTTCGTCATAATGCTGCTCGATGTAGCGCAGCGCCCGGTCCACCTTGCCGGAAGCGTCTGCCGGTTCCACCGGGCATTTTTCCAGAAAGTCGGTGATAATTTCACAGAAGTAGTCCCGTACACCTCCGAGGTCATCCAATTTGTCCAGCACGGACGGATCCAGCAGACTGATAATCGGTTTTGCTGGGGCGTCATGTCCGAACTGCGCTTCCAGATGGACCAGAATGTTGACAATCTGCAGCCAGACGCGGCGTGCATATTCCACCGGCTGTCCCTGCACATACTGTTCCTGAAAAATGCTGTCCAGAATTCCCCGGATGCTGGAAATATCATAGCGCTCCATATATTTTTCCAGCAGACCCAGTTCCCGTTCGGGAAGCGCCACACTGCCGCTGGTATTCCGGTAACGGTAGAGCTTTCCCGAACCGTGGGAAAGCCGCTCCTGCACTGCCGCCACAGCCTGCCGGTACAGTTCGGCACCCAGACGGGACGACGGCTCGCTCATGCCGATGGTCAGCGATACCGAAAGATGGGCGGCAAGCAGATTCCGAACCTGGTTGAGGAGCACCTCTGGCTCATAGCGGAACGCCTCTTTGGAGGGATGAAACAGCAACAAAAGAAGCTGCTTCCGATCCCGGGAATCGTTGAGAATCAGGTATTTCCCCACCTGCGAACCGGAGATATTGACCCCCCATTTGGCAAAGCATTCATAGACTACGTTGCCGATGGCGTATTTGAGCAGCTCCAGATGGTCCTCCGGAAAGGCGGACTGAAAGTATGTCTTTCCGTCAATATTCAGCAGTGCCAGCAGGTAGTTTCCGTCCGTGGTTTTCCAGAGCTCCCGCACATGGGCCCCTGCACTGTCCTCCGGCTCGTCCCCGTGGATCATCTGGTTGACTGCCTGCTCCAGCTGCAGTGACCAGAACTGCTGCTCCCGGGTCGTCTGCAAATGGTTATCCCACTGCCGGCGATCCAGTTCGTTCATGCTGCGCCCCAAAGCCTCGTTGAGCTTTGCTTCCGACACAGGCTTGAGAAGATAATTGGAAACCCCAAACTCCAGAGCCTGCTCCGCATAGTCAAATTCAGCGAATCCGCTGACAATAATGAGCTTCAGCTCGGGCATGATTTCCTTCGTCTGCCGTATGAGCGACAGGCCGTCCACATCGGGCATACGGATGTCGGTAATCAGAATGGAAGGGCGTTTTTCACGGATGATGCGGAGTGCTTCCCGTCCGTCCGAGGCAAAGAGGATCTGACCCATTCTGGGGTCGTGGCCTTCTATTTTTGCCGCCATGCCCCGGCGGATCAGTTCTTCGTCATCTGCAATCAGAATATCGTACATCACAGCTCTCCTCTTCGTTAAAAACATTTCTGCCCATGGGAGTCCAATCCCGAAACATCGGGATCAGAGATGCATTACGAGGGCCGTCAGTGGATGGGCAGCGTATAGATGACATCCGTTCCTTCATCCTTGCGGCTTTGGATCCGAATGCCGTAGTTCTTTCCGCAGGTCAGCTTGATCCGCATATTGACGTTGCGGATACCAATGCTCTTATGATATTTCATCTGTTCGTCCACGGCTTCCTGATTCAGATAATCGTTCAGCGCTTCCACCTGTTCCGGCTCAATTCCCTGACCGTCGTCGGAAACGCTCAAAAGAAGCAGGTCACCTTCCCTCCAGGCAGAAAGCTCAATGCAGCCTTTCCGGTTGGCATCCCGAAAACCGTGAAGAATGGCATTCTCCACTACCGGCTGCAGAATGAACCGGAGCACCGGTACCTTTTGCAGATTTTCATCCACATTGACAAAAAATTCAAACATCTCCTGAAAACGAAGCTTCTGAATGTAGATGTAATTATCAATGTGCTGGAGTTCGCGGGAAAGCGGGACAAACTCCGTGGAGTCGGTGTTGATGCTGTAACGGAGCATATCTCCCAGCCGCTGGCTGATTTCGCAGACCTCCGGACAGTGATTGATGGCTCCGATGGAATTCAGTGTCTCCAGCGTGTTGTATAAAAAATGCGGGGTGATCTGAAGCTGCAGGGTTTTCAGTTCCGCTTCCTTGTGCTCCAGCTCCTGAATGTAGTTGCTTTGAATCAGCTGGTTGACCTGGCGCACCATGCAGTTGAAGCGGTCCTCCAGTTCGGCAATTTCGTCGTTGCCGCGGACGGTTTCGCTGACGCTCATGTTGCCGACGCCGACCCGTTCCATCCGCTTTACCAAAGAGCTAAGCCGGTTGGAAAAGCTGCGGGAGAAAAAGACTGCCAGAATCGTTGCCGCCAGAATGGAAATAACAGTGGCAACGGTGACCACACGGGTAACGTCCTGAACCCGCTTCTGCGCCTCGCCATAGCGATAGACAAAGGCCACGGAAAGACCTGCGGCGGAGAGCCGCTGGGCAAACACGACGACCTGCTCGCCGTCTATGCTGGTGAGCAGCGACCCTTTGGATTCCAGCAGCGTATTCAGGGCGCCGGGCTCCGAAAGCTTCAGCTTCCGGCCGGCGGTGCTGGCAAGCAGTGTATGCCCTTTCTCATCGAGCAGAAAGCATTCATCGGTTCGTTCCTGAGAAAACGGGCCCACCGACGACTCAAAAAAAGAAAAGGCGCTTACGTCCAGCTTTACAAATCCCAGATGCCGTCCGAAGTTATCCATGCGGGAGTCGTTGATACGGGCGGTAAAAGAAAGGGTTGCGGCACTGTCGCGAAGGGCTTTGGTGTAAAAGCTGCTGTTCTGCCGGCCAACAGCCAGAGAATACCAGCTTTGATGGACGACATTGTTGCTGCTGGAAAAGCGCTGACCGTAGACCGGAGTTTCATTAAAGCAGTAAACGGTAATGTTGCGCCCTTCCGGGACATTATAAGAACTGTAGATTTTTCCGATTTCCTCGCTGGCTTCCTTTCCCAAAAGGTAGCTGGAGGAAGCGGCCTCGGTCGCCTGATACCCTGCCGCGTTCATTACTTTGGAGTTGGCCGAAATCAGCGCAGCGAGCCGCTGGTAGGTTTCCAGCTTGTGATTGAGATTAAGCATGTGCTGGGATACCATCTGCTGATAGGAACGTTTCAGCTCATCGCGAATCACCCGTTCCATTTTTACATTTAAGACCCCGCACAGAACAATCAGCGGTACAATGCTGATGAGCAGCAAAGCCATCAGAAGCTTATAGAAAAGCTTTGAGCGGCGGTTTTGGAAAAACGGCAGATGCTTTTCCGTTTGGGCGGTTCCGTATTCCGGATCAGCATGGGGCAATTGTCTTTGAAAAAGACGTTCAAACTGTTTCATTTTTTGAGGGATCCCTTTCCGGCGTCATTCCTTTTTCGGACAATAGAGCAGGGTGTCAAAAAAGGTTGGATAAAAGACAAACCAAGAACGAATCAATTTATCATACATCACTTAAAAACCATTTTAAATCTTCTTTTTTTAGAAAGTATAAACAAATTACTTTCTTTATATTGAAAAAGGGGGATGTGCTTTTCACTAGATTTATGATATCATTGAATTGTGAAAAATACAAGAAAAAAATCAGGAATAATTCAGATATTAAAGTAATATCTCAAAAAAGCATCAGAATATTACCAATAAAGTACACACATTTTGGATGCATCTGCTGAGCGAAATAGATAAAATGTCCAATTGAAAATTAAATTTTGTCCACTGCAAATAAGCCGAAAACATCTTACAATAAGGGCAAGAAACAAGAACCAGCAGGAGACACTGAAAGGAGCGGTATCCGTTATGCCAAAAAGTGGCCTAAGTGCTGCGGGCAAGAAAAAGAACCTGGGCCGGCGTATTGTCGAGCATTTACCCCAGTATTCCGCCATATTGCCCTGCGTCATCTTTTTCATCATTTTCAGCTACATTCCGATTGGAGGTCTGATTCTCGCTTTTAAGGATTTCAAGTTCAACTTGGGAATTCTGGGAAGTCCTTTCGTCGGGTTTCAATATTTCCGCAATTTCTTTACCAGTTATGATTTCCCCATTTTGGTGAGAAACACATTGCTCCTTGGCTTTTTAAAGACCATTCTGGAGTTTCCGTTTCCGATCATTCTGGCGCTGATGCTCAACGAGTGCCGCGGCCTTGCTTTCAAACGGGTCACCCAGACCATTTCTTATCTGCCGAACTTTCTTTCATGGGTTATCGTAATTACCATTATGCAGCGCCTGTTCGCACCCAATACCGGAATTATCAATCAGGTTATCGCGGCGCTGGGCGGCAGCGGAAAGTATTTCTTTATGGGAGAGCAGGATGCGTTCCTTCCATTGGTGTTCATAAGCGATATCTGGAAGAACGTGGGCTGGAACTCCATCATTTATCTGGCCGCCATTTCCGGAGTGGATCAGGAGCTCTATGAAGCAGCGGAAATTGACGGTGCCGGAAGAATGCGCCAGGTGTGGAGCATTACCATTCCCTCCATTAAATTCACAATCGGAATTTTGTTCATCATGGGAATCGGCGGACTGGTGTCCAGCGGATTCGATCAGATTTATCTGCTGCGCAACGCAGGCAACCAGGGACTGGCAGACACATTGGACACCTACATCATCCGAATGGGTCTGACAGGCGGCCAGTACGGTTATGCTGCCGCGGTAGGATTGATTCAGGGTGTGGTCAGTCTGATTCTGGTCGTTGTCTGCAACAAAATCAGTGATAAGCTGACGGAGGTCAGTATTTGGTAGATGTCTCTTCGCGGAAGAGATTCCGCAAAACAAACCACAAGTAATTTAAGGAGATGGACACTGTATGAAAACAACCAGTAAACGGCTTTTGATCGGTCTGCTGTCCCTGGCAATGGCGGCTTCCATGACTGCCTGCACAAACGGCGGCTCTTCAGCCAGCTCGTCTGCCGATGGCACTGCCAGTCAGGCAAGCGATTCCGGAAAACCCGACACTTGGATTGCGGATCGGGAAATCACCGTGCAGTCCTTTATCGATGACCAGGGACTTTCTCTTCCCTCGGACATGAAAAACAATCCCATTGCTCAGGAATTGAAAAAACGGACCGGCATGAGCATTAACGTTATCTATGTAAGCGGCAACAACGACCTTGAAGTTCTCACTACTTCTCTTGCCGCAGGCGACCTGCCGGATGCCATTGACTTCTATCTGAACGACTCCACCCGCCCAGAATTCCCCGTTCTGCTGAAGGCTGCCCGTGAAGGTATGTTCACCGACGTAGCCCCCCTGCTGAAAGACACAAAGGTCTACAAAAAATATCTGGAAGACGGCTTCCTGCCGGAAGACAGTAAGACGAACGTTATGTTCCGTCCGGAATTCAACGGTGCCTGCTATCTGATTCACATGAATGTTCCCCGTTCTGAAAAGGTGGGCGAAGAGAACCGTCTGCGCGGCGGTATGTGGATTCAGAAGTCCATCGCGGAAGATCTGAATGTAGACATCACTTCCGTCAAGACCGAAGACGACCTCTATAACCTGCTCAAGCAGATCAAGGCCAAGAACTACACGGATGCCAACGGTAACCCCATCTATCCGCTTGGTCCCAGCGTCTGGGGCGGACGGTATCTGGCAAACGAAGTTCTCAACAACTATAACTTTGGCTTAAGCTCCGGCTTTAACCTGCTGGACGGCAAAGTAATGCATGAATCCGAGACAGACTATGTCTATAAGCAAATTGAGTTTTATCAGAAGCTCTTCAAAGAGGAACTGATCAACCCTGAAATGTTTACCTTGGATCCTTCTCGTGCAAACGAGCTGTCTCTCAACCTCTCCAGCGGCATCATGGCGGATAACCACAACTTTATGCTGGTGTCAACAGGTCAGGCAGACGATCCCGCAAACGTTTCTTCCAAATATCTGCCTTTGGGCGACAATCTGACGGACTATGCAGGCAGAACGGTTACCTGGTCAAAAGCGAAGAGCTGCTACGGCGGTATTGCAATCCCCGCGACCACCAAGAAACCCGAAGAAGTGCTGAAACTGTTCGATTACCTGGCCTCTAAAGAAGGCAAACTCCTGTGGATGTACGGCATCGAAGGAACCGACTATACCCTTGATTCCAACGGATTCCCCCAGATTACCGATTCCGCATACGAGCGCAGCCTAAACACCGACGCAGAGAAAGAATATGGACTGCCCGGCACAGGCGGAAGCTTGTGGCTGAACTTCCTGGGCGCCACCGATATGGATAACATGGCTGACTTCGGCGAAACGAGCTATGGCGAGAGCCGCAACGTGGAAAAGACAAAACAAGCTCTGGATCTCTACAACACCAACCCGATTCATCTGCAGTATTATGAGGGCTTTGACGCCAACGCATACCTGTCCGACCTGCCTGAAGTAGAAGCGAAGCTGCAGGCTCTGGTCAAGATGGATAAATACGAGGAAGTCAAAGAGCAGGCAATTCTGTCCGGCAACATGGACGAAGCCCGCAAGATCATCGAGACCTATGTAAAACAGCTGAAAGACAACGGCCTTGATGAATTCAAAGCACACCTGCAGGAAATCTATGATAAGAACCCGAAAGCAATCAGCTTCCGGTAAACAAATTCCGACCGATTCGGAAAACCGCAGAGTTTAATTCAAGCGGACCGGGAAATCCCCGGTCCGCCTGAAATAAGGAGTTAGGAATCATGAGCAGAGAAACCGGCATACGAAGAACAACCGGACAAAAAGTATTTGGTGTAATCAATGTGATTCTGTTGACAATTTTGTCCTTATCCATTATACTGCCGTTTTTGAATGTCATTGCGGTGGCCTTCAACAGCGGCAAGGATACGGCTATGGGCGGCGTCTATTTTTGGCCCCGTAAGCCTACTCTGGCAAACTTTGAGACGGTTTTCCGGGATAAGAGCATTTACACCGGCTATTTCATCACCATTGCCCGCACCGTTTTAGGTACGATTCTGGCAGTTTTTCTGATGGCGCTGGCCGCATATGGGCTTAAGTGCAAGACAACTCCCGGCCGTAAGGTGTTTCTGATGATGATCACCTTTACGATGCTGTTCAGCGGCGGCACAATCCCGACCTATATGCTGCTCAAATCCCTGCATCTGACCAACACCTTCTGGGTCTATATCCTGCCGAACCTTTACGGCGCATGGAACCTGATCATGATGCGCAGCTTCATCGAGACAATACCCGAGGGGCTGGAAGAGGCGGCAAGAATTGACGGCTGCGGTTTCTACCGTACTTTCTTTCAGATTATCCTTCCCCTCTCCAAGCAGGTAATTGCCGTGGTTGGGCTGTTCGTGGCGGTTGCCCACTGGAATGACTGGTTTGCGGGGGCGTTTTACGTCACTACTCCCGATCTGCGTCCCGTTCAGACGATCCTCCAGCGGATGCTCCAGAACGCCATGAACCTTTCCAAGGTTGATACCAGCACCGCCGCCGGCGCCCTTCAGGCAATGCGCAAGAAGGAACTGGTTACGGGAGATTCTCTGAAAATGGCTACGGTTCTTGTTACAACAATCCCGATTATGTGCGTTTATCCCTTTATACAGAAGTACTTTGCCACCGGTATGATGATCGGAGCGATCAAAGGCTGACAGACGGAACTGCCCGTCTCTTCCGGGGAAAAGAAAGAGCCGCCTGATTTTTTACGAAATCAGGCGGCTCCTCGTTCGTCTTTGCGTTTCATCCCCGGCGAGGATGAAACGCTTTATTTTTCCGCAGAGGTTTGATACCACGCAAGGACATCTTTCAGGTTTTCTTCAGAGACATAGCTTCCCCCATGAAGCAGCATTTCCAGCATGGCTTCCTCATCGGGGGTACGGTTTTCCTTTTCGGACAGCTTTTTGCCCAGCGTCTTGGCCATGACGGTCATCATGAACCGGTAGATGCCGTGCAGCTTCTGCATATCAAAGCCGCCCTGCAGAGTGAACAGGGGAACGGAAGCGGGAAGACCGGCCGCTTTGCGCACTTCGGCGAGCTGAGTGCCTGTGCCGCCCATCCCCACGCCGCAGACCATGCGGACACGGTAGCGCTTGACTGCCGGCTTACAGCCCTTTATCATGCCGGCCATCAGCCAGCCCAGATAGATGATTTCCTCACCGGCGGGAACTTTTTCTTTTGCTTCGCCGAGGGAGCAGACGGGCAATCCCGTTTTTTCCCCCAGAAGGCGGGCGTATCCGGCGGTATAGCCTGTGTTTGACGTGTAAACAATCGCTTTTATCATGATGTTTCTCCTTTCAGGCGGGAAGTTTGAAAGAGATCCTTCAAACAAGGAATGAATATGAGCGGTAAGAAAGGCAAGCTCGGGGAGCGGGTCACTCCAAAAAGCCGTAGAGCCATTCCTGCTCGGCTTTGCGCAGTGTTTCTTCTGCCAGGCTGTTCCCCGGCTCTGTGTCCGTGGGCCGTCCGCTTTTGCGCCGGAAAGGCGCAGAGGCACGCCGCAGAGCCTCCTGATGGTCGTTCAGGGATAGGACGCTGCGCCCTTGAGAATCCAGCTCTCTTTGGGAGCACAGAGAGATTTCAGACAGAGGGATACCGGAGAGATGCTGCTGAATTTCCCACTTCAGATTTTCCAGCCGCTGAAAGACCATTCCGCCGGAAACACCGAACCGTGCCGCCAGAAAAAGCTTGAAACGCGCTACGTCCCGGGAGGAGCGAAAAGCGGGGAAGGCCTCTGCCGTCAGCGGCAGAAGCAGGCGGTAGGGCACCAGAAGTTCTGCAGCGCCTTCATTGGCCTCCCATTCCAGAAAACCGTCCCGGGCAGGAAATGCGGACTCAAAGCATTGAAAGCAGGAAATCTCACGATCCCGGTGACGGGACAGGTGAATCATTTCGTGGGCGCAGTCAAAATTGCGTTCGGCTTCGCTTCTGCGGGTATTGAGAATGATGGTGTCGGTACGGCGGCCGGTAATGGCAGCCCCGCAGAAGCCATGGGTATAAAAGGCGTGCAGCTCCAGCACAGTGGGGCGTTTCCAGCTTCGCAGAGAAGCGGCACGGAGCGGGTAGGAACGGGATGGCTCTCCCATCTCATTCCGCAGCTGCTCCACAAAGGCGTAGAGGGCTTCCTTGGCACTGCAGTCAGGCATGGCGGTCTCCTTTCCCGCGCTGTGGAAAGCGCATGGTTTTCGCTTTTATCCTAATCTCTTTTCACAGGTTTGTCAATTGCTTTTAATGGAAAAATCTGGATTTTAGTCTGCCGCAGTGCCCCGCATTGGGGAGCGCAGCCTTAAAAATGGGAAGAATCGCCGGAAAGTCTTGCAGCCCTGCCCGGCAGGCACTATAATAGAAAGAGAACAAGACCGGGCTGAGGCCTGCCCCTGTGTGATTCCGCAGGGAGGGCTGAAGCGGGGAAAGGGTGAATCTTTGATATGAAGCTTCTTTTTAAGCAGCGATTTTTTTCGTGGCTGGACAGCTACGATGTTTTTGATGAGCAGGGCCGGACGGTTTTTACGGTCAAGGGGGTGCTTTCCTGGGGGCACTGTCTGAAAATATTTGATGCGGCAGGGTATGAGATCGGATGTGTGAAGGAAGAGGTGTTCACTTTTCTGCCCCGGTTCTGCATGTACCAAAACGGATCCTATGTGGGGGAAATCAAAAAGGAACTCACCTTCTTTAAGCCGAGATTTACACTGGACTGCAACGGCTGGGAAGTGGAAGGCGACTTTTGGGAGTGGGATTACTGCGTGACCGACGGCCGGCGGCAGGTCATGTATGCTTCCAAGCAGATCTGGAATTTTACGGATACCTATGAGATCGACGTGGCGCGCCCCGAGGATGCGCTTTATTCCCTGATGATAGTGCTGGCCATTGATGCGGCTAAGTGTTCGAATGGAAACTGACGGTTCAGGAGCTCCTGAACCGACTGCAAAAGAGCGGCTGACGAATACTCGTCAGCCGCTCTTTGAAGTTGTAAGGAACCCGGGGATCAGCCTTTTTTATGGTAAGGCTTATTTCTGCTGCCGTATCCATTGCCCTTCCGGTTCTGGCTGTCACGTTCCCGTGCCATGCGGGGGCGGAAGGAATCCTCACGACGGAATCCGTTTTCTTTCCATTCCACAGCAGTGGTGGTAGTGGTATGACCGCAGATTTTCAGGTTCTGCATGGAGTCAACCACCATTTCCAGCTTGTCGGCCGGAATTGCCACAATGGTTTTATCGTCGAAGATTTCGATTTTTCCGATCTCACCGCCGGACAGCCCGGTCTGTTCGGCGATCGCACCAACAATATGATTGGGGGCGCAGTGAGCGCTGCGGCCGATACTGATGGAAATTTTCCGGTATTGTCCGGCAGATTCCCGGGTGCCTTTCATGCGGGGCTTGATCTCGGCAACCTCTTTTTCCGCTTTGCCAAAGGCCAGCTCCAGCGCTGCCGCAGCGATGTCGGGCATGGCAATCCCCTGGGAGAGGAGATCGTTCAGCATGGCCGTGTAGTTCTCGCCTATGCCGCCTGCAACAGCAGCTTTCACCGTCTCCAGATTGCCGGTCAGATCCTTCTGCCGGATATCGGCCAGAGTGGGGATTTCCATGGGACGGATTTCGGATTTCGCCATCCGTGCGATATCCCGGAGCATGAACACCTGACGGCGGCCGGAGCAGATGGTAATGGCAGCGCCGGATTTTCCGGCTCTTCCGGTACGTCCGATCCGATGAACGTAGTATTCCGTGTTCTGGGGGATGTCATAGTTGATGACATAGTCGATGTCGTTGACGTCGATGCCCCGTGCGGCTACGTCGGTAGCCACCAGAAGCGAGGTCTTTCCCCCTTTGAAGGCGTCCAGCGTTTTGGTGCGCTGGGACTGGTTCATGTCGCCGTGGAGGCCCGCGGCGGAAAAGTCGTTTTTCAGCAGGTAGTCGGTGACTTCATCCACCATCCGCTTGGTATTGCAGAATATCATGGCCCGCTTGGGAATGTAATACCGGAGCAGCAGGTTCAGCGCATCCAGTTTCCGCCCCATGGGCACGTCTACGCAGTGCTGCTGGATATTTTCCAGTGTAACCTGCTTTTTATTGATCTCGATCAGCTGCGGGTCCTTCTGGAACTCTTTGGTAAGCGCCAGAATGGCGGGAGGCATGGTGGCGGAAAAGAGAACCGTCTGCCGTTCCGCCGGAGCGTCCGCCAGAATGGTTTCGATGTCCTCTTTGAAGCCCATGGAGAGCATCTCATCCGCTTCGTCCAGCACTGCCATGCGGATCTGATCCAGCTTGATCGTCTTGCGGCGCATGTGATCCATGATCCGTCCCGGCGTGCCGATGACAATGTTGGCCTTTTTCAGCCGGAGAATCTGCCGGTCCATGGGAACGCCGCCGTAAACCTCCACCGCACGGATTCCGTGCATGTATTTTGCCAGCTTTTTGATTTCGTCGCAGGCCTGCTGCGCCAGCTCCCGGGTGGGGCAGAGAATCAGCACCTGAAGAGAATTTTTTTCCTCGGTGTTTTCCACGATTTCCAGTGCGGGAATGCCGAAGGCCAGAGTTTTTCCGGTGCCCGTCTGGGAACGTCCGATGACGTCAGCGCCGGTTTTAATCAGCGGAATGGCTTCGCTTTGAATTCCGGTGGCGGTTTCAAAGCCCATTTCGTCGATCGCGCGTTTGATTTCAGGGAGCAGGTCCAGCTGCTCAAAAGACAGTTCGTTCATTCAATTCCTCTTTCTTAACTTAAACAGGCGGATATGAACGGCTCACTGTCTACAATTCCAATCAACAACAGAAAAAATCCTCCCCGCCGACAGGGGAGGAATGATGCCCGTAATTATGCCAATCCGCAGTCATCGTAATCCTTCCATTTGCGATGGTAGGAACGATAACTGGTATATTTGAAAATGTAGACCGCGGAGGTTATTGCCAAAATCGCAATGGTAATCAGCAAAGCGATAAAAGGAGCACTGCTCCGCATTTTTCCCACGTATTCTTTTGCCATCTCGTATTGTCTCATCTGATTAACCTCCTTTTGCCGTTACTGGGGTATTACCAGTATACCCCGACAGAACGGAACAAGTCAAAGATTTTGAAGGCTTTTTTATTATTCCGAACCACACTTATGATTTTATTATTATACCCCTTTGCTCGACAAAAGTCAATGAACGGGAAATGAACGTTCCGGCAAAATCGCGGCAAATATCATTGTGCAGGCCGGGGGATTACGGTTTCGGGAGCTGTTCCGGAATTCGGGGATAAAACCGGGGATCATGCTTTAGTTTCCGCGACTTGGCCACCCATGTGGCAATCAGCAGAATGTCCGCGGCAATCCATGCGGTAGGGTTGGCGAAGCAGACAGCCCCGAACTGGTAGACTCCCACCAGACAAAATGCCACGGCGGAGCGGGCCACCAATTCGCAGACTCCCGCCAGCATGGGGAGAAAGCTGTAATTCAGGCCCTGCAGGCCGTTGCGCAAGAGGAACAGGATTCCCAACACAGGGTAGAAAAGTCCGTTGATCCGCAGAAAAAGACTGATCTCGTCCAAAATGGCCGTTTCCCCGCCGCTGATGAAGAGCAGCGCCACATACCTGCCCAAAAAGCTCACCGCGACGCAGGCGGCGACACAGTAAACCATCGACAGGATCATACTCTGCCGCATCCCTTTCCAGATGCGGTCAAGCTTGCCCGCACCCAGATTCTGGCCGCCGTAGGTTGCTATGGTAATGCCCAGAGTTTCCATGGGCTGGACAACGATCATCTGAATTTTGCTGGCCGCTGTTATGGCGGCCACAACGCCCGACCCCAGGGTGTTCACTGCGCTCTGCAGGAGAATGCCGCCCACAGCAGTGATGGAAAACTGCAGCGCCATAGGCAGACAGATGCTCAGGAGCTTTTTCATCTCCTGCGGGTCAAACTGCAGTTCTTCCCGCTCAAACCGCAGAATGCGGAACTTTCTGCGGATATAGAACAGGCAGAGCACGGCAGACACCCCCTGTGAAATCACAGTGGCCGCCGCAGCTCCCGCAACTCCCATGCCGAAAGCCAGAATAAACAGCAAATCCAGACCGATATTCAGCAGTGAGGCAATCACCAGAAAATACAGCGGCGTTTTGCTGTCGCCCAGCGCCCGAAGGATTCCGGCCAGCATATTGTAAAGCATTGTAAGAAAAATTCCGGCAAAAATGATAATAATGTACCGGTAAGAATCCTCATATATATCGGGCGGCGTATTCATCAGACGGAGCATCCACGGAGTGACGGTCATGGTCAGAGCAGTGAGCACCACGGAAGCGATTATGCCCAGATACATGGCATTGGCAACCCGTTTGCGCATCTGGCGAAGATTTCCCGCCCCAAAGCTTTGCGCCACGGGGATTGCCGCACCGCTGCACAGCCCGTTCATGAATCCCAGAATCAGAAAGCTCAGGGAACCGGTCGCGCCCACCGCCGCCAGCGCCCCGACGCCAACAAACTGACCGACAATTACGCTGTCCGCCATATTGTACAGCCGCTGGAAAAAATTCCCGATAATCAGGGGAATCGAGAATGAAAGTATCAGCTTGAGGGGACTCCCCTCGGTCATATCGCGAACCAAATAACCCCGTCCAATCCCAAATGTATTTTTCATCCGCAAAGCATACGCCGGCCCATGGCTTCAGCGTTTACAATGCCCCTCATTTTAGCAGATTCAAACCAAATTGGCAAGTTTTTTTGCCGGGACCGGATTTTCAAAAAATTCCTTATAAAATTTCTTATTGTTCATATACAATTCACATTGTGCAAGACTTCCGAATGGAGTATAATAAAAAAAAGAGCGTATTTTGATTGTGTTTTGCGAAACGGAGAGGGCGGAATATGGAATCCGAACCGCTTTGGTTTGCACGGGAAAAACCGCTCATACTATCATTGAGGAGAGGAACTTTCACATGCAGGCTTTATTTTTGGTGCTCAACAAGGTGGAATGCCTGGAAGAACTGCTGGTGCGGCTGGCGGAAAGCGGCGTGAAGGGCGGCACTGTCATCGAAAGTACAGGTATGGCGCGTATTTTGGGTGACGCAGAGGATTTTAACATTCTCGGAACCCTGCGCCAACTGATGGATCCCAGCCGGGTGGAAAGCAAAACGTTGTTTTTCGTCCTGAAAGACGAGCAAATTCAAAAGACAAGAGAGATTATCGACGAGGTCACCGGCGGTTTGGAAAAGCCCAATACCGGCATCATGTTTGGCGTGAAGCTCTCCTTTGTTGAGGGGATCGGTGAATAGCGGTTATGAATATGAGTATTTTGTGGTATCTCGCCTTAATGATTTTTGGCGGGCTTTTGTTCGGTCGGCTTGCAAAATTCATTAAGCTTCCCAACGTTACCGGCTATCTGATCGCCGGACTGGTTCTGGGGCCCTGCCTTTTGGGGCTGCTCCCCATGGATGCCGTGAATCAGATGGGGATTCTCCCGGACGTGGCGCTGGGCTTCATCGCCTTCAGCGTGGGCAGCGAATTTAAAATGTCCTACATCAAGCGGGTCGGCATGACCCCGATTGTGATTGCCTGCCTGGAAGCGCTGGGCGCCACTGTGCTGGTGACGGGTTCCCTCATTCTGGCGGGACAGGATATTCCGTTTTCCATTATGCTGGGCGCCATCGCTTCGGCTACCGCCCCTGCGGCCACAATCATGGTCATCCGCCAGTACAAGGCCAAAGGCCCTGTTACAGAAACCCTGCTGACGGTCGTCGCACTGGATGATGCGGCGGCGCTGATGCTGTTTGGTATTGCCACCGCCATTGCTCAGCAGATGACCCAGGGCGGCGGAAGCATTTTGATGTCCATCGGAAAGCCGATCTATCAGATTGTGGGCTCCCTGCTTCTGGGGGCGATTCTCGGAAGCCTGTTCACCATCCCGCTCCGGTTCTTCCAGAAGCCGGGCAACCGTCTGGCCATCATTATTGCCATGATCTTTCTGGCGGTTTCACTGGCACAGTTCCTTGATCTTTCCGCGCTTCTGGTCTGCATGGCAATGGGCGCCCTGTTTGTCAACATCAGCTCCCAGTCTTCCAATATTATGACAATAACGGATGGCTTTACTCCGCCTATCCTGATGCTTTTCTTCGTTTTGAGCGGCGCGCAGCTGGACATCGGTGTCCTTCCCACCATTGGACTTGCCGGTGTTGTCTATGTGATTACCCGTGTCCTGGGCAAATTCATCGGCGCGTTTGTGGGCGCCAAGGTGATGAAGGCGCCTGCCGCAGTCGCCAAGTATCTGGGGCCGGCTCTGATCCCACAGGCAGGTGTTGCGATCGGGCTTTCCCTGATAGCCACACAGGTGGTGCCCACCCACGGCGCGGCTATTCGGGCTGTGGTTCTCTGTGCCACGCTGATCTACGAAATCTGCGGCCCTGTTATTACCAAAATCTCGTTGAGAAAAGCGGGAGAAATTACCGGTACGGTCTGATGCCTGCTCTCCGGAGTTTGATCCCCCTTTGAAGGAAGGTTTTCATGCCCCGATTTTTTGTAAATCCCGCTGACATCAGCGGTGAAACCGGCACAATTGCCGGTGAAGACGCCCGCCATCTTTCCCGGGTTCTCCGGATTCGCACCGGAGAACCGCTGACGGTCTGCGGTCAGGACGGATTTGACTATGAATGCCGCGTGAGCGAGGTAACGGATGACCGCGTGACCTTTTCCATTCTTTCCCGAAGGGTAAATGAAACGGAAGCCCCCATTCGTATTACCCTGTATCAGGCTCTGCCCAAGGGGGACAAACTGGACTTCATCGTCCAGAAAGCCGTGGAAATGGGAGCGTCCCGCATCGTCCCGGTCATGACCCGGTTTTGCGTAGCCAAAGCAGATGCGGCAGGCTTTCAGAAAAAGCAGAGCCGTTATCAAAAAATTGCTTTTGAAGCCGCCAAGCAGTGCGGCAGGGGTATAATTCCGGAAGTGGGGAATATACTAACCCTTGATAGCGCTTTGAAAGAAATGGCCTCCGCACATTCCCTCGTCTTTTACGAAGGCGGCGGGGAACGGCTGCACAAGCTGGTCTCCCCGGACGAAAAAGAGCTGTCCATCCTGATTGGCAGCGAAGGCGGATTCAGCGAAGAGGAGATTGAAGCATGCCGGAACGCCGGGGTGGCCTGTGCCACTCTGGGAAGGCGGATTCTTCGCTGCGAAACGGCTCCCATTGCGGCTTTGGCACTGGTGATGGGGATTGTAGGAGATATGTAATAATTGTTAAGCTTTCGGCAACATTTGTTACACTTTGTTCACTTGCAAATAGGGATATTCTGGTATATAGTTAAGGTATCAGCAGAGAAAGAGATCTGGGTCGAAAGGGGTAGGCAATATGGCAAAGCAAAAAAAGAAAAAATCCATTATAGCAGTTCTGGCTATTCTTACGGCGGTGGTTGGCGCTATTGTCGCGATTGGCACATTTCTGAAGAAAAAGGCCAAAAAGATCGGCGAGCAGCTTGACTACGACGGAAGCCTTTATTATGAGGACGATGACTACGCAGAGGATTCCGAGCCGGAAAAAGAGGAGGACGCTTCATCAGAAGAGCCTTCCGAAAACGCTTCGGAGCCGGATGACGCAGACAACGGCGACACTCCTTCGGATGCAGAACCGCAAACGGATGAGGAAGAAAAAACAGAATAACAGACGAAAGCCGCCCAATCAAAATTGGGCGGCTTTTTTGTGCGGGGGAGGGTTTCCCCGCACATTTTCCGTCCGGGCACTTGAAAAAAATCCGCATCCGTGATACCGTTCAATAAGAGGCACCGTGCAGAATGGACGGTGCGGCAGAACGGAGGATTACCCGCTATGATTCACCACGTCATTTTTGCTCCGGATTCCTACAAAGGCACCCTTTCCGCAGCTGAAATCTGTGATGCCATGAATGCGGCCCTGAAGCGTGTCTGCCCGTCCGCAAAGGGAAGCTGCGTTCCCATTGCGGACGGCGGCGAAGGGACGGTTGACTGCTTTTTGCAGTCCTGCGGCGGAGAAAAGATTTTTCTGCCGGTCATGGGCCCTTTGGGCGACCGGGCAGAGGGATTTTATGGCCTGATTGACAGTGGCCGCACCGCTGTGATTGAGATGGCCGCGGCGGCAGGACTGCCTCTTACCCATGGGCATCCCGACCCCATGAGGGCCACCACCTACGGCGTGGGGGAACTGATCCTTCACGCCTTGTCATCGGGCGCTGAAAAGCTGATTCTCGCGCTGGGCGGAAGCGCTACCAATGACGGAGGAGCCGGCATGGCCGCCGCGCTGGGGGTGCGCTTTTCCGATTCGGGCGGGCGCCCCTTTTTCCCCACAGGCGGCACACTCCGGGATATTGCGGGGATCGACGTTTCCGGGCTGTCCCCCCTGCTGCGGGGTACAGAGGTAACGGTCATGTGCGACGTGACCAATCCTCTCTGCGGAGAATGGGGAGCTTCCGCTGTTTACGGCCCCCAGAAAGGCGCAGATCCGTCCATGATCGCCCTGTTGGATGCCGGGCTTTCCCATTATGCGGATCTGTTGGAATCTCAATTGGAGGTTTCGATCCGGGATCTTCCGGGTGCGGGCGCTGCAGGCGGGATGGGCGGCGGCGCAGTGGCCTTTTTAAAAGGAAAACTGGTTTCGGGAATTGAAACTGTATTGAACGCGGCTGGGTTTGACCGGCTTCTGGAGACGGCGGATCTGGTCTTTACCGGGGAGGGCCGGATTGACGGCCAGAGCGTTCAGGGAAAGGCAGTGTGCGGTGTGGCACGCCGTGCCAAGGCCAAAGACGTGCCTGTCATTGTGGTTGCCGGGGATATCGGAGAGATCGGAGCTGTCTATGACATGGGTGTTTCTGCTGTTTTGTCCACCAATCGGATTGCCGCGCCCTATCCGGAGCAGCGGGCCCGTGCCCGGCAGGACATTGAGCTGACCACGGAAACCGCTCTCCGGATTTTCAGTCTGGGAATGCACCGCAGAAAATAGCCAGCCGCCTGCCCTGCAAATATTTATGGAAAAGGCTGGCTTTCCGGGAAATAAAGCGTTAAAATCAAAATGAGGTGATTGTTCTGGACAGATGCTGCAAACAGTGCCGCCGCAGCCTCACATCGGATGAGATCGGGCTTTACAAACGTCTGGTGCGCAGAAATGCCGAGGAGTTTCTCTGCCTTTCCTGCATGGCGGAATACTACGGAAGTACCGAGGAATACCTTCTGCAGATGATTGAAGGCTTCCGTGCCCAAGGGTGCACGCTGTTCGGCTGATCAACCCGTGAATACAAAAGGAAAGAAGGATTTCTCATGTTAAAAAATCTGCCGCCTATGGGCTGGAATTCCTGGAATACCTTCGGCGAAAACATTTCCGATGCGTTGATTCGTGAGACAGCGGACATTATGGCGGAAAAAGGATATCTGGAAGCGGGATATGAGTATCTGGTGATCGATGACTGCTGGTCGCTCCATCAGCGGGACGCCATGGGGAGGCTTGTTCCCGACCCGGAAAAATTTCCCCACGGCATGAAGGCGCTTGCCGATTACGTCCATTCCAAGGGGCTTAAATTCGGTATGTATTCCTGCGCCGGTGTGCGGACCTGCGCCGGATACCCCTCCAGCTACGACCACGAGTTTGTGGATGCCCAGACCTTTGCCGACTGGGGCGTAGACTTCTTGAAATACGATTACTGCTTTAAGCCGAAATCCGTGGACGGAAAGCTTCTCTACCGGCGAATGGGCATGGCGCTCCGGGCCACGGGACGGGACATTCTCTTTTCCGCCTGCAACTGGGGCGCAGATGATTCCGAAAAATGGATACGCTCCACAGGAGCGCATATGTACCGTTCTACCGGCGACATCATAGACAGCTACCGTTCCTTTATGGATATTGCGGAAAGTCAGGAGGATAAGCTGTGCTATGGCGCGGCGAACTGCTTCAATGACATTGACATGCTCATCGTGGGTATGTACGGAAAAGGAAACGTAGGCGTTTCCGGATGCACCGATGCGGAATACCGCACCCACTTTGCTCTGTGGTGCCTGTTCGGTTCCCCGCTCATGATCGGCTGCGACCTGCGTTCTGTTTCTCCGGAGAGTGCCGCACTGCTGAAAAACAGGGAACTCATCGCCATCAATCAGGACCCGGAATGCCGTCCTGCCTACTTTGTCAGCGACAATGGCGGCAAGAGCTATTTCCGTCATCTGGCCAACGGCGAATATGCGCTGGGCATGTTCAATACCGATGACCGCGAGGGGCGCGTATTCTGCCTGTTCGGCGATGCCGGACTTCCTGCCGCTTCCGGATACGGATTCCGTCTCACCGATCTGTTCAGCGGTGAAACGGTGGGCACCTACGTGGACGATTATTTCGTGACCATTCCTGCTCATGACTGTAAAATTTACCGGGTTCAGCTGGTGAAGCTGTCATAACGGAATGTGCGGTTCGGATGCCGTCCCTGTCGGCAAGCCAAAACAGAAAAGACCGGCTTTTGGCCGGTCTTTTCTGTTTTGGCTTATTTTTTGCCGTCAGTGTTTGAATCTGTATTTTGGAAGCGGTCGGCCAGATTCTCCGACCCGGATGAATACTTCTCCGCCTGTTTTTTCCGGATGGCGTTGTCAACGGCGTCGCCGCCCTTGTTGAACAGGTAACTAACAGCGTAGCGAATGACAAGAAGAACGACGACGATGACGATAAAGAGAAAAATGGCTTGTGTGTTGTTCATTTGATCTGACCTCCCCTGTTAAAAGAAACTCGGTTTGCTGCTTACTTTGATGGGTATGGTTTTCACCTGTGTGCCGGGATCAATTTGCAGAAAGACTTTTTCCACTGCGGTCAGCAGAATATTCATCTCCATGAGGCCGTACGGCGTTCCCCGGTGTGTATCCCACTGTACAAAATGGAAATAGTATACGTCCTTATCCCCGTCATTTTCCTTTTTATAAATCTCTGCACGCCAAGTACCGGCTTTGAATCCGATTGCCTTTCGTCCGTCGTTTTTTGTGGCAGAGGCACCCGTACCGGAAAAATCCGCATGGACGATGCCCTCTTCAACACGGTCAAAATCCGCACCGGACAAGGTAAACACCTCGGCATTTTTGTACCACTCGTATGGCCGTGCCACAATCTTTTTATCCGCAATCATTTTGTCACGCCTGGGTTTTCCGGCAAAATAGGCAGCCGCAACAATTGCCGCACTGCAAACGAAGATCCAGAATACTGTCATACAATCTCTTCCTCTCTTTTATCCCACTCTTGCCAGCTGTGTGGTTCCGCCGCTCCCTATCAGGTCAATGTGGTTTTCGTCCACGATCCCCACCGTAAAGCTTAGAGAGTCTGTCGAGCCGAAGCTGGTTACGTCAAGTTCATATCCGTCGCCGTTTGCAATGAGGGCATAGGTATCGGAAGGGCTGAAAAAGTTGCAGTGGGTGCCGTCAAAAACCACAATTGCTCCGGGCTGCGCCTGCCCGAAGCCGTAGACGCCGACGCTCTGCCACTTGCCCTCAATGGAGAAATCACTCATGGTAATGTATTCGGGTGTGGTTCCGGATTCCGGTGCAGTGTGGGATATGTCTGCCGGAGTCAATGCGCCCACATCATAGACACTGCTTCCGGCCGCGATGGCGTCTGCGACGGAATAGTACTTTAGATAATTGGTATAGTCGCTGCCCACATAAGACACAAGCAGAAAGCCGTCGCCGCCATTACGGAATGAAAGCTTGCTGCAGCCGGGAAAGTCCCCGCTGATGGAATGTACGGTCTGCCCCTTTGTATCGATGAGAGACCAGCCGCCGACGTTTGCGATGAGGCAGCCGTCCACAAGCTCCGGATAAACCTTGTCGGAATAGACGAGCGGTTCAAACTGTTCCTTGGCATTTTCATCGATCACCGTCACGTAGGGCTGATTGTCCGCGCCGTTAATCATCATGATGGCGAATCCATCAAAAAAGGGTGTGCAGTATTTGAAATTATCCGGGTACTGTGTAACCGGCAGGATCAGGCTTCCGTCGGCCAGACTGTAATAGCCGGCACCATTAAAATTGTTGTCTGCATAGGAAAAGAACGTTCCTTTTTTGATAATCAATGGATAATCGCTCCAGGAAGGCATTGCTGCTTTCACAGTGCGGGTAGGATTCAGATCGGCATCATAGATCTGAATTTCGAAACCGTCTGAGGACGCTGTATTGCCGCTTTCAAACGCGCTGCGTCGGTCACCGTCATAGGATGGCAGTACGGTGTGATCCGTAAAGCGGAGGAAGCTTGTGCCGCACAAATACCACCCCTCCCCAAAATATCGCGAGGGATGGGCATGGCCGTGTTCTTCCTCCATATAATAACGTATGGTGTCCACGCAGTCTCCCAAATCATTCCAATACTCGTCATTCTTTAGCGTAAAATTCTTTGTATAGGCGTCCACAACGGTTCCGTCGGCTTTTATGGAACCAAAGCTGAATCCGGCGCTCTCAATTCCGGTGGTATCCCGCGCGGTGGCAAAGACGCCGTTTCCGTAGCAGAGAATGTATTCCTGCCGGACATTTTCCGGTGCGTCTTTGTCTGTGCGGTAGCATTCGATCCCCGTTTTGTCCACGATGACGTCATAAGAGGCACCGTCATCGTTTTTGACACTGTAAAATGCGTAACCGTCTTGAAAGGGCGACATATAAATGGGATTGAGGCCGCTTTCCAGGGAAAAGACAAGGTTTCCCTGCTCATCAACAACGGAGGTGACCACGCTCCCGGCAGCACTCGTATACTGGACCCATGCCAGTCCCTCGGAAAACGGATAGGCATTGGTAAGGACCATGTTTGCGAGCGCCGGGATTTGCTCGGCAAGCGGCATTGCTTCCGAAACCGGCTCCGTGCTTTCACTGCTTTCCTGGCTGCCTTCGGGGATTTCGGCCGGGGCGGTTGCGGAGGACGAACCGCATCCTGCCAATACGGCGGCTGACATACAAATTGCCGCCAACAGAGAACATAGTTTTTTCATTCGACAACCCCTCACTGTTTCCATTCTGAAAGTATTATATCTGAATTGATTGGAAAGCGCCCCACACAATCGGGTAGCCCTCTGCACTTTTATGAAAAAAAGTACGGGCGCGGTGGTATCCTACCCGATTGTGTGGGGAAAGTTTGCCTGCCTCATTGTATAATGGGTTCATCTTAAGATCAGCGGATCTTTTTCCGCTTTTACAGGGGGTACATAACATGAATGAAACAATTTTGGAAAATCCGGCAAAAAGGGTAAAATTTCCGGTTGCGGGGATATTGCTCCTGATTTCGGCATTCGGCAGCATGGTACAGCTCGCCGATACGCTGCGCAGGCTTGCTCCCGTTATTTCACAGCAGCCTTCGATTCTTACATCTCAACTTCTCGTCCTTCTGCGGCTGCTGCTTGTTGTATTTCTGGCCGTTGTGCTGCTTATGAAAAAGAGGGGAGGCCTTATGCTGGGCGCACTGTCCGCACTGTGGGTATGGGACACGATTCTCCGCTTATCCCCGCTGTTGGCCGGAAGATCCAATCTGATGATAACTTCAGCGGCGTTTTTTCTGCTTTCGGCAGCGGCAACGGTCTTTTCCGCTATTTTTTCTGCTAAGATGCTTTTGCATGAAACCGAACCATCCGCAGAAAAATTCAGGAAGCTGTGGTTTCTTCCGGCAATTCTCTTTACCTTGGCCGCTTTTTACGACTTTGTCCAATGTCTCCTGCTTGGCTATCCTGCCTATAGTCTTGTCATGAGCATGTTATCTGCAATTTTTAATGCGATAACCCTCTTTTTGCTGTTCCGCTGGCTTGCTTGCCCCTATGTCCAAACGGTTTTGCCTGCCGGTCAGGCGGCCTATGCGGCACCCGCATCCGAAAGTCCCGCAGGCACGGGATATGATGCCGCCCAATCCCCACAGCGGGCCCCTGCGCCGTCGCTTGCGTTCTGTCCGGTCTGCGGGGCAAAGCTTATCGAAAATGCCGCTTTTTGTTCCGGCTGCGGCAACCGGGTTTCCCCTACATCCGCTCTTCCTGTGCAGCCAGCCGTTAACCGGCAGGCCACCCCGAACCCTTCCGATGCGTCGTCCGGCGGGTATGCGGTGCTGGGATTCTTTGTGCCGATGGTGGGCCTGATTCTGTATCTGATTTGGAAGGATACGTTCCCCTTACGGGCAAAATCTGCCGGAAAAGGTGCGCTGGCGGGGGCGATTACATGGACGGCGCTTGTGGTCCTTACTTACATGGTCTATTTTATCTGGGTCGGAAGCCTTTTTGCAGGACTGTATTGATTCGATTCCATCGCCGAAAGGACAAAATCCGTCTGAAAATATTTTTCCATCCCTTTTGTGCAGTGGTATAATGAAAATAGAAATCTCCAAAGCGCATGGCGGGGCTGCAGACTGACTTGTACGGAGGGAGCGATGCCGTTTGATTCCAAGATCAAAAGAATGCCGTTCGGTTTTTCTTTCTCTCATGCTGCTGGTGCTCGTTTCTCTCTACCGCCAGCTTAGTCTGCACCTGCTGACCGGCGATTTGGTAAGGCCATACCTTGTGTACGGGGTTTATCTTGCGCTCATTTCAGGCTGGGCTGTGTCCATCCGGAACCGGTTTACGCAAAAGAGCATGCGGATATTTTTGCTGTGCGATGCCGCCGTAATGGCCTTTTGGATGACGGTCCGCTTTGCACAGGACGCCTTTCTATACCGGTATCTTTACTGGATGCGCTATTTTGGGTATTTTATTTTTGTTCCCGCAGCCCTCGTGCCGCTGCTGGGGTTTTACGCTTCCTTCGGGCTTGGACGCGGGGATGACTATCGCCTTTCGGGGAAATGGTATCTGCTTCTTCTGCCGGCCGCCGCGTTGGTGGCCATGGCGCTGACCAATGAGCAGCACCATTTCGTGTTTCGTGTTGTGAACAGCGAACCGCAGCCCAACCTTTACTTTCATCCGTATATTGGCATCTGCCTGCTTTACGGATGGGGGCTGATGCTGATCTGCGCCCGCACGCTCATCATCTGCAAAAGAAATCAAATCACCAAAGATTCCGATCCGCTGAAAAAACTTGCTCCGTTTGCGGAACTGCTGCTGCTCCTTCTGTTCGGTACACCCTATACGGCTGCTTCTTTCTGGGTAAAGTGGGAACTGATTGAATTTTCCGCGGGTGTATTCTTTATTGAAGCCGTTTCATGGGAAATTTATATTGTCATCGGCCTGATTCCGGTCAATACCCAGTATGAGAAGGTGTTCGACCGTTCTACGGTGGCAATGCAGATTGTTTCACGGGACGGAACGTCTTACGTAAAATCCCGCCGGGCGCCGGAGCTTTCCGGGGATACCTTCCGGCGGCTGAGGGAAAAATCAATCATTTCCACACCGGAGGGGCAGGAGCTGCAGATTTTTCCCCTTCATGAAAGCTATCTTGTTTGGCAGCGGGACGTTTCACAAATACGCACTGCCATTGAAAAACTCCGGCGGGGGGGAGAAGAACTGAAACAGGAAAGCGTTCTTCTCAGCATGGAACTGGAGTTCCGGTCCGAGGAGGCCGCCGCCAAAGAGCAGAACGCCATCTATAATCAGCTTTCTGCGGAGGTCGGCACACAGCTTTCCATCATGAAGGAGCTTCTGCAGAGCATCCGTCCCGGTCAGGACAACGCCGCGGCTTTTCGCAAGATATGCCTGATCGGCACCTACATCAAGCGGAGATGCAATCTTCGCCTGACGGAACAAACGGAAGATCTGATTCCGGGCGAGGATTTAGCGCTGAGCTTCCACGATCTGCTGGTGTGTCTTGGAGAGCTGGGCGTCGAAACCGCGTTTTCCGGGCAAATCAGTGAGGATCTTCCGTCCGCTTTCGGGCTCCGTGCACTGGATGCCTTCGAGCTTCTGCTGGAGCGGGAACAATTTGCCCCCACCCGTGTGCAGATTGCATTTGACGGCGATTTCTGTTTTTCGGTTTACTCCGGCCGCGCCGAAGGGACGGAGCCAATGGGCTCAATGGCCTGTGAAACGATTCCGGGCGGTTACCGGGTCATTCTGCGGAAAGGAGAGGATACCGGATGCGAGGGCAAAAACAGTTCATTCCCCGGATAATCCGGGAAGCAATTGACACCTATCCCGGCGGACTGTGTTTTTCCATGCCGGACGGCAGGCCCATTCTGGTCAATCAAAAGATGAACGAGCTTGTGTTCACTCTGACCGGGCATACTGTGCTGAACGCCAAAAGCACATGGGAGGAGCTCAACCGCGCCGCAGACGGAAATGAATGCCGGAAACCCCGGAAGCTCTGGAACGGGCAGATGGTTTTTTCTTTTCCCGATGGCAGTGTCTGGCGGTTCCTGCGGGACACGCTGGCCGACAGGGATCAGACCTATATCCAGCTTGAGGCTGCCGAGGTTACGGAGCTGTACCACTTAAGCGAGGAACTGTACGAAACGAATTGCCGCCTTCGGGGGATGTATCAGCGCCAAAAGGAACTGCTGGACAATATCGTTCAAATCAACAGGGAAAAAGAACTGGTGTCGGCCAAAATGCGTGTTCATGATGAGCTGGGGCAATGCCTGATTGCAACCGGAAACGCACTCCGGGACCAGACGCTTCCGGAAAACGCCGTCTCTCTGGCAGGGGAATGGAGGGACGCAATCCTCAGTCTTACCAGCATTCCGCTGGAAAAGCTCCCTGCAGACGGCTCCTCGGAAGCGGAGCTCCTACAGGTTGCGCATATGATCGGCTGCCAGATCGATTTCATCGGAGAACGGCCTGCGGGGCGCAGAGAGCAGCTGCTTCTGTATGCGGCAGTACGGGAGGCACTGACCAATGCCGTGCGCCACGCACAGGCAGACCGCCTGACAGTAGCGGTTGACCGTTCGGCTCTGGGCTATCACATCAAAATATCCGACAACGGGAAAGCCCGGCCTTTTTCCCTGAAGGAGGGCAGCGGGCTTGGCAATCTGCGTGAAAGACTGGAGCGGGAGGGCGCAACACTGCAGGTGAACTGTACGGAAGGCGTCACGCTGATCGTAGACATTCCGTCCGGCACAGGAAGACGAAAGGCTGATGGGGAAAATGACGAACGTTTTATTGGTTGAGGATTCGAGAATCTCACGGGAAACCATCGAAAGCCACATTGCGTGCTGGGAAAATTATCTGCTGATCGCCTCCATTGAGAATGCGGCCAATGCGGAGATTGCCTGTATGAATGGGAAAATCAACCTGATTTTGATGGATATCTGCACTGCGGACGATGAATCGGGCTTAAAGGCGGCTGTAAGCATTAAAAAGCACTGCCCCTCTGTCAAGATCATCATGATGACCTCCATGCCGGAGCATTCCTTCCTGCAAAAGGCAAAGGGCAGCGGCTGCGACGGTTTCTGGTATAAGGAGTACGGGGACGCAGACCTGCTTCAGGTGTGCGACCGCGTTATGGGAGGGGAAACGGTTTGGCCGGAGAAAACGCCGGAAATTTCTGTGGGGCTGACAAGCAGCAGGGAATTGACTGACCGGGAATTTGCAGTGCTGCGGGAGCTTGTACTGGGGAGCAAGTATGAAGAAATTGCCGAAAGTCTTGGTATTACGCCTAATACAGTGAAATACCACATCAAAAATTTGCTGCAGAAAACGGGCTATCGCAGCACCCTGCAGCTGGTTGTCGATGTGGTCGATAAAAAATTGATTCTGCCGAAGTATTAGGCCTTCAAGTCTGCTCACAGAAGTACATAAGGCGCTTTCCGCGCCATGCATTCCGGAATTGCACGGGTGCTCTGCCCCCCAATGGAACAGGTACAAAGCAAAGCACCCGCCAAATGCTGTAAATACAGCGTTTGGCGGGTGCTTTTTTCGTGGTGGGCCTTCAGGGACTCGAACCCTAGACCGTCCGGTTATGAGCCGGATGCTCTAACCAACTGAGCTAAAGGCCCTCATCAGCCGGGGTCACGGCTTCAGATCAATCAATTGCCCTACTAGTATACGTCAACGCAAAGATTCTGTCAATACTTTTTCCTTTTTCTGCGCCCTAAAGCTCCCGGATACGGGGAAGAACCTTCTCTTCCCCGTATCCGGGAGCTGCCGGAATCCTCATTGACTCCCGGCACGGAAAATAAACCAATCGGCAAAATCACAGGCTGAGGGGGGATAAGGCGCAGAAGCCTCAATACAGCGCCCGGAAAAAGCGTGCCACTGCCGAAGATTTCGTCTTCACTTCGGGAGGAGCCGGACGGTAAAACCGGAAAGCATCCATCATTTTGCGGGCTTCTTCATAATTGAGATTGGGTACCACATGACGCTTTCTGCCTTCGGAAAAGGTGTAAAACACCAGATCACAGCAGCCGGACATCACCTGAAACAGGCTCCGCCGGATCTGCAGCTTCACAATCCGGCTCTTGGGGACGGCGATGGTTTTAAAACGGTAGGCATAGCTGTAGCACAGAGTATATGCGTTTTCGCTGACACCCACTCCAGTGTGAAAATAGGAGGCGATCTTCACGAACAAAAACCAGAAACAGGGGATCTCGGCCATGACACCGATATAGAGGATGATTTCCCGAAGGTAGGGAAACAGCTCAAAAGAGATCAGCCATAACGCTGTCACCACTCCGATCCAGGTCAGCGGAGGAATCAGAAAGCGGGAAAGATACCGTTTCTGCGGTCGGATTTTCGGTTTGCAGATGGGGATCTCCGGGAGGAGAAGCTCCAAATTCTGGGAAAGCTCTGCGCTTTCCGCGGCAGGCATCAGCACCGACAATTCATCCTTTCCCTTGCCGTAGCCGTTGCAGTGGATGAATGCGGAATAAAAGCCGAACAGCTTGGTGAGAAGGGTCTGATGAAGCTCAATCAGATTGATCCGCCGGACGGCCAGCCAGTATTCCCGGCGGGTAATCAGCCCGCTGTTTATGTGCAGGCTTCCTCCCTGACGGATAACGGAGAACCGCAGGTGGCGGATTACGTTCAGCAGGAAGGAAACCGCCCATCCGCCCAGAATTACAAAGGCGGCGCTGGCGGCGGCGGGAGGAATTCCAAAGGCCAGCAGCTCGGAAAGCACGGTAAGCTGCTGCATCATCATGTCTTCAAACTGCTCTCCCAAAACCTTTCCGGCTCCGGAGATAAAGGTGGACATAAACAGCACACCGGTAATAGAGTTGGAGGCTACAAAAGACAAAACGGCAATGTAAAAATTCTTCGGAAGGTAAATCCGTTTGATTTCCGCATAATTTACAAAGGGGACGTTGGCCTTCTGAACCAGCGGGTCCAGATCGCGTTTGCGGATGGTAATGGAAAAATCGGGTGTGGTGGGGATGCCGCCGTCTGTGTCGGCACGCAACCGCACGGCACGAAAAGGAATCAGGTACCACGGTTTTTCGATGGAGAGCACCGTCAGCTTCCGGTAGGAAATGAACCGGTATTTCACCAGCAGAATGCCTTTTTTAATATAAATGCCGTCTTCAGCCGTATAAAAAACATATTTGAACCAGGCGATAAAGCCCAAACCTACAATCAGGAGAATGGTGAGAATATCAAACCAGGCGCCCTGCAGCCAGGCATACAGGCTGCCGCCGGAAAGAAAAATGGAACCTACCGCGCGCAGAAGAGGAAACAGCAGCAGGATCAGGAAGCGGGAGGTGTGCTCAAAAATATTGATGGGATGGGAATGTTGGTATTTCATGGCGCCTCACTCTCTGGAAAGGAGCGCCGCCAGTTCCCTTGCCCGGGCGGAATTCATAAAGAGAATGTGGATGTTTCCGCCGGCGGCGCTGACCACCAGTGAGGAAAGCCCCAGCAGCGGGGTCAGGGGATTGTTGTAGACAGTGACAAAGGCGATCCGGTCCCGATAGAGAATCTGTGTGCTGGGAAAAATCACGCCGGTCCGGTAGACCAGCGCTTCGTCATTCAGCCCGTATTCAATGCTTAGGTAAAGCAGGGGAAAATAGAGAAAGGCGGCCAGTACATACACTGCGCCGATCAGCCAGAGAAGCAGGTACCACAGCCATGTGCCGGGAACAAAGAAATACACGATCAACCAGAGAAGCATCCCCGCGGCCACCGCGGCGAGAAGTTCCCAAAGAATCAGAGCCTTTCTGGATACACGCTCAAATCTCATTGCAGCGGACCGCCTTTCTGCGCCGTTCCGATGTTCCGGCAGGCGCGGTAATTTATTGCATGAATTGGACCCCGGCTGCATGCCGGTTTAAAAATACAGACACATACAATATAGGAACAGTTTACCATTTTTATTCAGGAATGTAAACAATCAGAAGCCAAATGCCGGAAAAGTAAGAAAACACGGCGGCAGGAAACTTCCATACCACCGTGTTTTTTCATTCATTTGTTTGGGCGGCACTGCTTCGGCTACGGCAAAACGTAGATGTCTACCGTTTTTGCGCCGAACAGGCAGCTTTCCCGATAAGAACCGAAGAAAAGATCCACCAGAATGATGCCTTTCTTCACTGCTGGGCCGGTGTCCCGGACTTCGGAGTACCCATAGATAAAGGAACCGTCGGGAGTCTTGATATACAGCCTGCTTCCCCGGGGATACTGGCTTAAATCCATTGCCACACAGCCGGGAACCAGTTTGGTGGGACGGCCCAGGGCGGAATAAGCGGTGGCCTTCCCAGTTACCTTGGCTACGTAATTGACCGGGTTGCCGTTCTGATCCAGCGCAATCTCCTCGTCAGGAATCAGGCAGGAGGTGGGAGCATTGTCGTCGCCCTTCAAAACTCTGGCCGTTACAGGGGCTTTGGTGACCTCTTCGGAAACGACAGTCTCCTCAATGACTTTTCCGTCCTTCAGCACCTGCTGAAGGGTGGTAGTCAGCTCACCGTCGCTCCCTTCTTTCAGGGTGCGGGTCTTGCCATTGGCCAAGGTCTGAGTGGGAATATAGTTTGTGGTGTGGGGAAGGACGGAAACTTTGGTGACTACCGCGGTAGCCATCCGGTTGATCACAACCTCCATGTCGTTGTTGACCGGTTCCGTCAATGCAACGTTAATCAGATCGTCGTTTCCTACCGTCACATGCAGGGCATCCAAAGCATCCGCTACGGTGCCTTCTGCGATATAGACGGATTGTTCGGCTCCGTCCGCTTTTACAGATACGAGGGAAGCCCGATTTACCCGAATCGTGCCTTCCTTACCGGAAAAACCGGAGAAAGTGATGGTGTCATGCTTGCCTAAAGCGATGTTTTGTTTTTCCAGAATTTTGTCGGGGTCACTTTCAGAGGTGTAAACGATGGCTCTGGTTCCTTCGTCCTCTATGATGACCGCATATTTTGCGATCGCCGCGCCCGATAAGGCTGCCGTTAAAAAGGCGCTTACCGTGCACAGCAGGAATAGACGAACGATTTTATACTTCATCCATTCGCCGCACCTGCTTCGTATTGAGTTCATTCGAACTGACCTCCATTTTTTCAGGATGCTGCCCGCACATTTGGAAAGCCACAGGCGGGGCTCCAGCTGCCTGATTTTTCAGGACAATTTTCCCTGAAAAGCCAGTTTTTACTGTGAGTGTTACAATTGTTACCGTTTTGTAAGTATTATATTCATTATATTGTGCTTTGTCAAAGAGGATTACAAGCGAAATTTTGTGCAATTTGTATAGGCATATTTTTTAAAAACTGGAAAACATTGCAGCTTTCCTCTTATTTCAACCTTTTTTTATGAATTGCCTTTCATTGTTTTTGAGGGGGGATTTGTACGAATGACTAAAGTTGGAAGCCGTTTTTAATTGGCAATATTACTTTTATCAAGGTAATTATAAAAAAATATATAGTAAAAATGTTCAAAAAACAAATATACTAAATGTAAACAATAATTTAAAGATACAAAACGTATAGATATATTAATTAATTATGAATTAGATTTTGAATGTTCTTAATATTAGACCATAAATTACCAATAAAAAGATGCCAAATTTAGAGAAAACGGGGGGGATTTTAAAAGTCGGTTACGGGTGAAGTTCTGCTTGTAATGGATTTTTAAAAATGTTACCAAGGCTTTTTTCAGTGCTGCATCTCAACCGGCTTCTCAAAAGGGGCGGCACTTTATCGGGCCTCTTTTGCCGCGCAAAAAACAGCAACGCCGGCTTCTGCCGGCGCTGCTGTTCGGTAGGAAATGCTGCAAAGGGGAGGAGGAAAAAACGTTAATCCGAGATCTCGTGAGGAGATTGCCGGGGGCTTTGGTTTTCGGGTGAAACGGAAGAAAGGCGTTGGGAAAGTTCGGCGCCCATCCAATCGGTGAATTTTTGCACGGAAAGGCAGAATGCCCGAATTTCGGAAGGCAGCAGTGTCTCCAGCTGTGAGAGCTTTTCGGAAGTTTCCTGGGGAAAGGAAAGGGTAACTTCATATTCCTGATTCAGTGTCACGACCTCATAATCACCCTCCCGCAGCCTTTCCACGGTAAAAAGGGTAAAGCTTTGGCTGTTCATGGTATTTTCCATCCGGGTCAGGGCGAGCAGAATGGCCGATCCTCCCACGGCAATCAACAAGGTAATTAATAAGGAAAGGACAAAGGTTTTCCCAAAGGGAAAGGGAGATCCGGCGGCAGCATTTGCTTTCGCATGCCGTGGATGCATACTTCCGGAATTTGGTTTTTGATGGTGGGGTCTGCGCTTTTTCATGACGGTTTTTGCCGCCTTCCTTTTCTTTTCCGGCACGGATTGGCTCCGCGCCCCTATTCAGCGAAGCGCGAGCAGCGTTTTGGCCAGGGATTTTCCTACCAGCTGACCGCAATAGAGCGCTTCTGCCAGTGTATTGGCATGGCCTCCCACCTCCAGAAGAATGGAGCCTGTGGTAAGATCCTGATTGTACTTTCTGTAATCAAAGAGGATGGGGCGTGCCAGGGTGGGGTAATCGCTTTCCATCTGGCGCTGCAAAGCCGAGCTGAATTTTAAGTTTTCCATATAATTGGGCATGTTGAAGGTGCCGTCGTCGCAGCCGGAAATAATCATCACCTGCGCGCAGGGCTTCCCGTCAATGGTAGTCACGGGGGCGATCATGGTATTATTGTCCGGCTGGATGGCGTCGCGGTGAACGTCCAGCACCACTTTAATGGAGGGATACTGCTTCAGGTATTTTTTCACTGTTTCGGCACTGCGTTCATAAGCTCCGTTATAAGAGGGGTAATCATGCAGTGTCATGTCGTGAAGAACGCCGATCCCGGAAGCCTCCAGTTCTTTTCGAATTTCTTCGCCTACCTGGCAGGTATTGCGGGTATTGTCCGTGGAACGGGAATTGTAGGATTTATCATACCAGTCCAGCTCCATGTCCTGATAGGACTCGGTGGCGTGGGTATGCATAATCAGCACCTCCGGCTCTCCGTTTGCCGAAATGGTAAAGGAGGGCGGATTGCTTACTGCTTTTTGGATTTCACCGGCGGACAGGGACGTGCAGTTTTTAATATAACCTTTTCCCAGCGGAATATACACGGAAGTGTTCCCGGCAGAATAGGTCTTGCGCTGAATCACTCCCGCATTGGCCGGCTTTTCGGGTGCGATCCGGGAAGCCGTCTCTTCCGCTGACTCCGCGGACGAAGCGGAAGAAGCACTTTCGTCTTCCACTGGAACCAGATCCTTCACATAATCTTCCGAGGGGGAGAGCTCTGTTCCCTCCTGCTGGGCAAGAGGATCAATCTCGCTGGTCTCTCCTTCGCCGTATTCTTTGGCCAGCGTGTCCATTTCCGTTCCGTCAATAGAAAAAGACATCTGCGCGGACAGCAGTGCCGCATCCTCCAGCAATGGCTTTACATAGGGAAGACTGGCATAGGCCGTCATATAGATCACCGGCAGACAGAGAAGCCCTGCCGCACAACGAAGAACGCTAACCCAGCCTCCGCCTTTTTGAAATCTCACATTGATTCCTCCCGCCTGATTTTTCCTTCTTTCCCGAAAAATCCATCTAAGAAGCCTCTGGTCCGCTTCCTTGTGACTCCCGTAGAAGCGATGGAATCAGAGGTTCCTTAATTTATATGCGGAATTGGGAGAAATATGATGCGAATCCGGCGGGGCGGGAGATCAGCCGGCCAGTCCCATCAGTTCCTCCAGCGTAAGGCTGGGCTGGAGAGCGCGGTTGATGGCAAAGGCCACCGTTTTGGCGGCATGCTCGATGGCAAGATCAATTTCTCTGGGGGTCACCATCATGGTTCGCCCCTTATCGGACACCTTTTCGCTTTCGCCCCCCTCACCCAGCATATCGTAGGCCACTGTGGTCATGTCCACCACCATGGGAACTCCCACCGAAATGACCGGTACCCCCAGCGTTTCCCTGCTCAGTGCCTTCCGGCTGTTCTGAACGCCGGAGCCGGGATTGATGCCCGCGTCCGAAATCTGGACGGTGGTAGCAAGACGATCCACACTGCGGGCCGCCAGTGCGTCGATCACCACTACGCAGGAGGGCTTCAGGGATGCAGCCACCGACGCTACAATTTCCGCACTTTCGATTCCGGTCTGACCAAGCACCCCGGGGGCAATGACCGCTACCGGCTGAAGCCCTTCCAGACCGATTCTGCTGGCAAGCTCGCCGGTGATGTGGCGGGTGGCGAGAGTATACTCCACTGCCTTCGGCCCGAGGGCGTCCGGGGTAATCTGCTGATTTCCCAGTCCCACTACCAGAACCGGCTGGTCAGAGCTGCGGGGAATCCGTTCGGCCAGCAGCTCCGCGATGACGTTGACGTCCCGTTCAAAATTGGCTGTCGGGGTTTTAAAATCCGACGTTTCCACGGTAAGATATTCGCCAACCGGTTTTCCGGTCAGCCGCGCGCCGGTTTCACTTACGATTTTCACCTGTGTGACCTCCACGCCGTCTTTTTCAAATGCCTTCTTTTCTACGCCCTCCGGAGAAAGCTCTTTTGCAAAATCAAGGGTTTCCACAGCCAGATCCGTTCGTACTCCCATATTACATCGTTCCTTTCTGAATTTCCGGTTTCTGTTATTTTTCCTGTCAGTGCGGGGCAAGATAATACTGTCCAAAGGAAAACGGATGATTGGTCCCCTTTCCGGGAATATGCCTTCCCGATCCCACAAATTTTTTTCTGTTCGGAAAAAAAGCTTGCATTTGCGGCGCAAAAGTGATATCATATCTATTGCTGTATAGTCCATACGTGTCTCGTAATAGTGCCGCTGATCATTAAGGCGGGGGGACTATCAAAACTACCTTTAAAGCTAGTTTATACCAACTGAACCCGCTTTATGTGAAGGAGGTGCCAGGATGCCTAACATTAAATCCGCGAAAAAAAGAGTTAAGGTGAATGCCATCAAGGCTGCGAAAAACAAAGCAGAGATGACCAATCTGAAAACTGTTTTGAAAAAAGCGAACCAAGCGATTGAAACCAATGCTGATGACAAGCAGGACGCTGTAAAATGCGCAATCGTTAAAATTGACAAAGCTTGCGCTAAGGGGTTACTGCACAAGAATAATGCAGCAAGAAAGAAATCCCAGATTGTCAGCAAGCTCAACAACGCCTAATGGTTTGATACCGGACAAGCGTTGGACAGTTTGATTGCTGAAATAATAAAAGGAACGGTAAGGTGTGCCGTTCCTTTTTTGTTGCATCCCAGAAGGCCGCCCGTTGTCACGGGCGGCCTTCTGATT
>DBGCDL010000004.1:0-2876 GCA_048358235.1 Oscillospiraceae bacterium
AGGAAATTTGAAAAAAGGGCGCTGATTTTGTATATAGTTTTCAGAAAGTTATCATTTTTAAACCTGCCGGGATTTTTGTGGCGTGAAGCCATAAGAATCCCGGCTTTTTTCATTTTCAAAAAGGGCGCTGGGAGCCAGCGCCCGATTATCAGTCGTTCTTCCTTAAGCGGGAAGGGCGGCTTTTTTCGTTTTCGGAGTAAATTACCTGCGTCTGAAAAAAGGGCGCCGGAGAATATGGAGGTTAAAAGTGAAAAATCAAATGAGTTCCAAACCTATGAGAACCGTCCCGGAATACCGTGACCACACCGGCCCTCCCGGTTTTGCAGAGAAACCCATCTGTAGGGCATCCCCACTGTGCGAGGGGTGCCCTTTTCCCAGCCATGGATTTTTGTGCCAGGGCGGTGACGGGGATTGTATGCGCACGCGATTGATGAAATTATCTGAAAAGGAGAAAACGAAATGAATATGCCATTTCCCAGCCGTGAGCAGGTGGAGTTTATTCGAAAGAACTATCCACCCGGCACACGTGTTATTCTGAACAACATGAATGATCCATATTCCCCAGTGGAATCTGGAACCAGAGGAACCGTGCGGTATGTGGATGATGCTGGCACCCTCGCCGTTGCCTGGGACAATGGGCGCTGCCTTTCTCTCATTCCCGGTGAAGACAGATTCCGCAAACTGACCCAGCAGGAAATAATTCAGGAGCAGGGAATGAAAATGGGGGAGATGGAGCTGTGAGCATACGGCTGATTTCAACGGAGCAGCTCCGTCGTATGGAGGACCAGGAGGGACTTGTCCTTCAAGGCTGCGGCGGCGACCCACAGGAGTGGCTGGATGGCATCAATGAGATTCTCGCTCAGGAAGGCATTCTCAAAAAGGGCGCTGGCTTCGAGGAAGCCTATACCTTCCGGCATGACGGGCTGACCTGTATGCTGTTCCCCTTCAAAGAGAATATGGAACTGGATGTGGGAAGGCTTGCCGCATGGCGGCTGGCATCCTATTCCACCTTCGGCGGAACATGGTTGTCTGACTATGTACCTAACCGACTGGGCGGTTTTATTCAGGAACAGAAGTCCTCGCTTGAAGGTGCAAAACCCGACTGCCCGCTCATAGGTGAGGACGGCAACATATTCCATATTATGGGAATTGCCTCAGAGGCACTCCGGGAGAATGGAATGCAGGAACAGGCGGAGGAAATGCGCGGCAGAATCTTTCAATGCCAGAGCTATGATTCCGCCCTGAGCATTATTGGGGATTATGTGAATATCACAGCCAAAGAGCAATCTGAAGAACTGTCCATGGAAATGAATTAAGGCCGTTATGGAATCCGAGAGGAAACCATAACGGCTTTTTTGCTTTCTGCAGAAGAAATCAGTCCCACATATGCCTTCTCAGGTAGGATTCCGTATCAAAGTCATATCGGAAGCGAACTCCAGAAATTGACTCGCCGCTAAGAATGGCGGTGTATGCCTTTTGGTGGATTTCATTAAGCTCCCGGTCACCAACAAAAAGGTTGTCAGAGATCATCAGGGCAAAGGCAGCGTCCGGGTATTTGGCTTCCAGTTCGGGAATGCTTTCAGGCGCGGCATGGCGCAGGGCGCTGATGCCGGGAATGCGGCGGAAAAATGCTTCCTGTCGCTGCAGAAGCTCCTGCATTGTGTGAGAAATGGCTGTAGTACCCATTGTAAGTATCTCCTTTTGCTGTGCGCACTGGTTGAGATGATACCATGAAATAAGTGAAAGAACAAGACTTGACTTTTCCTAAAACCTTGCTATCGAAGTTCGATGCTTCAAAACCATGAAGGGGGTGATGAATATGAAAGACCGACACAAATTTAGGGACAGGTGTCCTGAATGCAGGAAGAAAAGCAAACCTTACGGCCGATACAGCAGCCTAACCGCAGGCACTGTACCGGCCGTTTCTATTATGAATGGAGCGTGAGATAACCTATCAGAACACCCATAACCCGCATTGGAAACAAGACAAACCTGCTGCCGATTATCCTGTCCGTGTTCCCAAGGAAATTCGGACGCTATATTGAAATCTTCGGCGGCAGCGGCGCTGTGCTGCTGGGAAAGGAACCCGGCAAATTTGAGGTCTACAACGATATCGAGGGGGAACTGGTGAATTTCTTCCGGGTAGTGAAGAACCGTCCGGCAGAGTTGCTGCTGGAGTTGGATCTGCTGCCCCTGAATTCAAGAGAGGAGTTTACCAGCTGGCTCCACTTCCACGACGGCGGCAATGAACCCACCATCCATTTGGCGGATCAGCTGGAGATTATCGACAGGACGACGCCGACCTCTCTGATGGGAGAAGCAGAGAAGCTGAAAACATCCCTCCGGAAGCGCTCGGACTACCGGGATGTCCGGCAGGCGGCTGCTTACCTGATGCGTGTGCGCAACAGCTATTCCAGCTCCGGACGGAGCTTCGCCTGTCAGCCATTCAGCGTGCGCACCCTGTTTACGCAGATTTGGGAGATGTCCCGGCGGCTGGAAAATGTCATTATCGAGCAGCAGAGCTTTGAGGTGCTGATTCCTCACTACGACCGGGATGACAGCTTCTTCTACGGCGACCCGCCCTATTATGACAGCGAGTATGTCTATGACGCGGAGTTCGGCTGGGATCACCATGTCCTACTCCGGGACACGCTGGCAAAATGCAAGGGCAAGTGGCTGGTTTCCCAGGTGGACTGCCAGGAGATCCGGTATCTGTTCAGGGAGTATCAGATTCTGGACTTTAAGCGCATCCACCCCATGGTGCAGAAGTATGCCCCCGGTAAGCAGTTTGGGGAGCTGCTCATCGGAAACTACGATCTTCTGGAACGGGAACGGGAGGTTCCCCTACAGATGTCCCTGAATGAACTGCTGGGAGA
>DBGCDL010000005.1:0-11156 GCA_048358235.1 Oscillospiraceae bacterium
GCAAAATACATGGCTATCATTCAGCAGGGGAACTATTCGAGGAAGAGGTAAAGCAGCTTGCATAAGAACGGAAATAGGGGGCGAGAGAGGCTGGCAGAAGTGGCAGCCTTACTATTGCGCTGCCTAAAAGTGAAAATATACAATAAAACAGGTTGCGTATTGTGCAAAATGGCAAAACGATAAAAACATGAAAAAATGTCGAATTTAATGTTGACATTTTTAAAATTGTATAATATGATAAAAACCAGTTGACAATGAAAAAAAGTTAGGCTATAATGTTCTCAATGGCATGCGAATCCGTTGTTTTCGGCCGGCAGTTTCAGGGCAGGATTCAGCCCTTTGCGGCAGAACATGGAATTTTGGCAAAAAAGATGTCGGTGGATGGCATTTTATGAGTGATATCGATTATTCGGCTTTGTCCGATTGGTCGCTCCTCTCCCGATACCGGGATGGTGACGAGGAGGCCTGTACTGTCCTCCTTGCCCGGTATGCGAACCTGATTAACAGGCGCATTCTCTATGTCACGGTAAACGGCATCGATAAAGACGATATCCGGCAGGAGGCCTATATGGGCCTGTTTAACGCGATCCGGACGTTTTCTCCCGATAAAAATGCCAGTTTTTGCGGATATGCCAGTCTGTGTGTGGGCAACAGCCTGAAAAATCTGTTTGCCGCGTCTTCTACCAAAAAGGCGCGGGCCTATCGCCAGACCGTATCCATAGATGATATAGAAGCTGTTGACATGCGCGGAAATGACAGTATGAATCCGGAAGCGCTCCTCTTGAACCAAGAGGCGTGCGGGGAATTGAAAAAGCTCATGGAGTCTGTTCTGTCCGGGTTTGAAAGAGACGTGTTATTTTATTACCTTAGCGGACGCGGCTACAATGAGGTGGCGGAGCGGCTTCGCACCTCGCCCAAATCGGTGGATAATGCCCTGCAGCGCGCAAGAAGAAAGCTAAAAGCGGTTTTAAACAATCTCTAGCTTTTCCCCTGGTTCCATTGCGGCGGAGGCCGTTCATATAAGCCCTGTTAGCTTAATTCCCAGAGCGTTGTTTTTCAAAGGTGACGGTGGGAGTCCGTCAACGGGCAAAATAAAATTTTATCCAAGCGAGGTAATCAAAACATGTATCAAGACAAAACCCTTATTTGCAAAGACTGTGGCGCTGAATTCGTTTTCACCGCTGGTGAGCAGGAATTCTACGCTGAAAAAGGCTTCGAGAATGAACCCCAGAGATGCAAAGACTGCCGCTCTGCTCGCAAGAACAACATGAGAGAGCACAAAGAAATGTTCACCGCTGTTTGCGCTTCCTGCGGCAAAGAAGCGAAAGTTCCTTTCAGACCCAGAGAAGACAGACCTGTTTATTGCAGCGAGTGCTTCGCGAAAATGAAGGGCGAGGAATAATTCTCACAAAATCGGCCGGCTGATCTATATCAGCCGGCTTTTTGTATTCAGCTGTGTTTCCAAAAATAGGAACCGGTAGATTCACCAGTTTTTTCGGCTCATCCTTTTTGGATTTTTACGGTTTTTTTGAATGCTTTTCTTTACAAATGATTTGGAATGGGCTATAATAAATAAAAATAGTTGATTCGGCAGATTCCCCGACCGGGATACTTCTGGAATTTCTCCGCTGCCGGACACTGTAAAATGAAATGAATCAGTAACCTTTAATTTAGTCCTGTGAGGCTGACAAGGTGATGACTTAAACGAATACCCGCTTTCGATGGAGAGAGCGGAAAGAATCGGTATAAGTATATCCGGACTGTCAGCTGACAGTCCGGATTTGTTGTTTTTCGGAGCAGACATCGGCTTACGGCGGGGAATTTCCCCATAAGCAAAAAGGAAAAGGAATGTTGAGCTATGCAGAAAACATTGATTTTAGATGAAAAAGCCATGCAGCGTGCCATTGCCAGGATTTCTTATGAAATCATTGAGCACAATAAGGGCGTGGAAAATCTTTGCGTGATCGGGATTTTATCCCGCGGGGTAGAGATTGCCCGGCGTATTGCCCGGAAAATATATGAGGTCGAAGGAAAAACCATTGAAATCGGCACGCTGGACATTACCCCCTTTCGGGATGACAAACACATTGAGGGTCATGTGGATCAGTCCAAAATAGAGTTTTCCATCGAAAACAAAAAGATCGTTCTTGTGGATGATGTGATCTATACCGGACGCAGCGTCCGTGCTGCCATTGACGCACTGATGCAGAGAGGCCGGCCGCTGCTGATCGAGCTGGCGGTTCTGGTGGACCGTGGACACAGAGAGCTGCCCATCCGGGCGGATTTTGTCGGCAAAAACCTGCCGACTTCCAAGGATGAAAAAGTGAAGGTGATGGTCTCCCAGATGGATGGGGAGGACCGGGTGATTATTTTAAAGGAGGAACAGTGAGATGCCGACATTGCTGATACGCAACGGATGGGTCGTAGATCCGGCTCAGTCCATCAACGGATATGCGGACGTCCTGATTGAGGACAACAAGATTCTTCGGATTGAGGAGAAAATTTCCACCGCTTATGTGGACCGTGTAATGGAAGCCAGAGGGCTGACTGTGATCCCCGGACTGGTGGATATGCACGTCCATCTGCGCGATCCCGGCTTTACTGAAAAAGAGGACGTTTACACCGGCTGCAACGCAGCGATTACCGGTGGGATTACCTCCCTCCTGTGCATGCCGAACACCCGTCCTGCCATAGACAATGCCGATACCATCCGCTATATCCGGGAGCGTGCCGCTACCGCAAAAGCGAAGGTGTATCTCTGCGGTGCGGTGACCAGGGGGCTTTCCGGCAGTGAACTGGGAGACTTTGATCTGTATCGGGAAGAGGGCGTCAAAGCGGTTTCGGATGACGGCCGCCCGGTGGAACATGAAGAGATGATGGAGCGGGCCATGCTGTCCGCCCGGGAAAACGGGCTGCGGATCGTTTCCCACTGCGAAGATTTGAGCATTGTGAACGGCGGGCTGATGCATAAGGGACAGGTGAGTCTGGAACTGGGAGTTCCCGGTATTGACCGGCTGTCCGAGGACAGCGTGACCAAACGGGAAATTGATCTTGCCGAACGCACCGGTGCGCCGGTTCATATCTGCCACGTCAGCACAGCGGAATCTACCCGGCTGATCCGGGAAGCCAAAAAGCGCGGTGTGGCTGTGACGGCGGAAACCTGCCCCCACTATTTCGCCTATACCCATGAAAAGCTCCGGGGCCGGGATGCGGACTACCGGATGAATCCCCCCCTTCGGGAGCCGGAGGATGTCAAAGCCATTATTGAGGGAATTCAGGACGGCACCTTTGACTGCATTGTGACCGATCACGCACCTCATACCAAGAGGGAAAAGCAGGATTTTCTTACCGCTCCCAACGGGGTGGTCGGACTGGAAACCTCCCTTGCCGCAGGGATCCGTTTTCTGGTGGAGCCGGGATACATCACGCTGGAACGGCTGATTGAACTGATGAGCCTCAATCCTGCACGGATTCTGGGAATCAGCGGAGGTACGCTCCTGCCGGGCGCCCCTGCCGATCTGGCACTGGTGGATGCGGATGCCTTCTGGACGGTGCTTCCCGAACGGCTTCAGTCCAAATCCAAAAACACGGCGTTTAAATTTGAACGGCTGAAGGGAAAGGTCCGCTACACATTGGTAAACGGCGAAATCGTTTACGTCATGAAATAGCCCGGCTCCCGCATACAATGGTCTTACCGGCTTCCGCTTTCGGGTATGGCAGCAGGGGCGGGAAAATTTCCCGCAGGAAAGGATGGTCGATTCGGATCATGAGACGAAGAGCGAGTTCTCTGCTGAAAAAAGGCGCCGCGCTGGCGGCAGCCGTACTGCTGCTGGCTTCCTGTCAGCAGAGTGCTTCTGTGGGGAAAATTGTCCACGAAAACATTCCCTTCAGCGAAATTACCTATGAACGGCCCGATCTGGACGGGATCAACAAGAAAATCGATCAGGCAGTGGACTGGGCGAAGAAGGGCGGAAAGCAGAAGGAAACGCTGGAGCTTTATGACGAAATACTGGCCGACCTTCGCAATTACGACAAAATGAGCACAGTGGCATCCATTCACAATGATCTGGATTTGAGCGATTCGTATTACGAGGATGAGAACGCCTTTCTGGAAGAAAACTATACCAAGCTGGACAACCGGATGAATGAGGTGACGGGAGCCATTCTGGATTCCGACTACAGCGCCGAGGCCAAAAAGGAATGGGGCGGCGGCTTTGTGGAACGGTATGAGGAAAACAGCAAGCTCAATTCCCCTGCGATTGAAACGTTAAGCAAGCAGGAACAGGATCTGGTCAATGAATATAAAAAGCTGTCCGTCACGGAATATACCACCGAATATAACGGGAAAACCGTTACGCTGAACGATCTGGACTACAGCTCGGAGGATATTTACAAGCCCTATTATGAAATCTATGAAAAACGCAACAAGGAGCTTGGAGAGATTTACCGGGAGCTGTGCGGCGTGCGGGTGAAAATTGCCGAAACACTGGGCTTTTCCTCTTATGCGGATTATGCGTATGCCCTGTTGAAGCGGGATTTCACCAAGGAGGAAGCGGCGGAGTTTTCCAAGCAGGTGAAGGAGACGCTGGTTCCCCTTTACAGCACCCTGAACGCGGTTTATGCGCAGGTTTCCGCCGATGCTTCGGCTAAGAATGGGGTAACGCTTGAGGACGGCATCCCAATTTTGAAGGAAGCACTGAAAAAGGGCTATCCGCAGGGAATGAGCGATGCGCTTTCCTACATGATGAAGAATGAGATGTATGATTTCGGTGATTCCTCCAACAAGATGAAAGCGGCCTTTACCACCGCAATCAACACGCTGGGCGCGCCGTATCTCTTCATCAACACCGCGGTATATCAGGAACCGGGCACCCTGTTCCATGAGTTTGGACATTACTATAATTTCTACCTCATGGGCGACAGCGACTGGAACGACAGCAACAATCTGGATCTGGCCGAGGTACACTCCCAGGGGCTTGAGCTTCTGATGCACAACACCTATGAAAAGCTGTATCAGGGTCAGGCCGACCTTTTCAAAGCTCAAAGTCTTTTAAATATTATGGGCTCTGTTTTGCAGGGCTGCGCGGAGGATGAGTTTCAGCAGGCTGTTTTTGAGAATCCCGAGATGAGCCTCGAGCAGATGAATCTGCTTCATGCACAGATTTATGAGGAATACATGGGGTACCCCCTGATTTATGAATGGGTGGATATTCACCATCACTATGAAACTCCTTTCTACTACATCAGCTACGCCACTTCGGCGATCTCCGCACTGGAGATCTGGGAGATTGCTTCCAGCGACCGGAAACAGGCACTGGATATCTACGACAAAATTACAAAATACACCTTAAATGCCGGTTATCGTACCGCTCTCACAGAATCCGGGCTAAGCGACCCGTTCCATTCGGATTGTGTGGCACGGGTGGGAGACGCGCTGAAAAAATCGTTCGAGGAGTTCTCTTTCAAAGATGCGGCATAGTCTGTGCCGTGCCGTCCGTTTTGAATTTTCTCTCAAATTTTTGATAAAGGAAGTTGAAATCATGTCAATGGATCGTCTGATCGAAAAAATTTCCGCAATGAAGAACCCTACCGTCGCCGGACTTGACCCAAAGCTTTCCTATGTTCCCGCCTATATCCGGGAAAGCTTTCTTTCGGAATTTGAGGACCCCTTGGAGGGAGCTGCGGCAGCCCTGCTGGAGTTTAACAAAGGGTTGATCGACGCGCTGGCTGACATTGTTCCCGCCGTCAAGCCCCAGGCCGCCTACTATGAAATGTATGGCTGGCAGGGAATGAAAACTCTGGCGGAGACCATTGCCTACGCCAAATCAAAGGGAATGTTTGTAATCACCGACGGCAAGCGCAACGACATTGGTGCAACCATGGAAGCTTACGCTGCCGCCCATCTGGGCTGCGTGGATGTGGATGGGGCAAAAGCGGAGCCCTTCGGCGCCGATGCTCTGACCGTCAACGGATATCTGGGCACGGACGGCATTTCACCGCTGCTGGAGCTCTGCAAGACCAGCGACAAAGGCATCTTTGTACTGGCCAAAACCTCCAACAAGTCCAGCGGCGAGCTGCAGGACCGTCTGATCGACGGCAGACCGGTTTATGAGATCATGGGCGAAATGTGCGAAAACTGGGGACGGGACACCATCGGACAGTACGGCTACAGTGCCGTGGGCGCCGTAGTGGGAGCAACCTATCCGGAACAGCTGGCGGCGCTTCGGGAGAAGCTTCCCCACACCTTCTTCCTGGTGCCCGGATATGGCGCCCAGGGCGGCGGGGCGAAGGATGTAAGCTATGCTTTCGACGCCAACGGCCTTGGGGCTGTGGTCAACTCTTCCCGGGGAATCATGTGCGCTTACCAGAAGTCGGCGGACAGGGATGAGCGGGAATATGCCCGCTGCGCCAGGGAGGAGGCCATCCGGATGCGGGATGACATTCTGTCCTGCATTACGATGAAATAAACAGTGGAAGCAGGAAGATCGGGGGAGCTTGCTCCCGGGCAGATAGAGAAAGGAAGAAAAAATATGCGGAATCAGGAAAACAAAGCGTTCCTGCTGCTGGAGGACGGCAGTGTGTATCAGGGAAAAGCCATGGGCAGTCAGGGAAAAGCCATGGGAATCGCGGTGTTCAACACGGCGATGGTGGGCTATCAGGAACTCCTCACCAATCCCGCCAACCGAGGATTGCTGCTGACCCAGACGTTTCCCCTCACCGGGAATTACGGAATGAACCGGGACGGCTGGGAATCCGGCCGGGCGCAGGCTGCCGGATTCATCGTTCGGGAGTACTGCACCCTTCCCTCCAACTACAAATGTGAGGGCACCATTGACGATTTCCTGAAAGAGCAGGGAGTGGTGGGAATCTGTGACATTGATACCCGCCATCTGACCAAGACCATCCGGGAAAAAGGAGAAATGAAAGCTGTCATTTTTTCGGGTGGGGAATTGGATCGGGAAACCCTGCTGGCCGAGCTGAAAGGATGGAACCCTGAAAAGCCGACGGCTTCCGCTGAAAAAGAAATCTGGGGCGAGACGGGAATTCCGGTTGCGGTTTTGGACTTCGGCATGAGCCGCAGCATGAAGGAAATCCTCCTGAATCATGGCATGAAGCTGACAGTTCTTCCCTGGAACGCAGATGCGGAGGAAATCAAAGCGCTTTCTCCCGCGGGAATATTCCTTTCCGACGGCCCCGGCAGCCCCGAGGATTACCCGGGGGCTCCGGAGAAAATCCGGGAACTGATTGCCCTGAATCTGCCCATGATGGGAGTTTCTCTGGGACACCAGCTGCTGGCACTGGCCAACGGAATGAAAGTTCGGCGGATGCTCTGCGGTCACCGCGGAGGAAATCAGCCGGTTTTCTGCTCCGAAAACGGACGAACCTACATAACTTCCCAGAATCATGGCTGGGTGGTTGATGAGGAGTCCGCAGACAGCGCCATGTGCAGCGTGACCTTCCGGAACGCCAACGACAAAACAATCGAGGGGCTTTCCTACCGGAATGTTCCCGCTCTGTCCGTACAGTTTCTCCCCGACGGGGAAAATCACAATCATACCACCGCCTTCCTTTACGAGGAATTCCGAAAGAGGATGGAAGCGGCACAATAAGACCCATACCGGATCAAGGATCGGAAGAGAAAGGAAGGACTACTATGCCATTGAGAAAAGATATTAAACGGGTGTTGGTGATCGGTTCCGGCCCCATCGTCATCGGGCAGGCGGCGGAATTCGACTATGCGGGTACGCAGGCGTGCCGCGCTTTGCGGGAAGAGGGACTGGAAGTCGTCCTCATTAACTCCAACCCCGCTACCATTATGACCGACAAAGCCATGGCGGATAAAATTTATGTGGAACCCCTGACGCTGGATGTGGTGAAGCGGGTCATCGAAATCGAAAAGCCCGACAGCGTTATCTCCAATCTGGGCGGACAGACCGGACTGACCCTGTCCATGCAGCTGGCTAAATCCGGATTTCTGGAAAGCCACGGCATGAAGCTGCTGGGCTCCATGCCCGACACCATCGACAAGGCCGAGGACCGTCAGATGTTCAAGGACACCATGGAGTCCATCGATCAGCCCTGCATTCCCTCCAAGGTAGTGGAGACGGTGGAGGACGCTGTGGACTACACCGAAAGCGAGATCGGCTATCCGGTCATCATCCGCCCCGCCTTTACGATGGGTGGTTCCGGCGGCGGAATTGCCTCCAACCGGGAAGAATTGATGGAGATTGCCGAAAACGGTCTGCGCCTTTCGCCCATTACACAGATCCTGGTGGAAAAATGCATCTCCGGCTGGAAAGAAATTGAGTTTGAGGTAATCCGCGACCGGAAAGGCAATGCCATCACGGTCTGCTCCATGGAAAATGTGGATCCGGTGGGCGTCCATACCGGCGACTCCATTGTAGTGGCTCCGGCGGTGACTCTGTCGCCGGATGAGTACGGCATGCTCCGCACAGCTGCTCTCAACATCGTTGAGGCGCTGGGCGTGGAGGGCGGCTGCAACTGTCAGTTTGCGCTCCATCCCGAAAGCAGGGAATATGCGGTAATCGAGGTCAACCCCCGGGTATCCCGTTCCTCTGCGCTGGCTTCCAAGGCAACCGGCTATCCCATTGCCAAAGTGGCAGCCAAGATCGCTGTGGGCTACACGCTGGATGAAATCCTGAATGCGGTTACGGGCACTACCTACGCCTGCTTTGAACCTGCCATCGACTATATGGTGGTAAAATTTCCCCGCTGGCCCTTTGACAAGTTCGTCTATGCCAAGCGCACGCTTGGCACACAGATGAAAGCCACCGGCGAGGTGATGAGCATCGGAACCTCCTTCGAGGCGGCCATCATCAAAGCGGTGCGGGGCGCAGAACTGAAGCTGGACACCCTGAATCTGCCCAAACTGGCGGATAAGACGGATGACGAGATTGAAGAACTGCTCCACAACTGCGACGACGAGCGGATTTTTGTGGTCTATGAGGCGATAAAACGGGGGATTTCCATTGCCCGTATTCATGAGATCACCATGATTGACGAGTGGTTCTTGGGCAAATTCATGAATCTGGCTGAATTTGAGAAGGGGCTCCGCTCCGGCGTACTGGATGAGGAAAGCTATCTGCAGGGCAAAAAGTGGGGGTATCTGGATTCCACACTGGAGAAGCTCTCCGGGAAAAAAGTGCCCTTCCATAAAGACGCTGCATTTAAAATGGTGGATACCTGTGCCGCCGAACATGCCGCGCAGACTCCCTATTTCTACTCCACTGCCGATGAGGAGAACGAAGCTGCCGAATTTCTCGAAGCACATCAGTCCGGAAAGAAGAAGATTTTGGTGTTTGGTGCCGGCCCCATCCGGATCGGGCAGGGAATTGAATTCGACTACTGCTGCGTTCACTGCGTCTGGGCACTGAAAGAGCATGGCTACGAAGCCATTATTGCCAACAACAACCCCGAGACTGTTTCCACCGACTTTGACACGGGTGACCGTCTCTATTTTGATCCGCTGACCTATGAGGACGTCAGAAGCATCATCGATACCGAAAAGCCGGATGCCTGCGTAGTGCAGTTCGGCGGACAGACCGCCATCAAGCTGACCAAATATCTGGCTAAGGCGGGTGTGAAAATTCTGGGCACCAGCGCCGACAGCATTGACGCGGCAGAGGACCGGGAACGGTTTGACGAGGTTCTGGAAAAGACCGGCATTCCCCGGGCGGAGGGTGACACGGTATTCACCGCTGAGGATGCTGTGACCGTGGCAAACCGGCTGGGGTATCCGGTGCTGCTCCGTCCTTCTTATGTGCTGGGCGGCCAGAACATGATTATCGCCCACTCAGATCAGGACGTAGTGGAATACATGGGGATTATTACGGCCGGAAATATTGAAAATCCGGTTCTGATCGACAAATACCTGATGGGAACCGAGGTTGAGGTAGACGCTATCTGTGACGGCGAGGATTACCTCATCCCCGGCATTATGGAGCACATCGAGCGGGCAGGCGTCCATTCCGGCGACTCCATCTCGGTCTATCCTGCCCAAAATCTGTCCGATTCCATCAAGGCCACCATTGTGGATTATACGGGACGGCTGGCCAGAGAACTGAAGGTCATCGGCATGATGAACATTCAGTATGTGGTTCACAACGGCAAGGTTTACGTGATTGAAGTCAATCCCCGCTCATCCCGTACCGTTCCCTACATCAGCAAGGTCACCGGGGTTCCGATGGTGGATCTGGCAACCAAGATTATGCTTGGGGAAAAGCTCCGGGATCTGGGATACGGCACCGGGATCTATCCCATTGCCGATTATGTGGCGGTGAAGGTCCCGATTTTCAGCTTTGAAAAGCTTCATGGTGTGGATACCCATCTGGGGCCGGAAATGAAATCCACCGGCGAAGTGCTGGGAATTGCCCACACCTTCAAGGAAGCTCTGCTCAAGGGCCTGATTTCCGCCGGGTATACGCTGAAGGCCTCCGGAGGGGTGCTCATTACCGTCCGGGATACGGATAAGCAGGAGATACTGCCCATTGCGGAAAAATTCGAACAGCTGGGCTTCACACTCTACGCCACCGCAGGAACGGCGAACACGCTCAACAAGAATATGATCGCCGCCAACGCAGTGCGCAAGATTCATGAGGATCCGGACAACAACATTCTGACGCTCCTGTCCAGCGGAAAGATCGACTATGTCATCTCCACTTCCGCAAAAGGACGCCTGCCTGCCCGGGACAGTGTGAAGGTGCGCCGGAAAGCAGTGGAACACGGCATTCCCTGCCTCACCTCGCTGGATACCGCAAATGCGATGGCAGACGTGCTGGCCACCCATAAAAATGTGGACGACATCACGCTCGTTGACATTACCAAAATCTGATGGAAAATCCGGGGCGAGTCCCCGGAAAAAAGAGGGCCCCTGCTTCATTCCTGAACGAATGAAGCAGGGGCCCTCTTGATGATGCGCGAAGACAGTTCTGAAGCAGAAAAATCATTTGGCTGGGGGTAAAAATCAGTTGCAATTTTGGGGAGAAAGAGATATGTTATTCCTAGGGCAACACCGCACAATTCACGGCTAACGCCTTAAGCACCGTCTTGCTTGCCAATTTTCCGTCATATTTTACAAAAATCCTCGCCAATACACAAAGTATTGGCTGTGGTTTTTGTCTTATCTGACAAAAAAT
>DBGCDL010000006.1:0-26624 GCA_048358235.1 Oscillospiraceae bacterium
CGGCTCGATAGGTTTTGACAGTGTCGGCACCGGTGTTAAGTGCTTGATTTCTTCCGCAAACAGCCTGTCCGGTACCATTCTGGTCGTCTCGTGAACCTTGGCGTTTGCCGTACGGTCAAGCCATGCCAGCCCTTCGCTGTTTAATGCGGATATGCCGTGACATATATGTCTTTGCCTGCAAAAGAGGTTAAGGATTGACACATACCCACCTTATTAAAAAATGCTCTGACGATTTCTCGTCAGAGCATTTTCATATTTAACGAATCATAGAGTTTTTTTCTTTGATGACTCTGCACCCATCATAGCACTTCCAGCCTTCTTCTTTAGGTCTGCGACATTCTGTTAGGTACTTACAATGCCAACACCCACGGGGAAGTCCCCAGTATCGAATAATATCTGGCAGTTCAAACAACCATCTATAATATCTCCACATGAAAGATTCTCACCCCAAATCGTATAGTTTTGACTTGTAAATCACAAATCAGCAGCCCGACAAATTGGAATTTGTCTGTATTTCTCTAAACAAAACAATTGCTCGTTATCAACAACATTCATACCATCTTTGTGCGTATGGCCCTTTTTATAAAATTCACATGATGTGATTGACGATGGAATCTCTATGTGTTTAGCCATTAAAAACTTTCATCTTACTCCAATGTTTCAATTATTCTTCATCCGATTCCAGATAATCATATAAATCTATGGTTCCTGCTTCTTCTTTAATCTCAAGATTAGGAACACACTCTGTCAATCTTGTAATTCCGCTTAATTTATCAACATAAAAATAAATAAATGCACCTGTATAACTGCGGAATATCACCTGATACTCAGATTCCGTCTCCTCTCCCATCTTTAGATACATAATGTCAGGATTGTCCTCCGCGATACTCCAATCATACGTACTGCGGCAATAATTATATACGCCGTCATAGGCCATTTCTTCCGATATATTGTTCTGTGGAGCCTTGTTGTCCAAATCTCCTGAAGGGCTGGAGCTGTCCGCAATTTCATTTTTTGTTCCACAGCCTTGAAATACAGCACCCATCACAAAGACCAAGATAAAAACGAAAACCAGCTTTTTCATTTTAGCCTCCCCAGTTCAAGTTTATCGAACTCATTATATCATAAAAATTGAGAACCCACAGCAAGAAGATTCTGCTGTGGGTTCGTTGTTTTTATTTGGTTTTCAGCAGAGCATCTATATTGCTTCTGATAGTGTTTTTTTGGCTACTTGCGTCAAATTTGCGTCAAAAATCATTTTCCTCTGAGCCTAAAACCTCGAAAACCCTTGAAATACAAGGCTTTTCGGTGTTTTGAGATTATTCCCACTCAATGGTGGCTGGGGGCTTGGTTGTGATATCGTAGACCACACGGTTTACGTTTTTCACTTCGTTTACAATGCGGCTGGACACCTTTTCCAGTACATCATAGGGGATACGGGCAAAATCCGCGGTCATGAAGTCGGTGGTAGTGACTCCCCGGAGCGCCAAAGTATAGTCGTAGGTCCGGCCGTCACCCATAACGCCCACAGAACGCATGGACGTCAGCACGGCAAAGTACTGATTAATGCTGCGGTCCAGCCCGGCCGATGCAATTTCCTCCCGGAAGATCGCGTCGGCATCCTGAAGAATCGGAATTTTCTCCTCAGTGATTTCGCCGATGATGCGCACGGCAAGACCCGGTCCCGGGAAAGGCTGGCGCCATACCAGATACTCGGCAAGTCCCAGTTCCAGACCCAGCGCCCGAACCTCATCCTTAAAGAGGAGGCGGAGCGGCTCGATGATCTCTTTGAAGTCCACATAGTCGGGCAGTCCGCCCACATTGTGGTGGCTCTTGATCACAGCGGCATCACCCGTGCCGGACTCGATCACATCGGGATAGATGGTTCCCTGGGCAAGAAAATCCACCTGTCCGATTTTTTTGGCTTCCGCCTCAAAAACGCGGATGAATTCTTCTCCGATAATCTTTCGCTTGGTTTCAGGATCGCTGATCCCGGCCAGTCTGGTAAGGAAACGATCTCTGGCATTTACCCGGATAAAATTGATGTCCCAATCGGCAAAGGCCCGCTCCACCTCATCGCCCTCATTTTTGCGCATCAGGCCGTGATCCACAAAAATGCAGGTAAGCTGATTTCCCACCGCCTTGGCCAGCAGTGCGGCGCAGACGGAGGAATCCACTCCGCCGGACAGCGCCAGCAGCACTTTTCCGGAGCCCACTTTCTCCCGGATGGTGCGGATGGCGGTCTGGGCATAATTTCCCATGGTCCAGTCGCCGGAACAGCCGCAGACCTCATAAAGGAAATTGTGAAGCATTCTGGTGCCGTTTTCGGTATGGAGCACCTCGGGATGATACTGCATTCCGTACAGCTTCCGGGAAGGGCATTCCATCGCTGCGGTGGGGCAGTTTTCCGTGTGGGCGGAAGCGGAAAATCCCTCCGGAAGAACCTTGATGTAGTCGGTGTGGCTCATCCAGGTAACCGCCTTTTGAGGCAGCCCCTGAAACAGGAGGCAGTCAGGATTAAACAGGGTCTCGGTTTTTCCGTATTCCCGGGTTTCGGGAGTAGTTACTTTCCCCCCCAGAACGTGGGCCATCAGCTGGGCTCCGTAGCAGATCCCCAGCACCGGAATCCCCATTTCAAAAAGCTCCTTTTCCACCAGCGGAGCTCCTTCGGCGTAAACGCTGTTGGGGCCGCCGGTAAAAATGATCCCCCTTGGAGAAAGCTTCCGGATTTCATCCACAGTGATTTTGTTGTAGGGGCGCACCTCACAGTAAACATTGCATTCCCGGACCCGCCGGGCAATGAGCTGATTATATTGGCCGCCGAAATCCAGAACTAAAACCATTTCGTTTTGCATATCATACCTCCGTTATTTTGTAACAATATCTCTTCCCGGCCCGCGGAGCCCCGCCCCGGCCTCTGATCCGGCAAGAAACGGGAGACACGTTTCCATATTGTTTCTTCTATATTATAATGCCATTTTTTCTTGACAATTGCAACTGTCAAGAATGCCAATCTTGTGCGTCCCCGGGGACATCAGAACTGTAGCGAAGGGGAAAATCCGCCCGGACGGCAGACCGAAAAGCATCTCTCCTATATTTTTCCGAAAAAGCGTCAATAATACTGCTGTATTTCTTTTATGGGGGAGGATGTTTTATGGACAGACGCCTGATCTGCGTTTTTTGCAGCTTCTGTCTGATGGGAGTACTGCTTTTCCTGCGGGTGGGGAGCCTTTCCGCCGGCGGCGCACTGGCCCAGACCGCACAGGAGCAGTCCACTTACAGTCTGACATTTGACAAAACAAGGGGGCAGATCTATGACTGCCGGATGCTGCCCCTTGTGGGGGAAAAAACACACTACCTTGCCGCATGCATGCCGACGCCGGAAAACAGCAACGACCTGCTGCACTGCAGCGCCCTGAAATCCTCCGCCGGAATGGAAAAGATGCTGGAAAACGGGCGGCCCTTTCTTGCGGTCTGCACCGATCCCGGGCTGGATATTCCCGGCGTCACCGTCTGTCCGGTTACCGACCGCTATTCTTCAGCCCAGCTTGCCCAGCACGTCATCGGTTATCTGGACAGCTCGGGAAACGGCGTCACCGGCATAGAAAAAGCCTACGACGAATTTTTGACGGAAACCTCCGCCCAATCCGTAATTTCATATCAGGTGGACGGGCTCCGCATGCCCCTTTCCGGCAGCCGCCCCGCCATTCGTTATGCCCCTGTCCAGACCCGCGGCGTGGTTCTTACCATCGACAGCCGCATTCAGAAGGTGGTGGAAGAAGTAGGGAACCGGATGCTGAAAAAAGGCGCGGTGGTGGTAATGGAGCCCTCCACAGGAAAAATACGGGCGGTGGCCAGCTTCCCCGGTTATCAGGTGGACGGGCTTTCCCGGGCGGTAAAGGATCAGGAAAACTCTCCGATGCTGAACCGTGCCTTCTGCGCCTACAACGTGGGCTCCACCTTTAAAATCGTCACGGCGGCGGAAGCCCTTTCCGAAGGCTTTTCCCCCTCCACGGAGTTCTTTTGTTTCGGAAAGACGGAGGTGCTGGACCAGACGTTTCAGTGCCATAAAAAAACCGGACACGGTCTGCTGAATCTGCGAACCGCAATGATGGGGAGCTGCAACCCCTATTTTATCCAGCTGGGGGTCAAGTTAAACCGGGAACGGTTCGTATCGATGGCAGACGCGCTGTCCTTCGGGCACGCCGGTGTGTTTGCAGACGGGGTTTCCACGGCCAAGGGGTATCTTCCCACCGCCGGTGAGCTTTTCAGCCCTGCCGCTCTGGGCAATTTCTCCTTTGGACAGGGCAGCCTGATGGCAACGCCCGTTCAGCTCGCCCAGATGGTCAGCGCCGTGGTAAATGATGGATGGACGCCCGCTGCCAGCCTTGTGGAAGGCATCACTTACGGCGGAAAACTGGTGGAGGAGGAAAAGCTCACGCTCTCTCCCATTCAGGCGATGGAATCCCGGATTGCCGAAACCATCCGGAACTATCTGGTTGACTGCGTTATGGTGGAGGAAAATCAGAACGCCAAGCCCCGGTATGTAACGGCCGGAGGAAAAACCGGAACCGCCCAGACCGGTCAGATCCGGGATGACGGCGAGGAGCTGCTGCAGGGATGGTTCGCGGGCTTTTTCCCGGCGGACAAACCCCAGTACGTGGTGGTTGTACTGGCGGAAAACGCTCAAAGCGGAAATCAGGACGCTTCCCCTGTCTTTCGGGAAATTGCGGATGCGCTGAACAAGCCGCTGACGCTCGGGCAGGATTGACCCTGCCGGATACCGAAAAATTCAGGTTTGTCAGGTTTGGACACTGCTGTTTGCCCGGAATAATCAACCGTTCCACCAATATATATGTGATATGGCCCCCGGCAGGACCTCACAAAGCCGCCGGTAAAAATCGCAGCGGGGCTTTCCAGCGGCGCAGGCCGGTTTGGGAAACGCACCGGAAGGGATGGAACGATTGTATGGTATTCAAAATCAACTATAATGCGGTCGCCGCTTTGCTGGGCGTACTGGTGGTAACGATATGCTGCATCATTGAGCTGGCTCTTCCTGCGGTTCCCACAGACGCGCCCGCCGGGCAGCAGGCTTCTTCCGAAGAACAGCTTCGCCTTCCGGTGGCAATGTATCACCATATGCTGACCAGCGCGTCCCGTCTGGGGGATTATGTCATCTCCCCGGATCAGTTTGAAGCGGATCTGCAGTATATCCAAAAATGCGGATATACCACCGTCAGTGCGGCGGAGCTGATCGACTGGGCCGAAAACGGAGCTGATCTGCCCGAAAAGCCTATTCTGATTACCTTTGACGACGGATTTGAAAGCGTCTATCAGTATGCCTATCCTCTTCTGCAGAAATATCAGATGAAAGCGGTGGTGTCCATTATCGGAAAACATACCGACCTGTTTTCCGACCCGGATGAGCCCCGGAACGTAAACTGGTCCCATCTGAGCTGGGATCAGTGCCGGGAAATGCAGCAAAGCGGGCTTGTGGAGATCGAAAACCACACCTACAACATGCATGAAAACACTTCCGGAAAACGGTATGGAATCCGAATCAAAGGGGGGGAGTCCCAGAAGGATTACCGGGAAGCGCTGCTGGGAGATGTCGGCGCGTTAAATGAACAGATTAAAGAGGAAATCGGCGTTTTCCCGGAGGTGTTTGCCTATCCCTTCGGTGCGCTATGCAAGCAAAGCCGTCCCATACTGGAGGAAATGGGATTTAAAATCATCCTGACCTGTGAAGAAAAGGTCAACGTCCTGCCCTCCGACCCGGAGGGGATGCTGGTGCTGCGGCGGTTTAACCGGGCCCACAGCTATTCCACCTACCAGTTCTTTCAAAAAATGGGGGTGTGCCCGCCCAAAAATCAGGAAAGCGCAGGAAACAAGTAGCTGCGGGGAGCGGCTGCCGCCCCGGAAGGAACTTTCCGGCAGACCGGAGATGCCTCCCGGCGGACACCGGATGTCCTCCACGCTCTTTTACAGAATTGATACAAAATGTAGACAATGCGGTTATAGTTTGTTCAAATTTCCTTGCTATGCTTAAGATGTAGTATAGGAAAAGAAAAATCCGGAGAGAAAAACATTCCGGAAAACAGATTTCTTAAAAGACCAAACCCTCACAAACAGAAAGGAAAGGTCATGATAATGACAAACTATGAGCAGCGCAGTTTGCTGCCCGCCATCTATATTCAGGAGGAAAGGGACAGTAAACCTTTGGGCGCTTACGGCGTATCCATTCTGAAAAACATGAAAACCAACTATACCGACCGTTACTGGCAGCTGACCTTTAACGGAACCTTGATGGAAAAAATAAATGCCCGGGAGCAGGAGCTGACCGAGTTGAAGCTCCGCCTCATGGACGAACTGGAACACCGTTTTCCCCGTCCGAAAACCGACAGTTTTCTGGCCGTGGCCAGCCACATGAATTCTCTGGCCGAGGAAGCGGGCAAGGTGATTGAAGAAGAACTGAAAAAGCCGGTTTAGGCTTTTAAGCCTGTGACAAAAAAATTCAGGAGCCCTCTCCTTGCTCCCGAATCAAGCCGATGAGCAAAGAACCGCCCGTTTTTACGGGCGGTTCTTTGCGTTTCCTCTGTTCACATCTGGGGAACGGAGTCCTTTGCGGGGGGCTGCTTTTTATTCCGAAGCCGCAGCTGCCCTTTGGGAATCACATTCATTCTTTCCAGAATGGGGATCATCGCCGCAAAGAAAGCAAACAGGAGAACAGCCTCCAGCGGCAGAAGAAGAAGGTTTTTCACCACACTTTTGGCCAGATAGTAATAATATCCCTTGCCAAACAGGCAGGCGCTCCAAAAAGAGCCCATGGCGACGTTGATGGCCAGATTCACGGTCAGCTTGCAGAGAACCACCCGTACCGGGCCGATTTTCGCCCGGTAGAAAAACAATCCGTAGGTCAGGGCACTGCACATGGCAGTCAGGGTATAGCCCGGAAAGAACGGGCCGCTGGGATGAAGAATAAAGCCCAGAATATCTCCCGCAAACCCCGTAATCAGCCCAATCACGGGGCCGTAGATCATGGCGCCCAGCGCCTTTACGAAGAAGCTGAAATAAACCCGCAGATTCCCATCGCCGATGGGAACAAAAAATGAGCTGACGATGATATCCAGCGCAATAAAAAGGGCCGCAAGCATCAGCATTTTGGAATTCTTCAGCTCCCGGGCGGCGCATTTCCAGTAGGCGGGGGTGAATGGGGACTTAAAAAGTGGGTCGTTTCCTGCAACAGACATAAAAATTCCTCCTCCAGTCAATTTGCAACAGGGCTTTCACGAATGATCACGCCGGTTACAGCCTGTTTTCAAAAATTCCTCCCAAGGGGAACTCTCGAAAAACAGACGACAAGAGAAGGTTGTTTGCCTCTTGTTTTCTGTAACAGCGGGATGCGAAACCGGTACCGCAAGAAATTTCCGATGAAAACTTCTTTTCGTCCGCCTGACAACTCCCCGTTCAGACGGCACTTGACGCACTGGTCCCTACTCTGTTTTTTTGGTCGCACAGCCGGCCGCTCCGGCGGCAGAAGCTGCACATTTTTTACCGACCTTATTATAGCGCACATTTCAGGTTTTGTCTATACAAATGTCCGCGAAAGATTCCCCAAGGGGAGCCTTCCGCGGACAGAGGCCGGTTTAAATCTGAATTTTTGTCCAATGCCCGCTTTTGAACCGAAGCATATTCAGGGTAAACCGCATGGCCTGATCGGCCAGAAGCCCCAGCCATGCCCCAATCAGCCCCAGTCCCATAGGCGTGCAGAGAATCCAGGAAAGGATGGGACGGATGATGCCGATGCTGATAAACGAGGTCAGCGCCACGAATTTGGTATCCCCGGAGCCCCGGAGGCATCCCGAATAGACGATGGCGGAAGTCTGTACGTGGGTGGTAAATGCCACAATCACCATAATTTTGGCTCCCATGGCGATGACCTGCGCGTCATCGGTGAACAGGGAAACCAGAAAACCGCCGCCCAGCAAAAAGAGGAAAAACAGTACGGTGGAAACACAAAGGGCCAGCCGCTGTCCCGCCTTTCCGTAGATGATGGCCATATCCGGACGTTTGGCGCCCAGGCTCTGGCCCACCAGTGAAGAGGCCGCCACACCCAGCCCGTCGCCCACCGCAAAGGAGAGATTGATAATATTCATGCAGATCTGGTGGGTGGCAAACGCCACTGTTCCCAGTGTGGCGACAATTTTGGCGTAGGTGAAAAAGCCCACCCGCATAAAGACCTGCTCTACCATAGCGCTGCCGCTGACACCCACAATGGAGGACATGGTCTTTTTGTCGAACATCCAGCTGACGCGGTACCGGAGATCCAGAAAAGCCGCCCGGTGAAGCAGGGAAACCACCGACATTCCGCAGCCTACAATGTTGCCGATCACAGTGGCCCACGCGGCGCCTCTCACGCCCAGCTCCGGGAAAAAGGCGATACCGTTAATCAAAAAATAATTGAAGACAATGTTGACCGCATTGGCGCCCACGTTGGTCCGCATGGAAATTTTGGTATTTCCGGCGCCGCGCTGGGCGGCATTGATGGTAAGGCTCACCGACATGAAAATAATGCTGATCATGATAATCTGGAAATAGGCGGTGGCGTCCGCCAGAATCTCGGGCTCCGCTCCCGCAAACTCCAGAATCGGCCGGGCAAAGACAAAGCCCACGATGCCCATGAGCACCGACAGAACCAGGCTGATGATCATGCACTGGCGGAGACAGCGGTTGGCGCCGTTCATGTCCTGCTCCCCCTTCCGGCGGGCCACAACGGCGGTAACGCCCACGTTGAGAGAAAAAATCATCGCCAGCAGGATAAACTTCGGCTGGTTGGTGATCCCCACCGCCGCGATGGCCTCGGGTCCCAGACCTCCCACCATCATGGTATCCATCGCGCCGATCAGGCTCACCAGAACGGATTCCAGCGCACAGGGCCAGCTCATTTGAAACTGTCGTTGGTATACCTCTTTGGTTGTGGGGAGGGGCTGGCCCGTTCTATGGGAGGGTTTCAGCATATGCTCCACAGAAAAGAGGCGACGCAAGTAAGTCAATCGTATAACCTTCCATCTTTTCACTTTTATTTGTGCCGTGACAGGCTCATAAATTCCTTATAAAAAACGCGGTGCCGCCCACCGCGGAGGATGCGCAGAGCGCGACAGACGCTTCTTCCGATAAACAAAATCAAAGATTTTGTTCTATTAGATCATTTCCTTGCTGAAGAAGCGGCGTGCCGCCCTCGGCGGAGGATGCGCGAAGCGCGACAGACGCTTCTTCCGATGAACAAAATCAAAGATTTTGTTCTATTATATCATTTCCTTGCCGAAGAAGCGGCGTGCCGCCCACGGCGGAGGAAGCGCAGAGCGCGACAGACGCTTCTTCCGATGAACAAAATCAAAGATTTTGTTCTATTATATCATAATCTGTTGTGCGATTCAAGAAAAGGCGGCACGGAAACTCTCCGCCTCCGGAAACGGGGGACAAACAGGGGGCTTCCCCCGCAAAAACAGCAGGTATTTGCTTGATTTGCGTTGCAATGTAAAAATTATGATGCTATGATAAAAATGATTGGAAAGCTTGTCCCGTGAAAGAAAAATCAGACCCGAAAAGAGCGAATCGGTCTGCAAAGGAGAGTAAAAAATGAGGAATGAAGCGAACGCCGGAACGGCCGGCTGCCTTGTCAACGATTCGCTGCGTGAGATCATGCGCAACAGTGAAGATTATTTCTTCGTGAAGGATACGGAACTGGTCTACCACGGCAGCTCCGTGGTTTTCGCCCGGCTTGCGGGACTGGATTCCCCGGCACAGCTGGTGGGGAAAAATGACCGCGATCTGTTTCCCCGGGACATAGCGGAAAAGTATCGTGCGGACGACCGGGCCGTTCTGGAGAGCGGGGAACCCATCAACGGAACCGTGGAGCGGCTTCCGGATCTGGAGGGACAGCAGCGCTGGACCAAAACCTGGAAATACCCCATCCGGGACGGGGCAGGAAAAATCGTGGGACTTTACGGTATCAGCCGCGACGTCTCCCATACGGTGGAACTGGAACAGCGAATGAAAACCGCGGAAGACTATATCAACCTGATTGACAACATTCCGGGCGGTGTGGGCATCCTGCACGAGCAGGACGGCGTCATCTATCTGGATTTTGCCAACGACGGCTGCTTTGAAGCCCAGCATAACACCCGGGAGAGCTGGGCACGGTATATGGGCCCGAAAATTATGGACGCAATCTACCCGCCTGACCGGCAGGCGGTCATAGATGAGTATAACAGGGTCAGCGTCCACCCGGGCGAGACCGGAATTGCCACTTACCGGGTGACGGGGCTGGACGGCGAGCTCCACTGGGTGGGCATCCATTTTCGTGCAGCCTACCAAAAGGACGGCATTGCCTATTATTACTCCACGTATACCGGACTGGACAGCCAAAAGCAGGCGGAGGAAAAGCTGGAGGAAAGCCGCGACGCACTAAGGGAGGCAATGGCGAATTCCGACATTCAATTTTTCACCTACTTTCCCGGCCGCTCTTACTGTGAGATTTATGCCGCAAGCAGGCGCCTGTCCGAGCTCCCGACGGTATGGCCGGACTTTCCCGGGGATTTTCTGGAATATACCCATGCCGCTCCGGAGGATGCCCAGGCATACCGCAATATGATCCGTGCCATTGACCGGGGCGAGGACGAGGCGCAGTGTCTGGTCCGCTTTGCCTACAAAGGCACTTCCTCGTGGGAAAGAATCCGTCTGAAGGCGGTTCGAGACAGCCGCGGAGCCGTAATCCGTGCCCAGGGGTACTCCATCAATGTGACCGCCCAGAAAAATGCCGAAGAGCGCCTGCGCCAGCAGCGCGTGCGGTTAAAGGCCATGGACCGCGGCGTTTTCGAGTCGTTTTCCTTTAACCTGTCGAAATTTTCCAGCCCGGATGTGCAGACCTCGGACAAGGCCATGCTGGAGGGGGACTTGAGCGAGGATATCCTGAACGAGGCACTGCAGATCTGTCCGGCTCTCGCCCGCTCCAACCCCGCAATCCGCGAAATCCTCCTGCGGGCCGCCGCACGGATTCCCGACAGGGAGGACCGGAAGCTGTTTCTCTCCACCTGCAGCGGAAACGCAGTCCGTTCCGCGGTCAGCGAGGGAAAATATTCTGCGGAGATTCAATACCGCCGGTATGTAAACGACGCGGTGCGGTGGGTATCCACCAGCATTGAAGTGCTGCCCGAACCGGAAAGCGGCGATCTGATCGCCTTTTTCTACACAAGGGACGTCAATGAGGAGGTCATCTCGAAGCGCATCAACGAGAAAATTATGGGTCTCAACTATGAGAGCGTCTCCTTCTATGACGTTTCGTCCGGCAAGCTGTATATCCGACGGACCGGCGATTCGGTGGACGCTTCCCTCAACGGCGTTTCCTATGAGGATGCCGTTCAGAGAGCGATGGAGCAGTCCGTTCTCACGGATGGGCAGAACACTCTGGCTGACGGCTTTCATCTTGATACCATCCGTTCCGAGCTGGAAAAGCACCCGGTCTATACCCTGTACTACACGAAGAAAGAGCACAGCGACTCCTTGCCCGGCCATCCCCACCGCAGGATGAAGAACGACATTTTCTATCTGGACGAGCACAGGGACGTCATTGTCTACCTGCTCACCGACGTCACCGCCATTTTTGAGCAGGAACGGGACAGCCGTGAAAAGCTGGAAACAGCACTGGCCGCAGCGGAGCAGGCCTCCGTGGCCAAAACAGAGTTTCTCTCCCGCATGAGCCATGAGATCCGCACGCCCATGAATGCCATCATCGGACTGGATGCCATTGCGCTGCAGGAGAAAAATCTTTCCTCCACCATGGTGGACCACCTGCAGAAAATCGGCATCTCCGCGCGGTTCCTGCTCTCCCTCATCAACGACATTCTGGACATGTCCCGCATTGAGAGCGGCAGAATGGCCCTTCGGAACGAGCCGTTTAACTTTGAAGAAATGGTGGGCGGCATCAACACCATCCTCTATGAACAGTGCCGGGACAGCGAACTGGAATACGAATGCGTGCTCAAAAGCTTTACGGAAGAAACCTACACCGGCGACGTCACCAAGCTTCAGCAGGTGCTCATCAACCTCCTCGGCAATGCGGTCAAATTTACTCCCCGCGGCGGAAAGATTCACTTCATGATCGAACAGCTTTCCCGCACCAAGGAAAAGGCACGGCTGCGCTTTGAAATTTCGGATACCGGCATCGGCATTGACGAAAAATTCTTTCCCCATCTGTTTGAGCCCTTCTCCCAGGAAAACCGGGGCCGCACCTCCGCCTATGGCGGCACAGGACTGGGGCTGGCCATTTCCAGAAACATCGTAAACCTTATGAACGGTGAGATTACCGTTCATTCCATCAAAAACATCGGCAGTGAATTCACCGTTGAGGTGGATCTCGGACTGACCAGGGAATCCGTCCGCCGCCGGGAACTGGGGAAAAATCTGCGGCCGCTCTTTACGCTTATCGTGGATGACGACGTAATCGTCTGCCGGCATACGCAGATGATTCTTAACGACGCCGGTCTGAAAACCGAATACGTTGATTCAGGCGCCGGGGCAGTGGAAAAGGTCCGGGCACAGCATAAAATCCGTGACGATTACGACCTGATTCTTCTGGACTGGAAAATGCCGGATATGGACGGCATTGAGGCTGCCCGTGAAATTCGGAAAATCGTAGGGCCGGAGGTGACCATCATCATCATGACGGCCTACGACTGGGCGGATATTGAAAAGAAGGCCCGGGCGGCAGGCGTGGATCTGTTTATGAAGAAACCCGTTTTTGCGTCTTCCGTCACGAAGGCGTTTGAAAATGTCCTTCTGGGCAAAACGTCGGAAACCCATCCGGAGCAGGAAGCGGATTACAATTTTGCGGGCAGGCGGATTCTGCTTGCCGAGGACAATGCCCTGAACGCGGAGATCGCACGGAATCTGCTGGAAATGAAGGGCTGTCAGGTGGAGACCGCCTCCAACGGAGTAGAGGCCGTGGAATCCTTTGCCGCCGCGCCGGTGGGCCGGTTCAGCGCGATTCTGATGGATGTCCGGATGCCGGTTATGGACGGTCTGGATGCCACCAGAGCCATCCGCGCCATGCGGAAGGCGGATGCCAAAACGGTTCCCATCTTTGCCATGACTGCAAACGCGTTTCAGGAGGATGTCAATATGTCGCTGGAGGCCGGGATGAACGCCCATCTTACCAAGCCCATTGAACCGACCACACTCTATGAGACGCTCAAGCGGCATTTTGAAATGGTGCCCCCAAAAAGAACCGACCTGTGAGAAAGCGGGCCATGGAAGGGATGAATGTGTTGGATGCAAACGATCTGATCCTGGAACGCCTGACGGAGCTGGGATGCGATGTCTCCGGCGCGCTTCCCCGGTTCCTCGGCAAACGGGAGTTTTACTGCCGGCTGCTTGCCCAGGTACCGGAAGAGGAAAATTTTGAAAGCCTCGGCGCCGCCCTTGCCGCCGGGGACGCAAAAGCAGCCTTCGAGCGGGCCCACGCGCTCAAAGGCGTCCTCGGCAATATGGGGCTGACCCCTATGTACGATGAGGCCTGCGCCATCGTCGGGTCGCTGCGTGCCGGCCGGCTGGACGGCACGCAGGAGCATTATGAAGCGCTTCTGCGGCAGAAGGCGAAGCTGGAAGAGCTTCTGGCAAATCCAAAGGAATAAACGGCGGGAGAATTCCGGCTGTTCTGGTCATGTTCTGACCGAAACAAAGGAGGGCAATCCCCCATAAAGTGAATCGCCGCCCGGAGCGGAGTTTTCGCTTTATGGGGGATTGCCTTAAAAAATGCTTTTTCTTGCCGATACGGCGGCCGGGCCTATTCAGCGGGCCGGAGCAGCGGCACATTCCGGAGGCACAGCTCAATGGCCTCGCAGTCGGGCATTGCGGGGATCGCACCCTTGGCGGTGGTGGTTAGGCTTCCGGCAGCGTTGGCAAAGCGGATGGCGGATTCCCATTCCTCCCCCGTGACAGCGGAAAGCCCCTCCGGCGAAACGCTGCGCAGACGCCACAGCAGTGCTCCGAGAAAGGCATCTCCAGCTCCGGTGGTATCTACCGTCTTTACGTCGTAAGTGGGCAGAAGCGCCGAGTAACGGCGGGTAAAGCAGTACGCACCCCCGGCGCCCAGCGTAATGAATACGGCCTTCGGGCCCATTTCGGCCAGCTTTTCCGCGCCGGATTTCAGCTCTTTCTCACCGGTGAGAAGCGTCATTTCCTCTTCGGAAACCTTCAGCAGATCCGCCAGGGGAACGGCAGCCTTCATCTCCCGCGCGGCACGCGCTTCGTCGTTCCAGAGAAGAGGCCGGTAATTGGGATCACAGCTGATGAGCGCCCCGGCTTTTTTAGCGGCTTGGGCGGATGCCAGCGTGGCAGTGCGGCAGGGCTCGGCAGTCAGCGACACGCCCCCAAAGTGAAAAATCCGGCAGCCCCCCGTCAGCCGGGACGGAACCTCTTCCGCACGGAGCATGACGTCCGCGCCGGGATCGCGGTAAAAGCGGAAGCTCCGGTCCCCATGCTCGTCCAGATGCACAATGGCAAGGGTGGTGGGAACACGGGGATCCTCCTGAACGCCGGAAACGTCAATTCCCGCTTCCGCCATATGGCGGATCAGAAAACGTCCGAAACCGTCCTGCCCAACCTTCCCCACAAATGCACTTTTTCCTCCCAGCTTTGAAAACATCGCCAGAACATTGGCCGGTGCTCCTCCCGGGTTGCTGCTGAAGAGAGGGATCCCCAGCTCGTTTTTTCCGGCGGGAATAAAATCAATCAGGCTTTCCCCCAGCGCCACAATATCATATGCTTTCTCCATCTTTTCCGCTCCTTTTTCAGGGATGTCCGGGCTGCCGTCTTTGCGGACTGTTTTCCCTGTTTCTCCTCATTATAGCCGCTTCCCGGCACAGAAGTCAATCGGCAGCGTCCGCTTCGGGGAGGGCTTCTCACCGCCGGTGAGCGTCCCGCCATTCCAGCGGGGTGCACCCTTCTTCTTTCACAAAGCGCTTATACAGGTTGACATAATTTTCAAATCCGCACTGAATGCTGATCCGGGACGCCGGAAGCTCGGAATTCTTGAGCAGTGTTTTCGCCGCATCCATCCGCAGCTTCGTTAGATAGGAGTAGGGCGTTTCCCCGGTTTCGTTTTTGAAGAGATGAATGATGTGGTTTTTGCTGTACCCACATTGTTGGGCCAGCTCATCCAGAGAGAAGGGGTGACAGAGATCCTCCGCAAAAAGCGAGATCACCCTCCGGGACACGCGCTGCTGCGCTCCCCCTTCCAGCCCCTGTTTCAGAGAGGCCAGAATGCTGTAAAAGACTCCGTTCTGCTCGGTTTTGGAGCCCCTTGACGACTGGAGAAAGTCCAGCTCCCGAAACCGGGGAAACAGACTCCCGATATCCGCTGTTCCCGCGGTGGGCAATGCGTTCTCCGCCTCCGCGAACCGGCCGTCGAAATGAATGTAGTAATACTGGGGCGAATCGCTGGGAAGGGGGCCCTCCTGAAGAATTCCTTTCTGCTGGATATAAAAATTCCCCTCTGAAACCTCCGCCGGAACTCCGTTTTCGGTGAACCGCAGAGTTCCGTCAAACACCAGAAGCAGCACGTCCTCTTCGCATACCCTCGTCACATGTTTTTCGTTTTCGGAAAAATACCGGAAGGAAGAGAACCGGTATCCGGGAGGAAAATCCATATCAAGTCCACGCTCCAAAAGAAATCCCCCCATCCTTTTTCTTTGCTTTCTCCCCCATTGGCCCGGGCAGCTCTGCCCTAAGGTCAGTATACGCAGGAATTGTGATAATTGCAATAGAACAGCGTCATAAAATCAATTGTAAGCCCTGTTTCAATATGATATTCTATATTAAAATTCAAAGGGAAAAGGATGTGCTTTTTATGTACAGTCACTTTGATCCGAATGCGATACATCCCTCCGGCTGGTTAAGACGTCAGCTGGAGATTCAGGCCCGGGGGCTTTCCGGAAATCTGGACAAAATGTGGCCGGACATCCGGGACAGCGCCTGGCTGGGAGGAGACCGGGACGGCTGGGAACGGATGCCCTACTGGCTGGACGGGTTTATTCCGCTGGCATGGCTGCTGGACGATCCGGAGCTGATCTCCCGGGCCGACCGGTACGTCGGCACCATACTGGACCGTCAGCAGGAGGACGGCTGGTTTTGCCCCTGCCCGGAAAGCGAGCGGCAGAATTATGATCTCTGGGCATTTTTTCTCATCTGCAAGGTTTTGGCGCTCTATTGCGAGTTTACCCAAAGCAGCCGCGCGGAGCAGGGACTGTACCGGGGGCTCCGGTGTATCTGGGAACTGACAGAGAAAAAGGAAGCGGTTTTAAAAGACTGGGGGAAATTCCGCTGGTTTGAGGCGCTGATTCCCATTCAGTTTTTATATGATCGCTGCGGCGAGAGCTGGCTTGTCTCGCTCGGGAAGGAACTGATGGCACAGGGAGCGGATTACGAAGCTTTCGCAGAGGAATGGGTCACGCCCCTCAATCAGTGGACCTATCAAACCCACATTGTCAACCTCTGCATGATGCTGAAATACGAAGCACTGACCTCCCGGCTGTTCGGAGAGAGCGATCAGCGCAAGGCGGATCGCCTGTGGAGCATTCTGGAGCGTTACAACGGCACTGCAGTGGGAACCTTTACCGGCGACGAATGCTTATCCGGCCTTTCCAATGTTCAGGGAACCGAGCTTTGCTCGGTGGTGGAGCTGATGTATTCCTGCGAGGTGCTGTATGCCCATACCGGAGACGCCCGGTGGGCGGACCGGCTGGAAAAGGCGGCGTTCAACGCCCTTCCCGCTGCAATGAGCGACGACATGTGGACCCATCAGTACGATCAGATGGTGAACCAGATTGCCTGTCAGGAATTCCCCGGGAAATCCTTCTTCCGGACAAACGGCTCCGAGTCCCATCTCTTCGGGCTGGAGCCCAATTACGGCTGCTGCACCGCCAATTTCAGCCAGGGATGGCCAAAGCTTGCCATGAATGTATTCCTGAAAACCGACACGGGCATTCTCTGCGCCATGATGCTCCCGGCCGTGCTGGACACCGTCATCAACGGCGTGCGGGTTCGGGTGGAGTCGGAGAGCAGCTATCCCTTCCGCAATTCCTGCCGCTGCACGGTGACTGCGGAAAGCCCCGTGACATTTGAGCTGAAAATCCGGATTCCCGGATGGGCCAAGGGAGTCCGGATCAACGGAGAGACAGTTTCACCGAAAGGATGCTGTGCCTTTTCCAAAGAGTGGAACGGGACGGAAACCCTCATGGTGGAGCTGGACGACAGTCCCCGGCTGGTCCGCCGTCCGTTCGGGCTGAAAGCAGTGGAATACGGGGCGCTTGTCTACGCGCTTCCCATTGAGGCGGAATACCGGAAGCGGGAATATGTCCGGGACGGGGTGGAGCGGAAATACCCCTATTGCGACTGGGAGCTGATTCCCCGCTCCCCATGGGACTTCGGATTTGCCGGAACCGGCTTTGAAATTCTGGAAAAGGATGTGGGCAGCGTGCCCTTTTCCTCCGCAAACCCGCCTGCCGCCATCCGCACCGGCCTGTGCAGGATCCATTGGGGCTTTGCCGACGGATACGATACGGTGGCTGCCAAAAAGCCTGCCTCTGTGGCTGCCTTGTCGGAACCGGAGCCGCACGAGCTGATCCCCTATGGGTGCGCCAAGCTGCGGATGACGGAAATGCCCATCGTCCGGACCAAAAAATAGTTCCCCAACCAAAACCGCCGCTTCCTTTCGGAAGCGGCGGTTTTGGTTCTCGCAGAAGAGGAAGCTTTTTCAGGCACCGGTTTTCACAGCACAATCCGCATTTTTTCCTTCGCTTCGCACAGGGGCCTGCGGAATGCGTCCATCCCCGGCTCGGTCTGACGGAGCAGGGGAATGGACACGCTGATTCCCATGGAAACGGAGCCCGCCCGGTTGGAGGTAGCCACCGCGATGCATTCCACCCCGAAGGTGGACTCCTCTTTTTCAATGGCAAAGCCGGTGCGGCGGACCTCGTCCAGCTGGGCAAGCAGCTCTTCCAGATCGGTTATGGTGTTTTCCGTAAGCTTTTCCATCACGCGCCCCTGATACAGGGCACGAATCTCCTCATCGGTTTTCAGAGCCAGCAGTGCTTTTCCGATAGCGGTCGCGTGGGCGGGAATCCGTTTCCCCACACTGGAGACCATTCTCACCGCATGGCGGCACTCAAACTTATTCAGGTAAACCACATCCGTGCCGTCCAAAACCGCTGCATGAGCGGTTTCATCCACGGCATTCACCAGCTCCTCCAGCACCTGACGGGAATAAAAATAGAAATCGTTTCCGTCCACGAACTTGGAACCGACCTCAAAGGCTTTGATTCCCACGGAGAAGACGCCGTCGCTCTTTTTTTGAAGATAGCCTCTGTCCGCAAGGGTTCCCAGCAGAATATGGGCGCTGCTCTTGGGAATTCCCAGCTTCTCGCTGATTTCCGCCAAACCCGCTCCCTCGGGGGAATTGGCCGCAAATTCCAGAATATCCAGTGCCTTTTCCAGCATCCGGTGATTTTTATGTTCCATGGTTTTCCCCCTTTTTCCTTCTTTCAACAGGTGTTGGTGCCTTATTTTCCGGGCTGCTTTCTCACAGCATACCGCTCCAGCGCCTCATAGTCAAGCTCGATTCCCATGCCGGGGGTCTGGGGGATTTTCACGAATCCGTCTTTATCCACCTCAAACATGGATTTTGTCAGGGTTTTCCGAAGAAGGGTGTCCTGCTCGCAGAACTCCAGATACCATGCGTTGGGCAGGGAAGCAATGTACTGCATGGTGGCCGCCATGAGAATGTGCGTCTTGAATGCGTGGGGAACGATCTGGACATTGTGGAGTCCGGCATAATCGGTCAGCTTTCTGGCCACGGAGATGCCTCCGCAGCGGCTGATGTCCGGCTGGACAATATCCACGCACTCCCGGTCGATCAGATCCCGGTACTCGTACATGGTGCCCACTTCCTCGCCGCCGGAAATATGCACGCTGGTGTTTTTGGCAAGAGCGGCATATCCCTCCAGATTATCGGGGGAGAACGGCTCCTCAATCCAGTGAACGTTGTATTCCTCAAAGGCTCTGGCGGTCCGGATGGCGCCCTTGACGTCCGTCCATTTCATGCCGATGTCGATCATCAGGTACTTGTCGTCGCCCAGCGCCTTTCTGGCGTATTTCACCAGCTCAATGTCCTTTTCAAAGGACTGCCCCAGGGCGCCCCAGCCCAGCTTGAGTCCTTTGTACCCCTTGTTCATGTGCTTTTCCACCAGCCGGCAGATTTCCTTCTCGGTTCCCGGCATCAGGACGCTGCAGTATGCCTGAATCTCCGTCCGGAAGGTGCCCCCCAGCAGCTTGGATACGGGCAGTCCCAGCTTTTTGCCCATGGCGTCCCAGATGGCCATGTCAATTCCGCTCATGGCATGGATCACAAGGCTTCGTCTGCCATGGTAGATGGTTTGCTCGTACATTTTGAGCCAGATCTTCTCCACGTCGAAAACGTCCTCGCCGATGAGGATCTCACGCAGGCCCCGACACACCATATGGGAGTCGGGCATATCAATGACTTCCTTGACCGCATACGGGGAGGAATCCACCTCGCCCACGCCGGTGATCCCCTCGTCGGTGTGCACCAGAATGACAACGGTATCCTGGCTGCCGTCCCCGATCATCTCAATTTCGGAGGGTTGTTTTACCACAATCGCCTCTACATCGGTAATTTTCATAAACATCTTCTCCTTTTCAGGCTGTGCCGTTCCGGAAGGGAACACAGCAGGCAATCTGATTTCAAACAAAAAGCGGAACGGTTACTCGTCCCACGGGTGCAGAACGATTTTCACCGGTTTTCTGGTTTTATCCTGCAAAAGCGCGAACGCATCCCCGATTTTATCCAGCGGAAGAGTGGCGGTAATCATATCCTTCAGATTGATTTTTCCGTTGGAAACCATGGTGAGAAGCGGCTCCCAGACGTCGGGGTTTCCCATTACCCCGTTCACCTGAAGCTGCCGCATAATGATATCCGTGAAGGGAAGGGGGATGCTCTCCTTCTGATCGGGAATTCCGTAAAGAATCACACGGCCCGCCGTCCGCACGATTTCAAAGGCGCCGGCAACGGTGGATTTGCTCCCCGCGGCCTCGCAGACCAGATCCGCGCCTTCTCCGCCGGTCTCCTCCATCACCCGCTCCTTTCCATTTTCGGTGCCGGAGTCGATGAGGACGGTTGCGCCGAACTGCTTCGCCCGTTCCAGCCGCTCACGGTTGCGGGCAATGGCGATGATCTTTCCCGCCCCCATTGCCCGGGCGCCCTGAATGAAGGCGATTCCGGCAGGGCCCACGCCGTATACGGCCACGGTCTCGCCGAATACCACGCCCAGCCGCATCAGTCCGCCCACCGGGCAGACCACCGATTCAATAATGCCGGCTTCGTCATAGCTCACGTTGTCGGGAATCCGGAAGAGATTGTCCGCGGGGGCCTTGGTATACTGGGCATATCCGCCGTTGTTGGGGGTAAAGCCGATTTCGGTCATCTGGTGGCAGAAATGGCGCTTTCCGCTCCGGCACTGCTTACACTCCCCGCAGCCGATGGAGGTCTCCACCACCACCCGGTCGCCCTTTTTCCAGTTTTTCACCGCGCTTCCCAGTTCCACAATCTCCGCCGCAATTTCATGCCCCAGAATGTGGGGCGGCTTCCCGTAGAGAAACGCGCCGGTGTATACCTCCAGATCCGTGGCGCAAAGCCCTGCCGAGTGAACCTTCAGCAGTACTTCATGAGGCGCAATCACCGGATCCGGCACCTGCTTCAATTCTATTTTTCCGTAATCTGTCCAAACTGCTGCTTTCATTGCTCATTCTCCTCCAATATAAAAAATGTGAGGTCGGTGGGATATTCAAAAAGAAGCTCACAGCCGCTTTCCGTAATCAGATAGTTGTTCTCCACCCGGATGCCGTTTTCCCCGGGAAAATAGACCCCGGGCTCCAGTGTGACCACCATTCCCTCTTTCAGCGTACCCTCGCAGCCGCTGACAAAGTCCGGCTCTTCCATGCTGTCGCCGCCCACCGCATGGCCTGCGTGATGGGGCAGGGGAGCGCAGCCGTTCTGCACTAAGGCGCCGCTGACTGCCCGGAAAATGCCGTCCCCGCTCATGCCCGGCTTCAGCACTGCCTCGCCGGCCCTTATGGCCACGAGAACCGCTTCATAGGCCGCTTTCAGATGTTCTGCGGGTTCCCCCATAAAGAAGGTCCGGGTGGTATCACACCAGTTTCCCTCCACACAGGGCAAAAGGTCGAAAATGACAGTATCCCCCCTGCGCACCCTGCGGTCTGTGGCCTCGCCGCTGATGGCGCCGCCCCGCTCTCCCGAAAGAAGATCGTAGAGGCAGGGGAGGGGTTCTCCGTTTTCCTCCCCATAGACTGCCTTCACCTCCGACAAAAGCTCCTGCTCCGTTCTGCCCATGCAGCCGATGCTCCGGATGCGGTCGTATGCCCGCTGGTTGAGCTTCAGCGCTTCCTTTACTTTTTCCAGTTTCATCCCCGTCATGCCTCCCCGTTTTTTTTCAATTCCGGACGCCGTGCGGCCGGATTATTTCAATCCCTGTTTCATTCCGGCAAGAAGCTTCGCCATCTTTTCCCGGCAGAGTCCGGCTTTTTCCATCGTCTCCGCCGAAATGGCCTGTTTGGAGAATCCAAAGTCAAAGCCCAGCGCTTCTCCCAGCAGCTTGTAGCCAAAGGGAAACTGCAGCGAACCGGCCAGCTGGATCAGCTCCAGAATGGAATTCTGCCGTTCCAGGGGATTTGTCCTCGCCTCAAAGGCCTCATAGATGGAATGCACCGCTTCCGGCATCAGATAGGTCAACGCGGTAAAGTTCCCGTCCCCGCCTACGGCCAGAGTGGGGAAAATCAGCTCGTCCGACCCGGTCAGAATGGAAACTTCCTTTCGCTTTTCGTCCCGGATCCGCAGATACTGCATCATTTCCACAAAATTTCCGCTGCTGTTTTTGATGCCCTGAACCGCATCCAATGCCACAATTTTTTCAAAGGCCGCCACGGAAACCCGGCTGGTAAACTGGGGGATATTGTAGGCCGCTACCGCCACTCCGCCCGCGTTTTCGCTGACCCGCCGGTAGAATTCCACCACCTCGTTGTCCGAAAGCGGGAAATAGTAGGGAGGCGCAATCAGAGCGCCCTCCGCACCCAGCAGCTTCATATGCTTCAGATATTCCACAGTGGTCAGATAATCCCCCGCCGTGGCGCCGTAAATCAGCGGTTTCCGCCGGTTCACAATTTCACTGACGGCGCTCATCAGCTCCATATTTTCCCGCTTGTCCAGCACGGTGAATTCCCCGGTGGAGCCGCAGACCACAATTCCCTTCATCGGCGAAGCACAGGCCTTTTCCACCTGCCGCTCCAGCAGGTCGTAATCCACGTTTCCCGATTCCCGGAAGGGGGTCAGAAGTATTCCGTAAGCACCCTTAAAATGTCTTTCCATTTTGCTCATCCTCGTTCCTATATACGAACATTGTTTTTATTTATAAATAAAATTATAGAAAACATTTCTTCCGTTGTCAATACCGTTTTCCCCGGAAGCATCCGGCGAAAACCGGCGAAATCGGGAGAAAAAGCCCGCTTCGAGGGGGACCATGGTTGATTTTGGAGCTCTGCGGGTGTATGATTGTTTTGGATCTGAATACCGTTCGTAATTGTGGATGGCCGGCATTGCTTGCCGGCCGTCCGGTCCGGCGGCAGGAGAAGTCTCCGTTCCAAACATGCCGCCGGGAATCCCTACGGTGAAAGAAAGGAAATTCGCATGAAAACCGATTTTACTCAGCAGGAAGCACAGGAATTTCTTACCGTCATGAAAGGCGAAAACGATATTGTCCGGTTGGTGGACCCCGTTGCCAAGAGCGTGCTGACAGACGACGGAAAAATTGCCACCCACGAAATCTGCCACGCCGTCTGGGGGCGGTGTGACCGCTGTGAGAACTGCACCTCCCTGCGCGCGATCCAAAATCACGAGACCGCGTACAAGCTGGAAACCGTCAACAACCACACCTATTGGGTCTGCTCACGGTTTCTGCGCATAGACGGTCAGCCCATCATTGCCGAACTGGTGCGGGATGTGACGGATCACCTGATTATGGACAGCGACCAGCGCAGTCAGATCGGACGTCTTATTAAAAACTACAATCAGATGCTCATTACCGATTCGCTGACGGGGGTTTACAACCGCCGCTTTCTGGACGAGCATTTTCTGCCGTCGCTGGAGTGCTGCCACGACGACGAAATTACAGTCAATCTGGCCTTTATTGATATGGATGGGTTCAAGGCGATCAACGACCGCTACGGCCACAATGCCGGCGACCGGCTGCTCAAGGATGTGGCGGGATTCTGGAAGCTCCATTTTGACAGCCGGGAAAGAGGCAGGGAACGGCTGGTGGTTCGCTTCGGCGGGGATGAGCTTCTGGTGATCGCCTGCGGCATCTCCGGGAACCGCTTTGAAGAGGAAATCCGCCGGTACAACAACGAAATGAGAAAAATCTGCTATCTGTCGGATCATGCCCAGTTTACCTTCGACTTTACGTTCGGCATTGCCTCCAGCGAAACGCTGGGAGCAGGCTGGGCCTGGGAGAAGCTGATAGAATCCGCCGACCGGATCATGTACCGGAACAAAGGGGATAAATCCCATTTGGAAGCGCCCGAAAAAGCCGGGGACGAGGACTGAACCCGGAAAGAAACACCAATACGGGGATACCGGAACATTCTGCCGCCCGACCGGTTCTGTCTGCGGCAAGACCTGTTTCAACGGACATTGAAGGAAGATGACACAACATGGAGAAAGAAAAGCTCACCGTTCTGATCGTAGAGGATCAAAAAATTAACCGCCAGATTTTAATCAGTCTGCTCCGTTTTGACTATGAGGTGCTGGAGGCTGAAAACGGCGCGGCCGCTCTTGAACAGCTGGAGCGCCATTCTGAAATTGCCGCAATTCTTCTTGACATCGTGATGCCCGTCATGGACGGCTACGAGTTTCTGCGGCGTTTTAAGGCAACACCCTATGCCGCCCTGCCTGTCATTGCCATTACGGGAGACAAGGAGAGCGGCACGGAACAGCGGGCGCTGGATCTGGGCGCCTGGGATTTTGTGTCCAAGCCCTATCAGCCTGCGACGCTTTTGACCAGACTGAACAACGTCATTATCCGCAGCCAGTATTTCCTTGTCAATCAGATGAAATATGTCTACGAGCATGATTCCCTGACCCAGCTGTACAACCGCAGCGGCTTTTTCTCAGCGGTCCGGCGGCTGCTCAGCGCACATCCCCACGGGCAATATGCCATGGTCCGGCTGGATATCGACAGCTTCCAAACCTACAATTCCTTCTGGGGGGAGGAAAAGGGGGACGAGCTCCTTCGGTTTATCGCCGACTGGCTTCGTCAGGTCGCCGGGAACTACGAAAGCTGCGTTTACGGCAGAATCAATGCGGACGCCTTCTGTATGTGCGTCCCCAATGAGGAAAAGGCCATCCGGGAGAATGCACGGCAGGCCTTTGATCTTCTTGCCAAGCACAATAAGGAATACCGTCTGGTTCCTTCCTTCGGTGTTTACGAGATCAGCGACCCCCTGGAAACGCCCCAGAAAATGTATGAGCTGGCCACCCTGGCCGCCCGGGAGTGCAAGGGCAGCTATCTGGAATACATCCGCTACTATCACCCGGAAATGAGCCGGCGGGTTCTGGCGAACCAGTGGATTGTCAACGAGATGCAGAATGCCATGGACACGGAACAGTTTGAGGTCTTTCTGCAGCCCAAGTACGATTTGAGCACAGAGAAGCCCTACGGTGCGGAGGCGCTCATCCGCTGGAGACATCCGGAAAAGGGGCTGCTCTCTCCCGGTTTGTTCATCCCTGTCTTTGAGCAAAACGGATTTATCGGCAGGGTGGATCACTATATGTGGGAGCATGTCTGCCGTCTGCTCCGCAAATGGATCGACGAGGGACGCGATCCGGGCCCCATCTCGGTCAACGTTTCCCGGGTGAATCTGTATAACCCGAACCTTGTGGAAATCCTGACCGGGCTTGTGGCGCAGTACCGTATTCCGCCGGAAATGCTGCATCTGGAAATGACCGAAAGCGCCTATATGGCCAATCCGCAGGTGATGGAGCGTGTGGTGAAGGAATTGCAGGCCTTTGGGTTTATCATTCTGATGGGTGACTTCGGCAGCGGGTATTCGTCCCTGAACACCCTCAAGGACATTCATGTCAACGTGCTGAAGATTGATATGAAATTCCTTTCCGGCAACTCGGACGCGGAACGGAGCAGGAGCATCCTCGCCTCTGCGGTTCTCATGGCGGGCTGGCTCCATACGCCGGTCATTATGGAGGGCGTGGAGACAGCCGAGCAGGCGGCTTTCCTCAAGAGCATCGGCTGCAATTATGTGCAGGGATATTACTTTGCAAAGCCCATGGCCGTTCCGGACTACGAAAAACTGATTGAGGGAATCCGCCAGCTTCCCACCCAGATGCACTCGGAAAATCTCAATGAGGTCGTCCACATGCTGTGGTCGGCGGATCCCGGGGACGAGCTGCTTTTTAACAGTCTTGAAGAGCCCGCCGCCGTCTATGAGTTTTCCGGCGGCCGGCTTCGGGTTTTGCGGGTAAACGAAAGCTTTCATTCCTTCTTTGGGGAGGAATACCACATGGACAGGACATTCGGGATTGTCCTCCCCCCGAGCATTACGCCCGAAGATGAAAAATTGATCCTGGATACCTGCCGGGAGGCGGCAGACAATCATACACTGTCTTCCTGCCGCTTCCGGCTCACTTCCAAAGACAAAACCGTCCGGAATGTAAGAATTGCGGTCCGCTACTGGGGGCTGAACGAGACGGCGAGCATTCTCTTCGCTCAATATTTCACCGCGGACGCCGCACAATAGTGCGGGGTATGCCCATCATCTTTTGGAATTGAGGGAACACCATGAAACTGACCGAACCGTATCTCTCCTCCCTGATCCAGTCCATCCCCGGCGATTTTGCCGTTTATCAGCTGAAAAACGGCAAAATTACAACGCTGTATGCGGCGCCGGGTCTTCCGGCCAATTCCGGTATGACGGAAGAGGAATATCTGGCCGCTGCCGGAGACGACGCGGCGGGGATTATTCTGGACAGCGACCGTCCTCTCGTCATGGCGGAATTGGAAAAAATGCTCCGCACCGGCAAGAATGCAGATTTTACCTATCGCATTCTGCACAAGACCGAAGGTTCGGCCTGGGTTCATGCAAAAGGGCGTCTGCTGGGTACCAAAGACGGATGTCCCGTCTTTCTGGTCATTTTTTTAAATACGGCGGGGGAAACCGAGGATCATGCTTATCTGTTGAGCAACACCGCTTCCAGCGTGTATGTCATCGACACAAACACCCATGAGTTGCTGTATGCCAACGAGCCCGCCCTCAAGGTGTGGGGAAAAAGCGGCTGCAGCGGTCAGCTCTGCTTAGAACCAGAAAAAATGGACATTGAATAAAAAAGCCTCCAGTCGTAGAGTGGAAACTACGATTGGAGGTTTTTGTATGTCAGGAAAGAAAGGAATGCCACGGTACAGCGACGA
>DBGCDL010000007.1:0-6990 GCA_048358235.1 Oscillospiraceae bacterium
AAACCGCGTTATCATCGCGACCCCTCACCCCATCTCCAGCCCATTCAAGAATTGCGCCTCGGAGATGTTAAAGTCAACCTGAATCCCATAGCCGCGGGATAAAGTGACGGCCTTGATCAAATAGGACGCAATGACCTTCTTCTCCCCTATCGCAGCGGAGTCGAACAATTCAGCTAACGTCTATACTGGCCCAAACTTTTCAAAATAGCAGCTGTTTTCTTAATATAAACCCAATTTCATAAAATTATTTTTTGAACTGCCTTATAAAACTTGATTTTGCGGGGATTATCCATATAATAGTAGATAGAAAGGAGGGCACCACCATGCTTTGCCAATTTACATTTCAGAATTTCAAGTCTTACAAGTCAGAGACAACCTTCGATTTTCAAGCAGCCTCAATACCGGAATTCTCAGAATCATTGATAAACAGCGATAAAGGCAGCGCTCTCTTGCCTGTTAGTGTTGTTTATGGACCGAATGGCGGCGGTAAATCGAATCTCTTACACGCCCTCTCTTGTTTAATATCTACAGTTGTGAAGCCAATCTACGATCTGGGAAAAAACAGACAGAATATCATCTTTCAGCAAAAAGTAGATTGTATGCCGTTTCTGTTTGATGAGGAGTCCAAAAGCCAGCCAACGAAATTCGAGATTTTTTTTCGCCAGAAAGGCAATGAGTATCGCTATAACCTTGCTCTTCTGAATGATGAAGTAGTATCCGAATCTCTTTTTTGGAGAGCAGTCGGCGGCAAGAGGACCGGTAAGGTTTTTGAGCGGGAAGGGGCAGAAATTACTCTCGGAGCAAAAATCAAAAAGCCCGGAATAAACCGTTCCGTAAATCCCAAAATGCCATATCTCTCTTTCCTTGCAATCAATTACGATATCCCTATTATTGCCGCCGTCCAGGACTGGTTTGAATCCTGTGTCATTCGCAGCTATGCAAATCCGGTAGTTGAGCATCAAATCATGCTTTCACAAGAGCAGAATGTTCAGAAACAAATCATTCAAGCTCTCAACGATTTGGACATTGATATGACCGGATATCGGTTCGACGAAAAGGAACAACAGCTGTATACGCAGCGAGCCGTGAATGGAAAATCATATGAGCTGCGCTTTCTTGATGAATCTGATGGAACGAAAAAATTAATTGCCGCACTTCCAGTCATTCTTCTGGCGCTTCAGGAAGGGCGCCTTGTCATTATCGATGAGTTGGATGCCAAGCTGCATCCAAAGCTTCTTCGCTACATGATCTCCTTATTCAAAAATCCCAAGCTCAATTCCAAGGGTGCACAACTGCTCTTTACATCTCACGACATGACTACCATGAAAAACAGTGTGTTCCGCCGGGATGAAATTTGGTTTGCGGCATTAAACGAAGAACATGAGAGCAACATTTATTCCTTGTATGAAATTCGCCGGGAAGATAACGAACGAATCAATAACACCGCAGCTTACGATAAACAATATCTGGAGGGAAGATACGGCGCCGACCCATATTTGACCAATATGCTGGCAGGAGGCGACTGGACATGAGCTTAAAGCCTCCCAAAAAAAGCGATCTAAACAAACATTGGATGAAACCGCGTCCTGATAAGGCAATTCGCATTCAGCCGGAGTACCACTTGATAGTAACGGAAGGAACAAAAACAGAACCCCAGTATTTTCATGCTGTGAAAGAAATAATTAATCGAAAATATAGGGATAAAATCCAACTGATTATCTCTGGAACAGGTGATAACACTATCAATTTGTTTGAGAAAGCGAAGGATGAGGCAAGCAAAAATCCAAACGGTTATGCACACGTCTGGGTTATCTATGATACAGATGATTTCCCTGCAAAGCATATCAATCGGACTGCGGAACTCTGCAGACAAAACAGTAACAGCGACATACAATACCATGCTATTTGGTCAAATCAATGTATTGAGCTGTGGTATTTGCTTCATTTCAGCTTCTTTCATTCAGACATCCATAGAAACGAATACTGGCCTAAGCTTTCTGAATGGATGGAGAGTATCGACGCAGGCAAATATACGAAAGATCGACCGGATATGTTTGAAATATTGAAACCATATATGGAATTTGGCATCGCAAATGCAAGAAGATTAGATCAAATGAACGCCGGTAAAACACCCGCCAACGCAGCACCTGGTACCAAAGTATATGAATTGATTTCATTGCTCAAACCATACTTGCTTGAATAAATCACCAAAAGAAACATTCTTCGAGACAAATCAGCGACATCTCTATCAACTAAATGAAACACAACGAAGACAGGAGCGGCGCTGACGGTGCTGCTCCTGTCTTTTGGTATGGGTAATATATGTTGTATGAGAGTCTTTTTGTTCCGCTCGCATGAAATCCGAACGCATTAAAAGAAACTTCGCCCTCATCGCTGCCCCTCATCCCATCTCCAGCCCATTCAAAAACTGCGCCTCGGAGATATTGAAGTCCACCTGAATCCCATAGCCGCGGGTTAAGGTGACTGCCTTGATCAGATAGGACGCAATAACCTTCTTTTCCTCTATCGCAGCGGAGTCGAACAACTCAGCCCATGTCAGAATCTGTTGATGCTCCCTCAGAAGATCGGCTGCCGCGGGTTTCATCTGACGGCTCTTCTCTTCAAGCTGCTGAACCTGGTGGGCTATCTCGTCCGCTTTTGCCTGCACAGCGTCCAATCTGGCCTTCACCTGCTCCGGCGTAAAAACACAGGTACCATCCAGAGAATCCAGCATCAAATCTCCCCACCTTGACAATTCCTTCATCGTCTTGGTATATTCCAGCTTTGCGGCTTTCAGCTCTTGCTGACACTGTTCCGCCGAAGCGTCGACCAGCATTTTTAAAATGGTTTTTTCATCAATCCTCTTGGCTCGCTCAAAAATCCCCCGCAGAAGCTGTTCGATCACCTTATCCACCTTCTCGGCACGATAGGTGGATGGCCCGTCACACTGTCCTTTATGCTGCGATCGGTTGTAGCATTTATAGATGGCGATACGCTCATTGTCCTCCGTTGGGCGATGCGTTTTTCTTGCGGTAGTTGCAAAAATGCGGCCACCACAGTGACCGCAATACACATTGCCTGACAAGAGGGCTTTTCCTACGATCTTTCGAGGATAGGCGCGAGGCGGGCGAACGACGGTAGCTTCCGTGCCATCCTCCAGCTGCACTGTCTCGGTGGTTCCGCCGCACTTTATCGCATAATTTACGGAACGCTGCTCACGAGCCTTTGCCACACGATTAAATTGTTCCAGAGAAACAATCTGCAGCTCAGGAAACACCTCCGACTTCGTTTCTCCGCTGCGAAGAATTCCTGCATTCATGACGTTGGAAAGAATATGCTGGATTGAGGCGTAATGAAACGGTTCTCCCGTTCTGAGGTTAATAATTCCTTCCTCGTGTAACACAGAGGAAAGCTTCCGGCCTCCATACCCATAGCGGTCCGTCAGATCAAACATTCGCTTGACCGCGATCGCTTCCTCGGGGTTAATTTCGATATCGTAGAGCTCGCGATTCTTTTTCCCGATCCGCCCCTTTTTTACAAGACGGTAACCATACGCCGGTTTTCCTCCACGAAAACGGCCTTCCTGAACGATCTGACCCAGACGCGTTTTGGTGCGAACCGAGGTCTTGAGACTCTCCCCGGAAGCCTGCCAATATCGGATATAATTCATAAGCTTGTCAACGTGCGTATCAAAGCGCTGCTGCCCCTCTTCCGAGCTCCAGACCTCTATTCCGTTGTTGACAAACCACTCCACAACAAACGGGGTTTCATTTTCCTTTCTGCCAAGGCGATCAAACATAAAGACAAGCAAAACATCGAACTTCTTCATCGCCGCATCCCTCTGGATTTCCTGGATAGCGTCGCGATCCTTCGCGGATACCTTGAAGCCGGAAACACCCTTTTCAGAAAACTCCCTCACGATTTCCCATCCCTGTGCTTCCGCGAACTCATGGCATCGCTGCTTCTGCATGGGAATATCGTCCTTTTCCACCTGTCCCTTTGTGGATACGCGGTAAAGGCAATAGACTCTCTTACTCATCGCCGTTCCTCCTCAGCCCGCGCTTTTTTGCAGATAAGACTCTTTCAGAATTTCGGAAATCTGATGCGGGGCGTCCAGATTATCTGATTGAGAAAACGTAATCCGCACGACGATTCCCTGAATCACAAGCTCAGTGATGTGGGGATTTTGGGGATCAGACTTGTGTTGACTCATTCCTTTCATTCTCCTTCCTGAAGAAGCTGAATTTGTTTTTCGAGCTGTTCAATGGCTGTTTGAGGATCAGAATCAAGCCCCTCTGTCAATTTCGCGGCAATTCCCAAACTATTCAGAAGTTCGTTCATCTCATCAAAAGAGAAAGAGCTGTCACGGTGGATGAGAATCGCCCCATCCAGACAAACAATGCGAATTTCATCTTCTGCGCAAATATTTGCCTGCTCCAAAAGCGTGCTGGGAATCTTGATGTCCGGTTCCGGATCGGATTCATCAAAAGGATGGGGCGAGAGATACAGCTCACAGTACAGGTTACGGGCTCTATCTTCTGTCAGGTAAGCGACATATACCTCATCTCCCGCAGAAAGCCCCATTTCCTGCATGACGCTGGGTGAAATCTGCAGTGCACCTTTATCATTTACCTTTTGCTTGATCTCTGAAATGTTCAACGGATCCCTCCTCCCCCACAACGACAATCGACCATGGCAAACTTGCTTGCCATGGCATTTGACTGACTATCTTAATGTCACAAAAATAGGGATCGCTTTCTGCGTCAGACGACACAAGTCCTCTGACAGTTCCATCCTTGCATAAAAACGATCCCCATTGCTTCTGACATTAATAAGCAAATTCAATCCATCCGTATTTGACACTACTCCCCCGGATAGTCGGGCAATTCTCTGAACAGCAGCCGGCTGCACTGCTTCATGGGACTCTCACCCCCGCGAGGATCTCTCGCAGCCGCCCTCCTTGCGTGTGTCTGGGACTGGACGGAAGTATCATTGTCCCTGAACGGAATTGTTGCGAGACAGCCTGCCACCGGCTGTTCTCTGGACAGATGGACCCGCTCTGTACCTTATCTTGGCCGTCGTTGATAGGGCTTGCGCAGGACGATCAATCGAACTTAAAAATGAAATGGTTTCTTCGTTTCGACTCAACGCAACCCCTACAGGTGGTCTCCGCGCATCTTCCAGTGTCGCTTGTCCCCGGTAAAAGGACCCCGTCAGGAAAGTATTCAGAGAATCGGATATTGGATTTTCAAGGGCCACGAGGGAGAGACCAATTTACCCCCTCACTACTAAGCCGAGTTCGTGAGGGGGTTGAGAACCAGAAATTTATTATTTTGCTTTCATCATCCCCCTGAGTTTTTCCAGGACCTTTTGACGGCGCTTGTTGACGCCCTTCTGAGAAATGCCAATCCTCTGCGCATATTCCCGTTCTGTCAGGCATTCAAAATACAGTGCTTGTATCAGTTCCATATCCTGGGCGGAAAGCATGGCAAGCTGATGATGCAGTTTTTCGCGCAAGACGCGGCAAATGGCGGAATCTTCAACTTGTTCAGCGTTCCTGTTGGGAAGCATCTCCTCACCCAGCAGTTCATCCGTATCCAAATCGCTATATAAAACCTTGCCGTTCCGAATATCCTTCTCGTCCAAAGTGCGTGTATGGCGTTCCATGCTGTAATAAGCATGATACACTTCTTCGCTGACATCTACCAAAATGCCATCGACCCGAATCCTGTATTTTCTGTTCTCTGCCATGTGGCAACCTCCGTAGCTTCAAGATTTTGATTGGCGAATCAAAATCTCGGAGCTACGGATATCTGGCAGCGTACGCCTCCCAGCGCATTTCCGGCCCTCCAATGCCGGGCAAAAAAAAGCCGGAGGGCGATATAACACCCTCCGGCTTGTTCCTGCCGCCATATTTGCGGCAGGAATAAAAAGAACCCGATCACTGCGGAAAGCAGTGCCGGGTTCTTAATCTCAAGTATTCAAATTTTAGAGCATACCTGCCACTGTAGCCAGTATAGCAGGATCAAAATTGGAAGGGAGCAGGGATTACGTTGGGGATTGATTGGGATTCAGTCGGGGCAATTCACTCATGATTTCGGGGATAGCATAGCCAAACAGGCAGATAGAAAAGAGATGAATGGCTTCTTTTTTCCTGTCATAAAAAACGCTTCTTTCCATGTTGAGCTCATCAAGCAGTTCTTTCTCCGTGCTGTTATATCGATAGACATATTGCTTTGTCAGAATCTCATAGTACAGTTCTCCGCGCAGAGGATACCGCTTCAGCCGAAGGAGCGAGCGATTCACCGCGTCAACCAACATTTTGTTCTGCACAACACAGCACACCTTCTCCTCAAAAGCTCTTTGATCGATATCCGGGGCAAAGTTTTCAAGAAAAGAAAGTCCGACGCCCAGATCCTGCCCGCCGATTTCACAGGCATATCGCTGCAGCTCTTCCGCTCGTTCACTTAAGCTCCAGACAACGTCTCTGTAAATTTTCAGGATCAACTTGCTTTTATGGAACACCGCTTCATTGTCCAGCCCAAGTGCTGTGAGTTGGGCAGAGCACTTACGAATGATTGCACTTTCTTTTCTCATTACAGTCTCCTCCCTTGGAACCGCAGGCATTACTCCAACAGGTTAAGCATTGATTTCGTTTGGGGTAAAAATGCCGGAATCACAGAACAGCGCAATTCTGTGGCTCTGTTTCTCGTCATATTCTGCGGAACTATCCAACGAAATCACCACTTTCAAAGAACCCAGTTTTATCGAAACATCCAGCATAAATGTTCACAGCCCAGAAAAAGAGATAGGCCGACACTAGGTTCCATGTTTTTCTTCACTTCCAGTTTCAGTAACCCTAGCTAAAGTATATATAGGGCAGCACCGCACAATTGCTGAGGCAAGCGCTGTCGAATCACCCATCAGACGGGAAACCATAGGCTTCCCGTCGCATTTCTTCGCGAGAGCGCACAACTTCAAGCCGCCAGG
>DBGCDL010000008.1:0-33182 GCA_048358235.1 Oscillospiraceae bacterium
AACGGCGGAGTGAAGAACACAGAAAAGTGCCGATAATGCCTTATTTACTGGCTTTTTTGGTATAAAATAAGAACGCTAATGCTGATACTTACCGTATCAATATTAGCGTTCTTATATGGTCGAGGCGACGGGATTCGAACCCACGGCCTCTGCGTCCCGAACGCAGCGCTCTACCAAACTGAGCCACGCCTCGACAGACAACGTTTATATTATAACTGCTGTTTGGACATTTGTCAAGATGTTTTTGGGGAGGGCGCACCTGATTTTTTGATGTGCAAATACCGCTGCAGCAACAGAAAAAATGCATAGAATTTGTTTACAGGATGTCAACAAATTCTCCATTGTGCTTCGGATTTTTATATGATATACTAAATACAATGTTCGTTTCACGCTGAAGGGCTGATGTCAAAACGGCGGGAAATGGCTGCGACTAAAAATGAGTAAGGGGATTTTCCAAAATGGGCGACGTTTTTTTAGAGCAACTGGTGAAAAAGAAAAATTCCAGTGTGGATTTGCTGAAAAAGGTTGGTATTATGGTTGCGGGATTGGTGATTGCTTTTGCCGCGATGCTGTTTGGGTTTGGAAGTCAGTTTTTTGGCTCCATTGCCCTGCTGCTGGCCGTAGGAGCCATCTATTTTGCGTGGTATTTCATGACCTCACTGAATCTGGAATTTGAATACATTTATACCAACGGTGAAATTGATGTGGACCGGATTGCCGCTAAGCGGAAACGGAAACGCATGACCACCGTCAAGATTTCCGGATTTGAAGAATTTGACAAGTTCAATGCGGAACGCTATAAAAATCAGCAGTATGATGTCAAGCTGGATGCATCCGTTTCCTGGAATGAACCCAATACCTATTATGCAGTGTATCATAACCGGGAAAATAAAAAATGCATTCTGATTTTTAACCCGGACGAGCGGCTTCTTCCCGAAATTGAGAAGATTTACCGGAGACGTGTCCGGATTCCGCAGTAATGAGTGCATCTGAAAAGCCCCTCCGAATAATTGCGGAGGGGCTTTTTGAAGGATATTTTTGCGCTTGAATTCACGGGAGACAAAGAAATATTTCCGAAAAGGGGCGTTTCAGTTTATGCTGACACTCACCACAGCACAGATGAAAAAAGCGGAGCAGCTGTCCGACCGCAGCGGGCTTTCTTATAGCGAAATGATGGAAAATGCAGGGCGGACCGCTTATCAGTACCTGGAGAACCGGTATGGGCTGGCCGATAAGTCCTGCGTCATTTTGGCGGGAAGCGGAAACAACGGCGGGGACGGATTTGTCATTGCCCGCCGGCTTCTGGAGGCCGGCGGTTCACCCCTTGTGCTTCTCGGCTGCGGCCTGCCGAAAACCGTCCTTGCAAAAGAAAATTATGAGCGGTTCTGCGATCTCGGCGGAAAGACAGACGACCTTTCCGATGGGGAAGAGGATGCCCTTTTCGCCATACAGGGGGCACGGATTATTATTGACGCACTGTTTGGAACAGGATTTCATGGCGAGGTGCCTTATCCGGCATCCGCTCTGCTTGCCTGTGCCAATTCGGCGCAGGCTGTCAAGGTTGCTCTGGACGTTCCCAGCGGCATCAACGCCGATACGGGGGAGTCCGGGGAAATTTGCTTTCAGGGGGATGTGACGCTCGCTTTCGGCGCATGCAAACCAGCGCACAACACCCTTACCGCAAAGGCGAGCTGCGGCAGAATTGAGGTGCTCGACATCGGCATCCCCGCGGCTGTTATTGCGCAGGCGCTGAACGATACGGCGGAGATTACGGTGCAATTGGTGAAGGATCTGCTGCCGGTACGCTCTCCCGAAGCGCATAAAGGCGTTTTCGGAAAACTGCTGGTTTTGGCCGGAAGCCGGCGAATGCCGGGGGCATCCATGATGTGCACCATGGCGGCTCTGAGAATGGGGGCGGGTACGGTAACGCTGGCTTCTCCGGAAAGTGTATCTGCAATCACGGCGCCTCACTTGATGGAGGCCATGCCCCTCCCGCTGCCGGAGACTTCTGCGGGTGGGTGCGCCCCTTCCGCCGCGGATACACTGCTGGCCTTTCTGGCCGGTGCAACCGCATTTGTGGCAGGCTGCGGCCTCACCGCAGCACCGGAAACCCTGGAGCTCCTGCGAAAGGTGCTGCCACAGGTGCAGTGCCCTCTGGTGCTGGATGCGGACGGGCTGAACTGCGTCAGCAAAGATCTTGATCTTCTGAAAAATCTCAAGGCCCCGGCAGTACTTACCCCCCACCCCGGTGAAATGGCCCGTCTGGCAGGAATGACTGTGGAGCAGGTGAATGAAAATTCGGTGGCTGTAGCAAAGCTTTTTGCGCGGGAATACGGCGTGACGGTGGTACTGAAGGGACACCGTACCATCGTTGCTCTGCCCGACGGAAAACTGTTTCAGAACACCACCGGCAACGCCGGACTTGCCAAGGGGGGCAGCGGCGACGTGCTGGCAGGAATGATCGGCGCGCTGGCGGCCCAGGGAATTTTGCCTCAGGATGCGGCCCTCTGCGGCGTCTGTCTGCACGGACTTGCCGCTGACCGCCTTGACCGCAGAATGTCCCAATATTCCATGCTCGCCCGGGACGTAATCGAGGAGATTCCCTTTGTGCTGAAGGACTTGGACCGGTAGGCCCCGTATATTCCCCTTTTGCCCTGCATATAAATATTACGTCTCCACGGAACCAAAACGGCCTGCATTGCAGCGGGCCGCTTTGACCTCCGGAATGAGAAGCTGCGGGAGGGGTTTGCTTGAAAGAGATGAAAAACCGGACGTTTTGGATTGTCGTTGTCTGTCTGCTGATTGTATTTGTCATTTTAATGTCATGGGGATGCAGCCGGAAGGAATCCTCCGAAAAAGTTTCGCCTGAGGACGTGTCTTCCACCGTAGCGAAACCTTTTGACGCCAAAGCCACCATTAAGATGAAGGATCTGGTGATGACGGCCGATGTCAACCGGACGGCAGAAGGGCGGGCTACGGTGCAGATCAGTGAACCCAAGACGCTTTCGGGAATGTCCTTCGCCTATGACGGAAAAGATGTTTTGGTATCCTACAAAGGGCTGACCGTGAAGCTGGACGAAAATTCCCGTCTCGTTTCGGGAGCCGCCTCCATTATCGTCAATGCCATCAATGCTGCTTCCAGTCCCAGCGGAATTAATGTTTCTCTGGACGGAAAGCTGCTGACGGTCACCGGAAAAAGCGACTCCGGCCAGTTTAAAATTACGATGGACAAAAAAAGCGGAGCGATGGCCACGCTTTCTCTTCCCGAACTTGACTTTGAATGCAATTTCAGTGATTTTGCCTTTCGGTAAACAAGGGCAGGCAACTTTTATTTCTCCAATCAGGAAAAAACAGGGCATCACCGTCAAAAAAGCGGTGATGCCCTGTTTTTCTGCCGGATACGGAGTCCGGACAGCCGGACGGATGCCGACAGTGCAGCAGAAGCGGCGTCGGCGCCTTATTCTGCAAAAAGCTCGGGGTGTGCGGAAAGACGATCCGCCTCCGTGATGGCTCGGACTGCACGGCATGGATTTCCGAACGCAAGGCTGTGGGCAGGGATATCCCGTGTTACCACTGAGCCGGCGCCGATGACACAGCCTTCCCCGATGGTCACTCCTGCGCAAACGGTTACGTTTCCTGCGATCCAACAATTATCGCCAATGACGATGGGAGCAGCGTATTCCATGTCTGTGACTTTCCCGGTTTTTTCATTAAAATAGGGATTCCTGTCGGAATAGCAGAGCGGATGCTTAGGGGTCAGCAGGGAGACGTTCGGGCCGATAAACACGCATTTCCCAATTGTGACCGGGCAGATATCCAGCACTGTCAGGTTAAAATTGGCATAACTGTCTTTTCCGATTGTGGTATTGGTTCCGAAATCAAAATAAACAGGCCCCTGCAGGTAGACGCCGTCTGCCCGGTTGGGAAGCAATTCGTCCAGAATTGCTTTGCGCTTTTCGGTTTCCGTTTCAAACGTATCGTTGTACAGCTTGGAAAGCCGATGTGCTTTTGTACGTTCTTCCGGCAGACCTTCCGTAAAAGGATCGTAGATCTTGCCCTTCAACATTTTCTCCCGTTCAGTCATCTTTTTTCTCCTTAGCCTTATAGAATTATTGTAAAGAGGCAGCCACAAAATGAAAGTGGCTGCCTCTTTGGGAAACAGGTTTACGATACGGCCGTTCCGGCTCCGGTACTTATCCGCTCTCCGCGGCGGCCCGCAGGAAAATTACTTCGTGTCGGTGGTCAGGTCAATGTGCTTGGGCTTATAGCGGCTGACAGCGGCATTGTTGACAACTGTTTTCATCTCGGATGCCCAGCCTTCGGCCATTTTTTTGAAATCGTCACCCTTTATATCGTAAAGAACCGATTCACGCATCTCATCAAAATTCTTTTCATCCTTGGTGACGTCATAACGCTTGACAATGTAATAGTAATTGGTGTCTGCGATAATCATCGCATCTCCGTCCGGTTTCAGCTCATTGAAAATGGTGCTGAGAACTTTTTCAGAATAGCGGCTGGTGTCGTTCTTTTTTACCCATGTAGTACTCTCGCTGTCCTCGGTAATGACATCCTGATCGTTCTCTGCGTCATGGGTGGTGCCCAGTACATCGTGATAGTACTGATCGTAGGTCTCGCCGAAGGTTTTGCCTTCTTCGTTAAGCATCTTAAGGTATTTTTCGGAATCGGTTTTGGTTTTCTCGTTGGATTTCTTCTGCTCATCCGTCAGATCGCTGCCGGTATAGAGGGCCATCCGGAAAATGTTGACGGAAGCAAAGTTCTCTTTGAAATGGGCCAGAAGATCTTCCTTCTTCACTTCTTCGAGGCCGCCTTCGCCGTAGTACTTGCTGAAAATCATGGATTCCCGCTTGCTGCTTTCCAGCAGCTTGCGGTAGGAAGCTTTGGATACACCGTTTTTCTCATAAACGGTACCCAGAGAATCCCAGTTGCTTTTCAGGCTGCTGTCCAGCGCGGAAATGTCGTCCTCGCTGAAGGAAAGCCCCAGCTCGTTGAACTTTTTCTCGTAAACCGCATACATTGCACATTCCTGCTTGGCGGTATCCTTGATCCATTGGTCGGTGGATTTACCGTTGATTGTCTGCTTGAAAATGTCCTTAATGTTGGCATCGTAGCCTTCCTGCTGGGATACCTGCGAATAGGCCGAGATTGTGTAGCCGATATAAAGGCCGGACGGAATCTTTTCCCCGTCGAATTCATACACCCACGTGGTGTCGGAGCATGCGGACAGTGAAAGAGCCATGCAGCCCGCGATTGCCGCTGTAACCAGCTTTTTCAGCAATTTCATTTATTGTTTCCTCCCAGATTATGTTTCCTTTTTCCGTCCCTGTAAAAAGCTTGTACAAGGCTCTGCTTTTCAAAGACGATAACTTTTATTATTATACCGTGTACAGGGCAAATTGTCCAGTGGAATTCGTGAAATCAAGGTGAAATTCTTGCAGGGCATACTGCCGCATGTACGGAACGATTGCATAAAATAAGATCCCGTGGGAAAACAATCTGTTTTCCCACGGGACGGCAGCAATCCGGCTACAGTTTCAGCGCTCCGCTGTCCAGCATGGCCTGCGCCGCCAGCATAATGCCGATTTTTCCGGTGTTGTAGGTGAGCCCCCCCTGCAGATAGACCGCATAGGGTTCCCGCAGAGGGCCGTCGGCCGACAGCTCGATGGAGGCGCCCATTGTAAAGGCGCCCGCCGCCATGACCACTTCATTTTCGTAGCCGGGCATGTCCCATGGCTCGGGAAGAACAAAGCTGTCCACGGGTGAGCCCTTTTGGATGCCTTGACAGAATGCTACCAGTCCCTCTCGGCTGCCGAGCTCGATTGCCGCAATGATGTCGGTGCGGGGTGCGTCAAAAGCCGGGGTTACCCGGTAGCCCATCAGATCAAAGAGCGACAGGGCGAAAACGGAAGTTTTGACAGCCGCCATGACCACGGACGGGGCAAAAAACAGCCCCATGAAAAGCCCGCGGCTTTCCCCCAGCGTGCAGCCTACTTCCTTGCCCATTCCCACGCAGGTAAGACGGTAGGAGCACTGCTCCACCAGATCCTTTCGTCCGGCGATATATCCGCCGGTTTTGGCAATGCCGCCGCCGGGGTTCTTGATGAGGGAACCCACAATCAAATCGGCCCCCACCTGGGTTGGTTCCCGGGTTTCCACAAATTCACCGTAGCAGTTGTCCACCACGATGACGGCGCCCGGATTGGCTGCCCGTACTGTCCGCACCAGCTTTTCGATGGCTTCAACGGTCAGGGATTCCCGGAGAGCATAGCCTCTGGAACGCTGGATGTAAGCCACCCGCGCCCCCGGTGCGGCGGCGGCAATTCCGTCATAATCCGGTGTGCCGTCAGGAAGAAGATCCACCTGTCCGTATTCCACGCCGAAGTCCTTGAGGGAACCGTTGCCCTTTCCCCGGATGCCGATCACTTCTTCCATGGTGTCATAGGGCGCTCCGGTAATGGCGAGCAGCTTGTCCCCGGAACGCAGAACGCCGAAGAGAGCCACCGTCAGAGCATGAGTCCCGGAGACAAAGTTATGGCGGACCAGTGCATCCTCGGCCCCCACGATTTGGGCGAACACCTTGTCCAGCGTTTCCCGGCCTCGGTCGCCGTAGCCGTAGCCGGTGCTGCCGACAAAGTGGCTCTCACTGACCCGGCAGTCCGTGAAGGCACGGAGCACCTTGGCCTCATTATAACGGCAGATTTCTTCCGCCCGGGCAAAAGGCTCCTTACAGCGTTCCTCCGCCCGGCTGAAGAAGCCGGAGAGGCGGGGGTCGAATTGATAAAAATCGGACAGATTGCTCATGAATGTCAAACCTTTCTGTATTGTTCCGTAATTAACCGAAAAGGATCAGGAGGGATTCTCCTTTTTCCTTTCATAAGAGTACCATTTTTCCACCGGAAGAAAACCCAGCCGTTCATAAAACCGGTCGCTTTCGGGATTCTGGCTCTGCAGGAGAATCCCCTTTTCCGGCCGGACGGCAAATGTCATATGAGAGAGCATGGCCTTAGCCCAGCCTTCCTTACGGTGTTCCGGCAGGGTGGCCAGCTGGTTTACTCCCAGAAAGCCGTCCTCACAGGCATAGCAGGTGCCGGTGCAGACGCCGTCCAGTGTAAATACGCGGCTCATGCCGTGGCGAATGCGGTGGGAGTGATCGGCATACCATTGGAGATAGCATTTTTGATTGACCGATTCCGGAAACACCCGGGAAAGGATCGGAAAAGCAACCTGCACGTTTTCGGTAATGCCCTCCAGTTCTTTCGGGGGATATTCCCTGCAAACAAAGGTGTACCCTTCGGTCGGCTCAAACTCTTCCGTTATCCCTTCAAGGGGAAGCTCCGACAGCAGATAGTCCGCCGCCATGGGAAGAAATTCGGCGGCTTCCGCCGCTTTTTTCTTCCGGAAGGATTCTTCCCCGTCCGCAATCCACAGCACGGCAAATCCATCCTGTATGCAGATCGCCAGCTTGTACTCCTCATCCCCGAAAAAGCGGAGAAAAGAATAGCCGAATCCATATGCTTTTGTCAGCGCCCTGATTCGAAGGGTGCTCCAGTGCAGTCCGGTCAGTCCCTCCAGAAAGGGGCGGTCTTGCTCGGTAAGCTGACGGATCATAAAGATTCCTCCCAAATGAAAAGCAGGTTAGCAGTCCCCTAAAACATCCAGCATGGCCTTCGAAAGGTCATAAACCGCCTGGATGTCGCTCTTTTTCGCGGCGTCGGAAGGGGAGTGGAGATAGCGCCCCGGAACCGAAATCGCGCAGGTGCGCACGCCGCCGTGGGAGACGTGGATGGCTCCGGAATCGTTGCCGCCGGCAATCATGGTTTTGGTCTGGCAGGGGATGGATTTCTCCTTTGCCACATGGAACGCCAGGTCAAACAGCGGCTTGTCATAGATGGTGCCGTGATCCATATAGGAAACCACAGCGCCGCCGCCTACAATGGTGACCCGCTTTTCACCGGTCACATCGGCTACGTCGCCGCTGGCGGTCGTTTCAATGATGAGGGCAATGTCGGGATTGACAGAGAAAGCGGCGGCTTTGGCGCCCCGGGTTCCGATCTCTTCCTGAACGGTGAAGGCAAACCAGGTGTCGAACTCCAGCCCCTCCTTCATCATCTGAATCATCATGGCGCAGCCGGCACGGTCGTCCATGGCCTTGACCGCCACATAGGGGTCGGCGGGATTGCCGTATTCCAGATAGTCTCCGATAAAGGTGGCGCTGTCTCCCAGAGAAACGCAGCGCTCTGCTTCCTCGCGATCCTTTGCGCCGATGTCAATGACCATTTTGTCCAGCTCAGGCGCCGTACTCCGCTCTTCTTCGCTTTGCAGATGGATGGGCTTGGAACCGATGACCCCGGGAAGCTTCTTTTCGCCTACCCGCACCTGACGGCCGAGAATGACCTTGGTGTTGACTCCTCCCACCGTGCTGAAGCGCAGATATCCGTCGTCGCCGATGGAGGTGACGATCATGCCCACCTCGTCCATGTGGGCGGCAACCATCAGCTTGTGTTTGGGCTGACGGCGCCCCTTCTTGAAGGCAATCACATTGCCCAGATTGTCGACGGAAACTTCGTCGGCCAGAGTTCGGATGTGCTCCATAATGGCGGCGGACACGTCCTGTTCCCGCCCTGAAATGCCATCCAGTTCACAGAGAGATTTTATCATTTCAAACATGGTGTTCTTCGTCCTTTCCTTCTTTGTCGGGGATTACAGAGTTCTGATGTACTCTGCCATCAGCTCTGCGGCCGAGCGGATGTCCTTTACGTCCACCACTTCAATGGGGGTATGCATATATTTCTGGGGGATGGAGAGCAGACCGGTCCGCACACCGCTGCGGGAAACCGCGATGCTGTCCGCATTGGTGCCGGTTCCGCCGCCCATGACTTCGGGCTGCCAGGGAATGGATTTTTCCTTGGCCACCGACAGAAGGGCGTCTGTCATTTCTTTGTTGAGGGAAGGTGCAATTCCGATCAGAACGCCTTTGCCCAGCTCGGCATACCTGGACTTTTCCATATCCGGTGTTGCCGCAAAGCTGACATCCAGCGCGATGGCCATATCCGGCTCCATCTGGAAGGAAGAGATAATGCAGCCCTGTCCACCGGTTTCCTCCCGCCCGGAAAACTGAACCGCAAGGTTTACGTTGGGCGCGTCGTTCTTGAGCAGCTCCAGTGTCTCCAGAATTGCGGCAACTCCCGCACGGTCATCCAGCGCTTTGGAGGTGACCTGATCGTTCAGCAGCAGGGAAAAGGTGGAGTTTACGGTAATACGGTCCCCTAAGGAGATGACCGCTTCCGCCTCTTCCCTGGTCATTCCCACATCCACGAACATGGCGTCAAAGTCGGGCACCTTGTTGGCGTCCTCCTTTTTTTGCAGATGGGGCGGGACGGAGCCGATGATGCCGGGAACCGGGCGGCTGCCGTGTACGGTGACATACTGGGCGGAGAGGATGCGCCGGTCCATTCCGCCGCATTTGGCAAAGCGGACAAAGCCCTTCTCGTCGATGGAGGTGACGATCATGCCGATTTCGTCAATGTGGGCGTCCAGCAGGAGGGTGGGGGCGTTCTCCTTCCGAGAGGGCAGAACACCGGACACATTGCCGAACAGGTCGCATTCCGCTCCGGGAATATATTCCCGGAGCAGCTCGCAGGCCTTCTCAGCGGCGGATTTTTCATACCCCGCCACGCCGGTAATGGCGCAGAGAGTCTTAAGATTTTGAATGATACGTTCCATGGTGATGACCAATCCTTTCTATGTCCTGTGCGGATTTCTCCGCACTGTAAAGTCAAACAGACCCATTGAAGCGCAAGCGCCCCGGGCGCTTATTGCAGTTCGTTGACAATGCGTTTGAAATGGCGTCCCCGCTCCTCAAAGTTGCGGTAGAGGTCAAAGCTGGCACTGGCGGGCAGGAGAGCGATGATGTCCCCGGGAACCGCAAGCGTTCTGGCAATGGCCACCGCTTCCTCCATACTGGAGGCGTGAACCAGCTGCAGCCCGCTGTCCGGATAGGAGGGATCGGCAAGAACCGCGGCCTCAATTTTCGGTCCGGTTGCCCCCAGCAGAACCACCGCCTTGGCACGGCGGCAAAGGACAGGGGCAAGGGGAGTGTAGGGAACCTTTTTGTCGTAGCCCCCTGCAATGACGACCGGTTTCTGCTCCAGCGCGTTCAGGTCGGCGATAGTGCGGGAGGGGCTGGAGGAGATGGAACTGTTGATATAACGGACCCCGTCCAGTTCCCGGACAAATTCCAGACGGTGCTCCACACCGCCGAATTCACGGGCAACCTTGCGGATGCTTTCGTCAGAGACTTCATCCTTCACAGCCGCAATGGCGGTGAGCATGTTTTCCACGTTGTGCATTCCCGGAATCCGGATGGTGTCCTTATGCAGCACCCTCCCGGAAATGCCGTGTTCCCGGCGGCAGAGATAGCCTTCGCTGTCCAGATAGGTGCCCCGGTCGGGAATGGCCTTCATGGAAAACCAGGAAAGCTCCCCGCGCACCAGCGGCGCCATCTCGGCGGTAATGTCGTTGTCCAGATTTAAAACCGAGCGGGAAAGTCCGTTTTGGTGCAGAAGAATATTCTTTTTGGCGTCAATGTACTCCTGCATATCCTTGTGAACGTCAAGATGGTTGGGAGTGACATTTTTGACCACTGCCACGTCGGGAGACTGGCGCATGGAGATCAGCTGGAAGCTGGAAAGCTCCACGACGCAGATGTCGTCCGGCTTGATTTCCTCGATGATGGGAAGGAGGGCTTTGCCGATGTTCCCACCCAGATGCACAGTGCGTCCCTCCGCTTTAAAGAATTCGCTGATCAGGGTGGAAGTGGTGGTTTTTCCATCGGACCCGGTCACTGCATAAAGACGGCAGGGGCACAGATCAAAGAAAATTTCCATCTCGCTTACCACCGCCACGCCCGCTTCTCGGGCACGGGTCAGCTCGGGAGACAGAAAGTACATTCCGGGGGTGCGGAACACCAGATCAAAGTCGGTCAGACCGGCAAGATAGTTCTCTCCCAGCCGGAATGCGGCGCCTTCTTCGGAGAGCAGGTGAAAGTCTTCTCCCAGCGCCTCGCTGCTCCGTTTGTCCAGAACGGTAACGGAAATACCTTTTTTCAGCAGAAGGCGGATCAGATCGGTATGACTCACACCGATTCCGATTACGGCCACCTTTTTGCTTTTCAGGCTCTCAAAAAAAGCCGAGGGGTCTCGTATCATAAAAGTCAATCCTTTCCTGTAATTGTTATGACTGTTTTCTTCCGGACTTTATGCCGGTTTTACTTTTCAAAATTCAAGCCGTTCCGGCCTGAAAGGCACAAATCCGGGCTGGAAAAAGAAATTTTTCCAACGGGTTACTTGCCTGCATTTTTACCGGCAATTTCAGTATATTGAAAAAATCCGCAAAAAAGAGCGGAAGAACCTTCCTCATTATACTTTTCTTTCTTTCGTTTCGCAATAGAAAACGGCGGTAAAATGAGGTTCCCGACGTTTTTTCGCTTTTTCACTTCATTATGGTGCAGTTGGCGGTTGCAATCGAAAGGGAAGGATGATAAAATAATGTGTAACGCTTATGACGATCTGCCAACAGAGCTGCCGTATTTTTTTGAAAAACCCGCTTTGCGGCGTTTCAAAAAGGGGATTGCCCTTGGGGATTTTCATAGAAATACATGCAGCTTTTCCGCTTTCCTTTGAGCGGCCGCTGCTGACGTCGGAAGGAATGAACACTTTTATGGGAGACCATTCCCTGCTGCTGCCCGAAGAATACTATCCTCTTCTGGGTATTTTGGACACAGAAATCGCAATTAAAACCGTCAAGGATAATTTCGAGAAAAATCTGGCAAAAAATCTTCATCTGACCCGTGTGTCCGCTCCGCTTTTCGTGGATGCGGCGTCCGGATTGAACGACGACCTGAACGGCGTGGAGCGTCCGGTAGGATTTGACATTCCGGCCTGCGGCGGGGATGTGCAGATTGTGCACTCTCTGGCAAAATGGAAGCGGATGGCGCTCAAGCGCTACGGCTTCGGCGCCGATACAGGACTGTACACCGACATGAATGCCATCCGCAGGGATGAGGAGCTGGACAATCTGCATTCGGTTTATGTGGATCAGTGGGACTGGGAGAAAATCATCACCCGGGAAATGCGCAACATGGACGTGCTGCAGGATACCGTGGAACGGATTGTCATTGCCCTGAAAGAAAGCGAATACATACTGAACGATAAATTTCCCCAAATCAAGCCCTTTATCAAGGGCAGTGTCACCTTTGTGACCTCTCAGGAGCTGGAGGATCGCTGGCCCGATCTCACACCCAAGCAGCGGGAGGATGAGATCTGCCGGGAACATCAGACGGTGTTCATCAGCCAGATCGGCGGAAAACTGAAAAGCGGCGAACGGCATGACGGGCGTGCTCCCGACTATGACGACTGGAGCCTGAACGGTGATCTGCTGCTTTGGTACCCGATTTTGAACCGTGCGGTTGAGGTAAGCTCCATGGGCATCCGGGTGGATGAAAAGTCTTTGGATGAACAGCTGAAGCAGGCGGGCTGTGACAACCGCAGGAATTTTCCCTTCCACAAGGCGCTTTTGAACGGCGAGCTTCCCCTGACCATGGGCGGCGGCATCGGCCAGTCCCGCATCTGTATGCTTCTCCTGCATAAAGCTCACATCGGCGAGGTGCAGGCTTCCAGCTGGCCGGACGATATGATCGCCCAGTGTGCCGCACATGGCATTCAGCTGCTGTAATTCTCCTGCTTTTTCAAACCCGGAAAAGCGGAAACAAGAGAACAAGGCTTGAAAGACAGCTCTTTCAGGCAGAAAGGCATGGTCAGAGATATGGGATTTGATTTTACCACTTTCGGCTCCATGGTATTCGATGACAGGGAAATGCAGAAGCGGCTCCCCAACGATGTGTATCAGAGCCTGAAAAAATCCATTGACGAGGGAAGCTCCCTCCATCCGGAAATTGCGGGTACCGTAGCGGACGCCATGAAGGATTGGGCGCTGGAAAAGGGCGCAACCCATTATACCCACTGGTTTCAGCCCATGACCAACATCACCGCCGGAAAGCACGACAGCTTCATTGACCCGCAGAAGGACGGAAGCGTTCTCCTGCGTTTCTCCGGCAAGGAACTGATTAAAGGTGAGCCGGATGCTTCCAGTTTTCCTTCCGGCGGTCTGCGCAATACCTTTGAGGCCCGGGGCTACACTACATGGGACTGCACCTCTCCGGCCTTTGTCCGGGAAGGAACGCTGTATATTCCCACGGCATTCTGCTCTTATACCGGCGAGGCTCTGGACACCAAGACCCCGCTGCTGCGCTCTATGGCCGCCATCAACGAGCAGGCGCTCCGGTTTATCCGGCTGTTCGGCAACAAAACCTCCCGCCGTGTCAATGCGACCGTGGGTGCGGAACAGGAGTATTTTCTGGTGGATCGGGAGCTGTATGAAAAGCGGCTGGATCTGAAAATCTGCGGACGCACCCTCTTTGGCGCCCGTCCTCCCAAAGGGCAGGAACTGGACGACCATTACTGCGGCCGGATTCGTCTGCGGGTGTCCGATTTTATGCGGAAACTGGATGAGGAGCTTTGGCGGCTGGGAGTTTCCGCCAAGACAAAGCATAATGAGGCGGCCCCGGCTCAGCACGAGCTGGCCCCCATCTTCGATACGGTCAATGTAGCCAGCGACCACAATCAGCTGACAATGGAGCTGATGCGGGTGGTTGCGAAGCGGTGCGGCCTGGCATGCCTGCTTCATGAGAAGCCTTTTGCCAACGTAAACGGATCCGGTAAGCACAATAACTGGTCGATTTCCACCGATGACGGTATCAATCTTCTGGAGCCGGGCAAAACGCCCTATGAAAAGATGCAGTTTCTGGTGGTACTGGCCGCTGTCATTACGGCGGTGGATCGTCATGCCGCCCTGCTCCGGATGTCCGCTGCCGTGGCGGGCAACGATCACCGTCTGGGCGCTGCGGAAGCGCCTCCCGCCATCATCTCCGTTTTTCTGGGAGAACAGCTGACTTCTGTGCTGAACCGGATTGCGGAGGGATGTGACCCGGTGGAGGGAAACTGCGGCGAGCTGTTCAGCGACGTGGCTACGCTGCCCACCCTGAAAAAGGACGACAGTGACCGGAACCGCACGTCTCCCTTTGCCTTTACCGGCAACAAATTTGAGTTTCGCATGGTGGGCTCCTCGGCCTCCATTGCCCAGGCAAACTACGTGCTCAACACCATTGTGGCGGAAAGTCTGGACGAGATCTGTACCCGTCTGGAAAGCTGCGAGGATTTTGACGCCGAGCTGCGGGCGGTGATCCGGGACACCATGAAAGAGCATGGCCGGATTATTTTCAACGGCAACAACTATTCTGCCGAATGGGTGGCGGAGGCAGAACGCCGGGGGCTTCCCAACCTTTCCAACACGGTGGATGCGGCGGGGGCACTTCTGGAGCCCGAAAGCATGGCTGTGCTGGAAAAATATCATGTGCTCTCCCGGATTGAGTGTCAGTCCCGGTATGAAATCAAGCTGGAAAATTACGCGAAGGTAATTGCCATTGAAGCCAATACCATGATCGAGATGACCAAGCGGCAGATTCTCCCCGCCGTAATCGACTTCACCGGAAAATGTGCCGGCGCTCACAATAACCTGATCCGTTCCGGCATTGAAAATCTTAGCCTGAAAGCGCTGATTTCCAAGCTTTCCCGAAGCATCAGCGACATTTCCGAAGCGGAGAGTGCCCTTGAAGTTTTGATGAAGCAGGCCCGGAGCGTCACCGACGGAAAAGCGCTGGCGGAATACTGCCGGGATAAAATTGTAAAGCAGATGGGCGTTTTGCGGGATGCCGCGGACACTGCCGAGGTGAACGTATCCAGCGAATGCTGGCCGATGCCGAACTATACCGATCTGCTTCACCGGGTGTAACCGGTTTTCCCGACGCAGGGAAACCGGCAGCGGAAAGGAAGAAAACCATGAACATCGCACTGATTCTGGCAGGAGGAAACGGTTCCCGGATGGGGCAGCCCACGCCGAAACAGTTTCTTTCTCTGTGCGGAAAGCCGGTGCTTATGCGAACGGTGGAGGCATTTGTTTTCCATCCCGAAATCGATGCAGTCTGTCTGGTCAGCGGAGAGGAATGGTCGGGGCGGGTCAAATACCTGACCGAGGGATATGACAAAATCTGCGGCGTGACGGATGGCGGGCGCACCCGCCGGGAATCGGCCTTTCGCGGACTTACGTTTCTGATGGAACGGTATTCGCCGGATGATATTGTGCTGATTCATGATGCCGCCCGCCCGCTGGTCAGCGCCCGGGTGATTTCAGACAGCATCCGCTGTCTGACCCGGGGAGAATGGAAAGCCTGCACGGCAGCGATACCGGTGCAGGATACCGTTCTGGAAAGCGGGGACGGGCAGAGTGTCACTTCCGTTTTGGAGCGGAACCGGCTTTTTGCCGTGCAGACCCCCCAAACCTTTCGCCTGGGAACAATTTATGAGGGCCACCGCACCCTTCCGCCGGAAAGGGAGGTCACCGATGACGCCGGAATTCTGACCTCACAGGGAATTCCGGTAGGGCTGGTGGCGGGGGAAAAACGGAATCTGAAAATTACTTCCCCGGAGGATATGGCCGTTGCGGAATGTTATCTGACCGTCGATCGGCAGTGAAGGACAATGTTTCGGAAGGCATCTTCGTTTTATGTAAGCCCATATAGAAAGCGGTGCAGCCCATTGGGCTGCACCGCTTTTTCAAGGCCGATGCCGCAGCAATTTTTTGCTGGTTATTACAGGAAGCAATGGCGCAATGAATGAAAGATGACTCCTTCTGCCGCGCATATTTTTTGATAGTAGGTATTGCTAAGAGAAATGCGTTCTTAGGCGGATACTCTTTATAAAAATCAGCGGGAAAGTCTTGCGGCTTTTATAAGAATATGGTATGTTGAATAACGTAGTGTTATGGAATGTATTTCCGGGTCCCGGAAAAGAATTTTATGCGCAGAAAAATCAAAGGAGCGATTGAAAATATGAAAATCGGTGCGCTGATTGAAACAGGTCCTTCAGACTGGCAGATTCTTCAGCAGGAGAACGGCAAAGCAGATATCCGCCTTTCCGGAAGCTGGGCGGCAGGAGACGATATGGGAACCCCTACGGTATATGTACGGCTGGTTCGTGAGGACAGCGGCACGGTGATCCGCTGGTGGACGCCGGGGGAGATGGCGGAAGGAAACCGCTGGTCAGCTGTGCTGACCGGTATCCCCGCGGGCGGACTTTACCGGCTGGAGACCTGTCTGGCCGCAGAAAACGGTGCTGTTATTGAATGGGCGATGCGGGGCGACATGGTTCACCATCTGGGCGTAGGAGATCTGTATGTGATTGCCGGGCAGAGCAACTCCGCCGGATATGGTAAGGACCCGGTTTTCGATCCGCCCCAGCTGGGAGTGCACCTTCTGAAAAACAGCGGGAAATGGGATCTGGCCACGCACCCCATGAATGATTCCACAAACATGATTCATGAGGCGAATCGGGAAGGCTGCAACAGCGGCACCTCTCCCTATCTGAGCTTCGGCAAGCTCCTGCAGAGAGAGCTTGGCTATCCCATCGGATTGATTCAGGCTTCTTTGGGCGGTTCGCCGCTGTCCGCATGGGATCATACCGATGCGGTGCTTTATCATAACATGATGGACATCATCCATTCCCAAACCGAAAAGATTAAGGGTGTCCTGTGGTATCAGGGCTGCAGCGATGCAGAAGGCCATGAGACGGGCGATTATCTGGAACGGTTTACGCGGATGGTTGCCAATATCCGCCGGGAAATGGGAGAGGAGATCCCGGTGCTCACCTTCCAGCTTAACCGTCTCACCAATCCGGGCGGTGAGGAAATGGATCGGGAATGGGGTCTCGTGCGGGAAGCGCAGCGGCAGGCTGCACTGCGGATTCCGGGGGTTATGGTGGTTCCCACCACAGATTCCGGGCTGTCTGACGAAATCCACAACAGTTCTGCAGCCAACGTGGTGCTGGGCGAGCGGATGGCGATCAGCGCACTGCGCCATATCTATGGCCGAAGCATCGGTTACGATGCGCCTGATCTGGAAAAGGCATGCCGTACCGGAGAGAAGAACGTGGAACTCACCTTCGCCCATGTGGGAGAAAGACTTCTCACCTTTAATCTGGAGCCGGAGAATCTGGCGATTGCCGTGGAGGATGCTGCCGGTGAAAATTCGATTGCGGAGTATACCGTGGAGAAAAACCGCATCATTCTTACCCTGGTCAGAACAATTCAGGGCGATTGTCTGGTCAGCGGCGCATCCAGAAGAAATCCCCGTCAGGGAATTCCTATGGATGTGGCCTCCCATCTGCCCATTCTCTCTTTCTATGGCATAAAAGCACAATAGGGGAAATTTCCCCGAAAAAATGATCCGCGGACTCGAATGGCTTGCTGTTTGCCATCGGAGTCCGCGGATTTTTTATTTTTCTTTTCGTTTGCTCTTTTTTATTTTTTCCCGCAGCTGGTCCGCTGTGGGAAGTGTCGTATAGTTGGCGTCAAAGGTAATCACGGTATAGTAGATGTGTTCCGGGGTTTGAAGCTGCTCGTCAATCCTGCGTTTGATTTCCTCGCAGCTCATGCCGATGTCCTGCGGGATGACTACATCGAAAATCAGATTGGTATGGGATACGCCCCGCACCATCCGGAAGTCGTGCATGGCGAGGTGAGGACTGATTTCATTCAGGATTGCCAGAATCCGGCTGTGCATGGCGTTGATTGCGTCGTCGTCGGTCACCACCGGGTCATAGTGAATGACCAGATCAATGTTTTCCGCCTGATGAAAGTGCCGCTCAATGTTGTCGATGACGTCATGGCTTGCCAGCGGGTCGGCAGAGGCACTCATTTCCACATGGACACTGGCAAATCTTCTTCCCGGGCCGTAATCGTGCACCACAAGGTCATGCACTCCCAATACGCCCTGATAGCCGAGAATGGTTTCTGCCATTTTTCGGCTAAGCTCCTGAGTGGGTGCTTCGCCCAGCAGGGGATTGATGGTATCTTTGATGATGCCAATACCGCTGATCAGAATAAATACCGCTACAGCAAGGCCCATGTACCCATCCAGATTCCAGCTGGTAAAGTGGGAAAGCAGGGTGGCTGCCAGTACCGCCCCGGTAGTAAACACGTCATTCCGGCTGTCGGCATAGGTGGCCTCCAGAGTGGGGGAACCGATCCGCTGTCCGATCCGGCGGTTGAAAAACGCCATCCACAGTTTGACTCCCATGGATGCCAGCAGTACCGCTACCGAGAGAAAACTGAAGGTAACCGGAGTGGGATGGAGAATTTTGTTCAGCGACGTTTTTACCAGCTCCACGCCGATGAGCATGATCATAATCGCCACGATAAGCCCGGAGAGATACTCAAACCGGGCGTGACCGAAGGGGTGCTCTTTGTCGGCGGGCTTTTCACTCATTTTAAAGCCCAGCAGGGTGACGATGGAAGAAGAAGCATCTGAGAGGTTGTTCACAGCATCCGCAGAAATAGCCACACTGCCGAAAATCAAACCGGCGGAGAGCTTTCCGGCGAACAGAAGCAGGTTGCAGAAAAGTCCCACAAATCCTGCCATTTTTCCATAGGAAAAGCGCACCTTCGGATCTTCGGTGTGATCTTTCTCTTTCACAAAAAGCTTGCAGAGAAGTTCAGTCATAACAAGTACCATTCAGCCGCCTGACCGGATTTCCGTTCGGGCGGCAGCCTTTCATGTATGTGGAAAACAAAATATCGGAAAAACTGCCGTGCTTTCCGAAAAAGCCCCCGCTGCGACGGCATTTGAGCAGCATGGCTCAATGCCCGGATGGCTTGGCAGAACTTTGAGAGAGCGGGGAATCTTTCCGGTAAAGCAGCGTTCTGATCTGGACAAGCGCATCGCTTAAAGCAGAAAGGTTTTCCGGCGAGTACGCGGTTTCTCCATAATAAAGAAGATCAAACCCTTCCGTTGCGGAAACATATGCTCCGCCGGAAAACAAGAATTCAAATTTTCGGGAAACGTCCAGCGGAGTATCCGCCGGAGGAATATTTCCGCCTGCAAGGATGAGCCCTTCCCGGGCCAACCGGTACCCCGCCCGATATTTTTCCGGGGAATCCTTCATGGAAAAGTACTGTTTGCAGTTTTTCCGCCACTGCCGCCTGCTCCACAGGGAGGACGGGGAATCCCGGCGGATTTCGCCGCTGACGGTTTGGTCATAATCGGTATAATCCGCGTCTTCTTCCCCCTTTTCCGCGAAATGGGGAGAGCGCTCCAGCAAACGTGCGAAAAGGGACGCAATCCGCTGACACAGCCGCCGGATTGCGTCTGTGATGGATTTCCGGTTCAGGATGAGAATGCTGAGTACACCGCCGATCAGCAGCGCGCCAAACAAAAATTGAAGCAGCGTCCCCAGCCATGCCAGGGAATCATTGCTTTCTCCAAAACCTTCCGGAGGCAGGGGAGTTTCCATGGAGGGAAGGGGCTCCGAACTGACAGGGGGCGAGCTTGTTCCATGGGAGATCCGGCTTTTCCACCACTGGATCAGCAGATCCAAGAGCTCATCCATATGGGGAAGAAGAAAAATTGCCCAGACAAAGAAAAGCACGGTCAGCAACAAAACCGCTCCCAGCAGAAGCAGGTTGTAACGGCGAATTCTGGGGGGAAGACAGTTGAGAGAATAGCGGCGGTTCTGGGTCAGATCGTCAATGTTCGCCTGATTTTTCACGAGGGCGTATAATGCGGAAATGAGCAGAAAGCACCATGCATTGGCAAGCTGGCTGTAGGGGATGGGAATCCAGTGCTGAACCGCGGCGGGAATTATGAGAAACAGCAGGTAAACGATGGCCAGCCCACGGTATGCGCCCCCGGAGAGAACAAACTCATACCGGCGTCCGGAATACCGGGAGGCAAACAGCAGTGCGGCGGCGAACAGTGCTCCCGCTGCAGCGCCATCCTCAAAGGAAGAGGAAAGAATGGGCAGAAATCCGCAGGCGGATATGGGAATTGCTGCCGCCAGCAGCAGACACCACCGGCAAAACCGATTCAGCCCGGTGCGTGTAAGAAACAGCCGGTTGAGAAAAAATCCAAGCAGCCCCGAAAAAAGCAGGAATGGAAGCCGGAGCAGCGCCCGCGAGGGGCCTCCGTCCCAAAGCGCAGTGAGGAGCTGAAGCAAAGGAAAAAATCCCAGAAGAATCCCCGCGCAGCCGACAACGCAGAGCAAAAGGCACCGGGGAAAAGGAGAATCAGATTTCCTGTCCATCGTGGTTTCCTCCTTTCGGAATCGCGGCGGACCGCTTTCGGGAAGCCATGTCCCGGAAGAATCCTCCCAGAACGACGATCGGCACATCATCGGGAATCGCACCCGCCTCTTCAAAGCCCGTCAGCAGAATACGGGCTTCGGAATGCTCCCTCGCAAAGGCGAGAATACCGTCAGACAGAAAAGAAGTGACGATCACCAGATCAGAACAGTTCAGATGTGGGGCGGTATGTTTCAGATAAGGGGAAAAGTCCTCACAGTTGCAAAGCGGAAGCCGGGCAAGCAGCCGAAGCAGGCTGACAACGTGTTCTGTCCCAAAGCCGGACTTGGTGGAGACGGAACAGTCCGCTCCCGGGAGCTGAGCATTGCAGAGAAATTCCACCGGGACACCGGTTTTCAAGGTTTCATAAAACAGCCCGGCGCAGGTACGGACGGCGTTTTCCACATTCTCCTCGTCCAGCACCGCATCCCGCTCAAATTCCCGGGACTGAATGTTCAGAATGACCGCCAGATTGGGACTGGTGGTGTAGGCATATTCCCGAACCATCAGCTGACGGGTTCGGGCGGTGGCGAGCCAGTCAATCTTGTTCAGCGGATCCCGTTCCGTGTATTCCCGGGTGCCGGAAATGGTAAAGGGATCTGAAACGAGATGCCGCCGGACAGTGACGTCCCCGGTGAGGTGCCTGACGCGGTACTCCGTCTGTTCCAGCAGGGTGGGATCAGGCAGGACGGTGACGGAAGCGCTGACGGGAATATTCCGGGAAAGGATGCAGTTTCCCAGAAGATCTGTGGCTACAAGGGAAACCCTGCTGATTGAAAAAACGCCGCGCTTGGTGCAGCGGACCTTCCATCTCCGGGTTACCTGATGATAGCTTTTCAGCAGAAAAAAACTGACGACAAACCGTTCCTTGTCCGTAACCACGGAGCGGGTGCCGGCAAAATCCAAATACTTGGAAGCGGTAAAGTCGGAACGGAGCCATGGCACCGGCAGGAGCTTTCGGTTCACAATCTCTTCCACCAGTTCGATTTCATCGCCTTCATAGGCTTCCGGGGTGCTGAAGTAGCAACGGTAGCTAAGGTTTCGAAAGGTATTTTTCCGGTAGAGCAGATTCTGCAGCAGAACAGCCGCAGCCAGAATCAGTGCGAGTAAGACAAGAGCCATGACGTTCCTCCTTTCACACAATACTTCCGCAGAATGACAGGGCGGGCTACTCCGCCGGGACGGGAACGCTGCCCAGAATTTCTTTCAGCACCGCATCCGCGCTGCCGGTCTGGCGGAGAAGGTTGGCACCCTTGCAGATCATTCTGTGGGGCAGCACATCGCCACATACCGCCTTGACATCGTCCGGAAGCACGTAGTCCCGTCCGTTCACCCCGGCATGGCCCTGTGAAGCACGCATCAGCGCCAGAGCCCCCCGGGGACTGACACCCAGACGAATTTCCGGGTGGGAACGGGTGGCGTTTACAATCGCAATCAGATAATCCTTGACCGGGTCGCTGACCCTTACGGCTCTGATCTCCCTTTGGGCGGTGAGAAGCTCGTCTGCGGAGGCGACGGAAGAGAGCGAATCCAGCGGGGAGTTTTCCATAAAATGGGTGAGGATATCCCGTTCCGATTCCGGCGCGGGATACCCCATGGACAGCCGCATAAAAAAGCGGTCCAACTGCGCTTCGGGCAGAGGAAAGGTTCCCTGGGTTTCCACAGGGTTCTGGGTGGCAATCACCAAAAAAAGAGGGCTCAGCGGGTAGGTCACGCCATCAATGGTCACCTGACGTTCCTCCATGCATTCCAGCAGACTGGACTGAGTTCGGGGAGTGGCACGGTTGATTTCATCCGCAAGAAGGATGTCGGTGAATACCGGACCCTTTTTCAGAAGAAACTCCTCCTGCTTCTGATGGTAAAAATTGATTCCGGTCACATCGGAAGGAAGCAGATCCGGAGTGAACTGCACCCGTTTGAAATCACACCCGACGGATTTGGCCAGCGCTTTGGCCAGCGTGGTTTTTCCCGTTCCAGGGATATCCTCCAGCAGGACATGGCCGGAGCAGAAACAGGAAATGATAATTTTCTGGATCAGGTCGTCCTTGCCTACAATGACCCTGCCGATATTGTTTCGGATTCTTTCCGATAACGTTTGAACTGAAGAAGTCATACAGTCATTCCTTTCAGTCGGAAATGCAAGGAGCTGCCGTTTTCAGACAGAGCCCCGCCAAAAAAAGCTTATCTCTTAGTATAGCAGATTCAAAGAAAAATGAATACCCAAACCATTGGATTTTATCAGATTAAAATTTCCCTCCGTCACCGAATACCGCGGAAAGCATATCATGATAGTAGACGCGAAAAGTCAAAATCCAAAGAAAAAAGGCATCGGCGCATCTGTGCGGCGACGCCTTCCATGAATTTCAAGGAGGAAGAAAAATGGCTGAAAATATGGCCGGTGAATGCTATATTGACAAAGAAAATTGCAGCGTTTTTACAAAGCAGCCAATTTCATATGCGATGGCATATGTCCCCTATCAGACGTGGGAGAAGCTTTATGATCCCGCCATCGGATTGGAACGGGGAACCGCGTTTCCCTGTCTGGATAAGCCGTTTATAGGGGAGGAGGCTGTTCCCAATGACCGATAGAGAAAAACTGATGCGCAAAATTCAGATGCACGATTTCATGCTTTTTGAAGTTGCGCTCTATCTGGATACCCATAAAACCGATCAGGAGGCGCTTCGCTTTTATCAGAAGCATAAATCCGAAGCCGAACAGCTGACTGCGGAGTATGTGTCCATGTTTGGTCCGCTGAAGCTGGGTGACTCCAGGAATGAAACGAGCTGGGAATGGACCGACGGTCCGTGGCCCTGGGAATACGCGGCAAACTAGCCGGAAACAGCAAGCCGGCATCTGCCGGCGGAAAGGACGAAACTTATGTGGCAATACAATAAGCGATTGGAATACCCCATTAAAATAAAAAATGCTGATCCGGCAATGGCAAAGCTGATCTTAAGTCAGTTTGGCGGTCCGGACGGGGAACTGGGAGCGGCGACCCGCTATTTAAGCCAGCGATACGGCTGTCCCTCTCCGGAGGTAAAAGGACTGCTGACAGACATCGGAACCGAGGAACTTTCTCACTGTGAGATGATCTGCGCCATTGTCTATCAGCTGACCAGAAATCTTCGCCCCGATGAACTGAGACAAGGCGGATTTGACGCCTACTATATCGATCATACCACAGGGCTGTACCCCGCCAACGCATCCGGCGCGGCGTTCACCGCGGATTATCTCCAGTCAACGGGAGATGTGATCGCGGATCTTCACGAGAATATGGCGGCCGAACAGAAAGCCCGCGTTACCTATGATAATATTCTTAGACTGGTAGATGACCCCGATATCCGCAATCCGATCAAGTTTTTGCGGGAACGTGAGATCGTCCACTTCCAGCGCTTCGGCGAAGGCCTGCGGCTGGAGCAGGAACAGCTGGATTCCAGAAACTTCTATGCGTTCAATCCGGAATTTGACCGGAGACCCAACTGATTTTTATGACGGGAAGTGCCCGCCTGCCGCAGGCTTCAGCCACGGCAGGCGGGCACTTCCTCGGTCGGGCGCACGATCACGATGGCAGCGCACCCGTAACGCTTCAATGAGAATTTCTTTGAGATTCGGCACGTTTGACCCGTTCTTCCAGCCAGATCGTGTAATGGGAACGCCAGTGCTTTCCTTCCTGAACCAGCTTTTCGGAACGAGCAATTTCAAATTGAACCTGCTGGGGAATAAGCTGCTTTATGTGGTTCAGCAAGTCTTTGGGGGCGGGCTGACGGGCGGGAATGAAAAAGCCATCCTCTGTCATGGGCTCGGACAACGGCTCGCTGCTGCGATAAAGAATCCGTTCGGGATTCTCCTTGTCCAATACCAAAACGCCCCATCCGGAAACCGTTTTCCGGATCAGATTCTCTTCGCTCCACCGAACTCCCTGATACAGTACATAATAGCCAAGGGAATCCTCATATCCGACGGATTCTCCATCAAACAGCATCATGTCGGCATCAAAATATCCCGGACGCACCCGGATAGGCCGGACCGCCGTATCGGCCCCCTGTGGGAACAAATAGTTCCGAACGACAGACAGTCCGCCATCCACGGTGTTTTGTTCAATTTTCCAGTTCCATCCCAAAATTGGATGGGGGAATTCATAACAGGCACCGGGGATTTCGCTTCGGAGCTCCCGATGGGACTTCTGAACCTGAATATCGGTTAATACATCAGGGGGGAGCAAGCCTCGGATGGTAAACTCGGCTCTTACAATAGCGGTGTCGCCTACTCCGGAAAAGAAGGTGAAGAGGTCGTTTTCACTGTTTCTTCCCTGTACCCGTTCGGTCTGCCCTCCCGCAAAAGCAATGTAACAATGAGGAATTGCCTGAATCCACCGGCCGTGCCGGGTGTATTCCTCCCAGATGTGGCTTTCGGGGTCAATGATGGGATTGTCACTGTAGTAGAGCAGTTCCCCGGACTGCGCATCCTTTACCCGGAAAAATGGGCTGTAAACCATGTCCCAGCGAAACTCTTCCTCCTTTCCGAGAGAGGGATTATTCACACCGTGACAAACATCAATATAGACGGCACGTGTTCCAATGTAAGCCAAAGTGGGCATTCCGTTGGGACCAATATGAGAGTTGTCAAAAAAGCCGGGGCGGACGCACTGCTCCAGTACGCCAAAATCCTGATCTCCGTCAATCGTACGCTTTCCGCAGAGGGTGTGGTCTGTGGGAAGGACGGAAACATCCGGGACGGGTCGCCGCATCAGCTGAATTTCACCAGTTTGAAGCAGAAAATAAATCACATCCGTTTTCATGCTGGAACGTCCCTCAACGGTTGGAAAAAGCAGGCGGCTTCCATCAACCCCCGCCGTTTCCCAAACGGAATCCCGCCACCAGAGCTCTGCCCACTTCTCTTTGAGTTCAGAAGCGGAATATTTGGACAGCTCAATGGATTCCGCCACTTTTTCCAAAAACAGGCTGGATTTCATTCTTTTTATGCAGTCAAAGGCCTGATTGATTGTTCCGTCATGGTAAATAACGTAAAGATAACCGTCCAGCTCATAAAGCCGGAAATCGTGCATAACGGCAATTTCTTCGCCGTGTTCGCTGCAATAAGTATCATATTGTTCCGGGGATTGAGGAAGCGGGAATTTTCGTGCAATTCTCATGATGGGAAGAGGAAAACGACAGATCACATTTGCTGCAGTTTCATCCAGAACAGCCAGCCCTAAGGAGCTGGACATTACATCGGTTTCCCGGATGCAGTAGTGATCCCGGTCGCCGCCCGCCCGATATCCTAAGAAAACCCGGCGTTCTCCCTTCATGCGAATGACGGCAGGATTCGTAACATGATGTGACTGCCATGTTAAACCGTCCCTGTCGAATTCAGGTTTTAATACATAACCCTCAATTTGTGCCGCTGAATATGAATATGACATAGAACATTTCCTTTCTCTTCATGACCGGCCCGAGACTGTTTCGGTGCATTTGATTTAAGGTAACTTTTATAAATGTTATTATAACGTAACCTTCAGGAAATTACAAGGATATACACAATTTTTTATTTTAAATAAAATGCAATTTTTATAAAATAAACCATATGTTATTGACTTTATATTCTTAAAATAATATACTTGGTTAAGTAATATGCTTGTAAATGTAATTTAAATTGTGAATACAGCATGATTTTTAAATGAGGTGAAGCATAATGGAAGATAAAGAAAATCTGATTCGCGCATGGAGACGCAAGACGCCCCAATGGATTCCAATCAGTTCCGGTCTGCCATGGCTGGATTACGAAAGCTTTGGATACGATACCAAAGAATTGGAACGGATTTGCCGCAAGCACACAATTTTGTTTCCGAATTATCAGGAGGGAACGCTCAAAAAAAATTATGAAGCGGTTTTTGTCAATCGCCCGGATATGGTGAAGGGTAGCCACTGGGAGGATGCATGGGGGTGCGTTTGGGAGACGGCAGTAACCGGTATGGTGGGAGCTGTAACACGTCATCCGCTGGAAAACTGGGAGGCGTTTGAAAATTTTCATTGCCCCGACCCGGACTGCACTGACGGTATTTCCAAAATAGACTGGGACTCCTTAAAAGCGGCCGCCCGGCACCCTGACCGGGAAAAAAACTTTTTCGGTCTTGGCCTTCCTCATGGCCACACATTCCTTCGTGTGCAGGATTTACGGGGCTACGTAAATTTCATTTCCGATATGGCGGACGAGGACCCCAGAATTGATGCTCTGCTGGATCTGGTATGCGACTTCAATGTACGGCTGATTCAGCGTTTCATCGCGTTAAAGCCGGATTCAATCGGAATTCCTGAAGATCTGGGAATGCAAAACTCTCCCATGCTGTCGCCGGCGCAGTTTAATCAATATATTGCACCCCGCTACCACCGGATGACTCAGCCGATTAAAGAGGCGGGCATTATTGTGCATGAGCATTCCGACGGGTACATTATGGATCTGATGGATGACATTATTGCAACGGGCGGCGATGTAATCAATATGCAGGATCTCGTCAACGGAATCGACAACATTCAAAGCTATGTGAAAGGGCGCATTTCCATTGATCTGGATATTGACCGCCAAAACATCACCGTTTTTGGAACCCCTAAGGATATTGATGACCATATTCGGGAATGCGTGACGAAGCTGGGATCAAAGGAAGGCGGACTTTCCCTTACCTATCAGCCGTGGCCGCCGGTATCTCCGGAAAACTTGGATGCGGTATTTACATCATTGGAAAAATATGCCGTTTTGGAATATCCGTTTGCTTAGACGGTTTCCTTGCCGCATACAAGAAGAAGCGTCCCTGTATTGATGCAGGGACGCTTCTTCTTGTATACGGCAATGGATGTCTTTCTGACAGAACACTATTGCTGCCTGCGCATCCATTCCTCTAAACGATAAAATTCATCTTCCGATGAAACGGAAACCCGATACAGTGTCCTGGCGGGGTTTAATTCCTTATATACGGACATGATTTCCTCCGGACTTCCGCAATAAGCGACGCTCTTCCCGTGCGACTGGGCATTTTTATATACTTCCAGGTATTGCTTATGCAGTTCAAAGGGATTCGGGACAAAAGCAATGGTGTGGATCTTTTCAATTCCCATAATATCGTCAAAATGGCGCAGTGCGCCGGGACCGTCCCAATGAAAAATCACGTGGTCGATAAAAGAAGCCTCGTATTCTATGGTGGGAAGGAACCACCGGTGCAGCATCTCCCGGGAAATCATGCAGATATAGTCACAGGCCAGAACACAGACCGGCTTTTTCCCGTATGCGTCAAACCAATAGCCGTATTGCTCCATCTTTCCTGCCTTGGTAATGCTTTCCCATAAAATGCGGAACGTCTCGCGGGCTCCCTCCATGGCCTCATCAATCAGCTCCGGGCAGTCATACAAATCGTAGGAAAGCTGTTCGTCTCCCCGGAGAGAAAGCAGAAGATCCATGTTGGAGTGAAAATCCAGAGGGAACGGCAGAACCTCTCCCTGAAAGATTTCTGCGCTTTTTTCGTAAAAAGTCAGCATCCGTTGGAAAATCGCATTGTTCTTGTCAAACACCAAAGGCAGATGTTCCCGCCAGTCAGTCACCAGCGGTTTTGCCCAGGTGGTGTCTCCCGATCCGTCTGTCCATACGATTTCCGATCCGAAAAGAGACGCAATCTCATGAGTGCCGAAACTCATCCAGCAGGAAGGCATCGACTCGCCCAGATAGGTAAATCCGGCGGTGTTATAAAGGGCGTTGCGAAGAATGGTTTCCGGATCTCCGCTGACGGCCCTGTCATAATAGGTGGAACCCGGCTGAAACGTAAAATCAGGTTTGGCAACAGTGGCGAAAAGAGGGGGGCGATCCAGAAGCTCCCCCTGCCAGTAGGCTTCCATTCGGGCGGCGGCCTCATCAAAATCCGGCTTCAGCTTTTTGATATTGTTATTCATCGATGCTTTCCCCTTATTCAGATAACTCCGCAATTCGTTTGCGGAAATAAAGATAGTTTTCGTATGGCACGCCTTCGGGTACGCCATGATCGCAGGTGGGAATATAGCCGCCGCGTTTTTTCATGGCAGGCAGAATGCGCTGGAGCATGGAGTCAATCTCCTCCGGAGTGGTGGCGAGAATACGCTTATCCATACCGCCGCTGATGACGATATCGGGATATTTTTGGCCCAGTTCCACTACGTCGCAATCGGCGGCCACTTCAAAGGGACTGAATATCCGAAACCCCAATGCGTGGTAATAGGGAATCACGCTGTCGATGTGACCATCGCTATCCATTGCCAAAACAAAGGGAACAGCCTGACGGCTTTGTGCGGATTGTATCAGCCGCCGGTAATAAGGAAACAGGAATTCCTCCATCATGGCGGGAGAAATCAAAGAGGAAGTTTTATAGCAAATATCCTCTTTTAAAAACAGCTCGTCCACAGAGATCCCTTTTTGAAATTCCGCCAGCGCCGCATCGTGAACTGCCAGCCAGCTTTCCATTGCGTCCAGAACCAATTCCGGAGATTCATAAAACGCATACAGAAGATCCTCAGGGCCAAACAGATCCCGCAAATACATATATCCGCCGTCAAACTCATAGGAAATCAGCTTTCCCTGCTCACGCCAGCGCTTTGCCTCTTCGATCCGCTTTGGAAAATCTGCATATCGTTCCGCGGTTTCCGGATTCAGCCGCGGTTTGACCGAGCCGTACCAATCCTCCGGGCTGTTGACCGCATGCCCAACAAACTCGGGCATATATTGATGGTCACATTTCTGAAAGCTTTTTATGGTGCGTCCCATCTGGTCGCGGGTAATGATGTATGTATCCGTTCGGGAAACCACATCCGGAGCAAATCCCGGCACCAAAATGTTATCTCCCGTTTTTCCGCCCAATGTAAATTTTCCTCTGTCATTCCAGCAAAACAGTGTTTCGAAAGAAATATCCTGTGGCATTCCTTCCCTCTTCCACCGTTCCAGTCCAAAAAAATATCCGTCACCGAATTCGGTGAGATAAATAGGGGCATCGGGCGTAATTTCATATGCTGCCCGCAGCCGCTTGGCTCCTTCTGTCATGCCCATCCTCCTTGTTATAGAATGGCGGTATGACTTACTATTTCATACCGGGTTTTTCCGTAATCTCCGCTGACGGAAAGGGTATACCCCGCCGGGGTGCTGTCAATCCGGATCAAATCAAATTCATTCCGTGTAGAGATACCGTCATCGGCGCGCAGGGTGATTTCCGAGGGAAGACTGCCATAATGGTTGAGATGAATCCGATACGGCGCTTCGGAGGCGAATTGGGTGGGCTCCGCCAGCGGCAGCACTGTTCCGGTTTTGACAAAGAGCGGCAGCGTTTCCAACGGAACATCCCGTTCCATCCAGCGTTTCCCGGAGAGCTTTTCTCCGGTTTCAAAGTCGTACCATTCACCTTCCGGCAGGTAAATGCGGCGATGATTCCCCTTGCCGTATACAACCGGCGCGGCCATCAGGCCGTCCCCGATCAGAATCTGATCTTCGATCCGGCGGGTTTCCGGGTCGTCAGGATAATCCATAACCATTGCCCGGAAGGGAGGAATACCCCGGGTGTGATACCGGTGGAAAGCGGAGTACAAGTAGGGAATCAGGGACATCCGCAGCTCCAGAATCCGGCGGGTGATATCCGTCAGACGTTTTGCTTCCTCCGTCGGAAGAAGACTGCCTGCGCAGTTTTGCTCAATGTGATACTGGCGCCAGGGCGGATTGGGAATCATCCAGGCATTTACGGTGGCCAGCGGAGAACAGATCACTGCCTGCATCCGGCGGATATATTCCTCGGCGGAGTCCGTCTGCCGAACCTCCGGAGTCCAGAGCAGACCGCTGAATCCAGATGAAGTCAGGCCGCGGATGTAGTCGTCGTGGTCATATAAATCACTGTAAAGAACAAACGGGAGGGACGCGGCAAAAGCATGGGAGGCTCGAACCTCCCCATAGGTGCGCAGTCCGCTGTCCTGAAAGCACTGATTCACCGTTTTCTGGAACAGCACGCCCAACTGATTGTGCATTTGTTCTCCGTCCAATCCGGAGGGAAACAGGGAACAATGAGGATAGGACCAGCCTCCGGTAAAGTCCGACCCGTCACACTCGTCCAGCTTAAAACCTGATATACCGTCTTTTATCAGGGATTTCTGTTTCTCCGCAAATATCCGGCGGGCATCCGCATCGGCAAAATCAGGAACCAAACCCTCCCAAACCAGAAAGTCTCCGCTTTTGTCTGCCAGCTGGGGATAGATATCCGCCTCATGGTAAACAAACGCCTGCTCCCAAAGGTTGACATGGAATTGTTCACGGGACAGTTCCCGAAGCATTTCCCCGTACCGGGGAAAACGCTCCGAATCCCACTGATACGTGCAGGAATAGGCGTGACTGTGCCATCCGGGCTCCAGCCCGATCATGTCGCAGGGGATTTTATCTTCCCGGATTTTTCCCGCAATGCGGAGAACATCCTCCTGATTCATGCCGCCGTAGCCACGGTACAGGAAGCCAAGCCCCCACAGGGGCGGCAATACGCCTCCTCCTGAAAAAAGATTGTAACGTGCCACGGCATCTTTCAGCCCAGGCCCTTCAAAAATATAAATGTCTGCTCCTTTGGCAAAGGGAATGTCAATTACAACAGAGTTTCCCGAAGAAGATACCGCATAAAGCTCTTCTGTGGTATTGGCACGTCCCCGGGAAGTCTGAAGGGTTCCGTCCCTTAACCGGCTGCTTCCGCAATAAAACGATACGTCTCTGGCCGTGTCAACGAATACGCCGTATCCGGCCGTGGAAACGTAGAAGGGAACAGGAGCATGGCTTTCACCGCTGTCACCCCGGGGGTCGGCATTGGTGCGTATGACACGTTTTCTTCCCGTTTGCTCAAAGGATTTCAGCTGAAGTCCAAACCCGTACAGGCTTTCTTCCGATGACAGAGGAATGGTGATTCGGATTCCCCGCCCATAGAGAAGACTGCCGATCTCTTCTTCGGTAAAGCGGCAGTCCGGAGCCGGCAGTGAAGAGAGCGCTTCGGCCGGGGAGGACGATGACAGCGTAAACGGAGTGTGCTTCTCGGGAATGCCAAGTGTAAACCGATAAATTCCGGGATAAATCTGTTTCATAGCAGAGACAAGCCGCAAAGTCTGCGCGCTTGCCCCGTTTCACCACCCATCTCATGAATTGTTTTGACTTTATTCGTGCAAGGTTGGATACACCCCATACTGTTCCCAGAGCTTGTGCATGAGTTCGTAGCGTGACAAGTCGAGTCCGGTATAGATACAGTTAGAAGTGCAGAAAATGTATCCGTACCCGTTCATTCCTTCCCGAAGCGACCGCTTTACGTCCTCGATCACTTCTTCCTCCGTGCCAGTCTGCAGCAGACCGCAATTTACGTTTCCGCAAAAGGCTACCCGGTCTTTATACTTTGCTTTCAGTTCCTTTAAGCTTACCCCACCCTGGGGATCCAGCGAATGGAGCGCATCCGGACCACATTCAATCATCATATCGACAATGGGCATAATATTGCCGTCTGTGTGCTTTATGGCATAAAATCCCATATCATGAAATCCCTTTATGGTTTCAGAAAGAGAAGGGCAGATTAATTCGGCAAACATATCCCTTGAAAAGAAGGGGTTGGTGTTAAAGCAATAATCGGAACACATCACATAGCCGTCGATGAGTCCTTTTCCCTGAAGCTTTTCCGCTTGTGAAAGGATCACATTCTGAAGCTTCTTCGTTTTTTCAATCAGTCTTTCCGGTTCTTCGTACATCATGGCGGATATCTCCACCATATTTTCCCCGGAGGGAATCGGCATTGTCGGATCGCTGCTTTTTAACAGAAAAAATTCGTTGCCTGAAATTTCCCTGATTCGTTCCACAATTTTTATGTAGGCGTCAAACGGCATTTCCCGTGCTTCCGTGATAACAAGAGCGCTGTGATTATATTTTCTTCCATAGGCAACATATGTTTCTGCAATATCGTTGATCTGGGCTGTTTTTTCGCTCGAAGCCATCTGGTCCCACTGATCCAGAATTCGATTCCATGGATGCATTTTTCCAACTGCCTCAAGAGTCGGAAAGAAAACCAGCTCAAAGTGAGGAACCAAACCCTCGATCGGCTCTCTGTTCAGACATTTCGCAAATTGATCTCGATTTGTCACGTTTCATCCGTCCATTCAATACAGATTTTTCCAATGGCATTATGCGGTCAGTATATCACGAATATTCATATAAATCAATATAATTAAGTTACAAATATATAGAATTAAGAAATAAATTGTATAAATTAAAAAGAAAAATGAGAATTATTCAAAATTGAATAAAAAGTTAAGTTTTGTTATGATAAAGAAAATCGGTTGGTGTAATCGCATTTCTTTCAAATCTGCTTATTATAAATTAGTTACTTAATATTTCTGATGCCATTCTTGAATTGTTGTATCAGGATAAATTTTTTTGTGATATTGCATAGAGAAATTTTTGCCGGTTGCGCCGGACTATTGTTTTTCCTTTAAAAACAATACCTTCTTTTTCTGCTTGCACCAAAATAAAATTGAATTGTTAAATATAAAATTAAAATATATTACTTAAAAATAGTTTATATCATTCAATGAATTGTTAACAGAGATCGCTTGTTAAAGCAATTGTCAATAAAATAATAAATAAAAACGAAAAAACATATTTTTAAGAATTAGTATATTTTATCTTTTGATTTAAAAAAATTAAAAGTACTTGAAATCATATTGTTGGTTTAAAGAAACAAAACTGCAAAAAACAAAAATATTTTTAGATAGAATTGACAAGAGAGTAAATTAGAGTTATACTCTTTGTGTAAAGTAATTAACGGAGGAACAGTAAATGAACATTATCAGGCATCCCGCCAATCCGATTTTAA
>DBGCDL010000009.1:0-76289 GCA_048358235.1 Oscillospiraceae bacterium
CGGTTAGTTGACACGTTCATCGCCCGAGTCGAGCTCCGCAACGATGAGGCGCTGATATTTTACAATATCCGAGAAAAGGGCCCGCACTCACGTGTTCGAGTACGGCCCGAATGGTGGAGGCGAGGGGAGTCGAACCCCTGTCCGAAAACCAATCCTCAAAGCTTTCTACGAGTGTAGCTGTTTCTTTTGACATTCCCTCCGCGGCACGCCGAAAAGCAGGCTTACCGCTTTAGTATCCTTTGGTACACCGCACCGTCAAGGCTACCCGGCGCAGCGTTCACCACTTAAATTGACGCATGAGACCAGCCAGTGGTCGTCAGATCCCACACGGACAGCCTAAATTAGGCTGCGCACAGCTCCCCGTAAGAGAAGTTGTTTGTTTTAGAAGTTTTAGCGTTTAAATTAAGATGCGGCTATTAAAGAGCTTCCGCCCGCTCTACTCGCTTACTTTGGTTCACGATCCCCGTCGAAACCTTTACGCCCCCATTTTCAGAGAGAAGAACATTCTCTCTGTTCTTATTATACGCTGAATTTGCTCATTTGTACAGCGGCAATTCCCGCCATCCATTATAATGCCTCAACAAACCGGGCGGCCATGTCAATCCAACACTGGCATTCGGGAACCACCAATTCCGGACAGGAAGCAGTTACCTCGTTGGCAAGACACAGTCCATGTGGCCCGTGAGGAAACACATGATATTCAAACCGCTTTCCGGCCCGCTGCAATGCCTGCGCGAACAGCATGGAGTTCGTCACCGGCACACAGCTGTCGTCGCAGGTATGCCACAAAAATGCGGGAGGAGTAAAATCCGACACATGGTTTTCCAGCGAAAACAGATCTGCTTCCCGCTCTCCCGGAGCATCGCCCATCAAATTCAGAAGCGACCCCTCATGGGTAATGCCTTTGGCACCCGAAATCACGGGGTATCCCAGAACAAGCCCGTTGGGCCTGTTCTCATCCCGGTCAAATCCCATGTACCGCTGGACAAAGCCTTCCTTCCAGTAAACCCCCAGGCTTGCCGCCAGATGGCCTCCGGCGGAAAAACCGCAGACCGCAATCCGGTCCGGATCAATCAGCCATTCTTCCGCATGCTCCCTCACAAAGGCCACCGCTTTGGAAAGCTCCAGCAGCGCCCCCGGGAACCGCATGGGCGCCACGCTGTAGTTCAGCACAAAGGCGTGAATTCCACGGGCGGCAAAGGCCATGGCAATCGGCTCGCCTTCGCCGGGATACACCATTCCGTACCCTCCGCCGGGGCAGATCACCACCGCTGCACGGCGGGGGGCCAGATATACATCTGTGGGCCGGTCCAGCACATAGGACGTGAGCACAGCCGGCTCTTTGGGAGCCTCCAGACCGTATCCCGCATAGTCAAGCCCAATCACGGTTTTCTCACAAAGCATGGTCAACTCTCCCTGCTGTCAATTCCGGGCAAAAGCCTTATCCCCGGCTCCGTTCCTTCAGTGCACGGTCGATTTCCCGCCCGGCGTCCCGTTTGGCTGCGTCATCCCGCTTGTCATACAGCTTTTTGCCTTTGCATAATCCCAGCTGCAGCTTTACCCGGGAACCCTTGAAGTAAAGAGAGATGGGAATCAGAGTGTAGCTTTGCTGCTTCACCAGCCCGAAAAGCCGGTTGATTTCGGATTTGTGCAGCAAAAGCTTACGCTCCCGAAGAGGATCCTTGTTAAAGATATTCCCCTGTTCATAGGGGCTGATATGCATCTGTTTGACCCACATCTCCCCGTTTTCAATGCTGCACCAGCTGTCCTTCAGGTTGACTCCGCCGCTGCGGATGGATTTTACTTCGGTGCCCACCAGCTCAATGCCCACTTCCAGACTTTCCAGGATGAAATAGTCGTGGCGGGCCTTTTTGTTAAGCGCGATGGTTTTGGTGTTTTCTCTCTCCGCCATTGGCGAATCCTCCCTTCGGGGTAATTTTCATTCTCTCATATCCGATGCGAAAAAATTGTCGGAATCAGAGCTGACTCCGGTTTTCCAGCGCTTTGTACAGCGTGACCTCATCCGCATATTCCAGATCCGAGCCCACCGGTATGCCGTAGGCCAGTCGGGACACCTTCACGCCGAAAGGCTTCAGAAGCTTTCCGATATACATGGCGGTGGCCTCCCCCTCCACGGTGGGATTGGTGGCCATAATGACCTCCTGGATCACGCCCTCCTGCACTCTCCGAAGCAGCTCCTTTATGAAGATTTGGTCCGGCCCGATCCCGTCCATGGGCGAAATCAGCCCGCCCAGCACATGGTAAAGTCCCCGGTATTCCCGGGTCCGCTCAAAGGCGGCCACATCCTTGGCGTCCTCCACCACGCAGACGGTGGTTTTGTCCCGGGCGTCGTCCCCGCAGATGTCGCAGATTTCCTGATCGGTATAGTTTTTACACACCGAGCAGTATTTGATCTTTTCGTGTGCGTCCAGAATCGCGTCGGCGAATTCCTTCGCCTGTGACTGGTTCAGCGTCAGAATGTAAAACGCGAGCCGCTGGGCAGTCTTCCTGCCGATTCCCGGCAGGGAGGCAAACTGCTCAATCAGCTTTGTCAGCGGCAGTGCGCCGTATTTCATGTCGCAGGGCACCGCCCTCCCGTGGGCACAGTGCCGCTTCCCGCCTTTCTCCGTTGAAATTTGTTTTGAAAGAGATTACAGCAGGCCGCCTAAAGCGCCCAGACCGCCCATGCTGCTCAAATCCATTCCGTTGGTCACCTTGCCCAGACGCTTCTCGGAGTCCTCCTCCACCTGGCGCATGGCTTCGTTTACCGCGCTGATCACCAGATCCTGCAGCATCTCCACATCCTCGGGATCAACCGCCTCCGGCTGAATGGTGAGAGCCTTGACCACTTTTTTGCCGGTCATGACAACGGTTACTGCTCCGCCGCCTACGGTGGCGGTATAATCGGTGGCAGCCAGTTCCTCTTGAATTGCCGCCATATCCTCCTGCATTTTCTGTGCCTGACGGATCATGGCATTCATGTTTCCTACACCTTTGTTATAGCCCTCGGGCATTCTTGCTTTCATAATCGTTTTTCCTTTCTTTCTTCTGTTATCATCTGTTTTATTTTTGGTCAATCGTTTTCCCGTCCGGGCGGAGCCGCTATTCCTCCCGAATCTCGATCCCGCTGGCTTTCGCTCTGGTCAGCAGATCGGAAAGCTTATCGGCTTCGGGAGCCTTGGGGGGAGCGCTCTTTACCCGGATCCGGTAGCGGTTTCCCGTCTGTTTTTCCACGGCCGCCATAAGCTTGGCAGCGTTTCCCTCCTGACGCATCATCAGCGATGTAATGGAAAGGGGAGAGTCAATGTAGAGGACGCCGTCCTTGGTAAAGGCCCGGGAACCCCGCAGAACGCCGAACAGGGGTGCATCCGTCTGGGAAAGTTCCGCCAGAATATCCGCCCACGCCATCATTGCTTCCGGCAGTCCCGCAGACTCCTCCTCATTGGATTCTCCGGTCGGCTCTGCGGGAGGGGAAGCCGGCTGCTCCGGTTCCGGTGAGATACCGGCAGCCCGGGACGGTTCCGCTTTCGGGGGAACCGCGGGCGCCTTTTCCCGTACCGTCGGACTGGCTGCCGGCGCGGAAACCGCTCCCGAACGAAAGGCATTTTCCAGCCGCTCCAGCCGGGCGGCAATGCCGTCGGCGGACTGGTTCATGGCCGGAGTGCACAGCTTTACAAAGCAGAGCTCCAGCGTCAGCCGCTTGTCGAAGCTGCGGCTCATTTTATCAAGGCACTCCTGCATCTCGGAAATTCCCGCAAGAATCGCCGGAAGCGGAAACGCCTGGGTGTATTCCTTCAGCCGGTTCATTTCATCGGGCAGCACGCTGATGAGGCTCTCCGGCTTTTTCAGGGTCAGCATCAGCATCATGTTGCGGAAATGGTTGATCATTTCCTCCAAAAGCCCCTGCATGTCCTTGGACATGGAATAGAGCCGGTCAATGACGGAAACGGCCTTCCCCGCATCCTTTTCAATGATGCAGTCGGTCAGCTCGTAGAGGTAATCCCGCCCCACGACACCTGCGGCCTGTACCACAGTATCCAGCGTGATTTCGTCGCTGAAGGCGGCGCACTGATCCAGCAGGGACAGTGCGTCCCGCATTCCGCCGTCCGCCAGCCGCGCGATCAGCTCGGCGCCGTCCCGGGAAAGGGAGAGCTTCTCCTGCCCTGCAATGGACAGGAGTCTGCTTTTGATATCCTCGGGACGAATCCGCCGGAAGTCAAACCGCTGGCACCGGGAAAGAATGGTGGCAGGCACTTTGTGGGCCTCGGTGGTGGCGAGGATAAACTTTACGTGCTCGGGAGGCTCCTCCATGATCTTCAGCAGAGCGTTGAACGCACCGGTGGAAAGCATGTGAGTCTCGTCGATGATATAAACACGGTAGCGGCACTGGGACGGGGTGTAGCTTGCCTCGTCCCGAAGCTGGCGGATGTTGTCCACGCCGTTGTTGCTGGCGGCGTCGATCTCCACCACGTCCAGAACGGAGCCCTGCTCAATCCCCCGGCAGGAATCACATTCCAGACAGGGATTGCCGTCCACCGGATGCTCACAGTTGACCGCCATGGCGAGAATTTTGGAGCAGGTGGTTTTTCCGGTACCCCTTGGGCCGGTAAACAGGTAGGCGTGGGCGGTTTTGCCGGTGGCTACTTCGTTTTTCAGGGTGGTGGTGATATGCGGCTGGCTGATCACGTCCTCAAAAGTTTTGGGACGGTATTTCCGGTACAGCGCAAGATACATGCCCGTTCCCCCTTTTTTCTGGATTCCCCGGAAGATTTTCCGGTGTTCCCGCAGGATGTCCGCATTGAGAAAAAGAGCCCAGGCTTCCCGGCCTGGGCGCTGCCCTATCCTGCTGTTTTCCGAAATTTCCGGGGCGTGTCCCCTTCGGCGGGGCGTCCTATCTGACATAAGGATATACAGGGTTTGCTGCGGCACACAGAGACATCCGCTTAATGCTGCTCGGTTCCCCGCCTGACATGGTTCGCGGCGCTCCGCTGCGCAGGCCCCGTATATCCTTATCTCAGATAGCACTTTTCCGGTTTTCCTCGGGATTCTTATTCATTATACTATAACCTTTCGAAAATTTCAACAGCTTTTTCGCCGCTGTCCGGTTCCCGATGTTTTGGCATAATAGTATTCTATGAATTTCTTTGCAAAATAAAACAGATCGCGCCGCTGCTATTGACAAAAGAATTGTGGAATAATAAACTGAATGTGAATTCAGAAACCCTCTTTTCGTTTCTCCAAGAAAAACAACTCATTGGTTTTGATGAGAATATTCTTTCATACGAGGACAATTTATGAATGCTTTTGACATTATCGGGCCGGTTATGATCGGCCCGTCCAGCTCTCACACCGCCGGGGCGGCCCGGATCGGCAGCGTTGCCCGGCAGCTTCTCCGGGAGGAGCCCGCCACGGCGGAAATCACCCTGTACGGTTCCTTTGCCCAGACCTACAAGGGCCACGGCACCGACCGGGCCCTCATCGGGGGATTGCTGGGCTTTGAACCCAGCGATGCCCGTCTGCGGGACAGCTTCTCCCTCGCCAAAGCGGCAGGACTGGCATTTTCCTTTGAGCTGGCGGAAAATGCCGCCTTTCATCCCAACACGGCCCGACTGGTGCTGACAGGGAAAAAGGGCGCTGCGGTGGAAGTGATGGCGGCTTCGGTGGGCGGCGGTGCAATCTCCGTCACCGAGGTGAACGGCGTGGAGGTTTCCTTTACCGCCCAGTATTTCACCACCGTGATATTTAATGAAGACAAACCCGGCGTCATGGCGGACGTGACCCGCGTTCTTGCCTCCAACTTGATTAACATTGCCTTTCTGCGGCTGTTCCGGAAAGAATCCCACGCGATTATGGTAATCGAAACCGATCAGGAGGTTCCCTCCCGGCTGGAGGAAGAGCTTGCCCGGATCAAAAATGTGGACAAGGTGCTGATGATCCGCCCCTTCTCCAAATAATGCGGAAATGAGAGGAACAGATATGATCGAGGAATGGAGCTCCGCACAGGAGCTGATTGATCTGGCGGAAGAAAGAAAGTGCAGAATCGGCGACCTTGTTATTGAGGAGCAGTCCCGCCAGCTGCAGCTGGAACCCCGGATTATTATGGGGAAGATGCGGGACAATCTCAATGTGATGCGGCTTTCGGCAGAAAACGGCATGAAGGACGAAAAATCTGTCAGCGGGCTTTCCGGCGGGATGGCAAAGTGCTATAATGAAAGCAGAGTGGCCGGAAAGCTTCTTTCCGGCCCGGCGCGGGACGCGGTGGCGTATGCCCTTGCCATCTCCGAGCACAACGCCTGCATGGGGCAGGTAGTCGCCTCCCCTACGGCAGGCTCCTGCGGAATCCTGCCGGCGGTTCTGCTTTCCTGCGGAAAGCACTTCGGATGCTCGGAGGAGGATCTGGTTCGGGCCCTGTTCAACAGCTCCGGCATGGGGATGGTGATTGCCCGGCGTTCCAGCATCTCCGGCGCCCAGGGCGGCTGTCAGGCGGAATGCGGCAGCGCTTCCGCCATTGCGGCCTCGGCGGCGGTGGAGCTGATGGGAGGAACCCCCTCCATGTGCGGACACGCCTGCGCCCTTGCTCTCAAGTTCAGTATGGGGCTCACCTGCGACCCGGTAGCGGGGCTGGTGGAAGTTCCCTGCGTCAAACGAAACGCTTCGGGGGCAGTCAGCGCGCTGACTGCGGCGGAACTGGCGCTTTCCGGAATTGAAAGCGCGATTCCGGTGGACGAGGTGATTGACGCCATGAAGAACGTGGGCGACCTGATGAGCGTCTCCCTGAAGGAAACCTCTCTGGCCGGGCTGGCGGCCACCAAGACCGCCCTTGCCATTAAAGCCCGGATGGAGCGGATGTAGCTTTTCCGCTCTGGGGGTAGCCCTGCTTTTTCTGCAAAAAGAAAGGATGGAACGATGATGTCACTGACAGCGGCAAAACGGGAATTTATTACGTTTATGATCGGAGCCGATGTGCTTCGGTTCGGAAGCTTTGTCACCAAAAGCGGGCGGAACACCCCCTATTTCGTCAACACCGGCAATTACCGTACGGGGCTCCAGATTTCAAAGTTGGGAGAATTTTATGCCCGGCTGGTGAACGAAACCTGCGGCGGAGATTTTGACGCCATGTTCGGCCCCGCCTATAAAGGGATTCCGCTGGCGACCTCCTGTGCCGGGGCGCTGGCACGCAATTACGGAATCGACAAGCCCTTCTTCTTTAACCGCAAGGAGGCCAAGGATCACGGCGAGGGCGGAAGCATTGTGGGATACAAGCCTGTGGACGGCGACCGCGTCATCATCATTGAGGACGTGATCACCGCGGGAACCGCCGTTCGGGAAACCATGCCCATTCTGAAAGGGTGCGCCGATGTGACGGTAAAGGATATGTTCATCTCGGTAAACCGGTGCGAGGTGGGACAGAATCCCGGTAAAACCGCTGTTATGGAAGTGAATGAGGAATTCGGCATCCGGGTTCACGCCATCGTCACTGTGGCGGACATTCATGAATTTCTGAAGGAAAAGGAAGAATACCGTCAGTTTCTCCCCGCCATGGAAGAATATATGTCGAAATACTGCGTATTTCAGTTTTAAGTGCCTCCGGGGTCCGGGCCTGCAGCCCGGACCCCTTTCCGGTTTGAGCCGACGCTCAAACCGGAAAACAGCCCGAAGCAAAAACGAAATTTCAGATTTCCCCGCCGCGGAGCGAAGCCGACTTTGCCGGCAAGCCCGGAAAAGCCCGATTGTTCGGGCTTTTCTTTTTTTTACACAGACTTTACATTGGGCAGCTTTGGTCTTTACAAAGGTGCGCTATACTTTGTCTTGTGATAAAGAAAGGAATGAATGGTATGAATATGAAAAAAATAATCGGTATGCTTCTTGTTTCCGGAATAGCCGCCCTGATGTTTGCCGGGTGCTCCGGTACCCCCTCCTCCTCTCCGGATGCTTCCGGCGCGCAGTCCGCAGGCGAGGCAGCAGGCGCCTTTGACCCTGCAAGCCCCATCAGCGTAATCTCCCGCGAGGATGGTTCCGGCACCCGGGGGGCTTTTATTGAGCTGACCGGCGTTGAGGTAAAGGGTTCGGACGGAACCAAAACCGACATGACCACCCCCGAAGCAAACGTGTACAACAGTACCGAAGCGGTTCTTACCACGGTAGCGGGTGATCCCTACGCCATCGGTTACGTTTCTCTGGGCTCCCTCAACAACAGCGTAAAGGCGCTGAAGGTAGACGGCGTGGAAGCCACCGCCGAAAATGTGAAAAACGGCAGCTATACCATCTCCCGGCCCTTCAACATTGCCACCAAGGGCGACATCGACCCCGTTTCCCAGGACTTCATCAACTTTATCCTCTCTAAAGAGGGACAGGCGGTGGTTTCCGGCAGCTACATCTCCATCAGCGACAGTGCGGAAGCCTTCACCGGTACCAATCCCGAAGGCACCATCATGGTAGCCGGGTCCTCCTCGGTGAGCCCTGTTATGGAAAAGCTGAAGGAAGCCTACGCGGCCATTAACCCCAAAGCCAATATCCAGATCAACACCAGCGATTCCACCTCGGGCATGACGGCGGTGGCCGACGGGACCTGCCAGATCGGCATGGCCAGCCGGGAACTGAAAGACAGCGAAAAGGAAAAAGGCCTCACCCCCATCCAGATTGCGCTGGACGGAATTGCCCTTGTGGTAAACCCCGAAAACACCACCGAGGATATCACCAAAGATCAGATCAAATCCATCTACACCGGCGAAACCGTTACATGGGAACTGAACTGAACAGGTTCTCCTCCTGAAATTTCCGGACAAACCTCCTGATAAATTCTCCTTGACAGCTGCCGAACGCAGGACAGAAAGCTGGCGCGGATGCGCCGGCTTTCTGCTGTGAAAAGAGAAAGTATACAAAGAGTTTATTTTCTATAAATCAGTTCATACAGGATAATTCAGCTTTGTCCAGCCCCGCTCGTTTCTGCAAATTTTCAAAGAAGGAATGGTTGCCGCGTGAAACACAAACGATTGGAAAAGGCCATGTCCGTGCTGTTCCTGATTGCCGCTCTGACGTCAATCGTGGCGGTGGTTCTGATCTGCCTCTTCCTCTTTGCCAACGGAATCCCCGCCATCGGAAAAATCGGTGCTTTCGACTTTCTGCTGGGAGAAAAGTGGGCTCCGGGCAATGTCCCCGCCTCTTACGGCATTTTTCCGATGATTCTCGGAAGCATTTACATCACTGCCGGCGCCGCCCTCATTGGCGTGCCCATCGGCATTCTCACCTCTGTTTTTCTGGCGAAATACTGTCCCAAGGCGCTCTACCGGATTCTTCACCCGGCTGTCGAGCTGCTGGCGGGCATCCCCTCTGTGGTATACGGCTTTTTCGGCATGGTGGTGCTGGTCCCTCTGATCCGTCAGGTGTTTAAAGACTACAAAATCAACGGCGCTTCCATTCTCACCGCCTCCATTCTGCTGGGAATTATGATTCTGCCCACCATCATCGGAGTGACCGAAGCCGCCATCCGCGCCGTTCCCGGCAGCTATTACGAGGGTTCTCTGGCGCTGGGGGCAAGCCATGAGCGCAGCGTTTTCCGCGCGGTGCTTCCGGCGGCAAAATCCGGCATTCTGGCGGGCGTTGTTCTGGGAATCGGGCGCGCCATCGGCGAAACCATGGCCGTCATTATGGTAGCCGGAAATCAGGCCCGGATGCCCGCCGGAATTCTCAAGGGAATCCGCACCCTGACCGCCAACATCGTCATGGAAATGGGTTATGCCGCCGACCTGCACCGGGAGGCCCTCATTGCCACCGGCGTGGTGCTCTTCGTCTTCATTCTGCTGATTAATCTGCTCTTTTCTGTACTGAAACGGAGGATGAAATCATGACCGGACAAATCGCCGTTTCCCCCATCAACAAGGTTACCTTCCGGCAGAAGCTGCGCTCCTACCTGCGCCGCCCCGGCTCGCTGGTTCTTTTCCTGCTGGTGCTGGGAGCTGCTGCCGCCACCTTTTTCGTGCTGATCTATCTGATCGGCTATATTCTTGTCAAGGGAATCCCCCACCTTTCTCCGGCGCTGTTCGCGCTCAAATACACCAGCGAAAATGTGTCCATGTTTCCGGCAATCATCAATACGCTGGGGATTACCCTGACCGCGCTGGTCATTGCGGTGCCGCTGGGGATTTTTACGGCAATTTATCTGACCGAGTATGCCCGGCGGGGAAACCGGCTGGTGGGGGTTGTGCGGATTACCGCCGAAACTCTTTCCGGTATCCCTTCCATCGTTTACGGACTGTTCGGAATGCTCTTTTTCGTCACCTATCTGAAATGGTCGTACTCTCTGCTGGCAGGCGCGTTTACCCTTGCCATTATGATTCTCCCCCTGATTATGCGCACCACGGAAGAGGCGCTTCTCTCCGTGCCCGATTCCTACCGGGAGGGAAGCTTCGGACTGGGAGCCGGCAGACTCCGCACCGTATTCCGCATCATTCTTCCCTCCGCCATGCCCGGCATTCTCTCCGGCGTGATTCTGGCCATCGGGCGGATTGTGGGAGAAACCGCGGCGTTGATCTATACGGCCGGCTCTGTGGCGGAAATTCCCCGGAAGGGGCTGATGGGCTCCGGCCGGACACTGGCGGTTCATATGTATGCCCTGTCAAGCGAGGGGCTCTACACCGATCAGGCGTATGCCACTGCGGTGGTTTTGCTGATTGTGGTTCTGCTTATCAACGGTCTTTCGTCCCTTGCCGCCAAAAAGCTTACGAAGGAGAAATCGTAAGCGGCCTACCAACAATCAGAAAGGATGAAATTCATCTATGGCGGAAAAATTTTCAATTTCCCATTTGGATTTATATTACGGCGATTTCAAAGCTTTGAAGGACATCAATCTGGCCATCGGCGAAAAGGAGATCACCGCGTTTATCGGCCCCTCCGGCTGCGGAAAATCCACCCTGCTCAAAAGCCTGAACCGGATGAACGACCTGGTGGAAGGCTGCACAATTACCGGTGAGGTGCTGCTGGACGGAGAAAGCATCTACGGCGGGATGGACGTCTACCGGCTGCGCAAGCGGGTGGGCATGGTATTCCAGCGGCCCAATCCGTTTCCCATGAGCGTCTATGACAACATCGCCTACGGCCCCCGCACCCACGGGATCCGTTCCCGGCGGAAGCTGGATGAAATCGTGGAGGAGTCCCTCACCCGGGCGGCCATTTTCGATGAGGTGAAGGACCGGCTGAAAAAGTCGGCACTGGGGCTTTCCGGCGGTCAGCAGCAGCGGCTCTGCATCGCCCGGGCGCTGGCGGTGGAGCCGGAGGTGCTGCTGATGGATGAGCCCACCTCCGCGCTGGACCCCATCTCCACCTCCAAGATCGAAGACCTTGTCAGCGAGCTGAAAAAAGACTATACTATTGTCATGGTAACTCATAATATGCAGCAGGCTGCCCGGGTCTCCGACAAAACCGCTTTTTTCCTTCTGGGCGAGGTCATCGAGTACAACGATACACAGGAGCTGTTTTCTTTTCCGAAGGATAAGCGCTGTGAGGATTATATCACCGGGCGGTTCGGATAAACGGAAACCATACCGGAAAAAGGGGAGCTGGATGAATTATGAGAAATCAATTTGATAAAGAACTGGACATTCTGAATACCGAACTCATTGAAATGGGCGCCCTCATTGAGAATGCCATTGAGCGGGCGGTGGGCGCGCTTTTCGACAATGACGAGGGTCTGGCCGCTTCGGCCATGGAGTTTGATTCCGAGGTGGACCACAAGGAGCGGGACATTGAAACCCGGTGCCTCCGGCTTCTGCTCCAGCAGCAGCCGGTTGCCCGGGATCTGCGCACCATTTCCTCCGCTTTGAAGATGGTGACCGACATGGAACGGATCGGCGATCAGGCGGGGGACATTGCGGAAATCACCCTTCGTCTGGGCCGCACGGTGGACATTCAGAAGCTGCACCACATCAGCCTCATGGCAAAATCCACCATCAGGATGGTCAAGGATGCCATCGATGCCTTCGTCTCGCGGGATCTGACGCTGGCCAATGCCACCATTCAGGCCGATGACACGGTGGATCATCTGTTCAACGAGGTGCGGGACGACCTCATTCACATTGTAAAAAATGATGCCGCCAACGCGGAGGCTGCCATTGATCTTTTGATGATCGCCAAATATTTCGAGCGGATCGGCGACCATGCGGTCAACATTTCCGAATGGGTGGTTTTTTCCATTACAGGCATTCACAAATCCGCCGAACTGACCGAATAGCCCCGCATTCTGCCGGGAAGGAGTGGACGTTCATGGGAATGGTTTCGATTGTAGAGGATGACGCCAGTATCCGGGAGCTGGTGATTTACGCGCTGAAAACCGCCGGGCTGGAAGCGGCGGGCTTTGAGTCCGGGCAGGGATTTCTGGACTCCCTCAAGGAAAAGCTGCCGGATCTGGTGCTGCTGGACATCATGCTGCCGGATCTGGACGGCATTGAAATTCTGAAGCGGATTCGCTCCGCACCGGATTCCGCCCGGCTCCCCGTCATGATGCTCACCGCCAAGGGAGCGGAATACGACAAGGTGAACGCCCTCGACCGGGGGGCGGACGATTATATGACCAAGCCCTTCGGCGTCATGGAGCTGATCTCCCGGGTGAAGGCGCTGCTGCGCCGGAGCTCCGGCATACCCCGGGAGGACGGAATCCTTGAGCTGGGCCCCCTTCGCATGGACGTCCCCCGCCGGTGCGTTACGGTGAACGGAACGGAGGCTGTCCTGACGTATAAGGAATTTGAACTGCTCCGCTATCTGCTCCGGAACAGGGGCATTGTCCTTTCCCGGGACAAAATTATGCAGGCGGTCTGGGGATTCGATTTTGAAGGAGAAAGCCGGACGGTGGACATGCACATCAAGCTTCTCCGGCAGAAGCTTCCCGACTGGGGGGAGCGGATCAAAACGGTCCGGGGAGTAGGGTACAAAATCGAGGAACAGGACGGATAAAACAGTGAAACGACGGATTTACTGGAATCTCTGCATCATTGCCCTGGCCGCCCTGCTGCTGGCGGCTTCCGTGTCTCTTCTGACCTGTTACGGATTTTTTGTCCGGCAGGTGCAGTCCGACCTGAAAAACGAGTGCGGTCTGGCGGCGGCAGGGGTGGAAAACGCTCCCGCCGACGAAGAATTCCTGACCGCCGCCCTGTCTGCCGAAAAGGCGACCCGGTTTACCTTGATTGCCGGGGACGGGAGGGTCCTCTACGATTCCGCCGCCGCCGCGGACACGCTGCCCAATCATCTGGATCGCCCCGAAGTGGCGGAAGCCCTGCGGACCGGATGGGGAGAGGCGTCCCGCCGCTCCGATACGCTGGGGGAGCGAACCTATTACTGTGCCGTCCGGCTGTCGGACGGCACGGTGCTGCGCCTTGCCCGGAATGCCCACAGCATCACCGGCATCTTTCTGGGAGTTCTTCCCGTAATTCTGGGCTTTGCCCTGCTGATTGCGCTGGGCTGCGCTGCTGCGGCCCGGATGCTTACCCGGCGGATTGTGGAACCTCTGACGGCCGCAGGGGATCATCTGGATGCCCTTCCTTCCGGAGAGAACGAATACGATGAACTGGCACCCTTCTTCACAAAAATTTCCCGGCAGAACAGTCTGATCCGGCAGCAGCTCTCCGAGATGAAGGAGGAGCGGGACACCATCTCCCTTATCATGGATCATATGCAGGAGGGGCTTGTACTCATCGGGCCCGGAAAGAAAATTCTGTCTGTGAACCGGAGCGCGGTGCGGTTTCTCTCCTCCGGAGAGCGGGACTGCACTGGCCGGAGCTTTCTTGCTCTGACCCGCAATGCCTCTCTGATTTCCGCAGTGGAGGATGCCCTCTCCGGCACTCCCTCCAGCGATGTGATCTCCGCATCCTTCCCTCTGCCGGAGGAGGAAAATTCCAGAGAAATCCGGTATTTTGCCAGCCCTGTCTGGACGGAGGACCGGGTGACGGGCGCCACCCTTTTTCTGATGGATGTAACCGAACAGAAGAAGGCCGAGCGGGTCCGCCAGGAATTTTCCTCCAACGTCTCCCATGAGCTGAAAACGCCGCTGACCTCCATCAGCGGGTTTGCGGAGATGATTCAAAACGGCATGGTAGCCGATCCGGAGAAACAGAGGGAATTCGGCGGGCTGATTTACAGCGAAGCCCAGCGTCTGCTGACGCTGATCGGGGACATTATGCGCCTTTCCCAGATTGAGGAATGTCAGGAGGAAAAGCCTGCGGTCAGCGTGAATCTTTTTACTCTGGCCAAGGGGGTGGCGTCCTCCCTGAAGCCCCTCGCCGAAAAGTCGGGTGTGACGCTGACGGCGGAGGGCGGAAACGTTTCGGTCACCGGGGACATGGGAATGCTCCACGAAATGATTTACAATCTGGCGGAAAACGCGGTCAAGTATAACCGCCCCGGCGGAAAAGTGGTTTTGCGGGCGGAGGAATCCGGCGGGCGGGCGGTTCTTACCGTATCCGACACGGGAATCGGCATCCCCCGGGAGCATCAGGACCGGATTTTCGAGCGGTTCTACCGGGTGGACAAGAGCCGCTCCAAACAGACGGGCGGCACCGGGCTGGGGCTGTCCATTGTCAAGCATATCGTGGAATACCATGGCGGCAGCATCCGGCTGGAAAGTACCGAGGGACAGGGTACTGTGGTGACGGTAACCCTGTAAATGCGTGGCTGCCGCCGCAATCTTATGACAAAAGGACGTGGGTTGGATTGAAAAAGGGAAAAGAACTGCTGCGGGGATGCCTGCCTTACCTGATCTGGCTGGGAGTCTGCGGGCTTCTGGCGCTGCTGTTTCAGATTTTCAAGGGGAACCGGCCGCTGATGAACTGGCTGGCGGAAAACGTCACTTCCCCCGTAAAAACGGCGCTGGCTTCGTTTTGCAATCTGTTTCCCTTTTCCGTCTCCGAAATTGTCATTTACCTTGTCATCATCGGAGCAGTGATCTTTCTGGTGAAAGCAGTTCTTGCCGCCAGACGGCAGAAGGGGAACCGGACGGCACTGCTTCTCCGGCGAGGGCTGGCCCTCGGGGCGGCGGCCCTCACCGCCTACACCATGTTTGTCTGCCATTGGGGCATCAACTATTACACGGACACCTTTCAGGAAAAAAGCGGAATTCATGCCGCCGCCCCCACTGTGGAGCAGCTGTACCAAACCGCCCGTTATTTCGCCCGGGGTCTGAACGCCGCCGGGAAGGAGGTCAGGCGGGATGAAAAGGGGCTTTTCGCCGAGGACATGAAGCAGGTGATTGCGGACAGTGCCGACCTGTATACGGGAATTGAGGAAAAGATTCCCTGCCTTTCCGGAAAGGTGTTCCGGCCGAAGCCGTTCTTTCTGTCGGAAATTCTAAGCTATCTGGACTGCACCGGCTACTATTTCCCGTGGCTTGGGGAATCGAACTTCAACAACCACAGCCCCGCGTCGGACCGTCCGGCCACCATTGCCCATGAGCTGGCTCACCAGCGAAACGTGGCCTCCGAGCAGGAAGCCAACTTTGTGGCGGTTCTGGTCAGTCTGGAAAGCGATTCCGCAGCCTACCGCTATTCGGGCTACATGCTGGGGTATGTCTATCTGAACAACGCCCTGATTCAGGCCGATGAGGCCAAATGGCGGGAGGTCTACAGCACCCTTTCGCCGGAAGTGCGGGCGGACATGGCGAATGTGAACGAATACTGGAAGGCGCATACCAACTGGATCTCCAAAGCGGCCTCGGGAATGAACGACCAGCGGCTGAAAAATTACGGTCAGGAGCTTGGAATCCGCAGCTATGGCGCCGTGGTGGATCTGCTGACCGTCTACTACGGCCCCGCGGCGGCACAGGACGAATGATGGCGGACACTTTTTTGGGACAAACCGGTGCGGCGTTGGAAAATTTCCGGTTTGTCTCAAAAAATTACTAAAAATCATAATATTTTGCTTGAAAATACCAAGGCGTGCCTGTAGAATAAAGTCAAGGTAATGTACCGTTCACGCACTTAGTTTGAGAGAGATTGTGAGGACAAAAATTATGAGTATTTTAGCTGACATCAGTTCTTTCCTGCAGCAGGGCAGAGCTCCTAAGGTCAAGGAGCTGGTTGCCCAGGCAATCGAGGAAGGCATTCCCGCAAAAGATATTCTGGAGCAGGGCCTTCTGGATGGTATGTCCATCGTTGGTGAAAAGTTCAAAAATAACGAAGTATTCGTTCCCGAGGTTCTGATTGCCGCACGTGCAATGAACATGGGTACCCAGATTCTCCGTCCTTATCTGGTAGAAGCGGGCGTTGAGGAAAAAGGCACCGTTGTAATCGACACCGTAAAAGGCGACCTGCACGACATCGGTAAAAACCTGGTTAAGATGATGATGGAAGGCAAAGGCCTGAAAATCGTTGATCTGGGCGTTGATGTTTCCGCTGAGCAGTATGTTGCTGCCGCGAAAGAGAACAATGCCAACATTATCGCTTGCTCCGCTCTTCTGACCACCACCATGAACGAGATGAAAGCCGTTGTGGAGCTGGCCGAGCAGGAAGGCATCCGCGACAAGGTAAAGATCATGGTGGGCGGCGCTCCCATCACCCAGCACTTCTGCGATTCCATCGGTGCTGACTGCTACACTCCCGATGCTGCTTCTGCAGCGGACTGCGCACTGGAATACTGCCTCGCCTAATTGCAGGATTTTTCCTGTTGTGAACCAAAATTCTCCTTTCTGTACAGAAAGGAGAATTTTTTTGAGCCTTTCGGGAAAAAGCCGGTGCCGGAACCAAACGGAAAAGGGGCCGCCGGCGGCGCCGGAACCGGAAGGGGATTTCCGGAGGCCTGTTTTTTGTTTTCAATCGGTTTGCTTTATGGGGAATCCTGCCCCGGACGGCCAAAGAGAATAATCCGCTACCAAAAAAGGCGTTATTTTTCTATCTTTCGGCCCCCTTTTCCTTCTATAATGAAAATGCAAAGAAAGTATCGCCAAAAGCGGATTTCCCTTTTGGCGCGGCCATAGTAAAACAAAAAAGGAGAATGAACCAATGCTGCCAAAAGATTATTTGTTCCAAACGCTTCGCCATGAAAAAGCGGCTCGTGCCCCTTGGGTTCCCTTTGCGGGCGTACATGCCGGAAAGCTGGCCGGCTATGATGCAGAAGAAGTGCTCAAGGACGGCGACAAGCTGTTTGAGTCCCTCATCAAGGTCAATGAGCTTTATAAACCCGACGGACAGCCGGTTGTATTTGATCTTCAGCTGGAGGCGGAGTGCCTCGGCTGCAATCTGGTGTGGACCAAAAACGGCCCTCCCACCGTATGCACCCATCCGCTGGAGAACGAGCTGGTTGTTCCCTGCAAATGCACCATTCCGAAAGCCACAGACGGACGGATTCCCATGGTGCTGGATGTCATGCGCCGGATGAAGTCTGCCGTGGGAGAAACCACCGCGTTGTACGGCCTGATCTGCGGCCCCTTCACACTGGCCTCCCATCTGCGCGGCAACGATATTTTTATGGATATGTTCGATGACGAGGACACCGTGAAAGAGCTGCTGGATTACTGCGCCGAAATCGCGGTAAAGATGTCCGGATATTATCTGGACGCCGGCATGGATGTCATTGCCGTGGTTGACCCGCTGATTTCCCAGATTTCCGCCGCCCATTTTGAGGACTTTATGGCGGCACCCTTCACCAAGATTTTTGACTACATCCGCTCCCGGGGAGCCTTCTCCTCCTTCTTCGTCTGCGGAAACGCCACCCGCAACATCGAAGAAATGTGCAAAACCACGCCCGACTCCATCTCCGTGGACGAAAACGTGGATTTGATCGCCGCCAAGGAGATTACAGACCGTTACAATGTGGCCATCGGCGGCAATATTCCGCTGACTTCCATCATGCTCCACGGCACCCAACAGGATAATATGAAGTTCGTTGTGGATCTGATTGACAAAATCGGCGATGTTACCAACCTGATTATTGCCCCCGGCTGCGACATGCCCTTTGATGTTCCGATTGAAAACGGCATTGCCGTTTCCCAGGCGGTGCTTCATCCGGAAGAATGCCGTGAAATGCTCAAGAACTACGTGGCCGTCGAGGACGATATCGAGGTTGAGCTTCCCGACTATGCCAACCTGAAAAAGCCCCTGATGGAAGTGTTCACTCTGGATTCCGCCACCTGTGCGGCCTGCCAGTATATGATGGGCGCCGCCAATCAGGCCAAGGACACCTACGGCGATAAGATCGACCTTGTGGAGTATAAATTCACCCTGAAAGAAAACATTGCCCGCTGCAAAAAGGTGGGAGTAAAGCAGCTTCCCTCCATTTATATCAACGGCCAGCTGAAATTTTCTTCCATCATTCCCACCAAGGAAGAGCTGGAAAACGCCATTAACGAATACCTGTAAACGCCCCTGCCGATCCCCTGCCGCAAGGCAGGGGATTGCTTATCCGGGCAGGCGGCCTTTTGGCGGGAGCCAAGAAAAGGAGAGTACCCATGACCGATCTGTATCTGGTAACCGGCTTTCTGGGCGCCGGAAAAACCACCTTTTTGAAGCGGTTCATCCGGTTGTTTTCCGACCGGAAGGTGGCGCTGGTAGTCAATGAATTCGGGAAGGAGGGCGTTGACGGAACTCTGCTTTCCGAGCTGGGAGTCATGCTTTCGGAAATCAGCAACGGCTCTGTTTTCTGCTCCTGCCGGGCGGATTTTTTTGAATCCACGCTCGCGGAGCTTTCCGGACGGGGAATCGACTGCATCATTACCGAGACCTCCGGCCTTTCCGATCCCACCACCGTCCAGAATCTGCTGGATGCCGCGCCCGCTCTTTCCTCCATTGTTTACCGGGGATGCGTCTGCCTTGCGGACGCGGTGAATTTCCTCAAGGTACTGTCCACGGCCCGGGCGGTGACGGGACAGGTCGCCTCCTCCAGCCTGACTGTCATCAACAAGACCGACCTTGCTTCCCGGGAACAGATTGAAAAGGTGCGAGCGGCCCTGCTGGAAATCAACCCCGGCCTCCGGATTGAGGAGACCTCCTTTGGTGAACTGAAGCCGGAATGGTTTTCCGGCCTGGCGCCCCGAGGGATGGCGGACGGCGCTCCTCCGCCGCCCATGGACATTTCCGTCCAGAAATACACGATGACCGTCAGGGAAGGAATGCCCCGGGCGCTTCTTTCGGAAATGCTCTCTGCGCTGCTGCCCTGCTGTGACCGGGTAAAGGGCTTTCTGCGGCTGGCAGAGGGGCCGGCGCTGGTCAACTGCGTAGAGGAGAAGCTTTCCGTTGAGCCCTGCCCGGACGGCGTGCCCGACCGCCTGTTTCAGAAGCTGACGGTACTTTCCGGCGGAGGGAAAAAAACCCGTGCCGCCGTCCGTGCGGCGAAGGAAGCGTTTCCCGGCTGGATAGAGGGAATCGGATAAAGGAGCTTCCGGCATTTTGAATGTCACTCCGAAAATCAGAAGAGGAACGATCCAAACGGATCGTTCCTCTTCTGATTCTGCCATGTTACCGGGAATCTCTGCTGATGCGGCGGGACATCTGATCCGCCGATTCACAGTAGGCCAGCAGGGTTTCCCGGGTAATGGTTCCCTCCCGGAAAAGAGCCAGAAGGCTGTCGTCCATGGAAACCATCCCCGCGTCGGTGGAGGAGTGAATCAGGGCGTCGATCTGATGGGTTTTCGCCTCCCGCACCATGTTGCGCATGGCGTCATTGAGATACACCGTCTCAAAGGCAGGCACCTCGGTATCCCCCACGGCAGGAACCAGCTGCTGGGAAAAAATCGCCACCAGAATCATGGAAAGCTGAATCCGGATCTGTTGCTGCTGTTCCGGGGAGAACGCATCAATAATCCGGTCAATGGTATTGGACGCACCGATGGTATGCAGGGTGGAAATCACCAGATGGCCGGTTTCGGCGGCGGTGATGGCGGTTTTAATGGTTTCGTAGTCCCGCATTTCTCCCAGAAGAATGACATCGGGAGCCTGCCGCAGCGCCGCCCGCAGGCCGGTGATGTAGCTTTCGCTGTCCGAGCCGATCTCCCGCTGGGTCACAATGCTCTTGTTGTGGCGGTGCAGGTATTCGATGGGGTCCTCCAGTGTGATAATGTGGGAGCTCTTGGTGCGGTTGATTTGGTCAATGATGCAGGCCAGAGTGGTACTCTTTCCGCTTCCTGCCGGGCCGGTGACCAGAACGAGACCCTTGGTCTTGCCGGCCACGTCGATCACACTCTGGGGAATGTGAATTTCCTGATAATTGGGCAGTTCAAAGTGAACGACCCGGATGACCGCTGCAAGAGAGCCCCTCTGCTTGAAGCTGCTGACCCGGAACCGGGAGACGCCGGGTACGGAGAAGGAAAAATCATCGTCCCCGTCGTCCGCCACCTTTTCGATCTCCCGCTGATTGGCCAGCTGGTAGATCTGACCGATCATACCGCTGATTTCCGCCAGCGGAACCGGCTTCTCGTCCTGCTGTACAATCCGCCCGTTGACCTTATAGGAAAGGGGCAGTCCGGGGATCAGAAAAATGTCCGACGCCGCCTGTTCCACCGCGCCCTTTAATACCGGAATTACATCCATGCCAAAACCTCCGTCGTTGTTTTTATCCGGGAAAGCACCGCAGAAGCGGCGGTCATCCCATTAGGATTCCCCGTCCCACAGTGTCAGTGTATCATCAATCTCATACTCCACGGTGCTGACGCTCTGCCACTGGAGCACCTCCGCTTTTGGGGGATCTCCATATACAATCTGTAATTTCACAGATAGATTCATCGAATCGTTTATTTTCTCCTGAAAAGAAAAGGTCTTATCCCCGGAGGAAAAGCCTTCCCCCAGAAGGAAAGCGGCTTTTTCCCAAAATCCGGATTCGTTTCCGCTTTCTTCCGCGGCTTCGGCCAAGGTCTCGCTGACTGACCGGAGGCGTTCCTCCGCCTTCCCGTCGGCAGCGTAATACTGGGCGGTCTGCTCCAGACTCTTTTGGGAAAGCCGGTGATCCGCCTGTGCGCTGGCCAGCGAAAGCACACTGAATATGGTGAGGCAGAGCAGCGTGAAAATCACGAGAACCGTCATCCCGCCGATGTTCACGCCGCCGGAAAAAGTGCGTTCTTTCATGAAAGCGCCTCTCTTTCCGCTTCGGTCAGATATTTCTTTACGGTGAGCTGAAAAATAGGTTCCTGTCCCGCGGAGTCCGGAGAATTGTACTCCATGGAGAAAGAAACCGCCGCCAATCCCCCGGAGAACTCGGAAACTGTCCTCCGAAGCCGGTAGACGGCGCCGTCGGGATCTTCCGTCTCCGACCAGTCGCCGGAAAAATACTCGGTCTTCTCCTCACCCGCGGTCAGCCCGGATTCCGTTCCCATGCCGGGGTCTCCTGTGGCCTTGAATTGTTCGGCTGCGGACTGAATCCGGGTGGTGGCCTCAATTTCCGCCTGACTTCTCCGGCTGATGGAGTCCGCCTTCACAAAGACTACCAGACAAATTCCGCCGCAGACGGCCATTGCCGTCAGCGAAAGAATCAGCTCAATCCAAAAAGCAGTGGATTTGTTCGTATTCTGCATCGTCATACCGCCTTGTTTTCTCATACTGCTGTCTGTGGGAAATCATTCTGCCGGGGAGCTCCGCAGCGCCAGAAACATCTCCCGTTCCGTGCCGTCGGCAGATACGGTAAAGGCGATTCCGCCGTCCCGCTCTTCAAACGACAGGCCGTCCGCCTTTACGATTTCCATGCCGCTGTCAGGGTCAATCACGGCATCCTTTCCGGCAAACAATTCCCGGATGGCACCTCCGCTGCAGTAGATCAGCGTCTGGTAATCCCCGCCGTTCAGGCGGATGGTGAGTGCCAGGGCGGGAATCCCCTGAATCTGGGAAAGGAACACGCTGTCCGTGACATCATACTGCCGTACCTTGTTGGAAATGTAGGCCGCGGCGGTGCGGCAGGTAAAATTCTGATCCATCCGGCGGGAAACCGCCCGGTAGGATTTTGCTCCGAACAGTAAAACCGAGAGGGAAAGAAGCGCAAATGCACAGAAAAGAACGGCAGTGGAAAAAGCGCCGGCCATTCTTCCCCTGCCGCGGAACTGCAGATTCATACCCATAACCATCCTTCTGCTTCCGGACTGTGGGGTTCAGCGGGGAACAACCGTAATTTCCGGCGCCACATTGGAAGCGAATATTTCATAGTGAACAGCATATTTGTTTTCATCCACCGTCACGCCCAGATGCTCCTGGATATAGGAGGCGTTGGGCGGGTAGAATCCCTCCAGCGCATAGCACTGTACCGCCGCCCGCTGCAGGTTCCGGGTCAGCACCCGGATTTCCTCTTCCCGGGAGCTTTTGGCTGCCGTCCGGGCTCCGCAGAGCAGCAAAAAGACTGCCGCCAACGCCACTGCCAGTGAGGCGATCCCCTTCAGCAGTGTCGGCACCGGCTGCCTTTTCTGATGAAACACACTCATACGCTGGTTCTCCTTTTGCCTTTTTTCAGGAACTGAAGGTTCCTTAACCGATGGAGGACAAGATTCCGATCAGCGGAAGCATGACCAGAATCAGAATGCCCCCGGCTGCTGCGGAAAGCGCCGCCGTCAGAGCCGGCTCCAGCCGGGAAAGTGTCCGGCTGATCTGTTCCTCTGTCTGATTGCGGCAGTCGGAGGCAATGCGCGCCATGGCCTCGTCCAGCGCACCCGTCCGCTCGCCCACCTGAATCATCCGCCGCTGCATGGCCGTAAAGAGACCCGCAGCCCTGACGGCATCCGGATAGCCGGTGCCGTTTTCGGTGGCCTCGTGGGAGCTCCGGATTTTTTCGGCAGCCACAGGGTTTTCTACCAGCTTCAGTGCCATTTCAGCCCCTTCGTCCACATCCATCCCGTTATGAAGGGCAAGCGCCATGATATCGGCGTACCGGGAGATATCCTGCCGGATAAAAATCGGACTCCGGCGGAAAAAAATCTGCTTCAGCCGGGCAAAGACGCTGCCCCGGAGCCGGTCGGCAATCCACGCTGCCAAAAGCCCCAGAAGAAGCACCGCCGTCAGACAGAGCCCCGCTCCGCTGATGATGCCCACCCAGCGGATCACGCCCCGGGTCAGCGGAGTAAACTCCGCGCCCAGCTGGGCAAACACGCCTTCAAATACCGGCATCACCTGTGTTGCCAGCAAAAACAGCACAGTCAGCATGATAATCACCATTGCCATGGGATACATTACGGCATTTTTGAGGGCTTTCCGGAACTCATGCTCTTTGTCGTAAAAATGGGACAGCTCCAGCATCAGATGATCCAGCTGTCCGGTGGTTTCTCCGATTTCCGTCATACGGATCACATAGGGGGGGAACAGTCCGCTCTCCTCCAGCACCCGGGACAGGGGAACCCGGTCCTCCAGCTGATCCCGCATGGATTCCAAAAGGGCCTTTTCCCGAGGGCCCGAGGCGTCCTCCAGCAGTACGTCAAAGCCCTCACTCAGCGGAATGCCGGAGGAGAGTAGCTGGGAGATCTGCAGGCAGAAAAAGGAGATATCCTGGGCAGGAAGGACGGACCGGGATGCCGTCCGTCCGCTTTTTTTACTTGCCATGGGGGAACCCCGCCTTTCAGTAGGTGTATTTCGCCTGATAATTGGCCTCGTTGGAAATGTACTGCTTGATGGAGTCGCTGCTCTTTCCGGAGGAGGCGAAGGTGGGATCCATCAGCTTCCAGCTCTTTCCGTCAAAATAGATGGCGTTGTCCACCCAGCCCACTTCTTCGAGATAGACGCTGATCCACGCATGGTACTGTTTGCCGGTATAGCCCACCACCAGCTTGGTGGGGATATTCTGTGCCCGGAGCATGGCGGTCATTAAAGCCGCATAGTCAAAGCAGATTCCCTTTTTGGTGGAAAGGGTGCTGTCCACATCGGGCAGGTAACCGGACTTTACCGAAGAGGCTTTCTTATAATCGTAGCTGATGTTTTTGACCACGTAATCGTAAATGCCGGTGACAATTCCCTTTTCGTCGGCGGCCTTGGCGGCCAGCTCGGCGCCCTTCTTCACCGCTGCGCTGGAATCGGAAAAGTTTACGTACTGGTTGGGATATAAAAACGGCAGAAAGCTGTTTTCCAGCGTTACGTCAATGACCTGGCCGAAGGCCTGGGAATAGGACGTGCCGGACACGTTCTCAAAAACCGCCACGGTATAGCTCCCGCTTCCGTCTGTCAGGGGGAACACCTCGTAGCTTTCCCGGGCGTTGATGTTGTAGGTGTAAACGGTGCCGCCGTCCTTGCTGATCCGGATTTTGATTTTGGAGTTCCCGCCGGAATATTTCACCATGACGTAGCCCTTGGCCGCATTGGAGGCGTCCAGCGTTACATTTCCGCCTTCGTATTGGGTGGTTCCGGGCGCTTCCGGCACCAGTACCTTGGTCAGAATGGGCTTGGCATTGGAAGGAACCGGCGTTTCGTCAATGCTGACGGCGGCATGGCTGGAAGAAGGCTGGGATACAGCCTTTTGGGAAGAGGCCGCCGCCGAAGAGGTTTCACCGGAGGAAGAAACTGCGGAATTTTCCGAGGAAGCCGCCGAAGAGGATTCTTCCCGGGACGGTGCGTCCTGGGAGGAGGCCTCTTGGGAAGAGGAGCTCTCCTGCCGGGAGGAGGACTGTTCCGGAGCGGAATCGGTCATAACAGGAACCGATGCACCCCGGCAGGCCGCCAAAGACCCCGCCAGAATTGCCGCCGATAAAAACAGAGCGGCTTTTTTGAAAACAAACAGATTTTGTTTTTTGCGCATACAGACAATCTCCTTATGTCAAAGTGCCCCGGGGGGAATCCGCCGCAAAGCGGTTCCGGGCAAAATTCACCTGAAAAATTCAGCGGTCTCCCGGCGTCAAAGAATAGACATTGCCGTCGGAAAATGCTATAATAATACAAAATGCAAAAGCGCGGCTGTGCTGCCCTGCCCCTTCGCTTTCCGGGGGGGACTGCGTTTTTACGGGAAGCCTGTGCCGCGGAGCGCAAAACAGACTTTTTATGCTATCATAGCACAGATTTTGGGCTTATTCAATGAAACGGATCTCCTTCGTTTCTCCGGTGCAGGTTCCATTCTCCCCGTCAGGGGGATACAGAAAGAGGCGAAATTCCATGAGTGATCGAAAAAGCTGGGAAGGCTACCTGCCTGTCACTGCCGCCATGTTCGGCGATTTTCGGTTTGAGGCCGGCCCCAGCTCCATTACCGGAAAGCTGAACGGCAGCCGCAAAATGTCCAGCCTTCTGGCTTATCTTATGCTCCATCCCAGCACGAACGTTCCCGTCAGCGAGCTGCTGGAGATCCTGTGGCCCGACAATGAGCGGGACGATCCGGCAAATGCCCTGAAAACGCTGGTTTACCGGGTGCGGAGCATGCTGAAGGAGGACGGGTTCCCCTATTACAGGGAATGCTTCATCGTGAAGAACGGAACCTACCGCTGGAATCCGGAAATCACCTGTGTCATCGACGCGGTGGAATTCGAGCAGCTGTGCAAGGCCGCCCTTCCCAAAGACAACGCCGACAGCGAAAAGGAACTGCTCCTGAAAAAAGCGGTGGGCCTCTATAAGGGAGAGTTTCTTCCGAAATGTGCTTCCGAGGAATGGGTGATTCCTTTGAGCGCCTATTATCAGTCCCTCTACCTGCGAAGCGTTCTGGCCCTTTGTGAGATTCTGAAGGAACGGAAGCGCTACGGAGAGGTTTCCGATTACTGCCGCAAGGCACTGATTCTTGAGCCGCTGGAGGAAGAGCTGAATTACAATCTGATTCTTTCCCTGTGGAACAACTCCCAGGGGAAAGCGGCACTGGAACATTACGCTTACGTGAAAGAGCTGTTTTTTACCAAGCTGGGAGTAAACCTTTCGGAGAAGCTCCGGACTCTGGCCGAAAAAATCGAGGAGTCGGAGCAGCATACCACCACGGATCTCTCCGACATCCGCAGCGATCTGAAGGAACCGGCCGGTTCCGAGGGAGCTTTTTTCTGTGAGTACAGCTCCTTTAAGCAGATTTACCGGCTGCAGGAACGGATGGCGGCGCGCAGCGACAAGCGGGTTTACGTTGTTCTGCTCACCATGACGGATCTTTCCAGCCGCTCTCTGCCCCAGGAAAAGCAGGCCGACGCCATGAACCGCCTTCTGACCATTCTGCTGGATACCCTGCGGAAAAGCGATGTGGTTTCCCGCTACAGCACGTCCCAGTATGTAATGCTTCTGTCAGCGCAGAATGCCGCCAGTGCCCAGATCGCGGTAGAGCGGGTCGTCTCCAATTTCTGCAGGAAGCACTCCGCCGTGCCTGCCCTGATCCATTATACCATACAGTCCATGGATGCGGAATCGAAGAATCTTTCGTTGGAACGGAGAGTTCCTTCCACTGTAAGGGCACAGCACAGCTGATCGGATCCTACCCATAATGCTAGTTCCCTTTAGTGACATTTTAGTTACATATTCGCCATAAATCAAGTGGTTTCCCAGTTTTTTTGTTACTGCTTTTCCCTTTTTGCAAAGAGCCATTTCATAACGCTGCTTATTTTGAAAGGATGTATCAGGATGCAATACCGTAAATTTGGAAACACCGGCGCAATGATCTCCGCACTGGGCTTTGGCTGCATGAGACTCCCCGAGATCGAGCGGGACGGGGTATTTACCGTGGATCAGGAAAAAACGGATGCGATGCTCCGCCGCGCGGTGGAGCTTGGCGTCAACTATTTTGACACGGCCTTCTTCTACTGCCACGAGAACAGTGAAATTGCCGTGGGAAAGGCCCTCAAGCCCATGCGCGACAAGGTGATGATCTCCACCAAATGCCCGATGGACAAGATCAACAGCCGGGAGGACTTTCGGAACCAGCTGGAAAAAAGCTTGAAGAAGCTGGATACGGAATGGGTGGATTTTTACCATTTCTGGGGAATCAACCGGAAGGTGTTCGACGAAAAAATTATGCCGCTGGGACTGATTGAAGAGGCGAAGCTGCTGAAGGCGGAAGGAAAAATCCGCCACATCTCCTTCTCCTTCCACGACGAGCCCGAGGCAATCCGCCATATTGTGGATACCGCTCCCGAACTGGAAACCATTCTTCTCCAGTACAACCTGCTGGATCGCGCCAACGAGGAAATGATCTCCTATGTGGCCTCCAAAGGTCTCGGCGTAGTGGTTATGGGCCCGGTGGGCGGCGGACGGCTGGCTGCCCCCACCGAGCTTTACAAAAAGCTCACCGGAAAGAAGTCCATTGCCACCTATGAGCTTGCCTTCCGCTTTGTGCTGGGCAACCCCAACGTGTCCTGTGCGCTTTCCGGCATGGAGACGCTGGACATGGTGGAGAAAAATGCCGCTGTGGCCTCCGACGAAACTCCCATGACCCCCGAGGAATGGTCGGAAATCGCTCTGGCACTGGAAAACGTCAAAAAGTTTTCCGAGCTTTACTGCACCGGCTGCGGCTACTGCCAGCCATGCCCCAAGGGCATTGAAATCCCCCGTATTTTCCAGGCATACACCTATTACAATGTTTACGGCCTGAAGGAAACCGCCGCCAAAGCGTTCCGGGAATACCGTGACGATCCCGAAAAGCCCGGCGCCTGCTCGGACGCCTGCGCAAACTGTGGCTACTGCGAACGGAAATGCCCTCAGCGGCTCAAAATCCGCAGCGAGCTGAAGCGGGTGGAAAAGATTCTCGAAAGTCTGTAATTCCCTTTTCGTCAAAGCACGGGCTGCGTTTTGCGGCCCGTGCTTTCCTGTTCAGGCAGGGATTTCGCTTCTTAACTTTCCATGAATGCACTGTAAAAAAATGGGCAGGATAATTGACAATGAACCGGCAGCCACCTATAATAATGACTGCCGTATTGTGACGGCTCCGCCGAAAAAGCAGTCTCTTCCGGAAGGACGGCGGCAGTGAAATCCGGCACGCGGGGTACGCCCCCATCAATTCGAACCAAAACGAAAAGGAGACTTTCCGGATGATAAAAATGTTCCGGCACTACAGGCCCTTTGTGGGGATTATCCTGGTCACGGTGGCGCTGATCGGGATTCAGAGCTTTGCGGAGCTGCTTCTCCCGGCGCTGATGCAAAATATTATTGATGTCAGTATTGTCAACAAAGACTACAGAGATGTCATTCTCCGGGCAGCGGTCATGCTTTTGGTAGTGATTGCGGAATTTGCGGCAGTGGTTGGAATCGGTTACTTTTCCGCCAAAATCAGCGCTGGCATTTCCCGGGATCTGCGCAGGAAAGTCTTTGACAAGGCCGAGCAGTTTTCCCTTCAGGAATTTGACCGGTTCGGCACCTCCTCCATGATTACCCGGACAACCAATGACATCACCCAGATTCAGAACTTTACGGTGATGTTTCTGCGGATTGTGGTCATGGCGCCCATTATGTGCATCGGCGGTCTGGTGATGGCGTTTGCCACGGACAGCGCTCTGGCAGTCTATGTGCTGATGGCAATGCCGCTGGTGGTGCTGGCCATTGCTTTTGTGGCGAAAAAGGGAATGCCCCTGTTTCACTCCATGCAGGAGAAAATCGACAGGCTCAACCGGATTACCCGGGAAAACCTGACCGGTATGCGGGTGGTCAAGGCATTTTTGAAAACCGACTACGAGATCAGACGCTTTGACGATGCCAATGAGGATCTGACCAGAACCACCATCCGGGTACAGCGGATCATGGGCGGTCTGATGCCCCTTTTGATGCTCATTATGAATGTGGCCGCGGTTGCCATCACCTGGGCCGGCGCAGGAAACATTGCGGAGGGAACGCTGGAGGTGGGCCAGCTGGTTGCCTTTACCCAGTATGTCATGCTCATCATGATGTCGCTGACCATGATGTCCATGATTTTCGTCATGCTTCCCCGGGCGGTGGTTTCCGCCAACCGGATCAATGAGGTGCTGGATACGGAACCCTCCGTTTCCGACGGGGAAAAACCGGAAGTTTCCGCTGACCGCAAGGGTTATGTGGAATTTCGCAGCGTGAGTTTTTCCTATCCCAACGCCGATGAGGCCGTTCTGAAGAACATCAGCTTTACCGCCTGTCCCGGCCAGACCACCGCTTTTATCGGAAGCACCGGGTCCGGAAAATCCACCATCATCAACCTCATCCCCCGGCTTTACGATGTGACGGAAGGGGAAATTCTGGTGGACGGAATTGATGTCCGGGACTATTCCCAGGAAGAGCTTCGGGATAAAATCGGATTTGTTCCCCAGAAGGGAGTGCTGTTTTCCGGTACCATCGGAGAAAATCTCCGGTTCGGCAGAGAGGACGCCACCGAGGAGGAGCTCTGGCACGCGGCCGAAATCGCGCAGGCCGCCGATTTTATCCGGGCAAAGCCGGAGGGCATGGAGGAACATATCTCCCAAGGGGGGAAAAACGTGTCGGGCGGCCAGAAGCAGCGTCTTGCCATTGCCCGGGCGCTGGTAAAAAAGCCGGAAATCTATATTTTTGACGACAGCTTTTCCGCCCTCGATTTCAAAACGGACGCTGCGCTCCGGGGTGCGCTGAAAAGCGAAACCCGGGAGTCCACTGTATTTATTGTGGCCCAGCGGGTCAGCACCATTTTGGATGCCGACCGGATTGTGGTTCTGGACGACGGCCAGATCAGCGGCATCGGCACTCACCGGGAGCTTCTGGAGCATTGTCCGGTCTACCGGGAGATTGTGGAAAGCCAGCTTTCAAAGGAGGAGATGTAGTATGCCGGGAGGTCATGGAATGGGCGGCGGCCCTCATGCCGGGGGCACGGAAAAGCCCAAGGATTTTAAAGGCACCATCAAGCGTCTCCTCTCCTATCTGAAGCCCCATCGGGCACTTTTGATTTTTGTACTGGTGCTGGTGGTTTTAAGCGTTGTTTTCACCATTTTGGCTCCCAGCATTCTGGGACTTGTCACAACGGAGCTGTTTGAGGGAGCCCGCCGGATTGCCGCCGGCACCGGCGGAATCAATCTGGGCTACGTGGGAAAGGTACTGCTTTTTCTGCTGGGGATTTACGTGCTGGCACAGGTGTTCAATTTTCTCCAGAGCTTTTATATGTCGAAGCTTTCCCAGCGGACGATGTACCATCTCCGCAAACAGGTGGACGAAAAGATCAACCGCCTGCCCCTCAACTATTTTGACACCAACACCAACGGCGAGATTCTCTCGAAAATCACCAACGACGTGGACGCCATGTCCACGGCCTTTCAGCAGGTCATTACCCAGCTGATTACCAGCGCCTGCACCATCATCGGCATCTTAATTATGATGTTTTCCATCAGCCCGTGGCTGACTCTGATTACGCTGGTGGTGTTTCCCCTTAGCATCCTTTCCTCCCAGGCCGTGGTAAAGCGTTCCCAGAAATATTTTATCGGCAATCAGGTCACTCTGGGAAAAATGAACGGCTACGTGGAGGAAATGTACAGCGGCCACAGTGTGGTCAAGGTATTTAACCGGGAGAAAAAGGGGATTTCCGAGTTTCAGGCCATCAATGAGGAACTGTATACCTTCGGAATGAAGTCCCAGTTCCTTTCCAGCATTATGCCCCCGCTGATTAATTTTATCGGCAACATCGGGTATGTACTGGTGCTCTGCGTCAGCGGCGTGTTTGCGATCCGGGGCGTCATTACCGTCGGCAATATTCAGGCCATGATGCAGTACGTGAAGCAGTTTACCCAGCCTATGGGGCAAGTGGCGCAGATCATGAATATCCTCCAGTCCACTGTGGCTGCCGCCGAGCGTGTTTTCGGTGTTCTGGACGAACCGGAGGAGGTTCCCGATCCCAGACCTTCCCGCAAAATTGAAACCGTACAGGGAAATGTGGAAATGGAGCATGTCCGGTTCGGCTATACTCCCGACCGCACGCTGATTACCGATCTGAATGTTTCCATCCGAAGCGGTCAGAAGGTAGCCATTGTAGGCCCTACGGGCGCGGGGAAAACGACCATCATCAATCTTCTCATGCGCTTTTACGACGTAAACGGCGGTTCCATCAAGGTGGACGGCGTGGACATCCGGGACATGAAGCGGGATGACCTTCATGACATATTCGGCATGGTTTTGCAGGACACATGGCTCTTTAAAGGCACCATCCGGGAAAACATCGCCTACGGAAGCAAGAACCCGCCCACGGAGGAAAAAATCCACGAAGCGGCCAAGTTCGCCTGCGCCGATCACTTTATCAAAACCCTGCCGGACGGCTATGACATGGTGCTGAATGAGGAAGCCAGCAACGTTTCCGGCGGTCAGAAGCAGCTTCTTACCATTGCCCGGGCGTTTATCAGCAATCCCTCCATCCTGATTCTGGATGAGGCCACCAGCTCTGTAGACACCCGTACCGAACTGCTGATCCAGAAAGCACTGGTTCGGCTGATGAAGGGGCGTACCAGCTTCGTCATTGCCCACCGGCTCTCCACCATCAAGGACGCTGACCTGATTCTCGTTCTTCGGGACGGCGATATTGTGGAACAGGGCAATCACCAGGAGCTGATGGCCCGGGGCGGATTCTACACGGACCTCTACAACTCCCAGTTTGCCTCCCGTCAGGCCTCCTGATGCAATAGGAAGGGACGCTGTCCGGCTCAAGGGACAGTGTCCGCTGAAAATCCCAATGGCGCAGGCTTTGGGAAAAGCCTGCGCTTAATTTTTTTGCAGGAGGAAATTTCCTGAAAAAATTGATTTTTGTCAGAGAGTGTGCTATGCTGAAAGGCCACACATTTTTTGGAAGGATCTCCGGCTTGAGGGCATGGACCGGGGGCTAAAACGGCTAAGGAAAAAAGGAGGAACATCATGAGCGGATCTCCCATGGAAACGGAGCGGCAGCGTCTGGAATTCACCAAGGAGGAAATGGCGGAAATTCTTTCCCGCACCGAGAAAATCTTCGGCGGGCTGGTCAAAAAATATGGCGACGATCCCCGGCTGCTGGAAAACATGATGTCCCTGTACGGCACCAAGATCAAAAACATGAAAACCGGGTTGGGGAAGCCCTACTTTGCCCGGATTGATTTCCGGCGGGAGGATGGGAGCGGGGAGCCCCTTTACATCGGCAAGATGGGGCTGTACGACCGGAACAGCGAAATGCTCATCACCGACTGGCGGGCGCCGGTCTCTTCCCTCTATTACAACAGCAATCTGGGGCAGGCTTCCTACGATGCCCCCGATGGGGCCATTTCGGGCGAGCTGCGGCTGAAGCGGCAGATTATCATTGAAAACGGGGAACTGGTCAGCATTTTCGACGTGGATTCCGTTTCGGATGATGAGCTGCTCCGTCCCTATCTGGGCGCCAGCGCGGACAGCCGTCTGAAAAATATCGTTGCCTCCATTCAGAAGGAGCAGAACGACATCATCCGCAAGCCGCTGGGAACCACCCTCATTGTGCAGGGGGTGGCCGGCTCCGGAAAGACCACCGTGGCCCTCCACCGGATCGCCTATCTGGTGTACAACTACAGCAGGCAGTATCAGGGGGAACAGTTTCTGGTCATCGGACCCAACAAGTTTTTCATCAACTATATTTCCAGTGTTCTCCCCGACCTGGACGTGGGCAATGCAGGACAGCTTACTTATGAGGAATTTGCCCGGGATTTTATCGGGGAAAGCTTTACCATTCAGGACCCGGCACTCACTCTCCGGCAGGCTATCGCAGGCTCTCCTCCGGATGATTTTCTTGCCTATAAGACCTCTTTGGCCTATCGGGATGCGCTGGATCGCTTTTTTGACTGCTTTGAGAACGAGCTTCCCTCCGGGGAGGGGCTGGTGGTCAACGGCTTTCCGGTGCTTACGAAGGAGGAGGTGCTGTCCCGCCTGAAATCCTATCCGGCGGAAGATCTTTTTACCCGGGTGCAGATGACAGTACAGGCGCTTTCCGCTTCCCTGACCCATGACGCCGCTCTTTACAGCCGGATCAAGGAGCATTTCCGGGGAAACGGAACCGAGTCCAAAGCGGAATCCGACCGGCTGGCGGCCCTGCAGATGGACACGCTGAAGCAGCAGCAGTCCGGATTTTCCAAAGCACTGAAAAAGTATCTCAATGTGAGCTCTGTGAAGGTGCTGGGCCTCTATAAAAAGTTTCTCCAGACAGCCCCCCGGTACACGGGGGACACGGACGGGGACAGGATTGCCCGGCTGCAGAAGAGCACTCTCCGGGACGTGAACCGGAAGACCGTGGAATTTGAGGATGTTCCCGCCCTTTTGTACCTGAAGCTGCTGCTGACCGGCAGCGGAAGGTTTTCCGCCTTTGCCCACACGGTGGTGGACGAGGCGCAGGATTTCGGACTGTTTCACTTTTTTGTGCTGAAAAAAATCCTCTGCAAATCCACCTTTTCCATTTTCGGCGACCTGACCCAGGGGATTTACGGCTACCGTGCCGTCTCTGCATGGGAGCCGGTGCGGGATCAGGTATTCGGCGGGGAATGCGGCATTCTCCGGCTGGAAAAAAGCTACCGTACCACCATCGAAATCATGGAGGCCGCCAACCGGATCTCCCGGCATCTGGGGTTGGACGAGGGAAAACCGGTTATCCGCCACGGCGGCCCGGTGCGGGCCTTTTCCGTCTCCCGGGAGGAATGCGCGGATAAAATCTGCGCTCTTTTGGAGGAGTACCGGCAGAAAGAGTACCGTTCGGTGGCGGTAATCTGCAAGTCTTCGGAAGACAGCCGGGAAATGGCGGCCGCTCTCCGGGAGCGGGGCGCTGCGCTGGAGCTGATTTCCGAGGACAATGAGCGGTATGACGGCGGAATCTGCGCCATGACCTGCTATCTGGCGAAGGGACTGGAGTTTGACGGCGTGATCCTGTGGGACGGGGAGGTTTATTCCCCCCAGAGCGATCTGGATATGAAGCTTTTGTATGTGGCTATGACCCGTGCCCTGCACCAGCTGGACATTCTGTTTGCCGGTTCTCTCCCCGGGCCCCTTTGCCCGCTTGCTTTTCCCGGTGACGAAACCCCTTGTTTGTAAAATTTTGCAAAAACGGATTGACAAACCATGGGAGAGCGACTATAATACATTACAACAAATGCGATGACAGGGATCAAGATTCCTTTGCAGGAGCTTCAGAGAGCCGCCGGCTGGTGCGAGGCGGTGCCCGGAATGAATCAACTGTCCCCCGAGCAGTCCTCTGAACAGGCGCTTTTTCGTGTCCCAAGTAGGAAGGAACGGGTTTCCCACCGTTACCAAGGGAGAGTATTCGCCTTCGGGCTGATACGGCAGAGTGGGTGCAGGCTGTTTCGGCCGCGCCAAGAAGAGTGGTACCGCGGAAGCTGCAGCTTTCGTCTCTTGCAAAACCAGCAGGAGACGAAGGCTTTTTTTGTCTCCTCAACCCAATACGCAGCGGAAAAAGCCGCCGGAAAGTGAGGAAGCAGCAATGAAAAACACACAGAAGTACACCATCGGTTATTTCGAACCCCCTGCCGCCCCTATGAAATGGGCCAGCCGGGATCATGTGGAAAAGCCGCCCGTCTGGTGCAGCGTTGATTTGCGGGACGGAAACCAGTCCCTGATTATTCCCATGAGTCTTGAGGAAAAGCTGGAGTTCTTTCAGTTCCTCGTCAAGCTTGGCTTCAAGGAGATTGAAGTGGGGTTCCCCGCGGCGTCGGATACCGAATATGAATTTCTCCGTGCGCTGATTGAGCAGGATCTGATTCCCGACGATGTGACGGTTCAGGTACTGACCCAGTCCAGAGAGCACATTATCAAAAAGACCTTCGACGCGCTGAAGGGCTGTAAAAAGGCCATTGTCCACCTCTATAACTCCACGTCTGCCGCCCAGCGGGAACAGGTCTTTCACAAGAGCCGGGAGGAAATCATTCAAATTGCCGTGGACGGCGCCCGGATGTTCCTCGATGCGGCCAAAACCTCGGACAGCGACCTCCGCTTTGAATATTCCCCGGAAAGCTTTACCGGAACCGAGATGGACTTTGCGCTGGAAATCTGCAACGCGGTGCTGGACGTATGGAAGCCTGCTCCCGAAAAGCCGGTGATCATCAACCTGCCGGTGACGGTTTCCGTTTCCATGCCCCACGTTTACGCCAATCAGGTGGAATATATGTGCGACCACCTGAATTTCCGGGAAAACGTCATCGTTTCCCTCCATCCCCACAATGACCGGGGCTGTGCGGTGGCGGACACGGAAATGGGGCTGCTGGCCGGAGCTGACCGGGTGGAGGGCACGCTCTTCGGAAACGGCGAGCGCACCGGAAACGTGGATATCATTACACTGGCGCTGAATATGTATTCCCAGGGCGTTGACCCGGGGCTCAACCTGGAGAATATGCCCGAAATCGTGGATACCTATGAGCGGATGACGGGAATGAAGGTCTACGAACGGCAGCCCTACGGCGGCGCACTGGTATTTGCGGCCTTTTCCGGCTCTCATCAGGATGCCATTGCCAAGGGAATGAAGTGGCGGGAGGAACATGCCTGCGAGCACTGGAATGTGCCTTATCTGCCCATCGACCCCAAGGATATCGGCAGGGAATACGACGGCGACGTGATCCGGATCAACAGCCAGTCGGGCAAGGGCGGCATCGGCTATCTCATGGAGCGGAAATTCGGCTATGATCTTCCCCCGAAAATGCGGGAGGATTTCGGTTATACCGTCAAGGGAATTTCCGACCGTCAGCATAAGGAGCTGACGCCCAAAGAGGTATGCGCCATCTTTGAAAACCAGTATATCAACAATTTCAGCCCCATTGACGTGGTGGAGGCGCATTTCCGTCAGGGTGCCACCTCCCGGAGCCCTCTGACCGCCACCATTACCGTCAATACCGGAGACGGCACGCCCCGGATCTGCTCGGCGGTGGGCAACGGCCGTCTGGACGCGGTGAGCAATGCCCTGAAGGCGGAGCTTCATCTGGATTACACCATCATCACCTATAAGGAGCACGCCCTGCAGCAGGGCTCCAATTCCCAGGCGGTGGCTTATGTGGGCATTGCCTGGAACGACGGAAGCGTAAGCTGGGGAGCGGGCGTACACGAGGATATCATGGCGGCTTCGGTCAACGGCCTGGTTTCCGCCATCAACCGGGGAAGGAAAAACGGATGATTCCGTTTGCGGCAGCGAAGGAGGAACAAGTATGGGAATGACCATGTCTCAAAAAATTCTGGCGGCACACGCCGGGCTGGACACCGTGGAGCCGGGGCAGCTGATTATGGCAAAGCTGGATCTGGCGCTGGGAAATGACATCACCTCTCCCGTAGCCATCAACGAATTTGAAAAGGCGGGCTTTACCGGGGTTTTTGACCGGGAAAAGATTGCGCTGGTGATGGATCACTTCACCCCCAACAAGGACATCAAGGCGGCCGGGCAATGCCGGCAATGCCGCACCTTTGCCGGAAAATACGATATTGCCCACTTTTTTGACGTGGGCGAGATGGGCATTGAGCACGCCCTCCTTCCGGAAAAAGGGCTTGTCACGGCGGGGGAGCTGGTCATCGGCGCGGACTCCCATACCTGCACCTACGGGGCGCTGGGGGCTTTTTCCACCGGCGTGGGGTCTACCGATCTTGCGGCGGGAATGGCGACCGGGGAGCTTTGGTTCAAGGTGCCGGAAGCCATCCGGTTCCGGCTGACGGGGAGGCTTTCCCGGTGGGTCAGCGGCAAGGATGTAATTCTTTCCATCATCGGCCGGATCGGGGTGGACGGAGCGCTCTATCAGTCCATGGAATTTACCGGCGAAGGGGTGTCCTGCCTGTCCATGGACGACCGGCTCACCATGGCGAACATGGCCATTGAAGCGGGCGCCAAAAACGGAATTTTTCCGGTGGATGAGATTACCGGGCAATATCTCCGGGAGCATGGAGACCGCCCGTATACCGCCTATCAGCCCGATCCGGATGCAGTCTACGCCAAAACCTACGACATCGACCTAAGTCAGATCGTGCCTACCGTGGCGTTCCCCCACCTGCCGGAAAATGCCCGCCCGGCGGCAGATGCCGGGGAGATTTTCATCGATCAGGTGGTGATCGGCTCCTGCACCAACGGACGGCTTTCCGATCTGGCGGCAGCGGCACAAATTCTGAAGGGGCGCCGCGCAGCCAAGGGAGTACGGGTTATTGTAATTCCCGCTACCCAGAGAATTTACCGGGAAGCCATGAAGGCCGGATATCTGGAGATCTTTCTGGATGCGGGGTGTGTGATTTCCACCCCCACCTGCGGGCCCTGTCTGGGGGGCCACATGGGTATTCTGGCGGAACAGGAGCGGTGTGTCGCCACTACCAACCGGAATTTCGTGGGGAGGATGGGGCACCCTTCCTCCGAGGTGTATCTGGCAAGTCCGGCGGTAGCGGCGGCCTCTGCCGTGGCAGGGAGAATTGTCTCTCCGGAAGAAATCATGGAATAGGAGGAGCTGCCCATGAATACGAAGGGGTTTGCGCATAAATACGGCGACAACATTGACACGGATGTAATCATTCCCGCCCGGTATCTGAACACGGCCGACCATGGGGAGCTGGCGTCCCACTGTATGGAGGACATTGACAGTGAATTTGTCCGGAAGGTGAAGCCTTCGGACATTCTGGTGGGGGGATGGAATTTCGGATGCGGCTCCTCCCGGGAGCACGCACCCATTGCCATCAGGGCTTCCGGCATTTCCTGTGTGATCGCCAAGAGCTTTGCCCGGATTTTTTACCGGAACGCGATCAATACCGGCCTTGCCATTCTGGAGTGCGAGGAGGCCAGCGACCGGATTCAGTCCGGCGATCAGGTGGAGATTGACTTTGACACTGGTCTCATCCGGAATCTCACCCGAAACGAAAGTTATCAGGCACGGCCATTCCCCGAATTTATCAAAAATATCATTCGTGCCGGCGGCTATCTGAACAGTATCCGCTGACCGGGCTGTTGGCCTCCTGCGGCCCGCGCAGGGAACGGCCTCCGGCGGCCGGGCCGCAGGCCCGGACCCACTGCCGTTTCCGCATGCGCAGAAACGGGGAATTGCAGGGGCGAAACGGTTTTCTTCCAGGCTCTGTATTGGAAGGCAGAACACACGCACGTCAAACAAAGGAGGCTTTGCCGTGGAAAAGAAAATTGCGGTAATCCGGGGCGACGGAATCGGCCCGGAAATTATTACAGAAGCGCTCAAGGTGCTGGATCGGACGGCAGAGCGCTTCGGCCATCATTTTATTTATGAGGAAGTGATCGCGGGAGGCTGTGCCATTGACCGGTACGGACGCTCGCTGACCGACGAAATGCTGGAGAAATGCAAAAACAGCGACAGCGTTCTTCTGGGAGCGGTAGGCGGCCCCAAATGGGACGGGACTCCTAAGGAAATTCGCCCCGAGGCGGCGTTGCTGGGGATTCGTGCGGCCTTGGGACTGTATGGAAATCTGCGTCCGGCGAAGCTTTTTCCCCAGCTGGCGGGAGCTTCTCCTCTGAAGCCCGCCATTGTGGAAAAAGGGATTGATCTGCTTCTGGTGCGGGAGCTGATCGGCGGCGTATACTTCGGCGAGAAAAGGACGGAAATTTTGCCGTGTGGTGAAAAGAAGGCCAGCGACGGCATGGCCTACACCGAGCATGAAATTGAGCGGGTCTGCCGGGTTGCCTTTGATGCCGCACGAAAGCGCCGGAAAAAAGTGACCTCCATCGACAAGGCGAATGTTCTGGAAACCTCCCGGCTGTGGCGGGCGGTGTTTCACCGGGTGGCGGCCGAATATCCCGATGTGGAATGCGCGGACCTCCTGGTGGACAACGCTGCCATGCAGCTGGTAAAGGAGCCTTCCCAGTTTGACGTTATCGTCACCGAGAATATGTTCGGCGACATCCTTTCTGACGAGGCCAGCATGATTACCGGCTCCATCGGCATGATCCCCTCATCCAGCCTTGGAAAGGGCCCTTGCGGCATGTATGAGCCTGTTCATGGTTCCGCGCCGGACATCGCGGGAAAAAATCTGGCCAATCCCATCGGCACGATTCTTTCCGCAGCCATGATGCTTCGGTATTCCTTTCATCTGCCTCATGAGGCGGACGCCATTGAGGCGGCAGTGGACCATGTTTTGGATGCGGGATTCCGTACCGGAGACATTATAAGCGAGGGCATGACCCGGCTTTCCTGCTCTGAAATGGGCGAAAAAATCGCAGACAAAATTTGAACCTGCGGCAGGAATTTCTTTGAAATGTGCTTTCAATTGTGCAGGGGTTGTCAGACAGTTGAACGGTGAAGCCCAAATGCGCATTGTAAGCTTTTCGGGGCAAGGGCATCCGTCCGTTGCCGGACGGATAGCATCAGCTGTGCCGCGGGAGTGAGGCTGCCCTTAGGGCGGCCTCACTCATCTGTCTTTGTTTGATTGCCCGACGTGTGATCCGCTCTTTGGCGGATTCATGTTAAATCCGGAAGAAAGTCTTGCAAATGGAAGCGGCATTTGCTATAATTATAAACACTGGTTTGAAGGGGCGATCTGCCTGTTTTCAGTGCCGTTGAGCCGTCTTTTTCGCAATCAGACTGTTCCGCTGCATAAAAGTGAAAGGCCCCGAAATCTGTGCTCCCCCCAAAAACTGCATAATCTTATATGGAAGCGTATCGAAGTGGTCATAACGGCCCTGACTCGAAATTTTTTGTAGAGTTGGCTGTTTGCTCCGCTTAAAAAGCCCGTAAATTCAGGGGTTTTCTCCGGTTCGAAAATTGAATATTTTGTTGTTCTTTCCGTCAGTTCTTTCCAAAAGTTTTTGGAAGAAATGCGGAATCACATACACGGAGAGTTGTCCGAGTGGTCGAAGGTGCAGCACTCGAAATGCTGTGTTCCCAAAAGGAACCTAGGGTTCGAATCCCTAACTCTCCGCCAAAAAGTCCAGTAAACAAGCGGTTTTCTGGACTTTTCTTTTTTGCTCGTTTGCTCAAAATCGGCTCAAAACTATGGAAAGAACAGGCCGTTTTTTGGAAAGAACAAGACGATTTCGGGCATTTTGGCGTATTCGAACCTTAAAAATCAGTTCTTTCCGCCATCGTCTGAAATTTCGCTCCACTTGCTGCCGAATTTCACCGATTCGGGAAGTGCCATTCCGCTGACCATTGCCTTTGCCGAGGACAGCTTTGAAGTGTAGTCAAGGTGGGCATAGATGTTAGCGGTTGTGGAAAAATCGCTGTGTCCCAGCCACTCCTGAATTTGTTTCAGCGGAACGCCGTTCGCAAGAAGCAGACTTGCGCAACTGTGTCTTAAATCGTGAAAACGCATTCTTTTACAGCCGTGCTTTTGGATATACTGTGGGAAATAGCTTGTCAGATAATCCGGTCGCATTAAATCTCCCAGCTCGTCCACAAAGACATAACCGTCATATTCGTAGTTGTAGCAGTTGCCGCAGACCTTCTTGTTGACTTCCTGTGCCGCTTTCACTTCTTTGAAATACTCCGCAAAGCTGCCGACAAGCGGAAGTGTACGCATACTGGATTTTGTTTTTGCAGAATCCTGTGCGTACATTTTTGTTTTTCCGTCCACTTGCAGCGATGTGACCGTGTGCCTAATAGTGATTGTGCCACGCTCAAAGTCAATGGCGTCCCATTTCAGTCCGCAAACTTCGCCACGACGCAAGCCGTAGAAAGCGGCGACTAAAACAGGAAGTTCCAGCTTTGTTCCTTTGACTACTTCAAATAAATGCTGCAGTTCTTCTGCATCAAGGAATACAGGCTGATAATCATTCTTTTTCGGGCGATCCACTTTCATTGCCACATTCTGCGTAACAAGGTCGGTTTTCATTGCGTATTTCAGCGCCTGATGAATAACAGCGTGATAGTGAATGACCGAGTTTGGCTTGACTGTTTTCAGCTTTTCGGAATAGAATTGCTGAATGTGTCTTGCCTCTAATCCCTGAAGCGTTACCGCTTTCTTGCGGAAATACGGCTCAATCACCGATTTCACCATTTGCTCGTAAGAGCTGAATGTGGTTGCCTTAACACGCACCTTTACAATGTCCAACCATTCAAGCAGATAGTCTGCAAACGGCATATCGGAAGCAAGCTCGCCGACTTCCTGCGGCGGTACAAATTCACTTCTGATTCGTGCAAGTTCGGCTTCGGCTTTGCGCTTGTTGCCCTTTTCGGGCAGTCCCGTGGAAAAGTATTTCACACGGCGTTTTCCGTTGTTGTTATAGTAGCTTAGCACTACATAATAAAAACCTTTTTTAACTTGTAGGTGTCCTGATACCATTGTTTTTAACTCCTTTCATTGTACATCACAGGAAAGACCTACACCGACAAGCCTATTATAGCTTGCCGGCATAGTTCTTTCCATTCTGCAAAAGTCACTCGCTGTACACTTTAGTTCGAATTAACGAGCGTCTCTGTTGCGCTCTCGTTGGCGTTTCAAAAGATCCAAGCCTTTCAGAATATCTCGTTTAATTTGCTCATCGCTGTAATTTTGCGGAAAGTATTTGCGAAGCTCATCACGAGGCAGCTTGATTTGTTCCTTTTGATTTGGTTTTTCTTCCGACAAAACAGCGTAGACTGCATCGGCAGTAAGCAAGCCGTCTTGCGACATTTTCTTCAGCCTGATACTCTGTGCGTGTGACGGTGTGCAGTCATTCATATTGATTGCGTCAAGCAAAGTGAGCTGTTCTTCTCGGTCAAGGTAGGAGATTTCTACCGCAGGGTTGAAAGCGATTTTGTTATCGTCCACCATTGAAAGCAGTTCGGGAATTAAGTAAGTTAAGCGGATATAGCGTTGGATTTGTCGCTCACTATCATCGCTGTCTTTGCTCACTTGTGTTACACTCAACAACTTCTCGCCAAGTTGGCGAGAAGTAACGCCCTGATGTTTTATCGCTTCCAGCTTCATCTTATACGCAAAGGCTTTTTCGCTTGGCAGTATTGTTTCTCTTTGCAGATTTGCGTCCACCATTGCGATTACCGCTTCATCGTCTGACATCTCACGGACGATTACAGGCATTGTTTCAATCCCCAGCACCTGACACGCCGCAAGCCTTCTGTGTCCAGAGATTAACTCATAGCCGCCGTCAGGCAGAGGTCTAGCAAGTGCCGGAGTTATCGTTCCGACCTTGCGTATACTCTCAATCATTCGCTCCATTTCTTCGTTATTCAATATCTTAAATGGGTGATTCTTAAAAGGGTGAAGCTCGTCAAGAGGTATGTTCTTTACACGCTCAAGCTTTGCGTCGTCACGCTCCGCCTGCGTTGTAAATAGGTCATCCAGAGTCGGTAAAGTAAAATCTGATTTTCGTTTTGTCATCGTTCGTATCCTCTCTTTCTTGATTTATTTAGTCCGAAATATCGGCTGCGCATATTCTCCTCAATGAGAATATTTTCTTTGATTTTGGGGTTGTCATCTATAATTCTTGCCGCTGTTTTCTTGTCCTTTCGTAGTTGAGCCAGAGCCTTTGTGCAGTCATCTCGCTTGGCAACAAGCTTTGCTTTTTCGTCGGGATCGTGGCAAGAATCAATATCTCGGTAGAGCATTTTGCGGTAATCCGATATGAGTTTTATTTCCGAATCTGCGTTTTTTATAAACGATTCCACAGAAGAAATATCGGTCAGGTGATTGTCGCAAATGAGCTGTACCTGTGCGGTGTGGCGGTCAAGCCAACGGCAAGCCTCACGCATTTCGGGCGATAACGGCTTATGCTTTTTATTCTTCGGAAGCACGCCGAGCAGATACAAATATCTGAAATACAACGCTTTAAGACCCGTAATCTTTTTGGCGGTTTTTAAGTTGCCTTTAACAAAATGCGCCTTTTGAATTGTTACACCGAAGCTCTTTTTTTCGGTAAACTCATAGTATAAGCGGTAAGCTTCCTGTGGGTTGTTTTTCAGTGTATCTCTCATTCGCTCATAGATTGCATCACGGTCATAGGCTTCTCCTAAGCGGTACAAACGAGTCGCTTTTTTGCTGTTGACAGAGCGAATTGTGGCGTATTTATGATAAGGATTTATATCGACTACATATCCGAGCTGTTTCATAACATAAGCGAAAGCTTTGGGATTTGTACTCATCGTAAGAGCTTTATCTATCGCCTCACGCATTAAATTGTATCGGGTAGGCTCACCGTTCTTTTCCGCAAAGTACAGCTTGCGTGGTGTCTTTCCTTTAGGATTTTTAATGACCGTCAAACCGTTTTCTTTGCAAAGCTCATCGGAAATACTACGCAGTTTCCAGTATGCTCCCTCGTTGCAGTTAAACTTCTTACCGTTCCACATATTCACCGAATTGATGACCAAATGATTGTGATATGTGCCGGTGTTAAAGTGCGTAGCGACCAGCACTTGATACTGGTCGCCCCACATTCTTTTTGCAAGCTCTACGCCGAGTTTGTGTGCAAGCTGAGGTGTAACTTCTCCTGTTTTAAAACTCTGATATGCGTGATAGGCCACATTGCCGACCGTCTTATCGAAGCGTTCTTGTACCGCTTTCATCTCGGCAAAAGCTGTTTCTGCGGTGCAGTTTACGCCTGTAACATACATGGCTTTTTCTTCACCGATTACGGTTTTTCTCTCGTCACTTGCGTAGTGAAGTGCCTTGCAAATATCGCTGTAAATCGTCTTGTCCGGGTTCGCCGCATAGCTTAAAACACGGCTGACGCTGTCTGTTACAGCCCATATTTTTGTTACTGCCACGGCGAATCACTTGCGCTTTCCGGCTCACCGATTGAGTGGTAAGCCTTCAACAATTTGCTTACGACATAATCAAATCCGTCGCTGATTCTGTCGTCAGGCAGCGACTTAAAGTTGTCACGAAGTGAGGTCAAACCTCGGTAAGCTTCGTAAAATTCCTGCGGCAAGGTTGCCTGAACTTCCTTGCCCAATCCGAGTTTTCTAAGGTAAGCAGAGAGCGAAAGTCCGCATTTTTTAGCGGCAGTTTCCATCTTTCTTTTCTCTCCCTCTGTCACTCGGATATTTATCGTCCTGCTGAAAGCATTTTCCAAGCCTGGTGCAGGCATAACAGGCCTGACAGTAGCCGATCTTCTTTTCGGCAATCCGGACAAGCTCCACACTGTGGCCGGCCTCCCGGGCGCCTTTGAAGAACTCCTGACAGAGCAGGTCGGAATTTCCGTCCTTCCTGGGACTGGAAGAAAGAATCAACACGTTTTTCACGGATAAAACCTCTTTTCCTTCACAGGGGGAGCTTTCGGCTCCCCCTGCCTGACGGGAATTAATAGCAGTTTTTAAGAATTTCCAGAATTTCCGATGCGCCTACCTGCCGGTACCCGCCGCCCGGGAAGGCCGAGCCGGCAATCAGCGGAAGCATTTCCTCGGTGGCACCCAGCTCCCGCAGGGAAGTGACCATTCCCGAAGAGCGGATGAAATCCTCCAGTGCATCAAGTCCCGCGCCCGCCAGATCGGACTCCGTCTTTCCGTCCGGAGCAATGCCCCACACGTTTACGGCAAACCGCGCGAACTTTTTCAGCCCGTAGGGGCAGACAGAACGGTAGTAGGGAATGGAAATGGCGGCAAGCCCCATGCCGTGGGCGCAGTTGGTGTAGGCGCCCAGCTGGTGCTCGATCATGTGAACCTCCCAGTCCTGCTCTTTGGACACGCCCACCACAGTGTTGAGAGCCATGGTCGAAACCCACATGATGTTGCTTCTCGCTTCGTAATCCCGGGGATTTTGAATGGCAATTTTCGTGCTGTGGATCAGGGAGCGCAGCAGACCTTCAATGAGATAGTCGGAGGTGTTGTCGTCATCGCCGGAGAAATACTGCTCCATCAGGTGGCTCATGATGTCAAAAATGCCGGACTTCATCTGATAATCCGGGACAGTGTAGGTGTATTCCGGGTTCAGAATCGAGAATTTGGGATAGACCTCAGGGCCGAATACCCGGCCGTTTTTCATTTTTTCGGCCTCGTTGGTGATGACGGAGCCGCCGTTCATCTCGGAGCCGGTTCCCACCATGGTCAAAACAGAGGCGACCGGAATGATTCTGTTATCCAGGGGGGCAAAATCCACCCAGTATTTTTTCCACGGGTCGCCGCCGCAGTAGGCGGAAACCGAAATCCCTTTGGAGCAGTCGATGACCGAGCCGCCTCCCACCGCAAGAATCAGGTCGGAGCCGGTCTCCCGGGCGAGGGCTGCGCCCTCCATCATCTTCGCATAAGTGGGGTTTGACATAACGCCGGGCAGCTCCGAGACTGTTTTGCCGCAGTCTTTCAGGATTCCTGTGATTTCATCATACAGACCGGTCTTTTTGACCGAGCCGCCGCCGTAGACCAGCAAAATATTTTTTCCGTAATGTTCAAGCTCGGACGCCAGATTGTCCAGAGCGTTTTTGCCGAAGTAGATTTTGGTGGGATTGTAATAGGTAAAATCGAATTTCATGAGAATCGTCCTTTCTGTATTTCCCGGAATGCCTTACGGCCCCGGCGGAATCGGATCTTATAGCAGCGCGGGCGGTTACAGCGCGCCGACAATTTTGTGGGGCAGGTAGAATTCCTCCAGCCCTGCAATGTCCTCCCCGGTCAGATGCACATTCAGCGCGCCTGCCGCATCGTCTATATAGCCCGCCTTTGTGGCGCCGATGATGGGAGAGGCCACCCCTTTGGCAAACTGCCACGCAAGAGCCACCTGCGTCATGGTTGCGCCGTATTTTTCGGCAATTTCGGCCACCCGCCGCACGATGAGGGAATCCTCCTCCCGGGTACCGTCGTATTTGGAGGCCGCGGTTTTGTCCGTCCGGCTCCGGAGGGTATCGGCGGCCCAGTCCGTCCGGGAAAGTCTGCCGGACGCAAGAGGACTGTAGGAGGTGCGGGAAACATTCATCTGACGGCAGATGGGGATCAGTTCCCGTTCGTCCTCCCGGTAAAGCAGATTGTAATGGTTCTGCGTGGAGACGAATTTTGCTCCTCCGGCCTTTTCGGCCGCCATCTGCAAATGATAGAACTGATAGCCGTACATGGCGGATGCACCCAGCGCCCGCACCTTTCCTGCCCGCACCAGACTGTCGAGCGCCTCCATCGTTTCTTCTGCCGGGGTGTCGTAGTCAAAACGGTGGATGATGTACAGATCCAGATAATCCGTGCCAAGCCGTTTCAATGTTCCCTCAATCTCCCGGTGGATTGCCTTTTTGGAAAGATGTCCTTCATTGAAATAGACTTTGGAGGCAAGGATGACCTTGTCCCGGGAGACATTGCGCCGGATGGCCCGCCCCAGGTATTCCTCGCTGGTGCCTGCGGAATAGACGTTGGCCGTATCAAAGAAGTTGATCCCCAGCGACAGCGCGTGCCGTACAATGGTTTCGCTGTCTTCGGGATTCAGCGTCCATGCGTGAAAATTGGTGGAGGGGTCACCGAAGCTCATGCAGCCCAGACAAAGCCGGGATACGGTAAGATCCGTGTTTCCGAGTTTGGTGTAATCCATACTTCTGACCATCCTTTCAAAACATCAGAAAAGAGCTCGCAGGGGGATGTAAAATGAGCCTGAAATGAAAACCTGTCTCTGAAAGAGCGCTTGACAAGCACCGCTTTTTCGGGTATTCTGTGCTTATATTGACATCGTACTACTTAGAGTTAGCTATAAGTCAAGCTTTTTCTGAAAAAAATTTTGAGGCCGGGAACGAAAAAGGCCTCAAGCTTGGATTTGTGCCGTTCAGGCCGGCGCGGCCTGAATTTCCACAGGGGAAACCCGCACAAGATCCGGAAAGGAAGGGTCATTCATATGCTTTATTCCATTGGAGAGGCGGCGGCAATTGCCGGAGTTTCCGCCTATACGCTGAGGTATTATGACAAGGAGGGGCTGCTTCCCATGGTGGAGCGCAGTTCCGGCGGAATACGGATGTTTCAGGAGGGGGACTTCGGCTGGTTAAGGCTGATCGAATGTTTGAAAGCCAGCGGCCTTTCCATTAAAGAGATCAAGCAGTATATCGACTGGTATATGGAGGGGGACTCCACGCTGGAGCAGCGGCGGCAGCTTTTTTATTCCCGCAAGGCGGCCGTAGAGAAACAGATGGCGGAGCTTCAGCGGACACTGGATGCCGTCACCTATAAATGCTGGTTTTATGACACCGCGGTGGCCGCCGGGAGCGAGTCTGTCCCCCGGAACATGAAACCGGAGGAGCTTCCTCCGGACATTCGGAAGCTGAGAGAAAAAAGCGGCCTGTTTGACAGCTGCGGAAAGCAGTGTTAAGCCGCGTCTGAACAGTGAGAAATAGGGCGCTTACATTATCACGATATCCGAATTGTATTTTTGGATTTCATGGAAGAAAGACTCCGGATCCATTACAGAGATCATAACGCTGTCGTTGTTCCTGCACTTTATTTCAATTCTGTCCAACGATGCGGCAAGAGAAGACAAAGGGTTATGGGTTTTCAAAAGTGCGGCAATATCGCGGTAGGGAATTTCCTTTTTTATAAAACCGAATCGAATCAGCAGTGCTTCCTTTTGAAACTTAACATAATTGCAAACCGCAATGGAAATGCAAAATGATTCTACGGCGGCGAATACCGCTAAATTGACCGTCAGCGCAACAGCGTCCGGGTCCGCAAATGCACTGACAACGATGAGCGGCACGGTTACTGCCGCAACGCACAGTATGATTCCATAAAACCACCAGGACACTTTCCCCTTCAATTTCATAATGGCCCTCCTGTTTCTCCTGAAAACCGGCTGTTTTGTTTATCTTACGCCTTTTGCCCCGGCAGTGCAAGGAGCGAAAGGGAAAAAAGGTTCCCCGCTGCACTTCTTGCAGCATGGAAAGGGGAGCGGCAGGCATGCCGCTCCCCTCAAATCCGTCTGAATAAAAAAATCAGCCCGCGACAAAAGTCGCGAACTGATTTTTGGTGGGAGATGATGGATTCGAACCATCGAAGCTGAAAAGCAACAGATTTACAGTCTGCCCCCTTTGGCCGCTCGGGAAATCTCCCATATTCAATTTTACAGCTTAGAAGTGGAGCTGGTGGACGGATTCGAACCCCCGACCTGCTGATTACAAATCAGCTGCTCTACCAGCTGAGCTACACCAGCGTTTTCTCAAGTGCTTGATTAGTATAACATACGGGAGCCGGGCTTGTCAACACTTTTTTTAAGAAACCTTGGATTCATTTCTTATTTGGAATGGATAGTGACTTCAAAGCCGTAAATTTGCCTGCATCTGCGGGCAATAAAAAAGAAAAGACTGGGCAAAGCCCATACGACCAAGCCTGTAAGCCGGGTTCTGTCGTGTATCGTAATCTATCTTGGCGCACAGTCGCCTGTAACGCTCAACGCCACCCGTCGAGACCGCCGGACCAGCGAATCCATCTCAGTCGGTGTTGCATCGGATAGGGTTTACATAGCCGTATGCTCTCGCATACGCTGGTGAGCTCTTACCTCGCCTTTCCATCCTTACCTCCCAAAAGAGAGGCGGTTTCTTTCTGTTGCACTGGCCCTGGGGTCGCCCCCGGCTGCTGTTAGCAGTTATCCTGTCCTATGATGCCCGGACTTTCCTCGCAGAGAAACCTCCGCGCTACGATACAGCCTGCTCGTATTAAGGCTGCCCAATTTTTTTAATTATATCAAACGTTCTCCAAAACGTCAAGACACAGCCGCCGGAAACCGAGTAAAATAAAAATTCGTGTCCCACGCCGGAATGTAGGGGTGGTGGCGGAGAAAGACCTGATAATCCGGACGGAGCTTCAAAATTTGGAGGGGCAGGGCAAACAGATCCTCGTTCCGGTGATAGGCGCTCATGATGATGGCCGGACCATACTGCCGGATGGTTGAGGATGCCCCTGCGACCGCCCTTTCTTCGGCGCCCTCCACGTCGAATTTTAAAAAGTCAACGGGGCGCCCCTCTGTCAGCCGGTCAAGGGAATCCACTTCCACCGGGATTTTTCCTTCCTTTGACAGCAGGGAATTTCGTCCGCCCTTCCCCCCTTTAAAGAAAAGGGTGTCATGGCGGTCCCACGCTCCCACGTTGCGGCAGTCTGCCGGGATCCCCCGGGATTCCATGGCACGGGTCAGCTTGGCGAAGTTCCTGGCATCCGGTTCCAGCGCCAGAATCCCTCCGTGCCGCCCGCCGGTATAACCCAGAAATTCTTCAATAGTGTCTCCGGTATAGGCTCCCAGATCGGCATAAAATTCATCTCCGGAGGGATGCAGAATCTCCGTCCAGGCCTCGCCCTTTTCTGTGGTAATATCCCGCAGGTAATGCATCTTTCCGCTGACCTTGTAGTTGAGCGTCCCCAGAAAAACCCGGCGGGACTGCTCATCCGCCAGATGCTCCCACACCTCTTCCAGCTCCTGCTCATACTGCTCCACATACCCGGGAGTAAACAGCCGGTCGTCCGTCCTGACTACCGGCACATCCGGCGCGTAGAATTCACATTCCCCCTCCATGCGGGACAGAACCGACAGCATGGGTTCGTAGTTGATGGCAAAGGCCAGCAATGCGATAAAATCGCTTCCGTGCCGTTCCCGAACCTGACTGTAACGCCGGACAGGGAAGCCGGCAAAGGAGTGACCCCGCACAAATTCGTCGCTGGCAAAAATACCGGCCAGCGGAATTTGATACCGGGAGAGGGCCTCCATGATTTTTACGGCGCCGTCCCCCATCCCATAGAGGTAAACCGGTTTTTTCGTTTCCCGCAGGTGTTCCCACAGTGAAGTTTGTTCCGTCATTCGTTCCAGCACAGTTTCAATCCTTCCTTTGCGCTTACCGCTTACACAGGCGATCCAGCGGAGCAGCCCGGGTTCCGGGCTGCTCCGCTGGATCAGGTCAGTTCGTTTCCCGGATTTTGGCGTTGACAGCCTCCCGGAGACGAAGAATATAGCTTTCCTCTTTGGGGTAATGGGAAAATGTAATGGGCTCAATTCCCGATTCGATCAGTTCCATGACCTTCTCTTTCCCGATCCGGCTTTCCAGCAGGCGGAATGCCCGCAAATCCTGCAGGGCCTCGGCAAATACCTTCAGACGGAGGGATTCCACGACACAGTCCTTCCCGGGGTAAACCATAAATGCGTCTCCTGATGGGAACGCGCCGTCCGAATCGGTGACCAGATAGGGATCGATTGTGCGCTTGGACAGCGCGGAGTAATAAAAATTATACCCCCACTGCAGGAATCCGTCAATGTCATATTTGTACAGCTGCTCGCCAAGAATGCGGTTCCGTGCGGAGGGCATGGAGAAGAAGTGGTTGGAAACGTCGATGCCCTGCCCGCAGCAGTAGTATGTCCAGAGAGGAGAAACATGATTCTCCAGAAAGGGCTCGATGTGGTTTACCGCAGGAATCGGAATCTTCACCAGTCCCTCACGGCAGAAGCTGTAGTCGCTCAAAGCGTCGATGACCGGATAGCCGGGCAGCAGCTCAGACAACAGTTCCGACGTTTTGCGGTAGCTTTCCAGCTGATCGCTGGACGGCTCATCGGACACGTGGAAATACGTTCTGTCCGCCAGTCCGTTCTCCTTGAGGAAGCGGTCCAGCTCCCCACAGAAAGCCCGGAGAAATCCCACATATTCCTTGCCGGTTGCTTCGGTGTCCCATCCGAAAATCTGCTCCTGCTTTCCGTTTACATCGGCCATCACCTTGGGGGCCCAGTGGGCGCCCCACTGGGTGAAGAAATGGGAAATTTCAAAGTGGGTAATGCCGGAAGCCAGTGCCAGATCACACCAGCGTTTCAGCCGGTCAAAGCCGAAGCTCCACCCTTCCACCGTTTTTGTTACGTCCACCAGCTGAACCGTGGGACGTTCCCCGCCTACCACTGTGTCGAGAGGGGGAGTAAAGACCGGAGTCAGAATCATGTTCATGCCGTTATCCGCCGCGGTCTTCATAAACTTTCCGATGAGCTCCCAGTGCTTCTCACTGAAAATTTCCACATCGTAGTAGCTGGCGATGCAGTCCGCGTGGAACCATTCCGTGTAGAGAAGTGTCTGGGGGGGAAGCAATGCGTCAATGACCTCCAGATAGACCGTGACGGATTCGGAAATCTCCTCTTCGTCGCTGGAGAAGCGCAGGGTCACCGGATAGCGGCCGGCGGAGACTTTTCCGTCCGGCTTTACCGTAATCCAGAGGGAGTGATACCGGCCCGGAACCGCGACTGCCGTGGGAGTCTCCACGGGAAAGAGGGGGTCGGGATAAAGTCCCGGCGTTTTGCGCAGGTAATTGTCGTCCGTCCCCGGAAAAGAGGGAAGCTCGGAAGGAACATTCCCTACTGACCGGACGGTAATGCAGTCCGCCAGAGGGGAGTCCACCTCAAGCCGCAGTTCCATCCGGGACTCGTCCGCGAAATAGGCAACCTGATAGGAAAACTCCTCGTTTTTCAGAAGGCTGCCGCCGGCAAACGGTTCACCGTAAATGCCGTCGAGAAATACTTTGGCCAGAGAAGAGAGGGGATACAGCACCAATTTTTGGCTCATAACAAAGATCAATCCTTTCCGTTTGAAATGACCGGGCATAACTGCTTCCGACTGCTGGGGCATTCTGCTTTTCAGGGATGCCCTTTGATGATACAGCGAATCCCTTCCGGGCTTCAGATGCTCAAATTATAGCTTTTTTCCTGTGGTTTGTAAATTCCTATTTCCCGTGATATACTGAAAAGACAAATAGATTCTGTAAAAGTGAAAGCAGAGGCCGGGAGGAACTTTTATGACGGATACACCAAAAACAGGCTGCACACTTTGCCCGCGGGAATGCGGCGCACACCGGGAACTGGGAGAAAGGGGCTTCTGCGGGGCGGACGGAACCCTGCGGGTGGCAAGAGCCGCTCTCCATTTCTGGGAAGAGCCCTGCATTTCCGGCGAAGAGGGGTCGGGAACCGTGTTCTTTTCCGGCTGCTGCCTCAAATGCGTGTTCTGTCAGAACTATGAAATCAGCAGTGAAAACGCCGGAAAAGAAATCACCGTTTCCCGTCTGGCGGAAATTTTTCTGGAGCTTCAGGAAAAAGGCGCCAACAATGTCAATCTGGTCACCCCCACCCACTACGTCCCCCAGATCATAGAGGCGCTGGACCGGGCGAAAGGCGAAGGGCTGTCGCTGCCTGTCGTCTACAATACCAGCGGATATGAAAAGGTGGAGACACTGCGGATGCTGGAGGGAATGGTGGACGTCTGGCTGCCGGACTTCAAATATAAAAGCAGCGACTACGCCCGCCGGTATTCCGGGGCGGCGGACTATTTTCCCACCGCGTGTGCGGCGCTGGAGGAAATGGTGCGCCAGGCGGGAGAGCCGGTGTTCAACGAAAAGGGTATCATGACCAGGGGGGTAATCGTCCGCCATCTCATGCTGCCGGGGCTGGCCGGGGACACAAAGGCGGTGCTCCGGTACTTATACGAACGGTATGGGGACAGCATCTATATCAGCATCATGAACCAGTACACTCCCCTGCCAAGGGCTTCCGCTTTTCCGGGACTTGACCGCAAGCTGACGGATGAGGAATATCAGGAGACGGTGGATTACGCCATCTCGCTGGGGGTGGAAAACGGATTCATTCAAGAAGGGGAAACCGCCGAGGAAAGCTTTATCCCGCCCTTTGACAACGAGGGCGTATAGAGCGCCGGAAACGGACACAAAGGGAAATCCGCAAAGAAAACCGTGAATTTCTGGTGGGATTTTTAAAATGCAGGCGGTATAATAGCGGCGGAATTATTTTTTTATAGGGGGACGCTTGCTGTGAATGACCTGCCTTTCGCCTTTCGCATTCTGGAGGATCCCGGGGAAAAAACCGAAAACCGGCTGGATTCTCTCCAAACCCTGGAAATGACCGGGCTTTCTCCCGCGCAAAGTCCGGAAAGGCTGTCCTATCTGGGCGCCGCTCTCCGTGCCCTCCGGCTTCAGCTGACCGGGCCGGAGCGGGATGAGGAATGCCTCCGCCGGACAGCGGAGGAGCTGCGGGAGCAGCTGGAGTGCCCCCGGAACGGCGAGCAAGTCTGCGTCATCTGCGGGAAAGGGTGGCTTGCGGATGCGGTGTGGATTCTGCTTGGCGGCAAGGGAAAGCGGCTGCTCCGCTGGGAGGACGGCATTTCCGGGGAAATGCTGCGCGATCCGGCTGTGACGCTTTTGATTTGTGAAGAAACGCCGATTTCCTGGGGAGAGGAGCCTTCCGGCGCCGTCCGGATTGATCTGTGGCGCTATCTGGAATTCCGGTGGCTTCGGTTTCCCCAGTTTTATACCATCAAGCGTGAATTCGAGCGTTCCGCTTCGGAGGACACTGCGGTGGTTGTGACGGGGATGTCCTATATCCGGGATGCGGTGCAGTGCGGGCTGCTGAACCGGAAGGCCGTTTCCCTCGCCAACAGCTCCCAGGATCTGTTCTACGATTTTCAGATGTTTCAGTATGCCTGTGCCAGACTGAAGCGGCCCCGGTACGCAGTGATCGGGCTGGCCCCTTATTCCCTCCGCTATGACGAATCCCGCTCCAAGGTGCAGAGAAACCGGCTGTTTGCCTATTATGCCGCCGTGGGCAGCTTTCACAACTGCCCGGATACCGCCGGGGAAGAGGCGTTCTACGACCGGGAACAGGAAAAAATCCGGCTCTGTTTCAGCGAAGCCGAAATAGACCGGATTTTTGAGCAGGTATATGTCCCCCTGTTCGGGGACGGACGGTTTGACGACCGGGAGACCTACGAGGAAGAGGATGTGGACAGCCGGACAGAGGCTGGATTTCTCGAGGAGATGCGGGGAAAATTCCACAAGCCCTACGAGCACACGCGGAAGGAAAACACGCAGATTCTCCGGGAGTATCTGACCTTCTGCCAGTCCCGGGGCATCCGGGCGCTGATCCTTCTTCCGCCCTATTCCGACTGGTATAAGGCTCACTGGGATCCCGCCTACCGGGAAGAACTGCTGGGAGTTCTGGACAGCTTCCGGCCGGAGCTTGACTTTGAGGTGCTGGATCTGACCGCCGAGCATCTGGACAACTGTTATTTCAAAGAATATGCCCATGTGAACCGGCTGGGGGCAATCTGGACCGCAGGCCGCATCAACCGGGCATTGGATCGGATGGAAAATCGTCAGTCCAACGCGTAGGCACGCACCAGTTCAAAGGTGTTGACAACCCCGTCCACATGGGAACGCTCATAGCCATGGGAGGCATAAACGCCCGCCCCGATCAGGCAGTGCCGCGCATCATATCCGGCGGAAAGGGCGGCATCCGCATCGGAGCCGTAATGGGGGTAGACGTCCGGTGCATAGGCGAGGCCGTTTTCTTTGGCCAGCCGGATCAGGCGGGAGGTCATTTCATAGCTGGAGGGCCCGGCACTGTCCTTTACGCAGATGGACACCATATGTTCATCACATTTGAGACCTTCGCCCACACAACCCATGTCCACGCTGAGAAGCTCGGTGACGCCCTCCGGAATCGAGGCAGCCGCGCCGTGGCCGGTTTCCTCAAACACGGTGATATGCAGATAGAGCCGCCGCCTGGGAGTAATTTTTTCGTCCTTCAGGTATTTGGCAAAACCCAGCAGAATGGCCACGCTTAGCTTGTCGTCCAGAAAGCGGCTCTTAATGTATCCGCTTTCCGTAACGACGGTGCGGGGGTCAAAGCAGACGTAATCCCCGGTTTCGATGCCCAGCGCTTCCGTGTCCGCTTTGGAAGAGGTTTTTTCGTCGATCACCACTTCCATGGTGTCGTAGCTTCGCTCGGTGGATTTGTACTCCCCGTTTACATGGATGGAGGCGTTGGAAAGCTGGAAGGTTCCGGTGTAGATTTTCCCCTCCCGGGTATAAACGCGGCAGTTTTCGGTTTCTGTGTTCAGCGGGGAGAGCCCGCCCACAGGGGTGAGCTTCAGACGGCCGTTTTCCTTGACGGCGGCCACCATTGCGCCCAATGTGTCAGTATGAGCCAGAAGCAGAAGCCCGTCCTCGGGCTGGGAGCCCCCCAGATCGCAGAGGACGCCGCCCTTGCGGGTAAGATGAGGGGCGTATCCCATGGCAAGCAGCTCATCGGCCACAAATCTGCTGACCCGCGCCGTGAAGCCGGAAGGGCTGTCAATGGCGGTGAGCTTTTTGAGTTCTTCTACAATAAATTCGCTGTAGTTCACAGTAGATCAATCCTTTCTGATCGGGACGGGCAAAGGTCCCGCGAATCGGCCCCTTTGGGGCTGATTCAACCGACACCATTATAACGCGCGGGGGGAAAAGCTGCAAGCCTGTTTTCGGGGCTTGCAGCTTTTGGGATGACGGGCGGATTATTTCAGAAAGGTGTAAAAAAAGTCACAGTTTGCCGTAAAGATTACCTTAGACAGGTTGCCGCCGCACCGAAGAGGTGCTACAATATCCACATGCGGATCGTATGACAACCTTCCGTGTGCAAATCCTTGGCGCATGTGGCCGCAGACTGGCGGCCATGTTGGAAAGGAGGAGTAAAACTGCTTTCTTATCTGATGAGTATGGATACGGCAGAATCAAAAGATAAATTTTCCCGGCTGTACGCATCGTACCGGTATACGATGCTGCATGTGGCCATGTCCATTTTGAAAAATCAAAGTGATGCCGAAGACGCCGTCCATGACTCCTTTTTAAAAATAATTCAAATTTTTGATCAGATCGGTGAAGTGGAGTGTAGCAAAACCAAAAGTCTGATCGTCATTATAGTGAAAAACAAATCCATCGACCGGTATCGGAGGGAGAAACGGCTGGGCCAGGCCCCCATTGAGGATTATGAGAATGTCCTGCCGGATGAGAGCGAACCCTTTGAGGTGTTTGCAGACCGGCAGGATTATCTGCGGCTTCTGGGGGCGATCGGCAATCTGAGCGACAGCTACCGCACCGTTTTGGAACTGAAATATCTCCACGGCTATTCCAACGGCGAAATTGCCTCGCTGCTGGATATCGAACTGAAGAATGTGAATATGCGCCTGTACCGTGCCAAAGGCAAGCTTCGTGAAATTTTGGAGAAGGAGGAAACGCCCTGTGGATAATCAGAATCCACCCAACCGGGAAGAACGGCAGCCTGCTGCCGGGCAGGCGATGCAAGCTGCCCTGATGGAAAATTGGGAGCGGGAGCTTGACTCCATGCCTTCCGAGGAATCACTGGCGGAGCAATACCGGTTTTCTGCGGACTTTCAAAAGCGGATGAAACGCCTCCTTGCCGGGAAAAAGCCGGGCAGGCTTCTCCCCATTCCCAAGGCGCTGAAACGGGTAGCGGTCATTCTGCTGGCATTCGTAAGCGTTTCCGCGGTCGTTCTGGGAACCGCGCCGGGGGTGCGGGCGGCCGTGAAGGGCATCCTGATGCAGTGGTTCGACGATCATGCCAGCTTCCAGTTCCAGACGGAAGAAAAATCCACTCCCGACCAGTGGGAATGGACGTATATTCCGGATGGCTTTACCCTCGCCGACCATTCCGAGGATCAGGTGATGTGCTACCGGGAGTACACAAACGCGGACGGACAGCACATCATTCTGGAGGCGATGCTGGCGGGCGGTTCCACCATGGCGGTGGACAACGAGCATTCGGAACACAAGGTCATTTCCGTCAATCATTCGGAAGCACATTTTTTCGACGGCATTGAGGGATACCCGGATATGCTTTTGTGGGAACGGGACGGAGTGGCTTTCTGGGTCATGTGCGAATTGCGGGATACCGACGAAATTGTAAAAATTGCAGAAAATGTAAAAAAGACAAAATAAGCTGTAGTAATCTCTCTTTTTTGATCGTTTTATAAGTTGAAGAGCAAAATGGGTAAAGCATTGAAAACAGCCGTGACCGACGGCGATATAGAAAAAGCTGCGGTCAAAAAGGCGCCCGCTTCGAAGGCGGCAGGGCAAAACGAAGGCATCCTCCCGTCCCGAAGAACAGGATGCGGTTTTGTTCAGCGGCCTCAACAAAGTAGGAGGGATCTTTATGCCGGTATCATCACTTTCTCTTGGAATCTTGCTGATTGCGGGAGTAATTTCGGCTGTCCTGTATGCGCGGATGGCCAAAAAGGATACCGCCCGGGCATTTCAGAAGCTTCGGCTTCCGCTTTTCCTGGGAGAAGTTTTTCTGGGCTCCTCCGCCTTTTTCCTGCTGTCGCTTTACCAATACAGTCTGCAGGCAGTCAGCCTGTGGGCTTGCGCCGTGTGTACCCTGCTGATGGTTACGCTGGGAATCCGCGCGGTGATGCTGGGGGTTAAATATTTGCGTGCGATCTCGTAACCAACACCGTCCGGAGACGGAACTTCTCACGCAGCTTTTGGCGTCTTCGGAAAGAACGTCTGCGCTCTTTCCAAAGACTTCCATGGGAAAAGCCTGTGCATACCTGCACAGGCTTTTCCTTGTTGTGCCGTGAGATTTCCCGGAAAGGATGCGCCTAGGGCTCTTCGGCTCCGGCGCAGTCCGCTTTGTCCATAAGCTCTTTTAAAAGAGCGCTGATGCGTACCGGATTTCCCCGCCCTCCGGTTTCCTTCATCATCTGGCCCACCAGCGACTGGAATGCGTTGGTTTTCCCCTTCCGGTATTCCCGGACCGCCGCCGGGTTGCCGGAGACGATCCTCTGCGCCATGGGCCGGAGCACTGCCTCGTCGCTGATCTGTTCCAGACCCTGCTCCCGGACAATTTCCGCCGGATCGCCGTCCTCTTTCCAAAGCCGTGCCACCAGCTTTCTGCAGGTGCCGGAGTTGATTCTCCCCTCTCCGAGCAAATCCGCCAGCACTGCCGTATGCTCCGGCGCAATGGGAATGGGCGAATCCGAAAGCAGGGGAATCATCTCGGACAGAATCAGGTTTGCCGCCAGCTTCGGATATTGGGTCAGGGCGGCGGCCTGTTCAAAATAATCCGCCGCTTCCCGCAGGACGGTGAGCTGCTCGGCGGCATAGGGAGTGATGCCGAACCGGGCGACATAATCGGCCTTGCGGGAGTCCGGAAGAACGGGGATGCCCTCCTTCATCCGGGAAAGCCATTCCCCGGAAATTTCGATGGGGGCCAGATCGGGATCGGGAAAATAGCGGTAGTCGTCGGCCTCTTCTTTTTTCCGCATGGGGGCGGTTTTTCCGGTGGCCTGATCGAACCGCCGGGTCTCCTGCACCACCTGACCGCCGCCTTCCACCACCTCCACCTGACGGCGGAATTCGTAGTCGATGGCTTTCCCGATAAACTGGAAGCTGTTCAGGTTTTTCATTTCCGTGCGGATTCCCAGCGTTTCCTCCCCCTTCCGGCGGACGGACAGGTTGACGTCGCACCGGAGCGAGCCTTCGTTCATACGGCAGTCCGACACCCCGGTATACAGGATGATTGCCCGGAGCTTCTGCAGGTAGGCCTTCGCCTCGTCGGCGGAGCGGAGATCGGGTTCGGACACGATTTCAATCAGCGGCACACCGCAGCGGTTGCAGTCAATCAAGGTTCCCTGCCCTTCCAGATGAATGAGCTTTCCCGCATCTTCTTCAATGTGGATCCGGGTGATGCCGACCCGTTTCGGGCCGGCGTCCGTCTCGATGTCCAGCCAGCCATGCCGGCAGAGAGGCAGGTCATACTGGGAAATCTGGTACGCCTTAGGCAGATCGGGGTAAAAGTAGTTCTTCCGGTCCTCCTTGGAATATTCGGCAATCCGGCAGTTGAGGGCAAGCCCCGTCTTGACGGCATACTCCACCACCTGCCCGTTTAAAACGGGCAGACTGCCGGGCATTCCGGTGCATACGGGACAGCACTGGGTATTGGGTTCGGCTCCGAAGGCGGTGGAGCAGCCGCAGAATATTTTGGCCGCGGTTTTCAGCTCCACATGAACCTCCAATCCGATCACCATCTCAAAATCCCTGACGCTCATGCTTCTCCTCCTTCCGCGGTCTGCTCAAAGGCATTTCCCGCCTGATACAAAAGTGCCTCCGAAAAGGGCTTTCCGATGAGCTGCATTCCGATGGGAAGCCCCTGCGCATCTCTGCCGCAGGGCAGGCTTAGCGCCGGAAGACCGGCAATGTTGACCGGTACGGTGCAGATATCCCCCAGATACATCTCCATGGGATTTCCGCATTTTTCTCCCAGCCGGTAGGCCACAGTGGGCGCCACGGGGGAGAGAATCAGGTCGCAGCTTTGGAATACCCGGTCAAAATCCTGCCGGATCAGGGTGCGCACCTGAAGCGCCTTTTTATAGTATGCGTCATAGTAGCCTGCGCTTAAAACAAAACTTCCCAGCAGGATACGGCGCTTCACTTCTTTCCCGAAGCCCTGACTGCGGGTTTCCTTGTAAAGGCTTTCCATGTCGGTGTAGTTTTCCGCCCGGAAGCCGTACTTTACTCCGTCAAACCGGGCCAGGTTGGAGGAGGCCTCCGCGCTGGAGATGACGTAGTAGGCGGGGAGCGCATTCTTCAGGCTGGGGAGGGATACCTCCTTTACCTGCGCTCCCATCCGCTCATAGCGGCGGGCTGCCGCAAAGACACAGTCCCGGACGGCGGGCGAGATGCCCTCTCCGAAATATTCCTTGGGAAGCGCGACGGTAAGCCCCTTCACCCCTTTGCCGAGTGCATCGGTGAAATCCTCCCAGCGGTGCTCCAGGGAAGTCCCGTCCCGCTTGTCGTGCCCGGCGAGAACATTGAGGACCATGGCATTGTCCTCCACGGTGCGGGTCAGCGGGCCGATCTGATCCAGCGACGAGGCAAAGGCGATCAGCCCGTACCGTGAGACCGCGCCGTAGGTGGGCTTCATCCCCACCACACCGCAGAAAGCGGCCGGCTGGCGGATGGAGCCTCCTGTGTCGGAGCCCAGCGTAAAGGCGGCTTCCTTTGCCGCCACGGCGGCGGCGGCGCCGCCGGAGCTGCCGCCCGGTACACGGGTAAGGTCGGCAGGGTTGCGGGTGGGCTTAAAATAGGAGTTTTCGGTGGAAGAGCCCATGGCGAACTCATCCATATTCAGCTTTCCCAGCATGGGACAGCCCGCCCCGTTCAGCCGTTCCATGACGTCCGCATCATAGGGGGGAACAAAGTGCTCCAGCATCCGGGAGGCGCAGGTGGTCTCTGTCCCTTTGGTGCAGATATTGTCCTTGATTCCGGCAGGGACGCCCGCCAGCGGGGAGAGGGGCTCTCCGCCGGCGCGCTTTTGGTCGATGGCGTCCGCCTGCGCCAAAGCGGTTTGGGCGGTGACGGACAGATATGCGCTGATTTCGCCGTCGTGAAGCGCAATGGCTTCCAGATAAGCCTCCGCAGCCTCCCGGGCGGAGATCCGCCGTGCGGTCAGCTCACTGGACAGCTGTCGAAGGGTCAGTTCCGTTAACTTGCTCATAGCAGCAATTCCTTTCTGATCTTTGTGCTCACCGGAAACCGGCGGCTATCCCTCTACCACCTGCGGGACAAAAATGCAGCCGTCTCTGGAGCCGGGGGCATTCTTGAGCAGTTCCGCCCGATCAATGGAGGGGACGGCCACATCCTCCCGGAACACGTTCTTTACCGGAATGACGTGGGCGGTAATTTCCACTCCGTCCGTGTCGATTTCAGCCAGCTGGTCGGCAAAGGCAATCATTGCCTCCATTTCCTCCGCCATGGAGCGGCGCTCCGTGCCGCACAGGGAGAGCTTTGCCAGCTCGGCAATGTGATCCACGTCCACTGCGGGAACGGCTTTTTTCTTTCGCCCGGTTCCGGCACGGGCGGCGCTGTTTTCCGGCGCTTCTCCCAGTCCGAGAGTCCGGAGCTGTTCGGCATCCACCGGGGTGGGGGCATCCGTCATCAGGCAGACTGCTTCTTTGTTTTTCGGGAAGGCAATGACCTCCCGAAGGGAGTCGGCTTCCAGCATCATCATGCACAGCCGGTCAAGACCGAAGGCAAACCCGCCGTGGGGCGGGGTTCCGTATCGGAAAGCGTTGACCATGAAGCCGAACCGTTCCTCGGTTTCCTCCGGAGAAAAGCCCAGCGCCTCAAACATTTTTTTCTGCACGTCCCGGCGGTGAATCCGGATGCTTCCGCTTCCCATCTCCACGCCGTTGAGCACAAAGTCGTACGCCTGGGCCCGGACGCGCCCCGGGTCGGTGAGCAGGTAGGGAAGATCCTCCTCATAGGGCATGGTGAAGGGATGGTGGGTGGCCAGATAGCGCCCTTCTTCTTCCGACCATTCAAACTGGGGAAAATCGGTGACAATCAGAAAACGGTAATCTCCGGGGCGGCGGAGGCTCAGCATGGACGCCAGATCCAGCCGCAGTCCCCCCAGAGTCCGGCAGACCACGGAAAAGCGATCCGCACAGAAAAGGATAAAGTCCCCGGGTTTGCCGTCCGCCTTTCGGAGAAGCTCCCGCATCTCCTCCTCCTTGAAATACTTGGTGAGGATGGAGTAAATTTCACCGTCCTCTTTTACGGCAATCCATGCCATTCCCCTGGCACCGTAGGACATGGCCCTGGCAGTAAGCTCCTCGATCTGTCCCCGGGTGAACCCGGCGCATCCTTTTACGTTGATGGCTCTGACCCGCCCGCCGTTTTCCACAGCCTGGCGGAAAACGGAAAAGCTGCACCGGCCTGCCAGCTCCGTCAAATCCACAATGGGGAGCCCAAAGCGGAGATCCGGCTTGTCGCTGCCGTAGACGTCCATGGCTTCCTGCCATGTCATGCGGGGAAACGGTTCGGGGAAAACCACATCCATTGCCTCCCGGAACAGGTAGCGGAACAGCTTCTCCAGATGCACCAGAATGTCCTCCTGCTCCACGAAGGAAAGCTCCATGTCCACCTGTGTAAATTCCGGCTGCCGGTCCGCCCGGAGATCCTCGTCCCGGAAACAGCGGGCAATCTGGAAGTACCGGTCAATGCCGCCCACCATCAGAAGCTGCTTAAAAATCTGGGGGGACTGGGGCAGGGCATAGAAGCTGCCCGGGTGTACCCGGCTGGGTACCAGATACTCCCGCGCACCTTCGGGCGTGGACTTGGCCAGCATGGGCGTCTCCACCTGCAGGAAGCCCTCCCGGTCCAGATAATCCTCAATCAGCCGGACAAGCCGGTGGCGGAACCGGAGATTTTCCAGCATTTTCGGACGGCGAAGATCCAAAAAGCGGTACTTCATCCGCAGATCCTCACGGACGCCGGTGCTGTCCTCCAAAGAGAAGGGCAGCGTTTCCGCTTCGCTCATGACCTCCATCGAGCGGGCCTTCAGCTCAATGGTGCCGGTAGCAAGGCGGGGGTTGCGGGTTTCCTCGCCCCGGAGCCGCACGGAGCCGGATACGGAAATCACCGATTCGGTTTTCAGCCGTTCCGCTGCCGCAAAGTCGGCCTCTGTCAGATTCTGCGCGTCGAATACCACCTGCAGAGTCCCCTCACGGTCCCGCAGGTCGATAAAAATGACGCCCCCCATGTCCCGTTTGTTTTGCGCCCATCCCATGACGGTCATTTCGCGCCCGATGTGCTCCTCCCGGAGCAGGCCGCAGTATTCGGATCGTTTCATGCTGATTCCTCCATTGTTCTGATTTGGTACGCGGCGGATTTGCGCTGCACGGAATAATGTACCATATTTTCCATTTTGTGGAGAATGCAAAAAAGGCTTTTCGTCCTGTATTGGGACGAAAAGCCTTGCTTTCCGCGGTACCACCCAAATAAGCCTCGTCATTGAAGCTCACTCGTTATCCTATGGTTTACAGCTGTAACGTGCTGTTCACGTCTGAGTCTACTTTCGGACAATCCGATTTCGGTCAGCGGCTCCGGGCTGTTCTTCCTCCAGCTTCCTTGTGCCGGGCTCTCACCCTGCTCCGGCTCTCTGCGACTTGGACGGCTGGTCTACTCTTCCCATCAATGCCTTTGGTGTTTGATAATATTCTATCCGTTTTTTTTCTCTTGTCAAGAGAAAAAGCAAAACTTTTTTTGCTTTTGTGCGGGACGGACTTCCGAAAAGCTTAAGGAACCTCTGATTCCTTCCTTATTTGGACTTCATTATGGCGTCCAAACCGCGAATTTGCTTACTGGAGCGGTCTTAGAAGCTATTGAATCAGAGGCTGCTTAATCCACCCGGACTTTAAACACGATTTTTTTGTTTGTTCCGGAGCCGCCGTCAGCGATTAAAGGCATATGGGCATCCGAAGGAAACACAATGACAAAGCTGCCCGGTGCGAGACGGATCTCGCCCTGCGCATCGCCTTCCAGAAAGCAGATGTCTTTTTCCGCATCATAGGGAACGGCTTCGGTCATGGATTCGGTCCATCCGGTAAGGAAGCGCTCCGAACCTTCCAGCGGAATCTGAATGTCGGCGTAGACACGGTGGGCTTCAAATGCACCATCCTCCCGGTTTTTGGTCGCGCATTCGGAAACCTCATAGCGCACCCGGTCGGAAACAGTCCCCTTCCCGAGAGGAATCTCTCCGGAAGCCAGCATTGTCTCCAATGCGCCGATGGCATCGTCAAAATCCGGCGACAGGGACCAGTACAAAGAAAGATTTTCCAATTTATCAAATATCACAGGCGGGTTCCTCTTTTCTCACAGGCGGAGCACCGGCTCATTCGGCCCAGTCTCCAATTTCATATTTTAGTTTATTCGCATGAGGTTTCAATGTCAATAAAAAAAGAAAATTTCCGGGCCTGAATTGAAAAAAAGGAGAGAAAAAAAGCGGCGAAAAGAACCCCAAGCCCCCCATTCAGGCGGGTGTTTCTCTCTCTTCCTCCAAATCCCGACTTTTTCCCGGATCGTTTCCGAAAAGTCCTCTCTTGAAATTTGTCCCGCTCACTGGTACAATAGAGGCAAAGCCGCCGGACGGTCATCTGTCCGGAGCGTGGCGGGAAATTCCAGAAAGGAAGGATTGTTTTCATGGAATACCTTATCAGCGGCTATGAGCCGAAAAGCTTTTTTCGGCATTTTGAGGAGATCAGTGCCATTCCCCGATCTTCCGGTCATGAAAAAGCGGTCAGCGATTTTCTGATAGACTTTGCCCGGGAAAGAGGACTGGAGGCCGTTCAGGACTCCGTCTGGAATGTGGTGATTAAAAAGCCGGGCAGCAGCGGCTGCGAAACGCTTCCCGCTGTTATGCTTCAGGGACATCTTGACATGGTCTGTGAGAAAAACGCTGCCACCGAGCACGATTTCGCCACCCAGGGAATCTCCCTCACAGAGGAAAAGGGCTGGCTGCGTGCCAAAGGAACAACGCTGGGCGCCGACAACGGCGTGGCAGTGGCTCTGATGATGGCGCTTCTGGAGGATGAGGAGCTGCGCCATCCTCCGCTGGAATGCGTCTTTACCGTTCAGGAGGAAACCGGTCTTGCCGGGGCCATCAACATCGACCCCGCTCTGATTTCCGCCCGCACCATGATTAATCTGGACTCCGAGGACGAAGGCGTCGCCACTGTGAGCTGCGCCGGCGGAATGCGGGTGACGCTTGCCCGGGAATGCGGCTGGCGGGATGCGGACCCCTACGGGCTTTCCATCCGGATCCGCGGGCTTTTGGGCGGCCATTCCGGCGGCGATATCCGTCTGGAACGGGGAAATGCCAACAAGCTTATGGGACGGATTCTCGCCCATCTGATGGAAGAAAACCTGTCCTTCCGGATTGCCTCCTTCAACGGCGGCAGCAAGGACAACGCCATTCCCCGGGAATGCGACTGCGTCATCACCCTGAAGACCAGAGAGGACTACGATGAGGCTCTGGCCATTATCGGGGAAGAAGCCGCCGATATTCACGGCGAGCTTACTGCCGAACCCGATTTTACCGTTCTGACCGAGCCTGCCTCCCCCGGCAGAGTCATGAGGCGCAAGGTTTCCGAGGCGCTGACAAAGCTGCTTTTTCTGGCCCCCAACGGCATTAAAAACCGGAATCCTTCCGCCGGAGATTTTGTGGTCTGCTCTCTGAATCTGGGCGTTGTAAAAACCGGCGAGGATCTGGTGGAGCTGACGTTTGCACCCCGAAGCTCAGTGGCCTCCCTGCAGAAGCAGACCCGCCGTGAGCTGTCGTTTCTGGCCGGGGAGCTGGGCTTTTCCATGGAGGTTACCTCGGAGTATCCGGGCTGGAGCTATACCGAGCAATCCCCCATCCGGGATATCTTCCGGGAATGCTACCGCAAGCTGACCGGGAAAGAGCTCATCTGCGAGGCCATTCATGCCGGGCTGGAATGCGGCCTGTTCAGCGAGAAGCTTCCCGGTCTGGACGCCATTGCCGTGGGGCCGCAGGTCAATCACTGCCACACCCCCGGTGAGGAGCTGGATCTTGGCTCCTGCCAGCGCTGCTATCAGCTGATTTCCGCTGTCCTTACCCGTTGTACCGAAACCGTATAATCTGCGCAGAGAAGGTTAAAAAGTCTTTTTTGGATACAAGACCGTGCTTTGCCTGATTCCGTATCAGATATGCGGGATCAGGCAAAGCCTCCCGTTCGTACGAAAGGAATGACTGATTCAATGTTATACTGCTTCATGGGCATGAGCTGCACAGGAAAATCCACGATTTCCGGCGAAATGGAACGCCGGACCGGCGCCGAGGTGTTTTCCGGCAAGGACTATTACCGGCTGGCCAAAAACACAGCCGATGCCGCCCGGCTTTTTCAGGAAAAAATGAATGCCGCCCTGCACGGCGACGGTACCATCATTTATGTGATCTCGGAAACCGAGGATCTGGAGCTGGTTCCGGACGGAGCCGTCCGCGTTCTGTTTACCGCGGAGCTTCCGATTGTGAAGCAGCGCTTTGCCGCCAGAATGCATGGCGTGCTTCCTCCGCCGGTGGAGGCCATGCTGGAGCGAAAGGCTCTGGACTGGAAGGATGTACCCACTCACCTGACCATTGATACCGGATGCGGAAAGCCCCCCTCCGAGCTTTGCGAGGAAATTATGGACCTTCAGCCGGTATAATGCGGGACAAACCGGGGCGGACTTCCCTTACCGGGCACACGCTCCTTTAAAAATGAATGTCATCCGTCAGCCTGCCCCATTATGGGGGCAGGCTGACTTTACAGAAAGGAAAAATTTTATGGATGCGATACAGCTTGAGGATTTTGCGGGCTTTCATTTTCTTTCCGGAATTCGTCTTTCTCCGGACGGCGACCACGCCGCCTTCGCCGTGCATCAGGCCGACCGGGAGAAAAACCGCTATCGCTCCGCCATCTGGCTGTGGGAAGCGGCTTCCGGAGAAACAAAACAGCTGACTTCCATGGGGGACGAGCGGGGATTTGTCTGGCTGGATGACCGGACGCTGCTCTTTGTTTCCAACCGGGGAGAGGAGAAGAAGGGGGAGGACGGTTTCCCGGAAACCACCTACTATACCATCCCCATTGACGGCGGTGAAGGGCGGAAAGCCTTTTCGGTTCCTCTGGCGGTGTCCCGGCTGGAACCGCTGGGAAAGGGAACCTATCTTCTTCTGGCCGGATTTGACAACAGTGTTCCCGACCTGGCCGGAATGAGCGAGACGGAGAAAACGGCTGCGCAAAAGGCCTGGAAGGAAGAACAGGATTACAAGGTTCTGGATGAAATTCCCTACTGGGGGAACGGCGAGGGATTTCTCAATAAAAAGCGGGGGCGTCTCTACCTTTACGATTCCGGCGATGGGGCGCTGACCCCCCTCACCGAGCCTTATTTTGCCGCCGAGGACTGGGACGTGAGCCCCGACCGCACAAAGATTGTTTACAGCGGTATCGAGTACCGGGACAGGATGCCCCTTACCCAGGGGCTGTACCTGCGGGAGCTTTCAGCTTCCGAGCCGGTCACGCTGGTGGAGGGCGGCCGGTTTTCCATCAGTGAACCCCGGTTTCTTCCCGATGGAGAACGCATCTTTTTTCTGGGCAATGAAGGGAAGCGGTGCGGCCTCAACGAAAACGCCGCGTTTTATCTGTGGGAAAAGGGCGGGATTCAAAAGTTTGCCGACCCGGATTTTTCCCTGTACAATTCTGTGGGAAATGACTGCTCCTACGGCGGCGGGAATGCCTTTTGCGTTACGGAAGAAGGCGTTGACCTCATCGTTACCCAGCGGTATTCCTCCCGTCTCTGCCATGTGGGATGGGACGGAACCGCCGCATTCCTGAACAGCGACGGAGGAACCACAGACTGCTTTGACCGGAAGGGGACAACCTGTCTCTTCATCGGCCGGCGGGAGCAGAAGCTGCAGGAGCTTTACCGGCTTGACCCGGCTTCCGGGAAGGAGCAGGCCGTCACCGATTGGAACGGGGACGTGTTCCGCGGGAAATATGTGGCGGTGCCCCAGCCTCTGCCCTTTACGAACGAGGACGGCGTGGAGATTGACGGATGGGTGCTGCTGCCCCGGAATTACGATCCGGCGAAGCGGTATCCCGGTATTCTGGACATCCACGGCGGTCCCAAGACCGTCTACGGCACCGTTTACTACCATGAGATGCAGCTTTGGGCAAACAAAGGCTATTTCGTGTTTTTCTGCAATCCCAGGGGCGGTTCCGGCAGGGGCAACGCCTTTTCCGACATTCGGGGGAAATACGGCGCCATTGATTATGACGACCTGATGGAGTTTACCGATCGGGTGCTGGCGGCTTATCCTGCCATTGATCCCGGCCGGCTTGGGGTAACAGGGGGAAGCTACGGCGGCTTTATGACCAACTGGATCATCGGCCACACCAGCCGGTTTGCCGCCGCCGCATCCCAGCGCTCCATCTCCAACTGGATTTCCATGTGCTGCACCACCGACATCGGCTACTACTTTGCCACCGATCAGACCGCCGCCTCCCCATGGGAGGGCCATGACCGGATGTGGGAGCAGTCCCCCCTCAAATATGCCGACCGCTGTGTGACGCCTACGCTGTTCATTCATTCCGACGAGGATTACCGCTGCTGGATGGCGGAGGGCCTCCAGATGTTTACCGCCCTCAAAATGCATGGAGTGGAAGCGCGGCTCTGCCTGTTCCATGGGGAGAATCATGAGCTGTCCCGCTCCGGAAAGCCGTCCCACCGGATCCGGCGGCTGACCGAGATCACGGGCTGGTTCGACAGCCATCTGAAATAGTGCACAGTACTCTTTGCCCAAAGAGGGGCATTTTGTGGCGGTTGTGCGAAGCTTTCTACTTGTCAGGACTTTAAAACGGTGATATAATAGAACAAAACACAGAGCGTTTTGTTCATGGAAGAACCGGCTGTCGCACTGTCGTGCTTCCCCCGCCTGCGGGCGGTACGCCGCTTCTTCGGCAAGGAAATTATAATAGAACAAAACGCAAGGCGTTTTGTTCATGACACAGAGCGTTTTGTTCATGGAAGAACCGGCTGTCGTACTGCCGTGCTTCCCCCGCCCTGTGGGCGGTACGCCGCTTCTTCGGCGGGAAAATTTATTATTGACATAGAAAGCAATGAATTTTGTAATAAAAGGAAGAAGGTTCTCTGCAATGGAAGAAATCAAAATCACACTGACCGACCATCCGAAAGCGAAGCCGACGGACGAGTCCAAGCTGGGCTTCGGCAGAAGCTTTACCGACCATATGTTCCTGATGGATTACACCGTGGGACAGGGCTGGCATGATGCCCGCATCGTACCTTACGGCCCGCTTAGCCTTGATCCGTCCTGCTCCGTATTCCATTACGGCCAGGAAGTATTCGAGGGCATGAAAGCATACAAAGGCGTGAACGGCGACATCCGTCTGTTCCGTCCGGAAGAGAACTTCAAGCGTCTCAACAGCTCCAACGAGCGTCTCTGCATTCCCCAGGTGGACGAGGCTTTCTGCCTGAAAGCGCTGAAGAAGCTGCTGGAAGTGGAGAAGGACTGGATTCCCGCAAGCGAGGGAACTTCTCTGTACATCCGCCCCTTTATCATCGGCTGCGAGCCGGTGCTGGGCGTGCATCCCGCCAATAATTATCTGTTTATCATTATCCTTTCTCCCTCCGGCTCATACTATGCCAACGGACTGGCTCCCGTAAAAATTTACGTGGAGGATCAGTATGTCCGTGCGGTCCGCGGCGGCATGGGCTACACCAAAACCGGCGGAAACTATGCGGCTTCTCTGAAGGCGCAGCAGGACGCCAAGGGCTATTCCCAGGTGCTGTGGCTGGACGGTGTGGAGCGGAAATATATTGAAGAAGTGGGCGCAATGAACGTATTCTTCGTCTTTGACGACGAAGTGGTTACCCCGGCTCTGCAGGGCAGCATTCTGCCCGGCATTACCCGGAAATCCTGCGTGGAGATGCTGAAAAGCTGGGGCGTGAACGTAAACGAGCGCCGTCTCTCCATTGACGAGGTGGAGGAGGCTGCCCGCAACGGCCGGCTCAAGGAAATGTTCGGCACCGGTACCGCTGCGGTGGTTTCTCCGGTGGGCGAACTCAAGTACAAGGACGATATCATCAAGATCGGCGACGCCATCGGTGAACTGACCCAGAGGCTTTACGACGAATTGACCGGAATTCAGCTGGGCAAAATACCGGACCGTTTCGGCTGGGTCTGCGAACTGGAAGATTAATCGGCGGATACCGCAGCGGGATACGGGGCATTTTGCCCCGTATCTGCTTTTTACAGAGGTTTGTTCCGGATCATACGGGCTTTCCTCATGGAAAGGCACAAAAACAGGAATGTGCGAAAGGAGAGAAATCCTTATGTCAAAGAAAAGCGGAGCGCAAAGAGAGATGGATGCCCTTTTGGAGACGCTGGATGCAGAGGGCAGGGTACCCCGGCTTCTGCTCCATTCCTGCTGTGCGCCCTGTTCCAGCTATGTATTGGAGTATCTTTCCCGGCATTTTTCCATTACGGTGTTTTACTATAATCCCAACATCTATCCCGATGAGGAGTACCGCAAGCGGGTGGAGGAGCAGAAGGACTTCCTCCGCCGGTTTCCCGCCGCAAATCCGGTTTCCTTCCGGGAGGGAAACTACTGTCCGGAGGACTTTTACCGGGCGGCCAAGGGGATGGAGCAGCTTCCCGAGGGCGGGGAGCGATGCTTTGCCTGCTATGAGCTTCGTCTGCGGGAAGCGGCGGCACTGGCCGGGGCGGAGGGCTTCGACTGGTTTACCACCACCCTTTCCATCAGCCCCTATAAAAATGCCGGGAAGCTGAATGAGATCGGCAGACAGCTGGAAGAGGAACTGGGCGTTCGCTATCTCTGTGCCGATTTTAAGAAGAAGGGCGGCTATCTGCGCTCCATCCGGCTTTCGGAGGAATACGGTCTTTACCGGCAGGACTACTGCGGCTGCGTGTTCTCCATGAGGGAACGGGAGTCTGCAAAGCCGGAGGGGGACGGAAAGGACGGAGACTGCCATGAATCTGCCGAATCCTGACGACAGTGTGGATACGCTGAAGGGAGTGGGTCCCCGCCGGGCGGCGCTTTACCGAAAGCTGGGAATCTGCACCATCCGTGCCCTGACGCAGTATTACCCCCGCAGCTATCTGGACCTTTCCGCGCCGGTTTCCATCGGGGACACGGTGCTGGGGGAAAACAATGTGATCCGGGCTACCGTCATCCGCAAGCAGGGAGAACAGCGGCTCCGGAAGGGACTTTCCATTTTCCGGGTATTCGCCTCCGATGAAACCGGAATCATCACCATTACCATCTTCAACTCCCGGTTTCTTTTTGACGCGCTGGAGACCGAACAGGAATACTTCTTTTACGGCAAGGTGACGGGAAGCCTGTTTCGGAGGGAAATGACGTCTCCCCTGACCCTTTCCGCCGGAGAAAGCGCACGGATTCGGCCGGTGTACAGCCTTACGGAAGGCCTGACCAATAAGATGGTGCAGGCCAACATGCGGGATGCCCTGGCCCATTGGGGCGAGTCCCTGACAGACAGTCTGCCGGAGGAGCTCCGGCAGACGTATGGGCTGTGCCCTTACCGCAGAGCGGTGGAAAACATCCATTTCCCGGAAAATAAGGAAGCGCTTCATGAAGCGCGGCGGCGGCTGATTTTTGAAGAGCTGCTGACTTTGCAGCTGGGGATGCAGCTTCTTCGGGGAAGAGAGCGGCGGCTGACGGCGGTACGCCTGACCGACCGGGATGTGACGCCTTTTTTGCAGGCGCTGCCGTTTCAGTTGACGGCGGGACAGGCCGGTGCCATTGAGGACGCGCTGGACGATATGACAGGGCGAACACAACCGGATCAACGGATTAAACCCATGAACCGCCTTGTGTTAGGCGATGTAGGCTCCGGAAAAACCATGGTGGCGGCGGCGCTTTGCTATGCCTGCCACAAAAACGGCTGGCAGTCCGCCATCATGGCTCCCACCCAGATTCTCGCCGAGCAGCATTATGAAACCTTGAGCCGTGTCCTGACGCCGCTGGGAGTGTCCTGCTGCCTTTTGACCGGCGGCCTTTCGCCCCTTGCCCGCGGGGAACTGCTGGAGGGCGTGAAGGAAGGACGGTACAGCGTCGTGATCGGCACGCATGCGCTGGTTCAGGCAGACGTGGAATTTCATGCGCTGGGGCTGGTGGTCACTGACGAGCAGCATCGGTTCGGTGTGAGCCAGCGGGCGGCGCTGTCGGACAAAGGGGAGAACCCCCACCTGCTGGTCATGTCCGCCACCCCCATTCCCCGCACGCTGGCGCTGATTATTTACGGCGATCTGGACGTATCCGCCATTCGAGAGCTGCCCGGCGGGCGGCGTCCCATTGAAACCTTCGCCATTGATTCCAAAAAGCGGGGACGTGCACTGGGCTTTTTGAAAAAGCATCTGGACGAGGGACGGCAGGGATACATTGTATGCCCGCTCATCGACGACAATGAGAGCGAGCTGGTGTCCATTGCCCGCTATCAGGAGGCGCTGGCCGGCACGCCGCTGGCGGACTGCCGGATTGCCGCGCTGAACGGACGGATGAAGTCGAAAGAAAAAGAGGATCTGATGGCACGGTTTCGTTCGGGTGAGATTCAGGTGCTGGTTTCCACCACGGTGGTTGAGGTGGGAGTGGATGTGCCCAACGCCAACGTGATGCTCATCGAAAACGCGGAACGCTTCGGCCTTTCCCAGCTCCACCAGCTTCGGGGTCGTGTAGGGCGGGGCGGATATCAGAGCTTCTGCATCCTGATTTCCGACAATCAGGGAGAAGAAAACCGCCGCCGCCTCAAGGTGATGACCACTACCACCGACGGCTTCGAGATTGCGGAAGAGGACTTGAAGCTTCGGGGCCCCGGAGACTTTTTCGGCAGCCGTCAGCACGGACTTCCCGCCCTGAAAATCGCCGATCTGATGGAGGACACGGAGAGCATGGATGAGAGCCGGGAGGCAGCAGCCGCTCTGCTGAAGGAGGACCCGGAGCTTTCGGCGGGGTCTCACCGGCTTCTGCGGGAGCAGGTGGAGCGGCTCTTCCGTCAAAACGGGCAGATCACACTGAATTGACCTTTTCATTTCAAACCGCAGGAGGAGTTTTTATCCGAAGCTTTCATTACATCGTACCGGAAGGCTGCCCCCGGCGCCTTCAGGATTTTCTCATGCGGACACAGGGGTACTCCCACCGGATGATCCGACGGATCAAGGTGCTCCCCGGCGGACTGCTGAAAAACGGGCAGCCCGCCCGGATGGTGGATTCCGCCCTTCCGGGGGATACCCTTACGGTGACACTGCCGGAGGACTCCGGAGGACTGAAGGAATGCGGCATTGAGGTCCCCGTGGTGTATGAGGATGAGGATGTTCTGGTTTACAATAAGCCGCCGGGGCTGGCAGTGCATCCCTGCCGGGACTATCAGGAGGAGACGCTGGCCAATGTCTACGTTCGGGATATGCGGGAGCGGGGACTGGAAAATCCGGTATTCCGGCCGGTTTACCGGCTGGACAAGGACACCGACGGCCTGATTGTCATTGCCAAAAACGGATTTTCCGCCGCCGGGCTTTCGGGAAATATACAGAAAATATACACAGCAATTGCATTGGGAAAGGTTCTCCCCGAGACGGGAACCATTGATGCGCCCATTGCCCAGCTGGAGCCGCACCGCATGAAACGGGGAATCCGACCGGACGGGCAGCGGGCGGTGACCCATTATGAGACGATTTTCGGAAATGAATATTATACAGTTCTGCGCATCCGTCTGGAAACCGGACGGACGCACCAGATCCGGGTGCATTTCGCCTCTGTGGGTCATCCGCTGCTGGGAGATAGCCTGTACGGGGAAAACGGTGGTTCCATCCCGGAAAATCCAGCACTCTCCGGGACTTCCCGGCAGGCGCTGACCTGCACTGAGGTATCCTTCGTCTCACCCGGGACGGGCAAACATTGTAAATTGTGCATAAATATGCACCCTGAATTTGAGAAACTCATATACAATGTATAAATATGCAAAAAAGTTGTATTTTTTACTTGATTTCCTGCATAACATGTGATAAAGTATACTCAATGAAAGAAAACCACAACACGAAGGTTCCGTATGACCGCTTCCGCCTTTGCACCATGACGGAAAATCAGCTGTGCCGAACCGCCGTAACATTGAAAGGAATGACTTTATCATGAAAAAGATTACTGCTTTGGCTCTGGCACTGCTGATGACCGGAGCGATGTTCACCGGCTGCGGAAAGAATCTGCCGAAGGTCGCCGTGGCGAAGGAGGCCGATCTGGCCGGACTGAAAATCGGCGTACAGGGCGGAACCACCGGTGAATCCTATGTCAACGATACTCTGCCGGAACTGGGCTTTGCTGCCAAGGAAGTACTCCCCTTTAAATCGGGCATGGACGCTGCGCTGGATCTGAAAAACGGCGGCATCGACGCCATCGTTCTGGATGAGCTGCCCGCAAAGTCCATCGTGGATCAGAATGATGATCTGACCATTGTGGATCTGGGCCTGGAGCCGGAGAAATATGCCATCGCCGTAAAGAAGGGCAACACCGAGCTGGTGGAAAAAATCAATGCCACCATCGCCCGCATGAAAGAGGACGGCACCTATCAGTCCCTGAACGATGCGTTTATGCCTGCGGACGGCAACATCAAAATTCCCGAGAACAAGGCCACCGAGGGATCGGAGACCATCGTTATGGGAACCAATGCCGCCTTCGCACCCTTTGAATACTTAAGCGGAACCGATATCGTGGGCTTTGATATCAGCATGTCCCAGGAAATTGCCTCTGACATGAACAAAAAGCTGGAAGTTTCCAACATGGATTTTGACGCGCTGCTGCCTGCGCTGGCTGCCGGACAGATCGACTTCATTGCCGCCGGCATGAGCGTAAAGCCGGAACGTCTGGAATTCGCGGACTTTTCCGACACCTACTACGAGTCCAAACAGGTTGTGATCCTTCGGAAGTAACCTTCCCGGAAAAAGGACCCAAACACAGATGATATCCAATTTGGTTGGTTGGTTCATAGCCGAAAAGGGCGGATTGTATAATCCGCCCGTTCGGTCTGTATAGGGGCAGGTTTCGCCAAGGCAGCGCGGCGCCGTATGACACCAATCCGCATAACAGAAAAAGGGGGAATCCGAGGATCATGTTCGATTCGATTTATAAAACCTTGATTGCCAACGAGGGCTGGAAGGTAATCCTTTCCGGTCTGGGAACGACCCTGTTGATCGCCCTGTGCGCCGTTATCATCGGTACGGTGCTGGGCTGCATTCTGGCGCTTTTCAAAATTTCCGGCAGCCGTGTGCTCCGGGGCATCGCCACGGTTTACACCACGGTCATCCGGGGCATCCCGGTGGTCACCCAGCTGATGATATTCGCTTTTGTTATTTTCGGACCCATGGGGATTACCAATAAGATTTTTGTTGCCGTTATCGGCTTCGGCATCAACTCCGGAGCGTATGTCTGCGAAATTTTCCGTGCGGGCATACAGGGAGTTGACCGGGGCCAGATGGAAGCGGGTCGGTCACTGGGCCTTTCCAGGGGACAGACCATGTGGAAAATCATTCTGCCCCAGGCGGTCAAGGCGGTACTCCCCACCTACACCAGTGAATTTATTGCGCTGATTAAAGAGACGTCCGTGGCGGGCTATGTGGCGGTTACGGACCTGACCAAGGCGGGCGATATGATTCGGAACGCCACCTATAACGCATGGGTTCCCCTGCTGACAGTAGCAGCGATCTACCTGCTTATGACGCTGGGATTGACCAAGTTCTTCGGAATATTTGAAAGGAGGCTGGCACGCAGTGATCGAGGTTAAATCGTTATGTAAAAATTTCGGCGAAAATAAAGTGCTGAAAGACGTGAGCGAAACCATTCAAAAAGGCGAAAAGGTTGTGGTGATCGGGCCGTCCGGTTCGGGAAAATCCACCTTTCTGCGGTGTCTGAACCTTCTGGAAACGCCCAGCTCGGGTGAAATTTGGTTTGAGGGCATCAACATTACCGATAAAAAGGTGAATATTGATGAGGTGCGCCGGAAAATGGGAATGGTGTTCCAGCACTTTAACCTGTTCCCCCACCTGACCGTTCTGGAAAACATTACCCTGGCCCCCATTTCCCTCAAGCTGCAGAACCGTTCCGACGCCATTGCCAATGCCAAGCGGCTGTTAAGCCGGATCGGCCTTTCCGATAAGGCCGACAGCTACCCCTCCATGATTTCCGGCGGTCAGAAACAGCGGATCGCCATTGTGCGTTCCCTTGCCATGAACCCTGACATGATGCTTTTTGATGAGCCGACCTCCGCCCTTGACCCTGAGATGGTGGGCGAGGTGCTGGAGCTGATGAAAGAGCTGGCAAGCGACGGCATGACCATGGTTGTGGTAACGCATGAGATGGGATTTGCCCGGGAAGTGGGCACCCGGGTACTCTTCATGGACGGCGGACAGATTTTGGAACAGAATGAACCCGGCGAGTTTTTCAGCCACCCTAAAAATGAGCGGCTGCAGGACTTTCTGGCCAAGGTTCTCTGAGCCATCGCCTGTCTGCCGGCTGAGGAAAGAACGGAGAACGGATATGAGAAAAATTTGGACTGTTTTGCTGGCTGGCGTGATTTCGGCAGGGGTGTGCCTTTCGGGGTGCTCATCGGGTGCATCCACATCAGAGGCAGCTGCGTCCGATTCGCCTGCGGCCGACAGCAGCGTATCGGAGACAGCTGAAGAGAAGCCGATACCTTCGGGTGCAGGCGCCTCTGTGCCGGAAGCAGCCTCGTCCGGTACGGCAGTCTCCGCAAAAACAGGCTCATCCCAGGCACAGAAGGCAGAAAAGCCGGCGGCATCCACCCAGACATCCTCCGCGGGGAGCTCCGCCGGAAAGGGCGCGGCTTCCTCCAGGACGGAAGCTTCATCCGGTTCCGTCTCTTCGGCCTCCCGGGCCAAGCCCTCCTCTTCTGCGCCGCAGCCCTCTTCGGCTGTTTCCACACAGAAAATTGCAGGCCCCTGCAGCGGAGATGCCGGTGAGGTGGAACAGATCCTTTTCGGCATGATTAATGAGAAACGGGCAGAGTTGGGACTGGCAGAGCTCAAATGGAGCGACGGATATCATACGGCGGCCAAAATTCGCGCGGACGAAATTGCCGCCCATCAGGAAAAATCGGGAATCAGCCATGTCCGGCCGGACGGAAGCAGCTGGGAGACCGTTTTAAAGCAGGCCGGGCTTCCCGCTTTCCCTGGGGGAGAAAACCTGATTTTTGCTGAAAATGCGGCTCTGGTGTATGATGTTCAGCAGGTGGCACAGGCCTTTTATGACGGCTGGATCAACAGTCCCGGCCATTATGCCAACATCATTTCCGATCAGTTCGCGGACAGCGGCATCTGCGTGGTGTACGACGGTTCCGACGTCTATGGAGTGCAGATGTTTGGCAAGCACTTCTAGGGCAACACCGCGCAATTCACGGCTAACGCCTTAAGCACCGTCTTGCTTGCCAATTTTCCGTCATATTTTACAAAAATCCTCGCCAATACACAAAGTATTGGCTGTGGTTTTTGTCTTATCTGACAAAAAAT
>DBGCDL010000010.1:0-60343 GCA_048358235.1 Oscillospiraceae bacterium
CCGCCGCATCAAGGCAAAATTAAAGGGCTTGCCGTCTGCAATGCACAGACAACAAGCCCTCTTGGCTGCTTGACAAATTATTAATTTAAATATTTGTCTAACTTTTTGGGTTCACTTCAGAGAAGGTTCTCTTTTTTTATTGATCTTCCATGAGAACGATTTGCTCAAAATGATATAACAAAAAGACATTATGATATTCTATAGTCCGAGCAGGTATGGTATAATGAAACAAAATGCAGAGCATTTTGTTTCTCGGAAGAATTGTGCTGTCGCGCTGCCGCGCTTCCTCCGCCATGGGCGGCACGCCAATTCTTCAACAAGGAAATTATGGTACAGTCAATATGCTTGGAATAGCAGCCTCGTATTGAAAACCGGGGTGATCGGATTATGCTGCCTGCATCCGTCGGCTTTAACGGATTGAAAATGTTTTGGGAAGCCAAAAACCGGCAGCTGATAGTGACAGAAGGAAAACAGAAGAAGGAGATTCATAATGCATCATGTTATTATTTTCATTGACAGCGGTGATACCTTGATTGATGAAAGCTCCGAAATAAGAAATGACTGCGACATTGTACAGACGGCAAATTTTGTTCCGGGTGCCCGGGAAATGCTGAACACACTTCATACGGAACACTATCGGATCGCAATGGTGGCAGACGGGTACGCAGAAAGCTTCCGAAATATGTATACCTATCTGAATATGAACCATTGCTTTGAACAGCGAATCTATTCCTCTGATGTGGGGGAAGAAAAGCCAAGCCGGAAGATGTTCCTGCGGGCGATGGAACAGATGAACCTGAAGGATGAAGACAAACCGCAGATTATTATGGTGGGGAATAATTTGAAACGGGATATTGTGGGGGCCAACCGGTTTGGCATCACTTCGGTTCTGCTGGATTGGTCCCCGAGATATTCCATGCAGCCGGAATCGGAAGAAGAAAAACCATGCTATATCATCCACAATCCGATGGATCTGGTGGATCTGGTCCATCGGCTGGATCGGAAGGAGAGGGCCTGAATTGGATGACCGGGAACTGGCAGCGCAATATCTGCCTGTCTTTTATCAGGATAAAAAGGAGCCTTTTCCGATTGAAGCGATTGGTTTTACGATATTTCGTGAAACAGCCTGCAGCAATTCATGTTCCCGCACAATTCGAGTGGAAAAAGATGTTATGCTTGCGATTGAATACGCGATCTATTTCGACTTTGATATTCAGCATCTCTATGACTTGGAACACGCTTTTGTATATGTGAGAAAAGACGGATCTATCCAGAATGTAGAAGCCAGTTTTCACGGGTGTTTCTATCGAAGCATGATCCCACATGATTTGAAGTATCAGGATCATACACATCCGATTTTATATTTGCAGCCGGGAAAGCACGGCATTATGCCGGCTCCGCGGTACTTTTATCTGTGTACCGACTTATACGAGGTCTGTAACATTCTGGCAGGGAATGACGGCTTTTTGGTGGCGCCTATGTTTGAAGGGGAACTGCATACAGATCCGGAAACAGATGACATGGTGCGAACTTATATCCGCGCCGCATATTCGTTCGATCCAGCCATGGATTTTATTCCGGCCCCGTTCTCCCGGGAGAATATGGTGGAGTATTCCAAACTGGAAGAAATGATACCGCAGCGGATGGAATCCTGGCTGGAAAAGATTCAGGCCGGAGGATTTACAAATGGATAAGAATATCAGCATGCACATATCTGACCGGGGTCACATGAATCTTACCCTCAATATTTATCATTGCGGAAATACGGATATCCGGGAACCGGTTGTAAAGCAGACGGATTACTATATGCTTTACTATGTCCATGAAGGAAATGGAACGATTTCGGGGAACGGAATCTGTCATTCCCTGAAGCCGGGGTATGTGTTTGGCGTATTTCCCAACGGTGAGCGAACCATCAAGGCGGAGTACGGAAGCTGCATCAATGTCACGTGGATTGCCTTTTCCGGATATATGGTGGAGCACTATCTGGCGCGGGGCGGCATCACACCGTTGTCGCCGGTGGCGGCGGCGGGATCGGACGGAATACTGGAAGAGCTGTTCTGCAAAGTCTTAAATGACGCGCGAATCCTTCCTAACCGTTACTGCAAAATTTCCGCCTCGCTGTACAGCATCTTTGCCTATCTGCTGGATCACTGCTATCCCGAACAGCCGCCGTCGGTTTATACGCCGGAATACTATCTGCTCAAGGCGCTTGACTTCATTGACATTTATTATAACGATTCCATTACGGTGGAACAAATAGCCGGTTCTATCGGCGTCACGAGAAAATATCTATACAGCGTATTTAAGGAGTTAACGGCCATTGCTCCCAAAGAGTATATCACCTATTATCGGATGGAAAAAGCGGCAAACCTTTTACAGGAGCAAGAACTGACGATTGGAAGTATTGCGGTAAGCGTAGGATATGCCAACCAATTTTGCTTTGCCAAGGAATTTAAAAAAATGGTCGGAAAAACGCCCACCGAATACCGCGCCGCCGTCCGGCAGAATCCGTCAGATGGTTATATCAGTCCGATCAATAAAATAAAAAAAGAATATGGAAATGTGCAGACTGTTCCGGAACAAAAGCATATAGAAAAGGGACAGTAAGATATGCTTTTCAAGCGGTGTGCCGGGGAACCTCTGATGAAACGGCTGATAAAGCGAACCCGTCAGGAAAATTTATGGCTTTTCAGCTGTATCGGGCCGAAATAGGAAATGAATCGGCGGCTTTTGGGCAGAAGTCCTGCGGAAAGGAGACAAAATTGTGGAGGTGCTTGGACATGTCAATTTGTTTTCTGTCACTCTCCGGCTTATACTTTCTCTGATTCTTGGGGGCCTTTTGGGCTGGGAGAGGGAGCAAAAAGGACATCCGGCCGGATTTCGGACCTATATGTTGGTGTGCATGGGTTCGACCCTGGTCATGCTTACCAGCCAATATGTAATAGAAACCTTTCATACAGGCGATATATTTCGTATGGGGGCTCAAGTCGTCAGCGGTATCGGCTTCCTGGGAGCAGGTACTATTATAGTCACCGGACGCAAGCAGGTGAAAGGGCTGACAACAGCTGCCGGTATCTGGGCGGCTGCCTGTCTGGGTCTTGCAATCGGAATTGGATTTTATTGGGGCGCTGTCATCGGCTGCGGGCTGATGTTTGTTGTTTTAAGCGGATTTCACATTCTGGAAAAACGGATTTCCTGCCATTCACGGGTACTGAACCTTTTTTTTAAAATGGAAAGTATGAATGATTTCGGGACCTTTTTACGTGTTTCCAAAGAGAATTTTTTAAAAGTGTCGAATGTTGAGATCAGTCACAATAAAAAAGAGAATTCTGAAATCGTGATACTTCTTAGTGTAAGCTGGCAGGGAGAACGCAGTCATGAAAGCGTTCTTCATATTCTGGAGGCCATTCCGGGAGTAACATATATGGAGGAATACTGAAAATGGCATAAACGGGCAAGGGAGCCCCCAGCCGGCCTTTTGGCCGACAGGGGACTCCCTATTTTGATCCACACCAACTTTTTTACAGGGCTGCTGCCGGTCAGGCATAATAGCGGTCGAGTACTTTGGTAACGGTTTTCGCCCAGACAATCAGATTTTCGGGCTTGTAGGATACGGTGCTGATGTCTTTCAGCACGAATTCATAAGGGCAGTTGTTTTTGATGCACGCCTTCACCGTTTCTTCAATTTCCTGCTCAATGACGGTTTCGTCGCAGCAGATCGCCACATTGGCAGGATTGGGCTTTCTCGCCGCCACATACCGGCTCCCGATCTGTTCCGCGCAGCTTTCCACATTCGCCCAGGGGCTTACGCCGATTTTTCTCATGTTCGGGATGGTTTTAAGCAGTTCGATCTTGTTGTCCAAAGGCTCACAGCAGCCATAATACACCAATCCGCACTTCGCCATCAGGGGACGCATATATTCCATCTCAAATTCGTTGTGCATGGCGGGAGAAACCGTATTGAACATCTGCGCCATCGCCCGGAACCATACATTCTTGAGCCTCACCCTGCCGTCCGCTTCCAGCGGAGGCAGGTCGCTTGTATATGCGGGGGTGCAGTGAAGATCCAGCAGATCGTTCCCCAGAAGGTTCAGCTTTTCCATCTGTGAAAGAACGCTGTCCTCGTTGGATGCAAATTTGCTGATGATCTTGTGGAGAAATTCGGGGCGTTCGTACATGTCGATCAGAATCGGTTCGACTCCGCGGAATCTGGGAATCTCATCCCATGGCGCATAGTAGATCTGGTGCCCCATAAGGCGGACAGGGAGAATCCCTCCCAGAATTTCCTCCGCCATGGAAGCACTGCGCTGATCCTTTTCCGGATAGGCGGTCAGAATCGGTGTATGCAGCTGCTCAAGCTGCTCCTCAGTCTCCAGCATATCGTTGTAATGATGAGAGACAATGTTGTTTTTTTCATCCTGCCGGACGATATCCTCGTCTGCCGTAAGACCGTTGCCGGTAGAGCTGAAAGCTTTATAGATGGGATAAAACATCGGCAGAACGGTATCCACCTGGATATATTTCCAGCGATACAGGGACGTCCGGAAATACCATTCCATCTCCCGTGCAAACTCGTCCTCACAGACAAGCTTCAGCTCTCCGTCAATATCCATTTCGTGCCAGGGAATCTCATGAATCCATACGCTTGGGCGAATTCCTGTTTTCAGATCATTGGTTGCCCGCATTCTTTCCCGCCGTTCCCCGTTGACCGGGAGCTCCGCCAATGCTTTGTATTTTTGGGCCAGTTCCCGAAGAAGTTCCTTTTCCTTTTGTGTAATCATTTTTCGTCACTCCTTGCTTGCATGCTTACGCTCATCATAGCAGATTATAGAATCTTTGTCATCAGTCATTGGGCAGAATTCCAAATAAAAATCCGCAGACAGTTTTTTCTGCCTGCGGATCCTGATACCAAGCAAACATAAAATGAATGGGTGCCGGGAAGATAAAGCCACGAAGTCTGACCGGCAGATGCTATTTCGCCGTAAATCCGGCTTTGTCTGCGTTGGAGGCGTTTTTGCGGGAAGCTTCCTCGTCCGCCTTCATTTCCTCTACAGACTTTTCGTGGAGCCGTGCCGCACCCTTGTAATCGCGTTTGGCGGTAATCAGGCGGCCTTCTGCTTTGGCTTTTTCCAGGCGGGCCTTTGCCTTTTCAATCTCTTCTGCATACTGGGGAAGCCACTCGGCCTCTTCCACCAGATATTCATCCACCATCTGCTCAATTTCAGGTGGGGTGCAGACTGCGCCGGTCAGCGGATCCATCATCATCGCCTGAATCAGCAGGGAACGGTCCGCCGCCACGGCAGCCTCCACAGACAGCCGCTGCACCCATGCAGACTGGGAACATACCGCAGCACAGCCCAGCGGAAGTTCACCCACCTTGGGGATGTTGATGCCGTTCCGGTCAACATATCCGGGCACCTCCACCACACACTCATCCGGCAGGTTGGTAATACAGCCGTTGTTCATCACATTGAAATGTCCGCGGTAAATCCGGCCCGTTTCCAGTCCTTCGATGATGTAGGAGCCATGCTCCTGACTCCGCTTTTCGGGGGTAAACTCATTGGCAGGCTCTTTAAGCCAGTTGGGGAAATCAGTCTCAAACCAGTTTCTTCCCTCACGGCATACCCGCAGGTACCCGCCGGTCTCTCCGTTAATCCAGCAGTCCAGAGAAATCCAGTCTTTGATTTCCTCCGGACGCTTCCGGTACCAGGAGACGTATTCCGACAAATGTCCGTTGGACTCGGTGGAATAGTAGCCAAACCGTTTCAGCATATCAATGCGGACTTTTTCTGTCTTGCTTAATTCGGGGTCATTCTGATATGCCTCCAGAATTTTTCCGGTCAAATCCTCGTTTTCATGGGCTACCTTGATATACCATGTCTGATGGTTCAGTCCCGCACAGATGATGTCTACCTCATCCTGCCGGAATCCCAGCGCCTTGGCAATCTGGGCATGCCCGCCTTGTACGCCGTGGCACAGGCCGATTGTGGGAACCTTTCCGTATTTGTTGCAGGCCCATGTGACCATCGCGTTGGGATTCGCATAGTTCAGCAGAATGCACCCCGGCAGGGCAACCTCACGGATATCCTTGCAGAAGCCCAGCATGGCATTGATTCCCCGCTGGCCATACATGATTCCCCCGGCGCAGAGGGTGTCGCCGACGCACTGATCCACGCCATAGCGCAGAGCGACCTCAATGTCCTTTTCAAAAGCCTCCAGCATTCCGATCCGGGCAGCATTAATGATATACTTTGCCCCCTGAAAAGCCTCCCGGCGGTTCAGGGTGGAATGAATGCGGATGGAAAGGCCGTTTGCCTCGATGTCCCTCTGGCAGAGCTGTGTCACCATGTCCAGATTGTGCTGGTTAATGTCGGTAAACGCAACCTCAATGTCATGAAATTCCGGCACGGTCAGCAGGTCGCTTAAAAGCCTGCGGGTAAATCCGATGCTTCCGGCACCGATAAACGCTATTTTGAAGCTCATAAATTCCTCTCCCGTCTCAATTTGTTTCAGGGCGGCAGATTTCGGGCCGGCGGGCCTGAAATCTGTCTGCCGATGCCTTTATTCTATCAGCTTCCGGGGAGAAAAGTGGAAATAATCCAAGCATCTTTTTTAAAAAATGGAAAACATTGTTGCATTTGAATGGGGGATAGGCTATCCTGTCTGTATGGAGAAAGAAAGAAGGGGAATTTCGTGAGAGAAAAAAATCCGTTTCCCGGAGAAATGAAAATTCTCGCTTATTACGCGCTGAATCTCAAAGAATTTTTTATGGAACGGCATACGCATGACCGTTATGAGATCATGTATGCGGTGGAAGGCCAGTGTGAGGTTGAGGTGGAAAACGAGCGATATCGTTTGATGCCGAAGGACTTTATTTTCATCGACCGCAGGGTGCCCCACCGCCTTCTGGTGGAGAAGGGCATCCCCTGCGTGCTGCTCAATCTGGAGTTCGCGGACGGCCCCGGCGGTTCTGTGAATCTGGAAAAGCTGTGCGGCGAAGAGCCCTCACTGCTGGCATTCTGGAAGACTCCGCCCGCCTTTCAGGTCTTTCATGATTCCGAAAAGGTCTGCTTTGCAATGAAGGATTTAATTGAGGAGCTGGAGCGTATCCCGAGCAGTGTCTGCCTTTTGCGGCTGCTGTTTTCCCGGCTGCTGATCGAAATTGTCCGGTGTTCCGGCCGGGATGCCCTGTTTCAGACAGGCGCCGGATATGCCAGTGAGGCGCGGACCTACATCCTGCAAAACTTCGACCAGCCCCTCACGACAGAGCAGATCGCTGCCCATATGGGTCTGAACCGTTCCTACCTTCAGACTCTTTTCAAAAAGCATTACGGAACCGGCATGATTGCCTACGCAATCCAGCTCCGTCTGGACAAAGCGTGCTTTCTTCTGAAAAACACCTCAAAAAGCATTACCGACATTGCCTTTGAGGCAGGATTCAACAGCCGGCAGGAGTTCGGCCGCTGCTTTTTTCAAAAGTTTTCCCAAAGTCCCCGGGAGTACCGTAAAATCACTGCCCGCCAGCCGGAAGTGGATACCGGCGAAATGAAAAAAATCGGATCGGACCATCCTGTCCGTTAAGCATCGCTCTGCTGCCCCTCTGTCTCCCAGACGGAGGCCAGCCGGCTGACCCGGGCCGTCAGCTGTACGGGGGAAGCTTCCGCGTGCAGCTCCAGCCGGGAAAGAGAAAAGTCAACAATGTGCGCAATGCAGAGATGAGCTTCTCCCTGATCGGCATACAGTTCTGTGGAGTGGGTATCCGTCAGGATGCGAAGCCGGACGGTTTCTTCCCTGGCATACAGCGGCATGGTGCAGTCCTTGCACACCAAAGAATTTTCTCCGGGAAGCACCTTGATTTCCAGCCCGAAGAGCGTCATCCGGAAGGGTGAATCCGGCAGGGGCTTCCAGGTCAGCTGAATATCCTGCGCCGCACCGTCCAGCTCCATTTCCCATGTTTTTCCGGCTTCCGCGCGGGCTGTGACGGTTCGTGTATCCCGTTCCAGCGCCTTCAGTTCCCGAACCGGCCATGTACAGAGATATACCTTCCCGTCAATGCGCCTGAGCGTCATTTCCGCAGGGGTGCACATGGCTCCCTGAAACGGCACATGGGGCAGCGGGGAAGTATTCCACGCCATCCGGACAATGCGACCCGTTTCCGGAAGATTGGAAAACGTCTGTGCGGCATAGCTGTTCTTTCCGTAGTGCAGCTGGCCGGAGAGCTGCTCCGGCCAGAAGCGGCCGTCTTTCAGCGAACCGACGAAATAGCGGTCCGACGCACCTGAGAATACCCACCGTTCCTCCCCCTCCAGCGGGAGCGGGTAGAGGTCGGGGCATTCCCTGTCGCCCGGCAGCTCAATTTCCTGCTCCATTTCCCAGTCCAGCAAATTTTTGGACCGGAAAACGGCGAACTGGTGGTCAATCAGATACAGCGCCAAAAGATGAGTGTCGCTTTGAGCATCATAATGCACTTTGGGATCACGGTTTCCCTCGGCACACAGGGGAATCAGCGGGTTGCGGGCATATTTCCGGAAGGTTTCTCCTCCATCGGTGCTGTAGGCCAGACACTGGGTGAAGGGTTGCCCTTCCGAAAGCCGGGAAGAGCCTCCCGCCGCGGTATAAAAGAGCAGAATCACCGGGACGCTGCCCTCCTGAAGACCGGTGCGGTTATCGAAATCCACCACTGCCGAACCGGAGAACATCGTGCCGGTTTCGTCGGGAAACAGCGCAATTTCCCGCTCCTTCCAATGCACCAGGTCAGTGCTTACGGCATGGCCCCAATGCATGTTGCCCCAGACACTCCCCGCAGGATTATACTGGAAGAACAGGTGGTAGAGCCCCTCGTACCATACCAGCCCATTGGGGTCGTTGATCCAGCCCCGTGATGCGGAAAAGTGTACCCGGGGACGGAGACGTTCCCGGTATACTCCCTCCGAAGGAGGAGTGTCCAGCAGCCGGGGACTCCATTCTACGGCAGGCTCGCAGCAGAGATCCAATTCCATGCCAAGAAAATGCCTCATGTCGGCAAACTGTGTCATTTCTGGCTTTACCGGATCGAGCTGTACTGCCAGATCCAGCATCAGATGTCCGTTTTGGGAAAAAGTGACCGTTTTGGTTTGCGCCGTATCGCTGACCGGAAGCTCCAGATAGCGGGAAGAAATTGTAACTTTCATAAGGTGACCTCCATTCGAACAAAATTGTTGCCGGGCAAAAGAACGCGGCAGGGGTTACGTGCGGAACGGCCTGTGCGCATTGTTTATCCCTATTGTAACGGGAGTTTGGGGAAGAAACAAGAGAAATTTGCCGAAAACGGTGCAAAAAAGGAGCAGTGCCCTGCCGCCGGTCATCGAAGGCAGGGTACTGCTCCTTTTAAGAAAGTTTTACGCATTCCTTCAGATTCTGTCCGAGCGGAAGCGCTGCCATTTCCGGGCACAGAAGACGCAGCAGAGCACTCCTGCCAGAGCTACCGCACACCATGCCCCAAGGGTGACGTTCCAGCCGAAACGGTCGGTCAGAACTGCCATGCCGTATGTGGACAGTGCGCTTCCCACATAGGTGCAGGAATTGAGCACTCCGCAGATCAGCGACGTCTTTCCGGTATTCTGGAAATATTTCGGGACCATGCAGACGAGAATCAGGTTTACTCCGTGCATACAGCCCACAGAAACGGTCATCATCGCCACGGAGACCAGGATAGAAGAGGTCCCCGCCAGCTTGAGCAGCAGAAGGGAAAGAAAGCCCACCGCAAAAATGGCTGCGGAGCAGACCATCTCATTTTTCAGAAGCTTGCGGTTCAGCAGAGCGGTCACCTGGAAAGTCAGAATGCTGAACAGCGGCAAAGCCACACTGGTCAGGATGGAAACGGCACTTTTCAGCCGGAAGGTTTCCGAGATATAGGTAGGCATCCAGGTTGTAATTCCGTCCCGAAGAATTCCCTGCATGACGATGGCCAGCATAACCAAAGCAAGAATGACAAGGACAGGTGAATGTCCCGCCTGTTTTGCAGGTTCGGCAGCAGGGCAGTTTTCGCCGGAGGGGGAATGTTCCGTAAGCCGTGACTCCACCTTACTGTAAGCGGTAATCCAGAAAAAGGCCATCGCTGCAGCCAAAACTGCCGAAACAAAAAACGCCAGCCGCCAGCCGCCCACAGTGATATACAGCGGAACGGACAGATAAATGAAAACTGTCCCCAGTGAACTTCCCCAGCTGACCCTTACGATGGCCTTCTTGTAGTCGTCCGCGGAGAGAAACCCTGCCATAATCCGCACGAGAGGAGGCCACATCATAGCCTGTGCAAAGCCGTTCACGCACCAGACCACCGTCATCCAGCCGGTTCCGGGGCAGAAGGGAATGAGCAGGTTCATGACGGAGCTTGCCAGCAGCCCCACAAAAATCAGGGCGTGAGGGCGGATTTTGTCCCCCAGATAGCCGCTGATCAGCTGCCCGATGCCATATGTAATAAAAAGTCCGGTCAGTGCCGCCGAGGCCCCCGCCTTGGTAAAGCCCTCGCTGGAGATCATCTCCACCATAACGGCGGAATAGTTGAGCCGGGAAAGGTAGCTGCAAAAATAGACTGCGGCGCAAAGCCAGATCAGACGACTCGCGTCACGCTGCATTTTTTGTTTCAAAACAATGTTTCTCCTTCCCAGTCTCCGTCGGCGGGAACCCCCAGATGCTTGGCCACAGTGGGAGCAATATCCTTAATGCTTGCGCGGGGGAAGGTTTGCCCTTTTCCGTAAGGGCCGCCGCAGGCAATCAACGGAATGACCATATCCTCGGGCATGTCACTGCCGTGGCCCCGGTCATGTCCGCCGTGATCCGCGGTAATCATGAGAACGGCGTCCTTGGGCATAGCCGCTTCGATCCGCTCAATGCAGTCAAATGCATGGCGAACGGCGCTGAAATACTGGGGGGTCATCCAGCCGTACTTGTGGCCCACTTCATCTACCTCTCCCAAATAGAGAAATGTGAAGTCGGGTGCATCCTCTTTCAGGTATTCTGCCGCTTTTTGGGTCAGTCGGTCGGCGCTTTCGGCCAAAGTATACTGGTACTGGGAGATAAAGCATCCGTATGCCAGAGAATCCGGATGATACAGATCCTTTAACTCGCCCCAGCCGTAGAAGAAGGAACACTTCTTGTCATACGCCCGCAGCTGCTCAAACAGTCCCTTTACCGGCCGCACCTGAGGCGTAAAGGTGTTGGTCAGTATGCCGTGACGGTCAGGATCCACCGAATGGATCAGGGACATATGGCAGGGCAGGGTAACCGACGGCATGACCGTCGCGCAGCTGAGAGTGGAGGCGCCGTTCCGGAGAAATCTCTCCACTGCCGGATGCCCGGACTGCAGCATCCCGTCGGGACGCATTCCGTCCACAAGAATCAAAACCACTTTGTTCATTGATATCCTCATTCCTTTCTGTTTTTCAGGGTTGGTTTTATGTGGGAATCTGTTCTTTTCCGCGAATGATTTTCACGTTGTTTTCCTCATAAAAGGAAAAGACCTCATCCGATAGGAAAGAATCCGTAACGACTGTATATTCCGGGTGCAGGTCATCCAGCTTAAGCCGGGCACTTTTTTCAAATTTGCTGCTGTCCGCCAGAAAAAAGATCCGGTCGGAGATTTTTAAATAGTTCCGCTGTATCTGGAGCAGCTCGTAATTGTAGTCCATAATGCCGCCCCGAACCGAAATGGCGGAGGGAAAGAGAAATGCTTTGTCCACGTGCAGCCGGTTCAGCATATCCAAGGTGAAATCACCGTAAAAGGCATTTTCGGCAGGCAGATAACGGCCGCCGCACAGAATCGTCTGAATGTCGGGAAAGTTTCTCAGTATTTCGGTCACGTCCAGCGAATGCGTGACTACCGTCAGGTTTCCAAACCGTCCCGCCGCTTCCCGGATAAAAGCGATGGCAGTGCTTCCGGAGTCCACAGCGATGGTGTCGCCCTCCTGAATCATTTCTGCGGCATAGCCGGAAAGCTCCCGCTTTCTGTCCTGAAACTCGCTGATTCTTTGGGAAAGCTCCTTGACCCGTACCATGCGGGATACGGAAATGGCGCCGCCATGAATCCGCTGCAGGCAGCCTTTCCGTTCCAGATCCAGCAGATCCCGCCGGATGGTTTCCGTGGAGGTTTGAAACAGGGCGGCCAGCTCGCCCAATTGGACTGTGTTTTTTTCGTTGAGCATCTCGCAGATGCGGATGCGCCGTTCTTCCGCAAACATGTGCATTCCTCCAAACAAACGCATTATATCACACACAAACGCACAAGTCAACACAAAACAGTACAAAAAAATCCCTTTGATTTCTTCAACGATTTACAAATCATCCAAGAAATCAAAGGGAAAATGCCCTAAGGGGAAAGTTTAGTTTTCGGCGCCGTAGTACGCCAGTTTTTCATACTCATTCAGCATGAGATGGTAGTTTTCCAGCGGCATTCCTGCAAATATGCAGTTTGATGTGGAGAATATGTAACGTCCTCCGGGCTTCCCGTGGGTTATGGCATAATCCACCGACTCCCGGATCAGTTCGGGTGCGGAGTCCTGCAGCGCAGCGGATCTTACATTGCCCATCAGGATCAGCTTGTCGCCATATTGGGCCTTCACCTGGGCAATGTCCATATTCCCCTGCGGGTCAATGGACTGATAGCCGTCCAGTCCGGTGGAGACCAACTGATCCAGAATTTTCCGGAGATCGCCGTCGGAATGGAGAATCGCTTTCAGATGAAGGTCATGGATTGCTTCTACAATTTCCGCAAGATAGGGGGTAACGAATTCGGAGAACATCTGCGGGCTGATGAAGGGCCCGCTGTTAAAGCCGTAGTCGCTGTTGATGCAGATGAACTCCGCGCCGAGGTCGGCCTGCTTTTTGGCCAGCTCGATGGAATCCCTGCACTTTTGCTTTGCCCGTTCATGCAGGTCGTCGGGATGCTCATACAAATCCACCACGAAATCCATGATCTGATTTCCGGGCGGCATCCAGAAGGTGCCGTCGCCGTTGTAGGAGTATACCATGGCTTTGTGCTCAAACCGTTTGCGGGCGGCCGGAAGAAAATCCGTGCTGATGGGGATGGCCCCCCAATGGTAGCGGTCCGCCACCAGTTCCCAGTTGTCGAGATATTTTTCTACTGCGACGGAGGTCTCGTATTCCGAAAATTGCTCATAGTTGCTGAAATCGGGCATGGAAACCTGAAAAGCTTCCTGCCAAAGCTGAAAGTCCAGTTCAAAGTGAGGCACCTTGTCGGGAATCTGACCATTCAGAACACACTGCATACGCTGCTTTTCTGTCATTCTTCATCCATTCCTTTCCTATGGTCCGAGCTTTGCCCGGGGGTTTGCTGTTCTGTCTTGGAGAATCGGGCATGGAATTCCCTCTAATTTTTTCACTATACAGTGATACCGGAGATTTGTATATACAAATTGTTAAGATGCTTCTACAGATTATTAAGAATTTCCGCCATAATACAGGTAAGATATTACTCATATTCAACATATCCTGAATTTTGAGAATTTCATGTAAAAATCCACTATTTTATTTACGCTTATTTTTGTCTTTTGTAAAATCTAAACAATCAATTTGTATAACAGCAATATTTTTATATTTTTTGTAAAACAAAAATTGATATAATAAATTTGTCGAAACAGAAAAGAAAATGTTTCTTATGTTTCTGGTAAAGAAAAAACAGCAAGAGGAGGACGAAAATGAAAAAAGCATTATCCCTTTTGATTTGCACTGGCATGGCGATTTCATTTCTTTCCGGATGCGCACCCAGCGCGCCGGTAGGAGACACCAGCAGCACAGCGTCAGGTACAGCTTCAGCTGCTGAAAAGACCGAGAGCGGCGATACTCTGAAGACCGGATATTATGAGTATGATGATTTTTCCACTGAACACGGCAAGCTGGAATTTTCACAGTCGCCTTATCTGGAAGGAAAAGATCTTCCCGCATTGGCGGAGCGTCTGCCCGAAAATCCCATCGTGTATAAACCGGTTACCGACGGCGGAAAGTATGGCGGAAATATCACATTTTCCTCCATTAATATCGACCAGGACTGGACTTTGCGGAATATGAACACCGGCGTTCTTTTTGAGCTGAATCCCGATCCCGGTGTAGACTCTTCCAACAGCCCGCTGGAAACAGAAGCGCTGCCCGGCATTTTTGAGAGCTGGGATTACGACGATACCGGAAAATGGTTTGAATTCAAAATCCGGAAGGGCATAAAATGGTCCGACGGCGTTCCGGTTACCTCAGATGACATCAAGTTTTATATCAACGATGTACTTCTCAACAAAGAGCTTTATCCTGTACCTCCCAACTGGCTGAACTGGAAGGGCAAGGCCACCAAGGTATCTTTCCCGGACCAATATACCTATCGTGTGGAATTTGAGGAGCCTTACGGCGGCTACATGCTGAAAGAGCTGCGGGTATGGAACGCTTATTTCGGACGGATCATGGTTCCGGCCCATTATCTCCAGAAGTATCATAAAGCCTACGGTACGGAAGCCGACATTCTGAAAGACATGGAGCAGTACGGCTATTATTCCATGGATGAGTGGGCCAAATATTTTCTGGATAAGAAGATGGCAATTTACGCCGTGGACTACATCGGCATGCCCAACGGCGAGCAGTATCCGACTCTCGATCCATGGGTTGTATCCAAGGATCTGGGCAACGGCAACTATGAGTACGAACGGAACCCCTATTTCTATATGGTGGATACTCAGGGCCGCCAGCTGCCTTATATCGATACCCTGAAGAGAACATATGTCAGCGATGCGGAAGTCCTGAATATGGATATTATCTCCGGCAAGGTTGATATTGCCAGCGCAAGCCTTACCATCGAGGACTATCCGCTCTATTCGGACAACGAGCAAAAGGGCGACTATAAAGTTCTGGCACTCCCTGCCTATCAGGATCACGACCTGGTTTACACCTTTAATCTGGGCGCAAAGGATCCGGTCAAGAAGCAAGTCTTCAATGATCTGCGTTTCCGTCAGGCGGTTTCCCTCTGCCTGGACCGCAAGACCATGAACGAGACTATGTATCTGGGACTGGGCGTTCCTTCGCAGGTCTGCCCCCGTCCTACCTCCAAGTATTTCAAAGAGGGAATGGACACTGCATACGCGGATTACAAACCCGAGGAATCCAAACGCCTTCTGGATGAGATGGGCATGAAGGATACCAATGGCGACGGATATCGGGAAGCTCCCGACGGCAGCACGTTCATCATCAATATGGACTGGTTCGTCGTATCCGGTTCTTCTCAGTCCGGCGTGGAATACCTCAAGCGTTATCTGGATGCCATCGGCATTAAGCTGAACCTGAAACAAATCGATCCTTCCTATTATTGGTCTCAGATGTGGCCCAACAACGAGGACGAAATGTGCGTCTGGTGGCTGGGCGGCGCCGGTGCCGATACGCTGGAAGGCTGGTTCTCCGCATTTATGGTAGGCACTCCTACTTGGTGGAACTGGGCAAGCTATGTATATAACAATGTTCCCGAAGATCAGTGGACAAACCTGACGGAAGAGCCTCCCGAGTGGGCCAAAACAGCGTTGAAGGCATTCTATGATATCCGTACCACCGCCAATCCCGACGATATTGTAAAATATGCTGAAACAATCTGGACCACTGAGAAAGACAATCTTTATACCCTGGGCGTGGCGCACAGCATCAAGACTCCCTTCATTGTAAAGAACGGCATCGGAAACGTAGCTGAATTTGAAGAAGTCGGCGTTCCCTGCACCACCATTCTGGAACAGTCTCACGGATGGTATAAAGAATAACGGATGATTACCGGTCAGGGACGCCGAGACGTTTTGAACATTGAAAAGGCCGCCATCCTTTTCCTCCTAATTGTTTAATAAAACAGACCGGTATCCTTTTTCCTGACGGCATATATTCAGGATGAACAACCTCCCTTTGGGATTTGCGGAAGTGATTCTCCCAATTCCAGAGGGAGGTTGCCTGAAATATGGGGAGATCTTTACAGAAGGAAGGACAGCATATGTGGAAATATATTGGAAAGCGGTTCGTCATTATGATCGTCTCCGTCTTTCTCATGACAATGGTAGCGTTTATCTTGATCGAGCTTCCTCCGGGAGACTATGTCACCATGATGATTTCGCAGCTGCAAATCTCAGGTGAAACAGTGGACGAGGCCCGCATCGCTTCTTTAAAGGCGCAGTACGGTTACGATCAGCCGATTTTTGTCCGGTACGGTATCTGGATGAAAAACATCATTACCAAAGGTGACTTCGGTCAGTCGTTCCAATGGAAGGACTCGGTGGCAAATATCATCAGCACCCGGCTGCCCTATACCGTCCTGATTTCTTTAACAACACTGATTATCACCTACATTATTGCAATCCCCATCGGAGTTTACTCCGCAATCAAGCAGTACTCCATCGGCGACTATATTGTGACGATACTGGGATTTATCGGAATTGCCGTTCCCAGCTTTCTGCTGGCTTTGGTGATGATGTATTACATGTTTACCGCATTCGGTTTTTCACCCGGAGGTCTGTTTTCTCCTGAATTCCAAAACGCACCGTGGAGTTTCGCAAAAGTGGGGGATCTTTGCAGCCACATGATCGTCCCGATTATTGTTACCGGTACAGCCGGCACAGCCAGCCTGATCCGTACTCTTCGGGCCACACTTTTGGACGAATTGACCAAGGACTATGTGGATACCGCACGCGTAAAAGGCATGGCCGAGGGAAAGCTGCTTGCGAAATATCCGGTTCGTATCGCCATGAACCCAATGATCAGCACCATCGGCTGGCTTCTGCCCTCCATCGTATCGGGCGAAACGGTTGTATCAATCGTTCTGAACCTTCCGACAATGGGACCGGTGCTCTTTACTGCTCTGCAAAGCCAAGATGTATATCTGGCGGGCGGTATTGTGCTTCTGCTGACAATTCTTACGATTATCGGAACATTCCTGTCGGATATCCTGTTAGCTTATTCCGACCCGAGAATACGTTTTGATTAAGGGGAGAATCGAAAATGACAAAAGCCAATAAAAAAAGCACCGAAGAGATGGAACGCACCGTTTATACCGCCTCCCAGGGCAAGCTGATCCTGATGAAATTCCTGCACCATAAGCTGGCGCTGGTGGGAAGCATTGTCCTGATTATTTTTTACGGGGTCGCCATTTTTGCAAATTTCTTTTCCTATAACGATCCTCAAATCTACTTTGACGAGTTTTCCAACACCCCGCCCATGCAGATCTATTTTGCTGATGAAAACGGGCTTTCCCGCCCTTACTATCTGGGATATGTCAAGGAACGGAATTCCAAGACTCTTCAGCTGGAGTACAAACTGGACTTTTCCCAGAAGCATTACCTTTCTTTCTTCGGAAAAGGGTACGAATATACCTTTCTTGGCATGAACTGCAGCCGCCACTTTATCAGCGGAGAGGAGAACCATCCCTTCTTCCTTTTTGGCACCGACAGTCTTGGCCGTGACATTTTTTCCCGTATCATTTACGGCGGAAGAATTTCTCTCACCATCGGTCTGGTGGGCGTTGTGATCTCATTCCTGCTGGGCTGCATCCTGGGCGGAATATCCGGCTACTATGGAGGGGTCATTGATACGGTGATTCAGCGTGTGATCGAATTCCTCCTTTCCATTCCAACACTTCCGCTTTGGATGGCGCTTTCCGCCGCCCTGCCGAGAAACTGGACAATGCTGCAGACATATTTTTGCATTACGATCATTCTGTCCATTACATCGTGGACCGGTCTGGCCCGTGTGGTGCGCGGAAAAATCATCAGTATCAAGAATGAGGATTACATTACCGCCGCCAGACTGTCAGGCGCCGGTGACATGAATATTATTGTAAAGCACCTTTTGCCCAGCTTCCTCGGATATTTGATTGTAAATCTGACGATCAGCATTCCCAATATGATCCTTGGCGAAACATCGCTTAGCTTCCTCGGACTGGGCCTGCAGTCTCCGGCTATCAGCTGGGGCGTACTGCTCAGCGACGCTCAGAATATCCGCACCATCGCGATGTGTCCCTGGATTATGATTCCCGGTGTTTTTGTCGTTCTGGTCGTTCTGGCATTCAACTTTGTCGGAGACGGTCTGCGGGACGCTGCCGATCCTTATAAGGCGTCCTGAAACGGCGGCAGAGCGGAAAAGCTTCATGCTCCAATACACCAGAAAGGAATGATCGTACTATGGGAAATAAATATGAGTTGGATCCCGATATTGTATTAAGCGTACGCAATCTGAGAACTTTTTTCCGGCTTCGGGAAGGAATATTGAAGGCAGTCAACAATATGAGCTTTGATGTGAAGCGGGGAAAGGTCATCGGAATTGTAGGCGAGTCAGGATGCGGCAAAAGCATTACCAGCAAAAGCATTCTGCGTATCATTAAAAAGCCCGGCTATTCGGAAGGGGAAGTCATTTTTAATCCGAAGGACGGTGAGCCGGTCAACCTGATTGAGCTTCCTTCCAATTCCCCGCAGATGCGTGCAATCCGCGGGGAGGAAATCAGCATGATTTTTCAGGAGCCGATGAACGCGCTTTCACCGGTGCATACCGTTGGAAATCAGCTGATGGAAGCCATGATGATACATGACGCCGGCCTTTCCAAGGAGGATGCATTTCGGAAAGGGGTTTCCCTTCTTGAAAAGGTAGGAATTTCAAACCCGGATGCCCGCATGAACGAGTATCCCTTCCAGCTGTCCGGAGGTATGAGACAGCGTGTTATGATCGCAATGGCGATTTCCTGTAATCCGTCTCTTCTGATTGCAGATGAGCCTACGACTGCTCTGGACGTTTCGGTGCAGGCGCAGATTCTGAAGCTGCTGAAAACGCTTCAGGCGGAAAATAATATGTCCATGATCTTTATTACGCACGACCTTTCCGTTGTAGCTCAAATGGCGGACACGGTGGCCGTTATGTATCTGGGAGTTACCGTGGAAAGCGGACCCACAGAAGAGATTTTTTATCATCCTCAGCATCCTTATACCCGGAAATTGCTGAGCTCCATGCGCTGCCCGATACCAGCGCGGTACTGCTGGTATATTGCCGCAGCGGCCGCCGCAGCAAGGAAGCTTCTCAAAAGCTCGTGGACCTGGGGTATCAGAACGTTTATGATTTCGGCGGTATTATTGACTGGCCTTACGATACAGTCAAGGACTGATTTCGCGAAAAATACCCGCCCCAACCGGCGGCAGCCGACGGGGTACAGTGAACGGAAAAGGAGGCCCACAGAGATGGACAGCATTTTTAGCCTTGCGGTTCATGCATTGGTGTATTTGAATCACAAAAACTGCGTTTTATCCAGCGAAGCCCTTTCGGAGAATATCTGTACCAATCCCGCCCGGGTGCGGAAGGTGATGACGAAGCTGAAAAAAGCGGGTCTGGTTGAGGCAAGGGAGGGAAGCGAGGGCGGATACCGTTTTTGCGGAGATGCCCGGGATCTGTCTCTCGCCCGGATTGCAGACGCTTTGGAGATTCGGTTTGTTGAGGCAAACTGGCGCAGCGGGAGCGTTGATATGGAATGTCTTGTTGCTTCCGGCATGGGAAAAATAATGGATTCCGTGTACGATCAGCTGGATCGGGAATGCAGACAGAGGCTTGAGAAGATTACTTTGGCAGATATTGATCAGAAAATTTTCGGGCAAGGGGAACAATAAAGACTTGTGCCTCTGGGGCCTGAAAGAAACAACGTCAGAAAATCAAAGCCGGTATCACTTCCGGTTTGACAGAAAGGTGGTCATATTTATGAAAGAGTACAATCATGTAATCATCGGGTTTGGAAAAGGGGGAAAAACGCTGGCCGGCGCGTTGGCGGCGAAAGGATTCCGTGTGGCTCTGGTGGAGCGTTCGGAAAAAATGTTTGGCGGCACCTGCATCAATGTGGCCTGTATCCCCACAAAAGCGCTGGAGTATCAGGCCCGTCTGCACAAAAATTCCGGCGGGGACTTTTCTGCCAAATCCGAGCGGTATCAAACGGCGGTTGCCGGGAAGAACCGGTTGACTTCGGCTCTCCGGGAGAAAAATTATGCCAAGGCCGTTTCCTCCGGCGTTGATGTTCTCGTAGGGGAAGCTTCCTTTACAGATGACCATCATGTTGCGGTAAAACGCCCTGACGGTACAGTGGAAGAGCTCCAGGGAGAAAACATTTATATCAACACCGGCGCAAGACCCTTTTTCCCGGAGATTCCCGGACTGCGGGAGAGCCGCTTTGTCTATACCAGTGAAACCATGATGGAGCTTTCCCGTCTTCCGCAGGAACTGATTATTATCGGAGGCGGCTACATCGGGCTCGAATTTGCATCGTTTTACACCAATTTCGGTTCCCATGTGACCATCCTTCAGGACGGTGCGGAGTTTCTCCCGCGGGAGGACGCGGAAATTGCCCGGTGCGTTCTGGAAAGCCTGTCCGAGCGGGGCGTGACCGTTTTGCGGCAGGCGCAGGTCCTTTCCGTAGCGGATGGGCCGGATGGAGCGACAGTTTCGGTAAAGGACCCGGAGGGGATGCATGAACTTGCAGGGCAGGCAGTTCTGGTGGCCGCAGGGCGCCGCCCCAATCTGGAGGGACTCCATCCGGAGCGGGCGGGGGTGCTGCTGACCGAACGGGGCGCAATTGCGGTGGATGAGACTCTGCGGACATCCGTTCCCCACATTTTTGCAATGGGTGATGTGACCGGCGGACTGCAGTTTACTTATATTTCTCTGGATGACAGCCGCATTGTTCAGTCCCAGATATCGGGAAACGGAAAACGCACCACACAAAACCGGGGAGAAATTCCCTACAGCGTCTTTTTAGACCCGCCTTTCTCCCGTGTGGGACTGACGGAACAGCAGGCTGCGGAAAAGGGATATTCTCTGAAAATCGGCAGGCTGCCCGCCGCAGCGATTCCCAAGGCACAGGTAATCAAACAGCCCACAGGACTTCTTAAGGTGATTGTCGATGGGGATACCGACCGAATTCTGGGTGCGCATCTTTTCTGCGCCGAGTCACATGAGATGATCAATCTGGTCAAGCTGGCAATGGATTCCGGGCTGCCGTACACCGCCCTCCGGGATGCGGTATACACCCATCCCACCATGAGTGAAGCATTCAACGATCTGTTTGCTTCGGTACGATAACACAGGCGTAAAACAAAAAGAAGCAGAAAAAGGAGCTGACTATGGGATTTTCCTTTGAAACCGGAGTACCGGTTCTGACAGTGTTTTTACAGGGAGTACTGAGTTTTTTCTCTCCCTGTGTTCTTCCGCTGGTGCCTCTCTATTTAAGCTATCTTGCCGGGGGCGGCAAGCGGACAGATGAAAACGGGCAGGTTCATTTTCCGAGAAAACAGGTGCTGATCAATACAATCTTCTTTATTGTCGGAATCGGGTTCACCTTCTTTTTGCTGGGGTTTGGATTCACCGCTTTGGGGCAGTTTTTTAATTCCAACCGCGTGCTGCTTGCCCGCATCAGCGGAATCATCATGATCCTGTTCGGTCTGTATCAGTTTGGAATTTTCGGACGTTCCAACGCCATTGACCGGGAGCACCGGATCTTGTTTCAGCTGAACCGGTGGACAATGGGCCCGCTTCCGGCGCTCCTGCTTGGATTTACCTTCAGCTTTGCATGGACTCCCTGCGTGGGCCCGGTTCTGGGAAGCGTTCTCCTGATGGCGGGAAGCGCCGCCTCCATGCTGAAGGCGGCACTGCTCATCGGTGTTTACACCATCGGCTTTACCCTGCCGTTTCTGGCGGTGGGAATATTTACAGCGTCAATTCTGGACTTTTTTAAGAAGCATCAGAACATTGTAAAATACACGGTGAAAATCGGCGCGGCACTTTTGATCCTTATGGGAATCATGACGCTGACCGGGTTTATGAACGGCTTTACCAATTACCTGTCGGACGCGGGAACCTCGTCGGGATCCGTTTCCAGCCAACAGGCGGCCGAATCCGCTTCGTCGGGAAATGATCTGTCTTCCGCGGCAGAAAGCACAGCTTCTTCAGAGAAGGATGTCTCTTCCCCGGCGGAAAGCAGTACCACGGCAGATTCTTCCGCTTCCTCGGAATCCGAGCCGAAGGTGACCCCAGCTCCGGATTTCACCCTTGTGGATCAAAACGGAAAAACACATAAGCTGTCTGATTATAAGGGAAAGGTAGTATTTCTGAATTTCTGGGCCACCTGGTGTCCGCCCTGTAAAGGGGAGCTGCCCGAGATCCAGGCGCTCTATGAAAAATACGGGTCCAACGAAAAGGATCTGATTGTGCTGGGGGTTGCCGGACCCAATCAGGGAGAGGAAGGCTCTGTGGATCATATTTCCGGCTTCCTTTCGGATAACAAGTACACCTTCCCGGTAGTGATGGATGAAACCGGCGATGTATTTGCACAGTACGGCATCTATTCCTTCCCAACCACCTTCATGATTGATGCCGACAGAAATGTATTCGGATATGTGTCCGGCGGACTGACGGCGGATATGATGGAGAGCATCGTCCAGCAGACTATTACTGGAAAACGGGTTTCCCAGTAAGCGAAGTTAAGAAATGCAGAAAGCCCCCTCAAATTCCGCACCGCGGAATTTGAGGGGGCTTTCTGCGGCAAACGGTTGTAATCTGCTGTCCTTTTCGATATACTGGGGATATGAATTACCGAAGGGCGGTTATCGCATTGATTATCATTTACAAATCCAGCGAAGCGGAAAAGCTGAAACGGTATATCGGGGACGACCTTTTTGAGCGGCAGGCTTCCCGGAAGCATGTCTGTGTTCCCTTGGATTCACAGGCGTACTTTCTGGCGTTCAGCTGGTACGATGTCAGGGAACCTCACAAGCGAAGGGAGCGGTGCTGCATTTATTGCGGTCAGCAGGAGTTTGTGTTTGTGGGAGATAATACGCTTTGCCGCCGTGTTCTGGCGGAACTGCCGCAAAACGCACCTGCGTTCGATGTTCTGGCCAGCTTTTTTTATGAGATTACCGCAGATGACATTGATGTGCTGGAACGTCTGGAAAATACGGTGAATGAGCTGGAAGAAGAGCTTCTGATGACAGAAAAGCCTTTGAAGACGGTAGGAACCAGAATCATTGCCATGCGCCGGTCACTGCTTTCCCTGAAACGGTATTATGAACAGATGGGACTTGTGATTGACCGTCTGACGGAAAACGACAACGAGGCGATTCCGGCAAATCTGATGAACCGTTATCAGGCGTTGAGCAGGCATATTCACTATCTGATCCATTCCGTGCTCGACCTTAGAGAATACATTACACAGGTGCGGGAGGCCTATCAGGCCAAGGTCGACATTGAGCAGAATCAGATCATGAAGGTATTGACTGTGATGACCTCCATTTTCCTTCCTTTGACACTGGTGGTCGGGTGGTACGGGATGAATTTTCAGATGCCCGAGCTTGGATGGAAGTTCGGATACCCTTATGTGACGGCTTTGAGCGTTCTGGTCTGCGCTGTTTGCTTCTTTATATTCAAAAAGAAAAAGTGGTTTTAGGTCGGCGCAGTTTTGCCCCGGCTGACCACAGAATGAAACTACGGCAGGCACATATGTGCCTGCCGTAGTTTGATAAGAAATTCCGAAATTCTACCGCTTTAGGATAAAGAATTGCTCATACCACACAAGAAAAGAAAATACCGCCCAGATTTTCGCACCCAGATGGGGCTTTCCGCTCCGATGGTCATCCAGAAGCTTGACCAGCAGCTCGGTGTTGAAATACTTCTCCGCCGTTTCATTGGTGAAATAGGATTTCACCAATTCGTAATAACGGTCCTCTTTCAGCCATTCCGGCAGGGGCAGAGGGAATGCCAGCTTCTTCCGGTTGGCAGAAATGGGATTGATTTCCCGGTTGGCGGCTTTCCGCAGCGCCAGCTTGGTGTTTTCCTCGCTGACCTTGTATTTGGCCGGAACGGTGGCAGCCACCTTGAAAATCTCTTTGTCCAGAAACGGAACCCGAAGCTCCAGAGAATGAGCCATGCTCATCTTATCTGCCTTCAGGAGAATTTCCTGCACCATCCAGACATGGATGTCCATATATTGCATCTTGGTTACATCGTCCTGATCCTTGACCTGATCGTAGAACGGCTTGGTATAAAACTGGGGAGGCTTGGAATCGTAGTGCTTTTTCAGATAGAGATCCCGTTCGCCTTCTTTAAATACGTTGGAGTTGCCCACATACCGTTCCTCGACGGACTGGCTTCCCCGGATGAGAAAGTTTTTCCCTTTAAAATCCGGGAGACGGCGGGCAATTCCCGCCGCACCCTTCCGGAGGAAGCGGGGAATCCGCTGATATTTTCCGACCGCCAGAGGCTCCTTGTACACGTTGTAGCCGCCGAACATCTCGTCTGCGCCTTCTCCCGACAGCACCACCTTCAGATCCTCGGCAGCCCGCTGGGAGACAAAATAGAGCAGGTTGGCACTGGGATTTCCCAGAGGTTCGTCCAGGTAATACTGGACGTTTCCGGCGTTTTGAAAATAATCCTCGCTGGTGACGCGCTTCTCGAAGTTCTCCACCTTGATTTCATCGGCAAGCATTTTGGCATCGTCTGCCTCGCTGTACCGCTTGTCCTCAAAACCGATGGTGTAGGTCTTTACTTTCTGGAGCTTGGACAGCTCGCAGGCAACGTAGCTGGAATCCACACCAGAGGACAGGAAGCAGCCTACCTCCACATCTGAAATTTTGTGGGCTTCCACGGATTTTTTGAATGTGTCGGAAATTTCATCCACAAACTGCTCCATGGTTTTGGAGTTGTCAATGTGGAATTCCGGCTGCCAGTAGCGGGTCACAGTCATACGCCCGTTCTGGTATTCGTAATAGTGGGCGGGAGGAAGCTTTTTCACATTTTTGAAAAAGGTGTCGTATCCGGGCACACAGGCGAAAGTCAGGTAGTCAGGCAGCCTTTCCTCATTGAGCTCCGGCTTGAAATCCGGATGGGGCAGAAAGCTTTTGATTTCGCTTCCGAAGAGAAAGGTACTGCCCATCTGCGCATAGTAATAGGGCTTGATTCCAAAAAAGTCCCGTGCGCCGAACAGCTTTTTCTGCTTTTTATCCCAGATGGTAAAGGCAAACATTCCCCGGAGCTTGTTCAAAAGGGCTGGGCCGTATTCCTCATAACCGTGCAGCAGGACTTCGGAATCGGTGTGGGTCTTAAATTCATGCCCCGCTTTTACCAGTCCCTCCCGCAAATCCATAAAGTTGTAGATCTCGCCGTTGAACACCAGCACCATGCTGCCGTCCTCGTTGGCCATGGGCTGCTTGCCGTTGGCAAGGTCGATGATGGAAAGTCGGGCGAAGCCCAGCGCGACGTCATCATCGGTATAGCTGTCGTGGGAATCCGGCCCCCGATGGACAATCTTCTGGAGCATATCGGTAATGACAGCTTCCTTATTGGGGCAGTTCCCGGAAAATCCTACAAATCCGCACATTTTACTTCAATCCTTCCTATTGCCGTGCTTTCTGCAGAGGCGCGGCATCCGTGCTTCTGCGAAGTTTGCTTGAATGAACCGCCGTGTGCACGGCGGTATTGCATTGATGTCAGTGCCGTCCGGCCAGCCGGGCAGCGATAAAAGAGGGAAACGGTGCTATGTGCTGTTCTCAATCAGATAGGTCAGCACATGGGAACGGACGGAATAGGTTCTTCCCAGAGCGGTCTTTCCTCTTTGGGCCGCTTTTTCCTGAAAAAAGCGGTCCGCTTCGCCGGTCTCTATATAGCGGCTGTCAATCAGCGCCGCCAGCGCGGGAGTGGCGAACCGAATTTGTACCGCATTTGAGGTGTCGGCCATTGCTGCGTCCAGTGCGGTCTGAATTGCTTTTTGGAGAGAGTCCATCCCTTCTTCCGACAAAACCGTTCCACGTTGCAGAAAATAGTTTTGCTCCATGGAAGAGCAGGAGGGAAGCGGATAATTGTGCTCTTCTCCGTAAGCCGTGTGGCTTCGGGAAAAGGATTCCTCATCCAAAAAGAGATATTCATGGGACAGGTAGGTCTCGCCGCTGTCCAGTTTTGCGTCTCCCCAGGTGGGGTCGGCCAGATAACAGTCCCCGTCCAGCCGGACGATGTTCCAGGCGTGGACGCTCCCGGCAGCTTCACCGTAGACAATCAGGGCTTCCAGCCCCAGAAGAGAGAGCAGAAACTGGTAGCCTTTGGCGTAGCCCTCGCAGGTGGCTCTGCCCTCCCCCAGAGCACCGTACAGCTTCTGGGGATTGGGGGCATCCGGATCGTATTCCACCCACTGGCACAGCCTGTCATGGAGAATCAGGGCTTTATGAAAATCCGAAAGGGAGGGGTCGATGCCTTCGGTCAGCTGTTCCGCTGCCGCTTTGATCGCGGCGGCTTCCTTTAATGCAAGGCTTTTTTCCTTGGTGTATTCCGGCCGGAGAGAAATGACCTGTCCTTTGGAATTCATCTCATACCGGTAGCGGGAGGAAAGCCATGAAATTCCCGGGTAATCCCGCAGGAGAAAGGTGATGACGCGGTTAAGGGAATCACCGTCCGGCAGGGATATTTCCGCTGTATCCGAAAAAGCGAACACACAGGCAAGGATTTTGTCATATGCGGTCTGCTGCACACCGTTCAGCAGATTTCGTCCATAGGAGGAAGAACCCTTTCGGAAAAAAGCCTCCATTTGCTCCTGCGGCAGGGGAGAAGACTCCGGCGGAGAGGGACGGGCGGAAAGCTGCTCGGTCAGGATGCCGGACGATGGGGAAACCTCTGTCTGCTGCCGTCTTGCCGGAGCCCGCCCGCAGGAGACCATGACAAGCACCGGAACCAGCAAAAGCGCGAGCCTGCCTTTTCCTTTCAACAAAAATCCCACCTTTGTCTGCGTATTCCCCATCCTTTCCATGCAGAACACGAATTTCCGGACAAAGTTTACAGGATGGAGAGATATTTCGGAAGTTCGTTTTCGTCAAGAATCTGTTGGACATTTCCGCGGATCAGGGGAAGCAGATAGTTCCGGATTTCCTGCTGTACCGCCGGATTTTCCAGATCGTACCACTTTTCGGGCACGTCCTTGGCTTTGTTGGCAATATTGGCCACGTCGGTGGAGGAGATGGCAACCCGGTAGGGAGAATCCGACAGCCGCTGAAAGACCAGAGTAATGCCGGTTTCCCCTCGGAGAGCACATTCCACTGCCGCCTCACCGACCTGCTCCGCCTCATCCAGATCGCATCGGGAAGCAAGATGGGAAGCACACCGCTGCATAACGTTCAACTCAATGGAACGCACCTTGCACCCAACCTTTTCACTCACCAGCGCTTCCAGGTATTTTCCGACGCCGCTTAGATAGTGATGGCCGAAGGTATCCACCTTGCCGCTTTTGGCGTCCATTCCCACATAATTTCCGCTTTTGTCCCGGATTCCTTCGCTGACGGCACAGATAACCGTACGGTCTCCCTGCTCAAACAGGGAATGAATCCGCTGGAGAAAGCCGAACTCATCAAAGGGAACCTCTGGAATGGCAATGATCTGGGGCATGGCACCGTCCAGAAAGCGGGGCAGTCCGCCGGCCAGCGTCAGCCATCCGCTGTCACGGCCCATGATCTCTACAATTACTACGTTGCGAACGGGATAAATAATACTGTCCCGGATAATTTCGTTCATCGTGTGATACAAATATTTGGCGGAACTTCCGTAACCGGGAGTGTGATCGGTTACCGGCAGATCGTTGTCAATGGTCTTGGGCACACCTACGACCCGGATGGAGCTGCCTTTTTCGGAGAAGTAGCGCGAGAGCTTCAGAACCGTGTCCATGGAGTCGTTTCCGCCTACATAAAAAAAGGCTCCGATCCCATACCGGAGGAAAACCTCTTCGATTTTGGGAAACTCCTCCGGCGACAGCTTTTTTCGGCAGGAGCCAATGGCCATGGCGGGAGTCTGACGCAGGACGGCCAGCTGGTCTTCGCCGGAATAAGGAGTGAGGTCCACAATATGTTCTCCCAAAACGCCCTCAATCCCGTGGAGCGCTCCGTAAATTTTTTCGATTTTTTCGGATTTGGCCGCGCCGCGGATCAATCCCGCAAGGGAAGCGTTAATAGCGGAGCTTGGCCCTCCGGAAAGGCCGATCATAATATTTTCTGACATGAAATCCTCCGTTTGGTCGTATTTTGGAGAAACATTCCCGGCGGCATGATTCCCTTCCCTCGGCCGAAATACGCTGTATTGCCCTTCCGGTTGCGCGGGGCGGCCGGAAGGGGGATTGACCGCAAAAAGGAGACATAGGGGGAAAAGTTTTCTATCCTTAGTATTATACACGAAAAAAGGTTTCAATGCAATTTTATCCGAAATTATTTCGAGGCGGAATTCGGGCAGGGTGTGCAGGCTTTGTACTGCATTTTAAAACTTGTTTTCATGGAATTCATTGCCTTTTTGCACAAAAAAGGCCCGCAAAATTCGTCGGAGGAATTTCGGCAGTATCTCTTTACAAAGGAAAAGAAATGTTGTATCATGACCTTGCAGTGGAAATGTAACGGATTACATTCTCGCGCTGAAAAAGAAAACGATAAGCGGATTGATGCCTTTGGCCAGACCTTAAGACTGAACTTTGACCTTGTCAAACTGTCCCAGACTGGCAGAAAACAGTAAAGGAATGACCATTGATATGGCAACCATTAAAGATGTGGCAAAGCTGGCCGGTGTGTCCGTCGCCACTGTTTCCCGGGTGCTGAACAACGAGGGAAACGTTCAGCCGGAAACGGAAAAAAAGGTTCGGGGCGCCATTGCCGAACTGCATTATTTTCCCAATTTGCTGGGACGAAATCTGCGCCGGAACGAAACAAAAAAAATTCTTGTTCTGCTCAATACCATCTCCAACCAGTTTTATTCCCGGGTGGTCAAGGGAATTGAGGAATGTGCGCGGCTGCGGAATTACGCGGTCATGGTCTGTATGACCCACGGAGATCAGAAAATTGAGGAAAACTATCTGCAGATGCTGCGGACTCACCTGGTGGACGGTGCGGTTTTTTTGACTGCCGAGCAGGACGGCGGCATCCTGAGCCGGGAACTGGCGGGAATACCGGTGGTTCAGGCATGTGAGCCGAAGGAGAGTTTCCATACTCCCTCGGTTTCCATTGATAACCGGCAGGCCGCTTACGAAGCGGTTCGCTATCTGATTGCCAAGGGACACCGACGCATCGCCTTTTTTGGTGCGGGCAGTGTGTACGAATCCTCCCTAAGGCGTCAGGAAGGCTATGAAATGGCCTTGCGTGAGGCGAAAATTCCTCTGCGTAAGGAATGGATTTTCGACGAGGGGTTCAGTGTCAACGCTGGCATCCGGGCAGTGAATAAGTTGTGCGGTGAAACGGGAAAAAATGATTTGCCGACAGCGGTTTTCTGCATTTCCGACAGCGTCGCGGCAGGAGCCATCCGGGAACTTTACCAGCGGGGCATCCGGACGCCGGACGATATCTCCATTATGGGGTTTGATAATACCCAGCTTTCGGAGGTATATCTGCCGTCCATTACAACCACCAGACAGCCCCAGTATGAAATCGGCTATCAGGCAATGGCGCTTTTGCTGAAGCTCATTGCCGGGGAAGCGATAGAGGAATCTCCCGTGATTTTGAAGCACGTAATCATTGAACGTGATTCCGTGGCGGGAATCAGGGAACGAGCGGATTCCAAACAAGAAAAGTGCATACCCGCGCAGTGCGCGGAAAAATCAGGTACATAAGAAAAGGAGAAGAACTATGGAAAAAGTGAGAATCGGTATTATCGGATGCGGCGGTATCGCCAACGGCAAACATCTGCCTGCCCTGAAAAGAAACCCCAACGTTGAGCTGGTTGCATTCTGCGATATCGTTGTAGAGCGTGCGGAAAAGGCTGCCAAGGAGTACGGCGTGGAAGGCGCGAAGGTTTATAAGGATTATAAGGAACTGCTGGCCGATAAGACCATCGAAGCCGTTCATGTGCTGACCCCCAACCGGGAACACAGCTTCATCACCGTGGATGCTCTCCATGCGGGTAAGCACGTTATGTGCGAGAAGCCCATGGCAATCAACAGCGAAGAGGCCAAGAAAATGGTTGCTGCCGCAAAAGAAACCGGCAAAATCCTGACGATCGGCTATCAGAACCGCTGCCGTCCGGATTCTCTCTATCTGAAGAGAGCCTGCGAAAACGGCGAGCTGGGCGAAATTTACTATGCGAGAGCTCATGCGGTTCGCCGCCGTGCAGTTCCCACATGGGGCGTATTCCTGAATGAGTATGAGCAGGGCGGCGGTCCCCTGATCGATATCGGAACCCACGCTTTGGATCTGACCCTGTGGGAAATGAACAACTACAAGCCCAAAATGGTAGTGGGCACCGTTTACAAAAAGCTCGGCCAGCAGACGGAATCCGCCAATGCATGGGGCGACTGGGATCCGAAAGACTTCACTGTTGAGGATTCCGCTTTCGGCTTCATCACCATGGAAAACGGCGCAACCATTCATCTGGAAGCCAGCTGGGCGCTGAACACCCTGGATGTGGAGGAAGCCAGCACCTCCCTGTGCGGCACCATTGCCGGTGCGGATATGCATGACGGTCTGCGGATCAACGGCGTAAAATACAACAAACAGTACACCGAGAAGCCTGACCTGTCCTCCGGCGGCGTAGCATTCTTTGACGGCGAGACAGGCAGCAATCCGGAAGATATCGAGTGCGCCACATGGATCAGTGCAATCCAGAACGGCACTCCTCTCCGTGTTCTGCCCGAGCAGGCCCTGGTTGTGACCCAGATCCTTGAGGCGATTTACGAATCCGCGAAAACCGGAAAACCGGTCTACTTTGACTAATTGGTACAAAAGCAGATACCCGGCCCGTCATCCTGCCGTGGCTGGATGACGGGCTTTGATTATGAGTCGGAAGGTGTGCTGTTGGTCAAGCACCGGAAAGGGATAATAGAATGAAACTTGGAATCATCAGCAGCGGTTTTGACAAAAAAAATTTTCAGGCGGCGGCGGATCTCAAACTGGACTTTGTCGAGTTTGACGTCAATGCCGGGGAAGAGGACCGCCATCAGGAATTTGCGGACCGGGCGCCGGAAATCAAAGAAAATCTGAAAGAGCTGGGGCTTTCCACCGGCGCGGTAGGCCGTTGGGGCGGCGATAAGCTGACTGCGGACGGCAGTATCAATGCGGCGGAGATGGATGCGGACAAAAAACTGATTGCCGCGGCACAGACGCTTGGATGCTCTGTTTACATCACCGGCTGCAACTACATAGAAGAAATGTCCTTTTATGACAACTGCTCTGCCGCCATCCGCTATTTTGAAGAGCTGATTGCGTTTGGCAAAGAGCACGATGTGAAAATCGCCACCTATAACTGCCGCTGGAACAACTTCGTTCATTCCGATCCTGCTTGGACGGTCATTCACGGCCATCTGAAGGATTTGGGCATCAAATATGACGTTTCCCATTCCCGCTATGCCAAAGGGGAGGATTATCTGTCCGAGGTGGGAAAATGGGGCAGCCGCTTTTATCATGTGCATATCAAGGGCAGCCTGATGATTGACGGGGAGCGTATGGACGATCCGCCGGCAGGACTGGATCAGACCGACTGGCCGGCCTTTATGGGAGCGCTTTATGCCAGCGGGTATGACGGAACCTTGAGCATTGAGCCCCATTCCTCTATTTGGAGAGATGAACTGGGCGAAAAAGGAGTTGCCTACACGGTCCGCATGATGCGGAACATGATGGTGTAGCGGCTGACGCTGCGTATGCCGTCGCAACAAGGAAAGGATGAATTGACATGTCTGTTCTCAAAAAAGGAATCCAGCTTTATGCCATTCGCAGCCTTTGCTCTGAGGATCTGGAGGCGGGACTGAAAACCGTTTCGGAAATTGGATACGAGGGTGTTGAGTTCGCCGGATTTTTCGGCCACAGCGCAGAAGAAGTGGCCGGCTGGCTCAAAAAATATCATCTGGAGGCCATGGGCGCCCATATTTCGGCCGAGGATATTCTTGACCGCACAGAGGAAACCATTGCTTACCACAAGGCCATCGGCAATCACCGCATCATCTGCCCCGGCATCGGAATGGAGAACCGGGAGGACGTGGAGAAATTTGCCGCTCGTCTGAAGGCTGTGGCTCCCCAATATGCGGCCAACGGAATGAAGCTTTATTATCACAACCATTCCCATGAATTTGTCAGGGACAACGGGGAATGCCTGATTGACATCCTCGCTGATTTGACGGATAAGGATACCCTTTCTCTGGAATTTGATGTGTATTGGGTTTACCGCGGCGGCGAGGAGCCGGTTGCCTACCTGAAAAAGTATGCCGACCGGGTGGAGATTTTCCATGCCAAGGACGGCACCATGGAAGAAGGTACAACGGCCGGAGAAGGCAATGTTCCCATGCCGGAAGTTTTTGAGACTGCCAAAGAGCTGGGCATGGTCTGGGCTGTAGTGGAGTCTGAAGCCAGTGAGGAGAAAGCCGAGCAGATTGAGGCGGCCCGAAAGGACTTCGCCTATATCAGCACACTGGCGTAATCCCCCTGCTTGAGGGGATTTTACGGCGCAATACCGGACGACATCGGTTCAATAAGAATGAAAGGATTTGAGAAGATGAAACTTGGCGTTTTAACAGTACCCCTGCAAAACGAAACCGCTGAAGACGCGTTCCGCTATCTGAGCGGGCTGGGCGTTGAGACTGTGGAACTGGGCGCAGGTGCTTTTACCACAGACAGCCACCTGGGACGGGAGGCCATTCTGGCCGATCCGAAAAAAGCGGATGAGCTGAAAGCACTGCTGAAGAAATACAACCTGACCATCAGTGCCCTTTCCTGCCACGGAAATCCTGTACATCCTCAAAAGGAGATTGCCGAGCGGGACAACAAGGTGTTTGAAGAAACCGTACTGGTGGCGGAAATGCTGGGCGTAGACACGATTGTCACCTTCTCGGGATGCCCCGGCGACAGCGCAAATTCTGTTTACCCCAACTGGGTCACCTGTTCCTGGCCGCCGGATTACGGCAAAATTCTGGATTATCAGTGGAATGAGGTACTGATTCCTTACTGGAAAAAGGCTGTGAAGTTTGCCAATGACCATGGCATCTATAAGATCGCTCTGGAGCTCCATCCCGGCTTTGCCTGCTATAATACGGCAAGCCTGCTCCGGCTGAGAGAAGCCGTGGGCGATACCATCGGCGCAAACTTCGATCCCAGCCATCTGTTCTGGCAGGGAATGGACCCGGTGGCGGCCATCCGTGCGCTGAAGGGTGCGATTTATCACTTCCATGCCAAGGATACCAAGATTGACCCCTATAACAAAGCGGTCAACGGCGTTCTGGACACCGGCTCTTACGGTGCGCTGGGAGACCGGTCCTGGATTTTCCGCACGGTGGGATACGGACATGATATGGGCGTCTGGAAAGACATCATCAGCGCCCTGCGGGCAGCCGGATACGACGGCGCCGTTTCCATTGAGCATGAGGACGCATATATGTCCACGTTGGAAGGGCTGGAGAAAGCCATTGCCTTCCTGAAAGAGGTTCTGATCAAGGAAGCTCCGGCGCAGATGTGGTGGGCTTAATCCGTCCGTTTCGGATTTGTTTTTAAAGGGATATTTTTGCGAAAATCAGCGTCTCCCCTTTACAAACAAGGGGAGACGCTGTATAATGAGAGCAATTTGTTCAGTGGCGGTTTTGGATGGTATCGGTTCCAAATCCGCAAGCAGTCCCTGATTACTTATCATCACGCCAGTTCCGGCCGAAAACGGCGAAAACACTGCCGTTCCGAAAAACGGGGCTGCCGGGAAACGAGAGGAATACGTATATGAGTGAAAAGCAATTTAATGAGGTTATTGTCGGCTTTGGCGGTATGGGCAACTGGCACCGCGAGCTGATCGAAAGCGGCATCGACAATCTTCATCTCAAGGGCGTCTACGATATCGCTGAAGCTCCCCGGGAAAAAGCCCGTCAAATGGGCTACAAGGTTTATGAAAGTCTGGACGAAGTTCTGGCAGATCCGGATGTGGACATCGTATTGTGCTCCACCCCCAATGACTGCCATAAGGATATCGTCATCAAAGCTCTGAAAGCCGGGAAAAACGCTGTTTCGGAAAAGCCTGTCACCCTCTGTTCCGAAGATTTGCAGGAAATGATCGACGCAGCCAACGAAACCGGAAAAATCTTTACGGTTCACCAGAACCGCCGCTGGGACGAGGACTTCCTCACCATTAAGAAGATTTACGACGAGGGTCTGTTGGGCGATGTGTTCAACATCGAGTCCCGTGTTCACGGCTCCCGCGGAATTCCCGGCGACTGGCGCAAGGAGAAAATCCATGGCGGCGGAATGATGCTGGACTGGGGCGTACATATCATTGATCAGGCTCTCCAGATGATTCCCGAGAAAATCAAAAGCGTTTACTGCACCGTAACAAATATTACCAATACCGAGGTAGATGACGGATTCACTCTGGTCCTTACCTTTGAGAGCGGTCTGCGTTACCTGCTGGAGGTTGGAACCAGCAACTTTATTGATCTGCCCCGCTGGTATATTCAGGGCGTGAACGGTTCCGCCGTAATCAACGACTGGAGTCTGAACGGCAAGATCGTTCGGATCACCAACTGGGATAAAAACGATGCGGTTCCGATTAAGACCGCTGCCGGTCTGACCAAGACAATGGCGCCCCGCACCGATGAGACCATTGCCACCGAGGCGCTTCCTGTTGTGAAGTCCGACATCAAGGACTTCTACCGGAACGTGATGGATGCCATCAGCGGCAAAGCAGAGCAGAAGATCAAGCACTGCGAGCTGATGCGTGTAATGAAGCTGATGGAAGCGGCGTTTGAATCCGCCAACACCGGCACGATTGTCGATTTTGAATAAGCAGAAAAGTCCTCCGGCATATGCCGGAGGACTTTTTCAGTGGAATCGGTGAAAATGAGATTATCCTTTGTTTCGGCTTCCGAAAATTTCCATTTTGGCCATGGTTGCCTGCTTGACGGCCTCAATGATGGGGAGCATCAGATCCGTCATGCCTTTTCCGGCGGCCCAGCGGTCATGGGCCGCATTGGCGCTGGCGCAGTTGATGTCGGTGAAAATATTGATTTTGGAAATTCCGTTCTGAATGGAAGTCTTAAAGTCGGTTTCGGAAAGCCCCGAGCCGCCGTGGAGCACTAAGGGGGCGTCTACGATGGACGCGATTTCCCGGAGACGGTCAAAATCCAGCTTGGGAGTGGATTTGTAAGCACCGTGTGCCGTGCCGATGGCTACGGCCAGCGCGTCTACGCCGGTGGCGTCATAAAAGCGCTTGGCTTCGGAAGGCTCAGTATAGATGGAGTCATCTGCCGATGCGGATTCGCCTCCGGCACCGTTGGCTCCCACATGCCCCAGTTCCGCCTCTACGGTAATGCCGCGGCGATGGGCTTCTTTGGTCAGTTCCGCCACCGCCCTGCAGTTGCCGTCAAAATCCAGGGTGGAACAGTCGTACATGACGGAGGTAAACCCGAGATCCATAGCCTCGTGCACCTTTGCGTCAGTCAGACCGTGGTCGTAGTGGATTACGACCGGCACCGAAGCCTTTTTGGCCATGGGAATCAGGAAATAGGCCAGATCTTCAAGGGCGGCATAGGGGAGAAGAACCTCGGCAGTACCGATGATGACGGGAGAATGCATCTCCTCCGCGGCGGAAATGACGCCTTTTGCCATCTCCAGATTCACTGTGTTGAACAGTCCTACCGCATAATGATTTTTTTTGGCATCCCGCAGGACGTCATTTAAATTTACCAGCATTGTTGCAACAGCCTTTCTTGTCAAATGATCAGGGGTGATGCCTGAAAAGGGTCATCCCTCTACCGTGGGGATGCGCTTGATGTTCGGATCGGTAAAAATGTCGTATTCGTCATAGCTTTTGGTGCTGAATTCGGACACAACCGCACCTTCCGGCCCTGCCTGAAACCAATGGCGGGTATTGGGCATCATGGTGAACTGGTCGCCGGGCTCCAGCACGATTTCATGCCATACCGTATACCATTCCTCACTGCCCTTGGGCGGCTTGCATACGGGATTGGAGGCAGGCTCCCCGTCAATGTAGACGTAGCATTTGCCGTAGCGGCAGCGGAAGGTTTCTTCCTTGCCTATGTAGGCGGTACCATCAATGGGGGCATGACGGTGTTCCGGACAGGTTTGCCCGGGGAAAATCACCATTTCTTTTGCACAGCAGCGCTCGGTGTTCACGTAGGTCACCAGTTCCAGTCCGGTGTGATAGAGGTCGTTCAGACCGAAGTCTGCCACTTCCAGATTGGATTTCTCGGTTTCCGTAAGAACGATATGGGCTTTTTCAAAAATTGCCAGAGCCTTTTCACGGGCTTCTTCGTAAAGAGATTTTTTCATAGGTACATTCCTTTCTTCCGACGAATTATTCCAATGGTGTCCGGTCCATGAAATCCAGAATATCGGCAATGGGTTTTATGCCTGTGGAAGCTCCGATTGCCATAATGCAGTGGGTGCCTACGGCATTGGCAAAGGCGCCGCTTTTACGGAAATCCCAGCCCTGTGCCAGACCGCAGAGGAATCCCGCACAGAAAGAATCGCCGGCACCGGTGGTGTCCACCGGCTTAATATTGCGGTAGGTGGGGAGTGTGAACCGCTCTTCTGCCGCGGGGCAGAAATAGGCGCCGTCCTTTCCGATTTTTATGATTACGTTTTTTACTCCCAGGGAGAAGAAAAAGTCGGCAATTTCGGAAACATCGGTTTTTCCGGAAAGCCGTGCGGCCTCCTCGTAACTGGGCATGAAAAGATCGAGCCCCGGAAGCGCTTCTTCAATTTTCGGAAGCCATCTGTCGTCAAAATCCCAGGCGGTATCCATCACTGTGAATTTTCCCAAAGCCCGGGCCCTGGCCAGAACTTCGGAGCATGGCTTTCCGTCAAACGAGGAAAGCAGCATTGCACCGGCCACAAATACGATACCGCATTCTTCCAGAAGCTGTTCCGGCACATCCTCCTTCCGGAAAGCGGAGGTGGAGCCGGGATTGTAGAGAAAGCTTCGTTCGCCATCCGAGCTGACGCAGACAACGGAACTGGTGGTGCTGACGGAAGGATCCTGAATCACACCGGAAACATCCACTCCTGCGGCAGAAGCCTGCGCCAGCACAAAATCGCCGAAGCTGTCCTTTCCCACCTTGCAGCACAAAGCGGCGGGAACCCCCAGCTTAGCCAGATCCATGGCGGCATTGGACGCGCAGCCTCCCACATGAGTAGTTGTTCCTTTTACGGCACGCAGAGTGCCCGGCGGAGGAACGCTGTCCACAGGGGTAACGATGATATCGGTTGTAACGCTCCCGATACAAAGTACTTTTTTCATTTGGTCGCTCTCATCCTTTCTTTGGAAAAGTTTCGCGAAACATATTTGTACATTCAATTTATAAATATAATACACCATTTTGAAATGTTTGTAAATATCATGTACAAGATATTTTAAAAATGCTATAATTAACCTCAATCAAACCAATCGGAAAAAGGAAAAAAGCAAGCTTTTTCAGCAAATTCAGAGATCCGCTTTTCTTTTGGGGGTGTTCGCAGGCGGGGCGGCTCCCCAAATATCGTACAGACAGCGGTGGGAATAGAAACGGTGTTTCAGTGGAATTTTCACGGAAAGGGATAGTGACAATGCGGAGCAAAGGAATCAACAGCGAGCAGACAAAGAGGGAAAACCGGCTTTTGGTGCTGCGGTTATTGTGCACCATGCGGGGAATTTCCCGAACGGAGATCACGAATCAGATCGGACTTGCCAAGATGACGGTTTCCAACATTACCGCCGAACTCCTGCAAAACGGAATGATCCGTGAAACGTCGGCCATGGATTCGGTACGCCCCGGCGCCGGACGAAAGCAGATGGCGCTGGGCATTTCAGAGGACACCCCCGTTGCAGCGGGGGTGTGGATCTCCCGTGACTTCTGTATGGGAATTCTCGCGACCCTTGACCTGCAGGTGCTTTCTCAGAAGAAGACCGACTTTGGCGAGAACGAGAGCGCTCAAACCATTGCTGACAAGATTATCGCCATGGTGGAACAGATGCGGAAAGACTGCCCCAGAAGACTGATTGGGGTGGGGATCGCTTCCATCGGTCCTCTCGATCTGAAAAACGGCATCATTCTGAACCCCCCCAATTTTTACGGAATCAACCAGCTTCCCATCCGGGAACTGCTGGAAGCGCATCTTTCCGTCCCCGTCTATCTCCAAAACGACAGCAATGCCGGCGCGCTGGCAGAGAAATACTTCGGCTGCTGTGTGGACATTAAGAATTTTGCTTATGTGGGATTGACCAACGGCGTGGGTGCGGGAATTGTGATTAAAGATTCCTTGTTTGAAGGGTCCAGAGGATTTTCCGGCGAAATCGGTCACGTTACCATTGATTATGAAGGAAGCGTCTGCTACTGCGGGAACCGGGGCTGTGTGGAAACGGTGGCCAGTGTCCCCGTGATTCTGCAGCGATTCCGAAAAGAACTGGGACTTGAAGTGTCTTCGCTGGCAGAGGCATGCCGCCTCTGTGACGAAAATCCATCAGCGGAGGCACTGATGCGGGAAGTGATGGACAAGCTTTCCATTGCGTTTGTCAATCTCTGCAACATTATAGACCCGGAAGTGATCGTTGTGGGGCATGAGGGCGCCGATTTGACGGATCGGCAGCTGGACTTTATGGAGCAAAGGGTGAACCTGGGAATTTTGGCGAAAAATTTTGCCGCGGTAAAGGTGCTTCGCAGTTCTTTCGGTACGCTGGCTCCACTTTATGGTGCGGCTGTTGTGGTGCTGAAAAAGATATTTGACGGAAAGCTCTGTTACGACGAAATTTTTCATGCCTGATTGCGGCGTATATTTTCCGGTCGATGACTCCGGCATGTCAATTTGGAAAAGATTCCGGGAAGTTCCGGGTTGGGATGCCGGAGGAGCAGGAAAGGTGGAATACCGGCGAAATGAAAACAATCAACATCGGAATTGTGGCCCACGTTGATGCGGGCAAAACCACGCTGACCGAGCAGCTGCTCTACCGTTCCGGCACGACCCGTGCGGCGGGCAGTGTGGACGAGGGAACCGCACAGACGGACTTTATGCAGGTGGAGCGGGAGCGGGGCATTTCAGTGAAGGCCTCGGTGGCCTCGCTGGAGTGGAACGGCACCCGGATTAATCTGATCGACACCCCCGGCCATGTGGATTTTGCCGCCGAGGTGGAGCGCTCACTGGGGATTCTGGACGCTGCGGTGCTGGTGGTGTCGGCGGTGGAGGGGATTCAGCCCCAGACGGAAATTTTATGGGATGCGCTGCGCCAGACTCAAACCCGCACCATGGTTTTTATCAATAAGATCGACCGGGTGGGCAGCAATACGCAGGAGATCCTGTCGAAATTACGGGAAAAGTTTTCTGTAAAGCCAATTTGCTTTACAGATGTTTCCAACGAGGGCGGGCGGGATTGCACCGCATCTTCCCGGACTTTTCGGGATTCCGCCTTTGCCGAGGAAACGACAGAGCTTCTGGCAGAGGAAGATGACCGTCTGCTGGAGCGGTACCTGTCTGGTGAAGCGGTTTCGGAAACGGAATTGGAGCGGGCGCTTGCAGAGCAGATTGGGGCAGGGACAGTTCTGCCGGTACTGTGCGGCAGCGCCGCGCTGGGCAGAGGAGTGGGAGAGCTGCTGGATTTTATGACCCGGTACTGGGAGCCCTTCCGGAACCGGGACGACGATATGCTTTCCGCTGTGGTCTATAAAATTACTCACGACAAGACAATGGGACGGATTGCCCATGTGCGGATGTTCGGCGGGGAGATCCGCAACCGGGAAAGCGTTCGCTTTTCTTCGGGAGAAGAGGGGAAGATCACCCAGATCCGCCGGTACAGCGGCACCCGATTCACCGATGTGGGAATTGCCCAAAAAGGGGATGTGGCGGCGCTTTGCGGACTTCCCAACGCCCGCATTGCCGACCGGATCGGAGAGGCCTGTCCCCAGCGGGATTACAGTCTGTCCGTTCCGCTGTTTCAGGTGCAGGCTCTCCCCCGGTGTGAGGAGGAGCTGTATCCTCTGATTCAGGCATTTACCGAGCTCTCCGCGGAGGACCCCAAGCTGGATATGCAGTTTTTGCAGGAAGAACGGGAGATTGACGTCAATATCACGGGGATGATTCAGCTTGAGATACTCAGCGCTTTGGTAAAGGAACGGTATGGACTGTCGGTCACCTTTACACCCCCTACCGTCATTTACAAGGAGACCCCCGCAGCTCCCGGCAATGGGTTTGATGCGTATACCATGCCGAAGCCCTGCTGGGCGGTGGTTTCGCTGGATATTGCTCCGCTGCCGAGGGGAAGCGGGTTCCAATACAGCGCTCACGTCCCCAATGACAAGCTGTTTTACCGCTATCAGAATCACGTTGAAATTGCGGTAAAACGGGCACTGAAGCAGGGGCTTTTTAACTGGGAGGTCGTGGATCTCTCGGTGACGCTGGTGGATGGGGAACATCATACCGTTCATACCCATCCGATGGACTTTTTCCTTGCCACTCCCATCGCCTTTATGAAAGGGCTGCAAAATTGCGGGACCATTCTGCTGGAACCCATGCAGACGGCGCGGATTCTGGTGCCGGAGGAGTTTTCCGGCAAGGCGATCGGCGATATCATTGCCATGCGGGGAGAATATGACAGCCCGGTCATCCGGGACGGTGTATTTTCCACAGAGGCGCTGCTTCCGGTGGCGGATTCTATGGATTACAGCGTCCGCCTGGCTTCCCAGACCGGCGGACGGGGCGTGCTTTCCACCCGATTTTCCGGCTATCGGGAATGTCCTCCCGGTGTGGGGAAAAGTGCCAAGCGGCACGGAGTGAATCCCCTTGACCGGGACAAATGGATTCTCACCATGCGTTCCGCTATGAAAGGCTGATGGAACACATGGAGGATTCTGTGAATAGACAATGGGAAGTGCAGGAAAATAAAAAGGGAAATTCATATACAAAAAGTATTATGTAAGAATAATTATACGAATTATAGGGGCTTTTGGCGAAAAAGGGAGAGAAAAAGAAAAGTGTGCGCTCTTGACAAATGAGCATATGCACAGTATCATAAAAGATGCAGAAAGAAAGCGATTGGAAGAGGGGGAGATGTTTTGCCCAGAAATTCCAAATGCAGGCGGGTGTGTTCGCTGCCGGCCAGCGTTCTGTTTCACGCGCAGGGCGGCTCCGCGGAGGCACCCCCGGAAACCATTACGGTGGAACAGCTGGAGGCACTGCGTCTCTGCGACCGGGAGGAGCTCCCGCAGGAGGAAGCCGCCCGAAGGATGAATGTTTCCCGCGGAACCTTTCAGCGTATTCTTTACTCCGCGAGGAAAACGGTTGCCTCCGCTCTCTGCGAGGGCAGCGGCATCCGAATCGCCGGAGGAAATTATGAGCTGGCCCATGAGGAGTGCGGCTGCCGGAAGAGGTGCCTCGGGTGCCGGTTTTCGGAAACGGCGGAGCAATCGGCGAAAGCCGGAAAGCACCGGCCGGAGGATCATTGAAAAAAGATGGATTGAGAGCGGAAAGGAATGGTCAAACCCATGAGCGAAAGTTGCAATCATGACTGCGGAAGCTGCAGTCAAAGCTGTGAGAGCCGTCAAAAGCCGGAGAGCATGCAGGAACCCGCAAACGAAAACAGCTGTATCCGGAAGGTGATCGGCGTAGTCAGCGGAAAGGGCGGCGTAGGAAAGTCGCTGGTGACCTCAATGCTGGCGGTGCTGATGAACCGGAGAGGATACCAGACGGCGATTTTGGACGCGGATGTGACAGGCCCTTCGATTCCCAAGATTTTTTCCATCAGGGAAAGAGCGCAGGGAAGCGAGCTGGGAGTGATTCCCGCGGAAAGCAAGTTTGGTACGAAAATCATGTCCATCAACCTCCTTCTGGAGAATGAGACCGATCCTGTGGTATGGAGAGGCCCCATCATCGCCGGAACGGTCAAGCAGTTCTGGACGGATGTCATCTGGGGAGATGTGGACTTCATGTTTGTGGATATGCCTCCGGGAACCGGCGACGTTCCGCTGACGGTGTTCCAGTCTCTGCCGCTGGACGGAATTGTCATTGTAACCTCTCCCCAGGATCTGGTTTCCATGATAGTGACCAAGGCAGTGAACATGGCGAAAAGCATGAACATTCCCATCATCGGTATTGTGGAAAACTACAGTTACCTGTCCTGCCCGGACTGCGGAAAGAAAATCAGTCTTTTCGGTGAGAGCCATATCGATCAGGCAGCGAAGGATGCAGGTGTGGAAGTGCTGGGCAAGCTGCCTTTGGATCCGGCGATTGCCCGTCAGTGCGATCAGGGCGTGCTGGAGCTTTTTGAGGGCGATTGGCTCGATCATGCCGCGGATGTGCTGGAAAAAATGTAATACCGGCTTCTGCGGGCGCATCCTGCGCCCGCAGGCCGTCATTTCGGAGAGAATGAATTTTGCGGGCCGGAAGGGCCGGGACTTTTGCGGAAAGGAATCCTGATTATGAGAATTGCTGTTTCTACGGAAAACGGAATGATATTTCAGCATTTCGGAAAAACCGAAACATTTACGCTGTACGAAACGGAAGGCCGGGAAATAAAGTCGAAGCGGCTGCTGTCCTCCGGAGGAAGCGGACATTCCGCTCTGGTGGTTCTGCTTCGGGAAAACGGAGTGAATCAGCTGATCTGCGGGGGCATCGGCGGCGGCGCCAAGGATGCGCTGAGTTCCGCCGGAATCGGGCTGACTGCCGGCGCTTCCGGAAGCGCGGATGCGGCGGTGAATCTCTATCTGGAGGGAAAACTGATTCATAACGACAGCCTTACCTGTTCCCACCATCACGGTCATGAGGACGGACATACCTGCGGTGAACACGGCTGCGGCCGGAACGGTTCACCGGACATTATGTAAGGAAAGAGTTTTTGCTTTATGAAAGTGGTTTTTACGGGGAAAGCACCTGCTTCCACCGACCTTTATTCTCCGGGGGTTATTGCGGGGAAAACACTTTATTTGTCCGGACAGATTCCGGTCATTCCCGCTACCGGTGAGCTGTGTTCCGGCGGCTTTGCAGAGCAGGCGGAACAGGTGATGAAAAATATTTCAGCGCTTCTCTCCTCGGCGGGGACAGACTTTTCCCGCGTGGTCAAGACCACCTGCTTTTTGCGGGACGCATCGGATTTTGCAGAGTTTAACCGGATCTACGCCCGCTATTTTACAGGCGGCCCGTCCGGCATAAAGCCTGCGCGCTCCTGTGTTGCGGTGTCGGCACTTCCCAAAGGCGTACTGGTTGAAGTGGAAGTAATTGCCGCTCTGGAGGATGAATAAAGAAATTCAATTTCGGCGGCAGATAGGAAAAGGCTCCCGGCGAACCGGAACACGGTTCTTCGGGGGCCTTTTTGCGGAAAGGGCTATTTCATCATGTAGGACACGTTCTCGATGACAGTGCCCACTGCCTTGAGAGCTTTGCCGGCATTCTTTTTCATACTGCGGCTTTGCGTCTTCTTTTTGGCGGATCCGGTGCTCATCATGTAAGCGGCGGTCCCGACCACGGCTCCCGCTACAAGACCCTTTGCCACAGAACTGGCGGTATTGTTTTTCATTTGCTGATTCCCCCTATCACGTTATACTGGACTGCGATGGCTGCTTCAGCGCTTTCCGCCGACTCCTGTATTTGCGCTTTCGGCAGAAGCGTCCGATAGTATCTTTCCCGATTGAAAAGGCACTATGTTCTATAAATCCTACAATTGCAGGAATATTTTTAATGAAAATTTAGGCATTGCAATGAATGAGAGCTTTTAAGGCTTTTTTTGTCGTAAAAAACTATGGTAAACCAACCAAACTGTGATAAAATAAAAAAGGAATCCTTGAGAAAATTATCCAAAATGCGGGGAAGGCTTTCGGATTTTTCCGCTTTTTACAAATAAGAATTTGCGAGGTATACTAAGGGCGTAATCCGGATTTCAAAAGGGGCGCAAAACAGGAAAAGTGTCCCGGATCCGGAACAGTGCTTTCCTACCTCGCTTGGGAGGAACAGCTTTGAGCAACGCAACGAAGAGCGTAGCGGCGATTCATGACCTGTCCGGCTACGGCAGGTGTTCTCTTGCGGTCATTTCACCGGTGCTGTCGGTGATGGGGATTCAGTCGGTGGCGATACCGACTGCGGTGCTTTCTACCCATACGGGCGGCTTCGGCGACGTGGTCATGCAGGATCTGACGGATTACATACCCAGAACACTGGAGCATTACCGCCGTATCGGTGTGGAATTTGACTGCGTGTATACCGGATTCTTGGGAAGCCGGGCGCAGATCGACCATTGCCGGGAATTTCTGCGGGCCTATCCCGACAGTCTGGCGGTGGTTGATCCGGTGATGGGGGATGACGGAAGGGCGTACCGAACCTACACCCGGGACATGTGCTCCTCGGTGGTGGAGCTTGTGCGGGAGGCCGACCTGATCACCCCCAACAAAACCGAAATGTACATCCTGCTGAAAAAGGACTACAATCCCGCTCCTCTGACGCATACCGAAGCGAAAAGCTGTCTCGCAAGGCTTTCGGAGCTTGGACCGTCCCGCGTGATCGTCACGGGGGTGGAACTTGCCGACATGACCGTCAACAACATTGCCTACGACAGGGATACCAACACATTCTGGAGGGTAGTCTGCAGCTACGTTCCCCAGAATTACCCGGGTACCGGCGACGTGTTCGCCAGCATTGTAGTAGGCAGTATTCTCAACGGCGACAGCCTTGCCATCGCCATGGAGCGGGCAACCCGGTTTCTGGAGCTGACCATCAAAACCACGTACAGCTATGGCACCGACCCGAAACAGGGAATCATGCTGGAAAAAAATCTGGCATGGCTGGCCCGCACCCACTCCTTCGGAGGATATGAAAGCCTGTGATTCAATGCCGCGCGAAGCGGCGAGGAAGGGTGAATCATATGTCTGACTTTATGCAGGCAAACAGCGGCTTTTTGGGTATGACATGGCATGACGTCATCGTTGCCGGAGTAGTGGCGGTGATCTGCATTGCTGTAATCGCTTTTTTGATTATTTTGCGCAGAAGCAGCAAAGAACTGAAATTTACGGTTTACGACATGGCGGTTGTGGGCGTTATGGCGGCCATCTGCTTCGTGGTGACCTACTTCATTAAGATACCGGTGCCGACTCCGGCCGGTCAGGTGATGATTAAGCTGGCAAACGCCTTCTGCCTTCTGGCAGGTGTGCTGTTTGGCGGGGTACGGGGCGGCCTTGCCGCGGGTATCGGCTCCATGTTTTACGATTTGCTGGATCCCGTCTACATTACCGACGCGCCTCTGACCCTGATTCGGTTTTTCCTGATGGCCTTTATCTGCGGTGTGATCTGCTGGAAAGGCGACGGAAAAGGGAAGAGCATGTCCCGCATTGTCATCGGTACAGTCTCCGGCTCCGTATTCTCTCTCCTGTTCTATTTTATCCAGAGCATTGTGAAACAACTCCTTCTGGGTCAGCCCTTTGACGTGGCGGTGGTACAGTGCTTCCTGAAAATGGGTGTTTCCTCCATCAACGCGGTAGTTGCCGTGGTGGTTGCCTGCCTCTTGGCTCCCGTCTGCCGGAAGGGACTGGAACAGGCCGGACTTTACCGGAAAATGAAAACGGCAAAATAGCGTTCGGAAAATTCTCCAAATCCGCACAAACTGCAAAAGCGCTCTGCTTTCGGCGAACCCGCCGGAAACAGAGCGCTTTTTATGGTTTGCGGCAGCTGTTTTCGCCGAAAAATTACATAAAATTTACAAGGAAACGATACTTTCCGCATTTGGGATATACTATAATAACCTCTATGGTACCCGAAATCATAGATTTCGACCATAACGAGAACATTCTAGCCCGGGAACCTGTTTTGCGTCCCGCAAAACAGACTTTTTATGCTATAATAATAGTATCGTGGCAGCGGCGGCATTTTTGATGGAGAGATAACATTTGCCGGCGGCTTGCCATACGAAGAAATCCCCCTCTCGGAAAAGGGCAGGAAACCGGAGAACCGGCAGGAAAGGAAGAAACGTGTAATGAAGTGCGGAATTATTGATATCGGGTCCAATACCATCCGGCTGTGCGTCTATGAGTGCGAGGGAAAAATGGCCAGGCCGATTTTTTCCAAGAAGGAAACGGTAGGACTGGCAGGATACGTAAAAAATGGGGCGCTGTCCAAAAAAGGAATTGAAAGCTGCGTAAACGCACTGCAATCCTTTCAGATGATTACCGATAATCTCCATCTGGACCGTCTCTGTGTTTTCGCCACCGCTTCCCTGCGCAACGTGAAAAATACGGATGAAGCGGTTCGCCAGATTTACGAGAAAACCGGGCTTGCGGTGGAGGTCATTCTGGGAAGGGAAGAAGCGCTGCTGGACTTTTCGGGGGCAACCCGCGCTGTGGAGATGAAGCGGGGGCTGCTGGTGGATATCGGCGGCGGAAGCATCGAGCTGGTGGCCTACGACGGCGGCGCCATTTTGCAGGCGGCCAGCATGGACATCGGTTCACTGAGTCTCTATTCCCGCTGCGTGGAGTACTTTTTTCCGACCCGTGAGGAGCGGGAAAAGATCCGGGATCTTACCGCCCGAAAGCTTCACGAGGTCACCGAATTTCAGAATATGACCTTTCGTCATATCTGCGGAGTGGGCGGTACGATCCGAAATGCCTGCAAGCTCTATAACTTTGTGAATAACTGTCCGAAGGAGAACCTCCGTTTTCCTTCCAAGGCGGTAAAGGAGCTGCTGGAGCTGTTCAAACACCCGGACAAGGAAGCGCTGGAGCTGCTTCTGCGGGTGGCGCCGGATCGGATTCACACGCTGATTCCGGGTATGCTGGCGTTAAAAGAAATTGTCGACTATTTTAAGATCGAGGAAATACAGGTTTCCCCATATGGGGTAAGAGAGGGCTACCTGTATGACCGGATACTCGAAGGGGGACGACAGAATGATCCAATCCTGCGGGAATGACTACAGTTTTACTCAAAACCGGGAGCTTTCCTGGCTCAAATTCAACGAAAGGGTACTGGAAGAGGCGGAAGATCCTACCGTGCCCCTCTATGAGAGACTGAAATTCGTTTCCATATTCACCAGCAATCTGGATGAGTTCTTTATGATTCGGGTGGGAAGCCTGTTTGATTTGTCCCTGATGAAGAAGCTTCATGTGGACAATAAATCGGGAATGACACCGGGGGAGCAGCTCAAGGTAATCTACGACTCCATGGGTGCCTTATACCGCAAGAGAGACCGTGTCTATGCGGAAATCGAGGAACAGCTCCGGATACAGGACATTGCCTGCCTGTCCATGGATGAGCTGACTGCGTCGGAAAAGAGAATCGTGGAGACCTATTACCGCCAGAACATTCAACCCATTCTTTCTCCGCAGGTGGTGGATCCCAGCCATCCTTTTCCCCATCTGCAGAATAAAGCGCTTACGGTGGCGGTGCTCCTTCGTTCCTCCAAAAAAGAGGATATCGGGCTGATCCCCCTTCCGGCCGTTCTTCCCCGGATCGTATTTCTTCCGGGCTCCGGCATCCGGTATGTGCTGACTGAGAAAATTCTGCTGGAATATGCCGACGACGTTTTTTCCATGTACAATGTGACCAATAAGGCCATCATCGCCGTGACCCGCAATGCTGACGTCAACCCCGACGACGAAAGCTATGAGCTGGAAGAGGATTACCGTCAGCGGATGAAGGATGTTTTGAAAAAACGGGCCCGGCTGGCCTGCGTCCGGCTGGAAATCGAAGGCGAGCTGTGCGGCAAAGGAAAAGATTTTCTGATGGAACGGCTGAAGATCAGAAAGGAGCAGGTATTCCATTCCAAAGCGCCTTTGACCATGCCCTATGTATTTTCCCTGCCGGATAAGCTGTCCCTGCTTCAGAAAAGACAGCTTTCCTATCCCGACTTTCAGCCCCAGCCTCCCGCAATGGTGAAAAAAGGAAGCATGATGGAGCAGGTGCTGAGAAACGACATATTGCTTTCCTATCCCTATGAGAGCATGGAGCCCTTTCTGCGGCTGTTGAAGGAAGCGTCGGCCGATCCTGATGTGATCTCCATTAAGATTACCATCTACCGTCTGGCCTCCAAATCCCGGCTGGTGGAATACCTCTCCGCAGCGGCAGAAAACGGCAAGGACGTGGTGGTTCTCATGGAGCTGCGGGCACGGTTTGATGAGGCCAACAACATCAACTGGTCGGAGAATCTGGAGGATGCGGGCTGCAAGGTAATCTATGGAATCGAAAACTTTAAGGTTCATTCCAAGATCTGCCTGATCACCCGGCGCAGCAAAAGCCGGATTCAATACATTACCCAGATAGGAACGGGAAATTACAACGAAAAGACCTGCAAGCTGTATACGGATTTCAGCATGATGACCGCGGACCCTGAAATCGGCAGCGATGCGGCAGACTTTTTTAAGAATATGGCAGTCTCCAATCTGGATGGAAATTACAGTGCGCTGCTGGTGGCGCCGCATTCTCTGAAGCCCCGCCTGATCGCGCTGATCGATGGGCAGATGATTCGGGCACAGGCGGGCAAGCGGGCACATATCCTTATCAAAACAAACTCGGTTACAGACCGGGATCTGATCGACAAGCTGGCGGAAGCGTCCCGGGCGGGGGTATCCGTTGATCTGATTGTCCGGGGGATCTGCTGCATCCTGCCGGGGATTCCGGGAAAAACGGACCGGATTCATGTGATGAGTGTGGTGGGACGATTTTTGGAGCACTCAAGAGTGTATTGCTTTCTGGAGGATTCCGATTACCGGATCTACATTTCCTCCGCTGATCTGATGACCCGCAATACCTCCCGAAGAGTGGAGATTGCCTGCCCTGTGAAAAATCCCGCGCTGAAATCCCGGATTATGGGCATGATGCAGGTGATTCTGGCGGATACCGTCAAGGGCAGGAAGCTCACTTCTGCCGGTGCTTATGCGGCAGTGCCTGCCGCAACACTGCCGGCTGTGTCCTGTCAGGAGCAGTTTATGGAGGAGGCTCTGAAAAGTTCAGCCGAGCCCCTGAAAGAGGATGCAGGCGGGAAGCACCGTCTTTTTTCCTTCTTCCGCAGAAAAAGCCCATGAGCAGCCCAAATGGAAACACAAGCGCCGCGCAGAATGCGCGGCGCTTGTGTTCGGAAATCGGCTAAGAATGAGGCTGCGTGCGGGTCGGCTGGACCTTTTCCTTTCCGGATTTGGCTTTTCCCTGAATTTCGGGTACCGGGGAAACGTCATTTTTCGGAAAATGAGTTTTGTGATTGCTTTCGGTGCCGTGAGGCTCTTTGGGATCGGGCCGTCTCATGCCTGCTTTTGCCATGAAGCATCTATCCTTTCCAAGAAGATGGGAAACACCGGCGGCATCAGTCCGCCGTAAGGATAGTGTCTGCAGATGCGGGCGGTTTTATTTCCTCCGGGAGGGGCTTTTCCATGATATAGTCACAGTTGACATATCCGTTGGGCAGATCATACCGTTTCTCTTCCACAATGCGGAAGCCTTGTCCCTGATAGGCCCGCATCCCCAGCTTGTTTCCCTGATTCACGTTGAGACGAAGGGGCTTACGATACCGCTGCAGGAGGGATTCAAAGGTTTCAGAGGAGATATGCTTTCCCCGGAACTCCTGTTTGAGATAAATTTTGTCGAGATAGGTAAAATCCTCATGAAGCCGGAAGGCAAGAAAGCCCGCTGGCTTCCCTTCATAGGAAATGCTTTCATAAATCATGCCTGCCTGCCGAAAGGAAAGAATGTTTGCGTAGTCAAAATATTTGTGAGTCAGCAGGTCGATCTGTCCCTCCGGAAGGACGCCTTGATAGCACTCTTTCCAGATAGGTGCTGCGAAAGCGTACAAACCCTTCAGGTCCTCTTCTGTCATGTCTTTATATTCCGTCATGGTACCCCTTCTCTGCTGTAAATTCGGGTGAGCTGTCTTACATTAGAAAAAGATACCACATCTGCGGGGAAAAATCAATTACAGAAATTCCTTCATGCGGTCAATGCTTTTTTGCTCGAACCGAACCACCTCGTTGGCAAGGGCAGATACATCCTTGCCCAGATCGGCATATTTGTTCATGTGTTCGGTGGCATTGACGATTCCCATTGTAGAGCCCTGTATTACCATTTCGGCGATATGGGTGGGGGAGGAATCGTTCATAACGCTCATCCGGGACATGGTCTGGGTCATCATCTTGCTTAGCGGGCCGGATTCATGAGGCTCCTGGTTCAGATGGTAGATCTGCTGCTTGGCTTTGCTGCTGAGCTGGGCATAGCCCTGCATTTGGGTGACGAGAGCATCCTTCATTTCGTTTTGATTGACATGCTTAAGCAAAGAAGCAATGGATTCCTCTCCGGTTTTGGTGTTTTGATATAAATCCTGCAAAAAATCCTCGTTGTGATCCATGAAAACATCTCCTTTTCTGATTGGCAGCGGTTGAAAGGCGGACAGCATTATTATCTGCGGGGAAAAAGAAGTTTATCCGCCTAAAACAGCAAATTCCCCGCGGATAAGAGAAGAAACCGCGGTTATACTAATCAATGCCGGCTGAATCAATCCGATTCTGATGGACTGAGCCGGCAGCTTGTAATATCGCTAATTTGAGGAGGAGAATCATATGGCTTGTCAATCCAGCAAAGCAAACCCGTCGATCAAATGCTCTGTTCAGCAATGCAGCTACCACTGCACCGATAAGGATTACTGTTCTCTTGATTGCATTCAGGTCGGTACCCATGAGATGAACCCCACCATGAATGAATGCACCGACTGCAAATCATTTGAGCTGAAAGCGTAGTTTTCTCCTGCAATGAGCGAAAAAGAGGAAGGATTTTTTCCTTCCTCTTTTTCGTGCGCCTGTATGTCAGAATCCGCTCCTCCTTACCGGATAACACGAAAACTTTGAGGGCAAAACCGAAATTATGCGGTATTGCCTTAAAAACGTGGACTTTTGCTTCCGAAAATCAGCGGTTTTCCCAAGGAAAGAATTGCTCCGATTCACTTGACTTTTTCGTCAGAATTCGATATAATAGCGAATGTAAAGTTTATGCGCTTTACATTCGCTCGATAAAAGAGGAGGTCAGATCAGCGTGAGTAAGAATCTGGATGTGGCTGTTTTGCTGGATTTCTATGGCGAAATGCTGACGGAAAAGCAGCGGGATGCCATTGATCTGTACTATAATCAAGATCTGTCTTTGAGCGAAATTGCCGAACATGAGAATATCACCCGTCAGGGTGTACGGGATTCCATCAAGCGGGGCGAGGTTTTTCTCTATGAACTGGAGGACAAACTGAAGCTGTTTGATACCTATATCGAAACGCTGAAAACACTGCAGGCCATTCAATACGCCGCGGAGCGAATCGAAAAGGAAAATACCGCCTATCACTATTCCCATACCATTGCTGAAAACATTCAGCAGATCCAGTCCATTGTGAAAGAATACACCGCCCGGTTTGAATAGATTTTTCCGGTTTTGCGGATTGTCCGAATCCCCTTCTGAAAGGAATGAACGTTTTGGCATTTGAGTCCTTGTCTGATAAACTTTCACAGGCGTTTAAGCGGCTCCGTTCCAAGGGCAAGCTGAACGAAGCCGATATTAAGGAAGCCATGCGGGAAGTAAAAATGGCCCTTCTGGAAGCGGATGTCAGTTACAAGGTGGTACGCGACTTTGTAAAAGCAGTCAGCGAGCGCTCGGTCGGCGCCGAGGTCCTGGAAAGTCTGACGCCTGCCCAGCAGGTAATTAAAATTGTAAATGATGAGCTCTGTACCCTGATGGGCAATGAGAACCAGCGGATCAATTTCCCTTCCAAGCCCCCCTGCGTCATCATGATGTGTGGTCTGCAGGGCGCCGGAAAAACCACCCATGCCGCCAAGCTGGCTAAGTACTTCATTAAGCAGGGACACCGTCCCATGCTGGTGGCCTGCGACGTATACCGTCCCGCAGCCATCGATCAGCTGAAGGTAGTGGGCGAGAAGGCGGGTGCTCCCGTTTTTGAAATGGGGCAGGGAAACCCCGTGGAAATTGCCGAAGCGGGCATCCGTCACGCCAGGGATCACGGAAACGACATTGTAATTATCGATACCGCCGGACGGCTGCACATTGACGAGCAGCTGATGGGGGAACTTCAAAATATCAAGGCGCGGACACAGCCCAGCGAGATTATGCTGGTGGTGGACGCCATGACCGGTCAGGACGCCGTAAATGTAGCGGCAGCGTTCAATGAGGCGCTGGACATCACTTCCGTACTGCTGACCAAGCTGGACGGCGATACCCGGGGCGGCGCAGCGCTCTCCGTGCTGGCGGTGACCGGAAAGCCCATCAAGTTTGTGGGTATGGGCGAAAAGCTGGACGAGCTGGAGCCCTTCCATCCGGAGCGGATGGCATCCCGGATTCTGGGCATGGGCGACGTGCTCACGCTGATTGAAAAAGCCCAGGATAATCTGGATCAGAAAAAAGCCAACGAAATGCTTCACAAGATGAAGCAGAACAGTTTCGATATGAACGACCTGCTGGAGCAGATGTATCAGATCAAGAATATGGGCTCCATGAAGCAGGTGATCTCCATGATTCCCGGGCTGGGGAATCAGATCAAGGACGCCGACATCGACGACGGCCAGCTGGTGCGGATTGAGGCGATGATTACCTCAATGACCAAAGGCGAGCGGGAGAAGCCCTCGATCATCAATCCCAGCCGGAAACGCCGCATCGCTTCGGGAAGCGGTACGAAGGTGGAGGATGTCAACCGTCTGCTTAAGCAGTTTGAACAGATGCAGAAAATGATGAAGCAGTTTTCTTCCTTCAGTCGGCCGGGCAAAAAGGGAAAACGGAAACGGCTTCCCGGCCTGCCCATGTAGGGCATTCAATATCCATATGCTTTTACTCCTTCCGGCGGGCGCTTGCCCATAGCGGCGGGGTGAAGATAAATTAAAAAATTATAGGAGGTGCTTATAAATGGCAGTTAAAATCAGACTGCGCCGCATGGGCGCAAAGAAAGCTCCATTTTACCGCATTGTAGTTGCAGATTCCAGATACCCCAGAGATGGCAGATTCATCGAGGAGATCGGCTTTTACGACCCCACCAAGAATCCTTCCATCGTGAAGGTAGATGCCGACAAAGCGAAAGAATGGATCAAAAACGGCGCACAGCCTACCGATACTGTGAAGAAGATCCTGAAGGACAACGGCGCGCTGTAAGAGCGGGTCAGCTGTCTGCTTCCGGCGGCACCCGGCGGTTGCGCCGGGCATGCCTCCGGCAGGCCCTTCGTACTTCGATTACTGCCGTGGCGGTGGGCTTTTGACTTGCCGCCACAATGAAGGGATGAGATGTTCATGAAAGAATTGCTGGAGACCATTGCCCGCGGACTGGTCGTCAACAAAGAGGCTGTTGAGGTTTCCGTTGACGAGCCCAACGAGGAAGATGTTATGGTTTATCATCTCCATGTGGCCCCCGAGGATATGGGCCGTGTCATCGGCAAGCAGGGACGGATTGCCAAGGCGATCCGTGTTGTAATGCGTGCCGGAGCAACCCGTGTGGAGCAGAAGATTGCGGTCGAAATCGACTAGCGCTTTTAAGACATGCGGTTTGCCGTGAAACAGATTTGAATTGATTCTGAACAGTACGGTTGGGAAGCGAAAGCTTCCCAATTGTTTTATATGACGGCTGCTGAATCGGCTGATTGTGAAAAGGAGAGAGTCGCTTGAAACAGTATCTTGAAATCGGTAAAATTGTCGCTTCCCAGGGGATCAAAGGGGAGGTGCGCGTTCAGCCATGGTGCGACTCTCCGGATTTTCTGACCGGATTCCGGGTGTTGTACTTTGACGGCGGAAAAAGAGCCGTCAAAGTGGAAAAAGCCAGAGTCCAGAAAAATATTGCCGTGCTGAAGCTGGAGGGCGTGGACAGTATGGATGGGGCAAACCTTCTTCGGGAGAAGATCCTGTGGTGCAACAGGGACGACGCGGATCTGGGGGAGAGCACCTACTTTATTCAGGATCTGATCGGGCTTAAAGTGGTGGATGCCGATGACGGAACGGTCTGCTACGGAACACTGACCGACGTGAGTGCCACAGGCGCCAACGACGTCTACCATATTGAAAAGGATGGAAACACCTATCTTCTTCCGGCGATTCGTCAGGTGGTTATTGAAACCGATGTTAAGGCGGGCGTGATGCGGATCCGTCCGCTCAAGGGCATTTTTGACGAGGAGGAAGTGATCCGCGATGAGGATTGACGTGGCAACGCTTTTTCCGGAAATGTGCGAGGCGGTGCTTTCGGAAAGCATCATCGGAAGAGCCAGAAAAGCGGGATTCATTGAAATTGCCTGCCATAATATCCGGGACTACAGCGCGGACAAACGCCGCCGGGTGGACGATTATGGCTATGGCGGCGGCAAGGGGATGGTCATGCAGGCGGATCCCATCTACCGGTGCCATTCCCACATCTGCGAGCTGGGAAACGAGCCGCCTGCCCATGAAACGGCAGACGGAGAGCTTCCTCATCCCTACACCGTTTACATGTCCCCGCAGGGAACGGTCCTGACTCAGCAAAAGGCGCTGGAACTTTCCCGGCTTCCCCGGCTTATCGTGATCTGCGGCCATTATGAGGGCGTGGATGAACGAGTGATTGAGGAGATCGTGGACGAGGAGATTTCCATCGGAGATTATGTACTGACCGGCGGAGAGCTGCCTGCACTGGTGATGATCGACAGCATTGCCCGGCTTTGCGAGGGAGTGCTGGCAGCGGATGAATGCTATGAAGAGGAAAGTCATTTCGGAGGACTGCTAGAATACCCCCAGTACACCCGTCCGGAAGTATGGCGCGGAAAGCCGGTGCCGGAGGTCCTTTTATCCGGACATCACGAAAATGTGGCCAAATGGCGGCAGGGGCAGCGGCTTCTGCGCACAGCGCAGAAACGGCCGGATATGATGAAAAAGTATCAGCTTACTAAAGAGGATTACAAAATTCTTCAAAAGATGGAAGAAAACAAAAACGATTTACTGTAAATAGTGCTTATAATGTTGAAAACTTTATATAAAATCTGCACAACCGAAATGGCCGGAATACCTCTCTAAACTGGGAAAAAGCAGAATTTTAGTTAAAATGCGAACGAATTGTGACCTTTTCGTTGACGCTTGTCTTTTCTGTGATATAATTAATTCATGTGATAGATAGTGAAAAATTCCGATAAGCTTTGTAAGGTTCAATAGCTGACATTTCTATTGTGATTTGAAAGAGGAGAGCATTATATGTACGTTAAAGATGTAAAGGTTCAAAACCAGGTGGGTTTGCATGCGCGCCCCGCAACATTTTTTATACAGAAAGCCAATGAGTTCAAGGCGGCAATCTGGGTGGAAAAAGAAGAGCGCCGGGTAAACGCGAAGAGCCTGCTGGGCGTCCTTTCCTTGGGGATTGTCGGCGGTACCGATATCAAGATTATTGCCGACGGTGTTGATGAGCAGCTCGCGGTAGACAGTCTTGTGAAGCTAGTTGAGTCCGGTTTTGCAGAGTAATTCAGACAGATCAATAAATAAAGAGGCGGGCAGAGATTTTCTCTGCCCGCTTTTGACTGCCGGAGCCTCCCTTTTTGGTGTGGGGCATGAAAAAGCCCTCCGCAATTATGCGGAGGGCTTTCCGTTTGGTTCAATCAGTCAACGATAAAAGGTTTGATTTCAGCAAGAAAAGCGTCTGCATTTTCCGTGTGGGCGTCCAGCTTAATGGGTTTGGAAATATCCAGGCTGAAAATGCCCATGATGGATTTTGCATCTACGGCGTATCTTCCCGAAATCAGATCGACATCAAAGTCACATTTGCTGACGGTGCTGACGAAATTTTTCACATCATTGATGGTGTTCAAACGGATCATTACGGATTTCATATCATAATTCCTCCAAACGGTTTTTATAATATTTTACTACAATTTCACTATATCAGGAAGAAGCTTTTTCGTCAACTGCTAATTGTAAAAATTCATGCAATCAAGTATAATATTTGTGTAAAGTATCAAAAATTTGTAGGTTTTGTTATGGCATTCCACGGAAAAATAAGGTATAATAAAACAAGACGCAAAGCGTTTTGTTTGCGAAGAACCGGCTGTTACGCTTTGCGTTTTTTCCGTCCCTTGGGGCGGTACACCGTTTCTCCATAAGGAATTGAATGAAAAGACAGCAGTCCGCCACTTTTGCGCGGGACAGGCTGAATCAGAAAGAAATGAGGGAAGCAATGAAAGCCGCCTTTTACACGCTGGGCTGCAAGGTGAACCAATACGAGGCAGAGGTGCTGTCAAAGCAATTTGAAAAAGAAGGCTTTACCATTGTTTCCCCAGAGGAACCCGCGGATGTTTATGTGGTGAACTCCTGCACGGTAACCGCCACGGGGGACAAAAAGACAAAGCAGATTTTGCGGCATTTCCGCCGTCTGAATGGGAATGCGGTCATTGCGCTGACCGGATGTTTCCCCCAGGCCTTTCCCGAGGAAGCGGCCCGGATTCAGGAGGCGGATATTGTTATGGGTGCGCGAAACCGGAATCAGCTGATCGGTGAAGTGAAAAAAGTCCTGGAAAATCGGAGCCGGATTGTCTGTATCGCTCCCCACGAGGCAGGCGAAGCGTTTGAGAGTATGAGCGCGGAAGCGTTTGCCGAGCATACCCGGGCTTTTGTAAAAATTGAGGACGGCTGCGACCGGTGGTGTACCTACTGTATTATACCCAAAGCCCGCGGGCCTATCCGCAGCAAGCCGCTGGAACAGCTCCGAACCGAGCTGGAAACGCTGACGCAAAACGGTTATCGGGAAATTGTGCTGGTGGGAATCAATTTGAGTTCCTACGGCAAAGAAACCGGATATGCCGTCCGGCTGGCTGACGCAGTGGAGCTTGCCTGCTCGCTGCCGGGAGTAAAACGGGTGCGGCTTGGGTCGCTGGAACCGGAGCTGATGAGCGACGAGGATGTGGACAGGCTTGCCGCTTTGGAGAAATTCTGTCCCCAGTTTCATCTTTCCCTGCAAAGCGGCTGCGGGGCAACCTTAAAACGAATGAACCGGCATTATACGCCGGAAGAATACGCCCGGCTGACGGAGAAAATTCGGGCGCGCTTTGACATGCCTTCCGTTACCACGGATATTATGGTGGGCTTCCCCGGAGAAACTTCGGAGGAATTTGAAGAATCCGTGGAGTTTGCCAAAAGAATAGGATTTGCCAAGGCTCATGTGTTTGCCTATTCTCCCAGAAAGGGAACCCGTGCTGCCGAAATGGAGCATCAGGTCCCCAAGCCGGAGAAGGAGCGCCGGAGCCGCATCATGATGGAAGCAGCCGATGAGACCAGAGCGGCTTTCTGGGAGAGCCAGAAGGGTCAGGTCCATGAGGTGCTTTTTGAAACGCTGCGGGAGGACGGCACAACGATAGGCTACACCAAAAACTACACTCCCGTGATTGTGCGAAGCGAGGCGGATATCCGGGGAGAAATTTTTCCCGTTGAAATACAGGGCACGGCCGCTGACGGTTGTGTCGGAACCATCATTCATCACTGAATCACCAATAACCGGCGGGCCGCGCCCGGCCGAAAAATGAGTAGGAGAGAGAGTATGGCAGTATATCGCATTTATGTGGAGAAAAAGAAGCCCTTCGCAGTGGAGGCACACAGCGTCCTGACAGATATCCGAACTTCCCTTCAGATGGACGGAGTAGAAGAAGTTCGCGTAATCAACCGTTACGACGTACAAGGCGTTACGGAAGAGGTGTTTCAAAAGGCACAGCCCACCGTCTTTTCCGAGCCCAATGTGGACGATGTTTTCTTCACTCTGCCTGAACTTTCCGAAAACGAGCGCATCTTTGCGGTGGAATATCTGCCCGGTCAGTTTGATCAGCGGGCGGATTCCTGTGCGCAGTGCATCCAGCTGCTGGTGCAGGGCGATCGTCCCACTGTAAAAAATGCGCGGGTCTACATACTGACCGGGACGATTTCCGACAAGCAGTTTGAAGAGATCAAAAAGTATGTCATCAACCCGGTGGAAAGCCGGGAGGCGTCTCTGGACGTCTGCCGGACACTGGATCAGACCTACGAGATCAAAACCACGGTGGAGACACTGAACGGCTTTATTTCTCTTGACCGGGAAGGCCTGGCGGATTTTGTTTCCCACTACGGCCTTGCCATGGATCTGGACGATATCGCCTTCTGCCAGACCTATTTCCGGGATACCGAGCACCGGGATCCCACCATTACCGAAATCCGCATGATCGACACTTATTGGTCCGATCACTGCCGCCATACCACGTTTCTGACCCATATCGACCGTATGACCATTGAGGACGGTTATATCCGCGACACCTATCAGCAGTATCTGGACGCCCGTGAGGTGCTCTATAAAGGCCGGAGCGACAAGCCTGTCACTCTGATGGATCTGGCTGTCATCGGCGCCAAGAAGCTGAAAGCAGACGGCCTGCTGACCGATCTGGACGAATCCGAGGAAATCAACGCCTGCACGGTGAAAATTAAGGTGGACATTGACGGGCAGCAGGAGGACTGGCTGCTGCTCTTTAAGAATGAAACCCACAATCATCCCACAGAAATCGAGCCTTTCGGCGGTGCGGCCACCTGCCTGGGCGGAGCCATCCGCGACCCGCTTTCCGGGCGTTCCTATGTGTACCAGGCGATGCGCGTTACCGGTGCCGCCAACCCGCTTGTGGCGGTGGAGGACACCATTGCCGGCAAGCTTCCCCAGCGGAAAATTGTCACCGGCGCGGCTGCCGGATACAGCTCTTACGGCAACCAGATCGGTCTGGTTACCGGTCAGGTCAGTGAAGTCTATCACGACGGGTATGCCGCCAAGAGAATGGAGATCGGTGCCGTACTGGGTGCCGCTCCTGCCAGAAATGTGATTCGTGAGGTCCCCGAGCCGGGCGACGCAGTGGTATTATTGGGCGGCCGCACCGGGCGTGACGGCTGCGGAGGCGCTACTGGCTCCTCCAAGTCCCATACGCTGGAGTCGCTGGAATCCTGCGGTGCAGAGGTCCAGAAGGGCAACGCACCCGAGGAGCGCAAGCTCCAGCGCCTGTTCCGCGATCCGGAGGTCACCCGCCTCATCCGCCGCTGCAATGACTTTGGCGCGGGCGGCGTCAGTGTCGCCATCGGTGAGCTGGCCGACGGACTTGCCATCAATCTGGACGCTGTACCAAAGAAATACAACGGCCTTGACGGTACCGAACTGGCCATCAGCGAATCTCAGGAGCGCATGGCCTGTGTGGTTCGTGCTTCCGATATGGACCGGTTTATTGCGCTGGCTTCCCGGGAAAACATCGAAGCCACCCATGTGGCTGACGTTACCGAGGCCCCCCGCCTGACCATGGATTGGCAGGGCAGCCGGATTGTAGATCTTTCCCGTGAATTTTTGAACTCCAACGGTGCTTCCAAGCATACCGATATTGAAATTGTTCACGCGGATGTGAAGCCGGTTCATGACCGGGAGACCACCGCTCAGGCAATCTGTGAACACTTGAGCTCTCTGGAGCTGTGCTCCCAGAAGGGGCTTTGCGAGCGCTTTGACTCCACCATCGGCGCGGGCACTGTTCTGATGCCCTTCGGCGGCGAGTATCAGCTCACTCCTACCCAGGCTATGGTGGCGAAGATTCCGGTGCTGTCGGGGGAGACTGACGACTGCTCCGTAATGGCGTGGGGCTTTAATCCCCGGATCAGTGAACAATCGCCCTATCACGGTGCAATGTATGCGGTAATTGAGTCTGTGGCTAAAGTGGTGGCCGCAGGCGGCAGCTATCATCATTGCTGGCTTACTTTCCAGGAGTACTTTGAGCGTACCCAGGGAGACCCCAAGCGCTGGGGCAAGCCGGCCGCAGCCCTGCTGGGTGCTTTTAAAGCACAGCTGGAGCTGGGCATCGCCTCCATCGGCGGAAAAGATTCCATGAGCGGAACCTTTGAGCATATTGACGTACCGCCCACCCTCTGTTCCTTCGCAGTCTCTATGACCAAGGCGGAGCAGGCCGTGTCCCAGGAATTCAAATCCCACGGCAATCCGCTGGCGCTGCTTCTGCCGGAATATGAGGAAAACGGGCTGCCTGATTTCGCCAGTGTGAAACGGGTATTCGACAAGGTGGAGGCACTGATTGCTTCCGGCGCTGTGAATGCCTGCTGGGCGCTGACCTCCGGCGGCGTCAGCGAGGCTGTCTGCAAGATGGCCTTCGGCAATAAGATCGGCGTAAAATTTACAGAGGAAATCGGCCGGGAGCTGATGTTCAACCCCGTTTACGGCGGCTTCCTGCTGGAGCTGGATAAAAAGGCCAAATGCCCGGATGTAAGGATAATCGGCACCACTGTTTCCAAGTATATTCTGGCTCTGCCCAATCTGGAGATCGTGAATCTGACCGATCTGCAGGAGCAGTATGAGAAGGTCCTTGAGCCGGTATTCCCCTATCGCGTGAAACAGACTCCTTCCGTCCCCAAGCTGATTAACGATCCTTCCGGCAACTGCTGCAAAA
>DBGCDL010000011.1:0-5919 GCA_048358235.1 Oscillospiraceae bacterium
CCGCCGCATCAAGGCAAAATTAAAGGGCTTGCCGTCTGCAATGCACAGACAACAAGCCCTCTTGGCTGCTTGACAAATTATTAATTTAAATATTTGTCTAACTTTTTGGGTTCACTTCAAAGCCGGGGGAGCTCTTCTCGTCTCTGCCCTGCCTTTACGGCAGCAGCGTATATTCAAAATTTTTCCACAGAAGCCGGGAGCCTTCCTCGATTTCCATGGGAAGAAGCGCCCGTGCCACCGGGTTTTCATCGGTTCCGTCCACAGTGAGAACGGCGTAATCCCCGTCAATACGCTTCACAGTATAGAGCGTCTCAAACATCCTTTTCTCCTTCCGATGGGCTGAAAAGCTGGCTTTCCAGAAGATCTGCGGCATATTCCACCAGCTCCGCGCAGGGACGGCGGGCGTAGTATTCCTGTGTCCTTTGGGAAGGATTGGGATCGGTGGACGCTCCGTCGGTTCCCAGCAGGTCGCGGCATACGATGGAACCGTTCTCTGCCCGGAATTTTCCGGCCAGCTCCTGCATCCGGGCATACAGAAGCTTCTTGCCTTCCCTGTCCTCGGGACGGACATAGCCCTCCACAGCGCCCAGCACCATCGCCATGCCGCTCACCGTGCCGCAGACCTCCCGCAGCCGTCCGAACCCGCCGCCGAATGCGGAAGCCAGCCGCAGCGCTTCCGTCTGCTCAAGTCCCATTTCTTCCGCATATGCCGCCGCCACCGACTGACAGCAATTGTACCCCTGCTCAAAAAAGGCCCTTGCCTTTTTCCCTTTTTCTCCCATTTTCCTTCATTCCTTTCCGCCCAAACGGGAAGTCGGCATCCGGTCAAAGGGCTTTCCCGAACACTTCCGTCTGATTCTTCATTCTACCAGATTCCGCCTGAAAATCAACCCCTGCGCTCTGTAACGCGGTCTCCCGGCTCCGGTTTTCCTACCAGAAACTCACCCCGGGGATCATGCCTTTGGGCATTTCGGAATGCAGCCGCAATACTTTGATTGGCATAACAGTACACACAGCCGTTTTGGCAGGTGTGATACATTCCAATGTCCACGCTGGGGGCACATCCGCATCCGGGACGCTGATTTTTATCCTTCCGGTCAAAAAGGTCGTACCCGCCCGCAATCTTCCGGATTCGCAGGGAATCGACACATCTCGCCTGTCCCACTCCACAGGCGGACAGATCCAAAGGCTCACAGCAGGCGGAAAGACGAATTCCATGCTCTTTTCCAATCTCTGACAGCCGGAACGCCAATTCCTGCATCTCCTCTTGTCCGATGGGGCGCAGAAGCCCGGATTTTACAGCGGGTGCAAGCTTGGCATACAAATCCACAAAGCTGATGGTGCAGTCCTCCACTGCTCCCTCCAGCTTTTCACAGAGCCCGGCAAACTCTTTTTCATGCCAGTCCTTGTCTGTTTCCTCCCCCAATATGATGGGGTCATACCGCCACACCACCCGTTCCGGACCCAGCCTGTGGCTTAGCCGGAGAAGGCTTTCCGCAATTTCATGTTTTGGCCGGAGATTTCGTTCCAGCTTTCGTCCATAGGGAGTCAGAGTGAACTGGAAATAGAAGGGGTATCCCCTTTCCTCCAGCCAGTCCAGTCCGGTTTCCAGCATGGGCTCCGGGTCCTTGGTCCAAAACACAATGCAGTCCACATCCTGCGTGGCAAGAGAAACCCGGCTCACCTGCGAATGGTTCATTGGATTGCGGGTCAGCACAAAACCGGCTTCCAGCCGGTTTTGCATCCATTTCCAGTAAAACGCCGGAATGTCTGTCCTTCTGCTTGCGCTGATAACCAACCTGCCTCACTCCTCTCGCCAACGCTGCCTTTGAAACGGAAAACACAAATATCCGCCGGCACCACCGGCGGATATTTGTGCTTCGAGGCATCGCTGCCAGAACTTTAAATCGGACTGTCCGCTTCCGCAGCTGCCTTTGAAACGGCACTTTCGGGCTTGGATTTGGAGCTGCTCATCATAAAGAGCATCCCTGCAAGAATCGGAAAATAAAACGTAATCAGCCGCCAGAGCAGCATGGCCAGATTGACGCTGATTCCCACGGGAAAAAGCGGCTCGAAGAAGGTGTAAAAGCTGAATTCTGCGCCTCCCGCCGCACCCGGCAGAGGGACAAACGAGGAAATCATCACCACAAAGGCTTCGGCGGAAATCACAATCAGCGGGGAAACCTTCCGTATTCCGAATGCCAGAAGAATAAAATAGGGAATCAGAAAGAAAACCGTAAGCTGAACCAGGGAAAGTACAAACGAAGCAGCCATTCTTCCCTTATGCAACTTCATGGCGCTAAAGCTGTCGTGAAACTGGTCCAGCTCCCCGTCGATATACTCCAGCGTTTTCTGCTTATCCTTGACCAGCCGTACCTTTGCGAGAAGATTGACCAGACCGGTCACCAGCCTGTAAGTAAACTTTCGGAACACACAAACCGCACACAGGGCCAGCATGACAAGAAAGTTAATGGTAAACCCCACAAAAACCAGCCAGCCGAACCCGTTGACCATCCCGGCAAAGGATCTCCAGTAAAACAGCAGCACCACTGCGGAATAAACCGTAAGGGCCACCTGATAAATCATAAATTTAACGATCAGCGAGCTGCTGGCCACACCCAGCGGCACACCGCATTTGACCAGATCATAGGCCTGCACCGGCTGGCCGCCGCTGGCAAAGGGAGTGACGCAGTTGAACAACTGGCCGATCATGGATGTACGAAAGGAGTACCAAAATTTTTGCCTGGAATGGAATGCACGGATCACGCAATGCAGGATACCGCCTTCCAGGATCCAGTAAAGGATCATGAACAGCACCGCGCAGCAGAGAAAGCCGGGGTGAATCATCCCGAACATTCTCACCAGATTGTCCCAGCCGTCTTTATAGATCACAAATCCCAGAACGCCCACAAACGTCAGGACTAAAATAACAATGTTGAGCTTTTTATACTTCATGCCGGAATCCCCGTTTGGACTGTTCTCTGTTTCTGGATCTCGCCTCTTCGTTCTGGGTCACCAGCCCGGTATAAAAATCGTCCCACATGGAAAGCACATGCTCCTTGTTGTAGAATTCATGTCCTCTCCAGGAATCGGACTGGGCTTTCCGGTAATAGTCGGGATCATCCCGGAGCCGTTTCAGTGCCCGGACAAAGCCGTCATTATCCTTTTCGCGGAGGTAATAGTCAAACAGAATATTTTCATAAATGGGAATATCCCGCAGCAGAAGCGGAATTTTGCAGTTCATTGCCTCCAGAATCGTCATGGGGAAGAGTTCCTCGTAGGAGGGCAGGAACATCACATCTCCCAGATTATAGATATCGTTCATATCCTCACGGTCAATGATACCGGTGAATTTAATATTCTCCGGGGGATTGGCCACAATTTTGGAAATCTCTTCATAGCCGTCCGTAATTTTTCCGAAAGAAAAGCCGCCCGCCCATACGAATTGAATTTCCGGAAGCCGTTTTGCGCACTCCACAAAGTCAAAAATGCCCTTTCGTGTCTGCAGCTGGCCGGCACAGACCGCGGTAAAACGCTTGGGATCCAGCCCGTATTCCTGACGGATCTGAATCTTCCGCTCCGGGCTCACAGGGTGAAATTCCTTGTCGCTGACGAAGTTGGGAATGTAGGTCACCTTTCCGGGATTGACGCCGTAGGCGGCCAGACGCTCGATAAAGTAGGGATTTACGGTTACCAGGTGATCCATGCTTTTATAAAATGTCAGCAGATATTTGTAGAAAACTTTTTTCGCAATCTTCGGCAGCTTGAGGCTCTGTTCCATGGTTTCCGGAAGAAAATGGACATAGCCCACCGTGGTCCCCTTCAGTTTGGCAAAAGGCACCGAGAGGAAAAAGGGAAAGTTCACCGTATGGTAGTGGGTAATATCCGCCGACATATGACGGTTTACGGAAACAGAAAACCGGTCCGCAAGGCCGTTTTTCACCAGGTCCACCTGCTCTTCGTAAGCGCTTCCCACGCCCTGCCCCTTTACCTTTTGGGCGGAGGATTTCATATTAATCGTATATTTCATGGTTCGATCCATTCCTTTCTGTTCCACGGCGGCGGTTTTCTGCGTTTCCCCGCTTCTGCCGCGCCCGATCCTTTTCCTTCCGTTTGATTTTGATCCAGAAAAGTCTCTCTCACTTTCCTCCATAGGAAATCCCCGGGCTGTTTTTGCAGCTCAAAATACGCCCAGGTTCATTTTAAAGAACGAATGGCAGCCGAAAAAATCTTCACGTTCTTTTTTATTTTCGTGTTTTCCCGAAAAGTTTATACAGTTTTAGATAAAAAGCTGCGGGAAACCGTACTTTTGCAATCAGCCTTCCCGGTCGGGAGAATCCTCGAGCAGAAGCTGCAGCATTCGATGAGGCTCCTCCAAAAACCGCTTTGTCAGCTGATAGTGTTCCGTTTCTTCATAGCCGGTGAGCCGGATTCCCTTTTCGGAAAGCTCATAAATCTCCGCCCCCGGATATGCCATGAGGATAGGAGAATGGGTGGCAATCAAAAATTGAGAATTCTCCTTGACCAGATCATGAATCGCCGTCAGAAGACTCATCTGCCGGCAGGGGGACAATGCCGCCTCAGGCTCGTCCAGCAGATACAGCCCGTTTCCGCCGAACCGGTTCATCACCAGGGAAAGGAAGCTCTCCCCATGAGACTGCCGGTGCAGGGAAACCCCGCCGTAGGACTCCACAATGGGCCGTCCCAGCCCTTCCCGGCTCAATTCGTCTATGTTGGTGGCGAGATTGTAAAAGCTTTCGGCCCGGAGGAAGAAGCCATCCTTTGGACGAAGCACACCCTTTGTAACGGTAATTGCCTCATAGAGGGAAGAATGGGTGTCAGCGGTGGAAAAATGGAAATTCCTTGTGCCGCCCTCGGGGTTGAAGCCGCAGCTGACGGCAACTGCTTCCAGCAGCGTCGACTTGCCCGTTCCGTTTTCTCCGATCAGAAAGGTTACCGGACTCCGAAGGGAAAGCCGCTTCAAGTGGCGGACTACGGGCAGCCCTGCCAGATAGCTTTCCCCGTCCAGCTTCTCCCTGTTGAGCCGTATCTCCCGAAGATACAATGTGTCAAGCGGCATGGCGCCGCCTCCCTTCCACTGTTCCGGGGCGGAAATCTACTGACAGGTATGCTCTGAAAAAGCCCCTTCCCATTCCTTCTGACGAAACCCCACCAGCACAAAATCCTTTCCGATCACCAGGGGGCGCTTTACCAGCATCCCGTTCGATGCCAGAAGCTCATACTGTGCCTCTTCCCCCATTTGTTCCAGCTTGTCCTTCAGTCCCATGGATTTATAAAGCAGGCCGCTGGTATTGAAGAAGCGCTTCAGGGGCAGTCCGCTTTTCTCCCGCCAGATTTTCAGTTCCTCTGCGGTGGGATTTTCCTGCACAATGTGGCGGGCTTCATAATCCACCCCGTTCTCTTTCAGCCACTGTTCCGCCTTTTGACAGGTGGAGCATGGAGGATATTGCAAAAACAAAATTGTGTTCATTTTCTCTTTCTCATTTCTTTTTCAGCCTGTCGGTTGATCTGTTACCAGTTTACCGACATTTCGACCGTCTGTCAAATTCCAATTGCTTCCTGTACGTGCTTGCTTCTTTCCCCCAAAAGGGCTATAATGGTGTGGATCAAACAGGATGCGTTTCCCACAGAAAAAGCGGAAAGGACCGGTGGCTCTCATGCTGGAAGAATTGACGCGGCAGGCTCATCAGGCAGTCTGCGAATTGTTGGAGGCTGCAAAGCTTCGTCCACAGGACATTCTGGTGGTGGGATGTTCCTCCAGCGAAGCGGCAGGAGAAAAAATCGGCACCCACTCCAGCACCGAAATTGCCGGCGCCATTTTCGCCGGAATTTACCCCGTACTGAAAGAGCGGGGAATTTATCTGGCGGCCCAGTGCTGCGAGCACCTGAACCGGGCCC
>DBGCDL010000012.1:0-16395 GCA_048358235.1 Oscillospiraceae bacterium
AAAAATATTTTTAGATAGAATTGACAAGAGAGTAAATTAGAGTTATACTCTTTGTGTAAAGTAATTAACGGAGGAACAGTAAATGAACATTATCAGGCATCCCGCCAATCCGATTTTAAAAATCGGCGATGTGGAGCCGTCACAGCCATGCTTTGAGGTCATCGGCGTGTTTAATGCCGGGGCGATTTCTTTTCAGGGAAAAAAGATTCTGCTGGTACGGGTGGCGGAAAAGCCCATCGTACAGGAGAAACAAAATATACCCGTTCCGATCTTTGATCGGTCCTCCGGGGAAGTCCGTGTCAAGCTGCTGGAAAGGTCCAATGCGGAATATGATTTTTCCGATCCGCGGGTTATCCGATCCAAAAGCCGTCAGAATTATCTGACCTCCATCTCCCACATCCGCCTTGCGGAGAGTGAGGACGGAGTTCATTTTACAGTGGCCCGTCACCCGCTGATTCAGGCCTTTGATGAATATTCCGCATTCGGTGTGGAGGACGCCCGCGTTACCTGCCTCGGGGATGTTTACACGGTCAATTTCAGCGCCGCTTCCGAGCTCGGCATCATTACCCGCCTGTTTACCACCACCGATTTTGTCCGCTTTACCGATCTGGGAAACATCTTCCACCCCGACAACAAGGATGTGGCCATTTTCCCGGAGAAAATCAACGGCCTCTATTACGCCTTCCACCGTCCCTCCACCTCGGAGTACGGGCAGCCGAATCTTTGGATTGCCTCCTCGCCGGATCTGATCCACTGGGGGGATCACCGGATGGTCGCCGCCGTCCGTCCCGGAAGATGGGACAGCGGCCGGATGGGCGCCAGCTGTGTGCCGCTGAAAACCCCGAAGGGCTGGCTGGAAATCTACCATGGCGCCACTCTCGAAAACCGCTATTGCCTCGGCGCCATGCTGCTTGACCTGAACGAACCGTGGAAGGTGCTGGCACGCAGTGAAACCCCTCTTCTGGAGCCTGCCGCGCCCTATGAAACGGATGGATTTTTCGGAAATGTCATCTTCAGCTGCGGACTGATCCAGACCGGCGACAAGCTGGATATCTACTATGGCGCGTCGGATGACAGCGTCTGCCTTGCCCAGACTGCCGTTTCGGAAGTCCTGAACTTTCTCAAGGGATAAGGCTGCTTCACGGCTCAATTCGCGGCCGGCGGAAAACCGCCCCGCCGCTCCAAAAAGGAGGAGAATCCACTGTGAAAAAAAACACGGCAAAAGTTCCAAAGCAAAGGCACGGCTTTTTCGCGGAAATGCGCCAGAACTTCTGGATGTATATGCTGATGCTTCCGGCAATTCTGTTTGCCATTGTCTTTAAATACATACCCCTTTGCGGACTGACCATCGCCTTTCAGGACTTTAACCCCATCAAGGGAATTTTCGGCAGCAAATTTGTGGGCTTCGACAACTTCAGGTATTTTTTCCGGGGCTCCCAATGGTTTCAGATTACCTTTAACACCCTTTTTCTGAACGTTCTGTTCATCATAACCGGAACCGTTGTTTCGGTAGCTCTGGCCATCATGCTCACCGAGCTGGGGAAAAGCATCTTCGTACGGTTCAACCAGTCGGTAATGATTTTTCCCAACTTCATTTCCTGGGCGGTTGTCGCCATGTTTGCACAGGCCTTTATCGGAAGCGACGGCGGCTTCATCAATCAGTGGATTGAGATGTTCGGCGGCACGCCCATCAGCTTTTACTCGGAAGCTTCGGTCTGGCCCACCATATTCGTCATTATCCGGATCTGGAAGGGCGCCGGTTACGGCGCCATCGTCTATATGGCCGCCATTGTGGGAATCGACACCAGCATTTACGAGGCCGCCAGAATTGACGGCGCCTCCCGGATGCAGATGATCTTCCGGATTACCTGCCCTCTGCTGAAAAGCACTGTCGTACTCATGACCATTTTAAGCGTAGGAAATATTTTCTACGGAGACTTCGGCATGATCTACACGATGGTCGGCGACAACTCCATCCTTTTCCCAACTACGGATGTCATCGACACCTACGTGTTCCGCTCCATCCGCACCTCCGGTTCCATGGGCATGAGCGCCGCTGTTGGCCTGTACCAGTCGCTGATCGGATTTTTACTGGTAATTGCCACCAACAAGTTCGCCAATAAGCTTAGCCCGGGCTCCGGAATTTTCTAAGGGAGGAGGAAACATCGTGTTTAAAGCCAAAGAATATGCCGAACCCAAGCAGAGGATTCCCCGTTCCGCTTCCGACAATGTGGTGACGGTTATTTTCGGAGTCGTGGTGGTTTTGTTTGCCATCACCTGCCTGGCGCCGTTCCTGCTGGTTATCATTGCCTCGTTTACCGATGAGGCCACTCTGGTGCGGGAAGGATACCAGATTTTCCCCTCCAAATGGTCCGTCAACGCCTACAAAGCAATTTTTGCCTCCGCCACCATTCCGAAGGCCTATCTGGTCAGTATCTTTGTCACAGTAGTGGGTACGCTTTTGAGCCTTCTGGTTACTTCCATGGCCGCTTATCCCATGAGCTGCAAGCAGGTGCGTTACCGCAATGCCGCCGCGCTCTTCTTTTACTTCACCATGCTGTTCAGCGGAGGTCTGGTGCCCACCTATATCTTGATCAGCAAGTATCTCCATCTGCGGGACAACATCTGGGTTTACATCATTCCGTCCCTGCTCAATCCGTGGAATATGTTCCTGCTGCGGAACTTTTTCAACGATATCCCGGAATCGCTCAAGGAATCGGCACGGCTGGACGGAGCCCATGAATGGACGATTCTGGTCCGGATCATTCTTCCTCTTTCCCTGCCCGCACTGGCCACCATCGGTTTGTTCTACGCGCTGGGATACTGGAATGCATGGATGGAAGCAATGCTCTACATAGACAACGAAAATCTGTATACGCTGCAGTACATCATTATGAAAATCATCCGCAACATCAGCTCGGCAACCCAGATTGCCGCCGAGGGAGCCGCCACCGGAATGCCGGTGCCGCCCTCCTACACCATTCGTTTAGCAACAGCAATTGTGACCATTGGTCCCATTATCTTTTTGTATCCTTTCCTGCAAAAATATTTTGTAGGCGGGCTGAAGGTCGGCGGGGTCAAGGGATAACACCGGCGCAAAAGCTGTTCTATAGCACTGATCTATAAAAAATATTGCATTGTGTTAAGGAGGAAATGAAATGAAAAAACGCATGTTGAAACGCATTGCCGCCATTTTAATGGCGTCTGCCATGCTGACCGGAACCCTGTCGGGCTGCGGACAGAAGGGGGAAGAGGCTTCTTCCCAGGCCGGAGGAGCATCCACAGAGAGCACCGCTTCCCAGGAGGCCGCACTGGAGCCGATGGATATCAACCTGTTCCTGTGGGGCGACAAACCCAATCAGATGGATGACGTTCTGGCCGAGTTCAAAACCAGAACCAAAGATTCCCTGAACATGAACCTGTCCATCAACTGGGCTCCCCAGGCGGACTATCCCAACAACATCAAGCTGAAGCTGTCTGCCGGCGAAGAGGTTGACATGTGCTTCGACGCACCCTGGATGAATATGAACACCTTCATCATGCAGGGCAACTACCGCGACCTGACGTCTTATTTCCACAACGACGCTTATCCGGGCCTGAAAGCCGCTTTTAACGAGGAGTTCATGTCCAACAACCTGATGGGCGAGAATGCGGATCAGGTATACGGCATTCCGCTGACCCAGAGCTTCGGTTCCGGCCAGATGATCTTCCTCCGGGGCGATCTGCGGGAAAAATACGGTCTTGCTCCGGTCAATGATCTTGCGGGGTATGAAGCATATCTGCAGGCAGTCAAAGACAACGAGCCTTCTATGATTCCCTTCGCCATGAAGAAAGACGGTTCCTACGGTGCGTCCAGCATTTTCGGATCCCAGCTGGATTACCTGAAACGCAGCATTGACTCGATTGAGAAGGGCGTATGGAGCACACAGCTGGCTCCCGGCGTCATTGCCACTCTGTATATTCAGGATTATCAGGTGAAGGACTGCACCATTTCCGGTGAACCTTCCTCTGCGTCCGCCAATTTCCCTGCGCCGTTCAACAAGGTAGACTACACGATTCAGAAAGACGTACGCGCATGGTATGAAAAAGGCTATATTGAAAAAGACGTGATCACCCGCGAAGATGCACAGGCGGCATTCACTTCCGGCAAGGCAGCCTCCTTTATGTGGGGCGCCGCACAGTACAACGACGTGCTCTCCGCGCTGACCCAGTCTGTGGAAGGCTCCAAACTGGAAGTGTATACTTACCCTGCCATCAGCACTCTGAACATCAAGGGCATGATGCCCGGCGCTTATCAGGCCTGGAACTTCATCTGCATTCCCGTTACCACCAGTGACGCCAAAACCGAGCGCATTATGAAATTCTTTGACTGGATGTTCGCCAACAGTGAAAACCACGACCTGTTCGAATGGGGCATCGAGGGCAAAAACTTTACCGCTGTGGGTGAAGATCAGTACGCCTATCCGGAAGGTCTGGATCTGGCCACCAACTACAATTTCCCCGGCTATGAGCTCACCTGGAACCCCAACTATATCCGTTATCCCCAGGGATATCCGGAAAACGCCCTCAAAACTCTGAAATCCGACAACGATCCTGCCACCTATTTTGACCCGCTGCTGTCCGGTTTCCGTTTTAACGGCGACCCGGTCAAGAACGAACTGGCAAATCCTGATTTTCAGACCATTCTGACCCGTACCACAAACCTGAACCTTGGTATTTTTGCTGATGTAGAGGCAGAGGGTGCCGCAATTGAGAAAGAAGCCAGCGGCAACAAGACTCTCCAGGAGGATATTTCCAAGATTAAGGCGGAAGTGGTTTCACAGGCCACCACCTACCTGGCCAAGAGAAAAGCCTCCGATGAGAAAAACGGCGTTACCTATCCTACCGTTGCCGATCTCGAAGCTCAAATCAAATAGCAGCACTGAATACGGTTCATTTGGCTGACTGAAGCAGAACGGAAGAGCTGCCCCCATGGCGCTCTTCCGTTCTTTCTTTCATCATTCTGAGAAAGGCTTATTTTCATAAAGGAAAGGGAGTCTTCCCATATGCCGGAAAAAGCAAAAAATATTTTGCTGTTTATGACTGACCAGCTGAATCCTGATTATCTGTCCTGCACCCCTGCCCATAAATGCAATACCCCCAATATTGACCGGATTGCCGCCGGAATCCGCTTTGAAAATGCGGTCACTACAAATCCCGTCTGCCTCCCCGCAAGATGTTCCCTGCTCACCGGAAAATTTCCTCACCAGGTGGGAACTATGACAATGTCAGGCGGTCTGAATCCGGATTACCCCACCTATCCCCAGGCTTTACAGAAGCTGGGATACCACACTTCGGCTGTGGGGAAGCTTCACTTGATTCAGGGGTGGCATTGGGATGCTCCGGTGGGAATGGGACACGACCTGGTCGCCCTGAAGGAGGAAACCAAGCGGTACGGCTTTGACGAGGTATGGGAAGCCGCCGGAAAAGGGCTGATGTTAAAGAACGACTGCGACTATGCCCGCTATCTCCGGGAAAAGGGACTGCTGGAAGCCTACCGCAGCGAACTGATCCGCCGGGAAAATCCAGGACACCCCGAATACCCCAATCCCTCCGAAAGCTTTGGAATTTCGGAATCCGACCATGTGGAGCATGTCATTACCGATGAGGTGATCCGTCAAATTCATGGGCGAAATCCCCGGCAGCCTTTTCTGATCTTCTGTTCTTATTTAAGCCCTCATCCTATGATTGACCCGCCCAAACGGTACCTGGACGGCGAGCCTCTCCGTGAGGATGAGGAGTTTCTGCTTCGCCCCGGGCAGGAAGAGCTTTCTGAAGAAATGAAAGCTCGCTGGCGGCAAAACCGCCGGGGATACCGCGCACTGGTGCGGTTTGTGGATGACCAGATCGGCCGGATCCTGACCGTTTTGGAAGAGGAAGGCATTCTGGATGACACCGTCGTTCTCTTTACTGCCGACCATGGGGATGTATTGGGAAATTTCCGGGTGGATGGAAAAAATCTTCCGTGGCGGGAATCCTCCACCGTTCCCCTGGCCATCCGGCATCCGGACTTCCTTACCGGGAAAGTCATTTTCGCCCCCGTCTCGCTGATTGACGTAACTGCCACAATTCTGGACATTGCCGGTGCGGATCCCCAAAACTCACTTTCTCTCTTTTGGCCGGCTTGGAACCATGTGGTTCCCTGCCGTTCCCTGATGCCCATTCTTCGCGGTGAAACAGATTCGGTTCGGGAATTTACCTTTACCGAAAACGATTCCTTTGAAATGATTCAGACTCTCCGGTATAAATACATCCGCTGGCGCACGGTTTCTCCCGAATATACTCCCTGCCGGGAAGAGCTTTATGACTTGTCCACAGACCCGCTGGAGCAAATTGATGTTTCCCGCAATCCGGGCTATGCATCGGCACTGGAATGGTGCCGGGAGCGGCGGGACTACACTCTTAATTCCACACCGGCGGGACAGATGGGATGGGCCCCTGTGCGGGATCCGGTTTATGCAAGGATGGTCAAACGAATTCCACCCGAAATCCCGGTCTGACCGTCTTAAAACTGTAGGCGGTCCCGGCATCTTTCCAAAAATGATCCGGCTTTGACAAAGCCCATAAGCACAGATATCCGCCGGCTAAACCGGCGGATATCTGTGCTTTCTTTTGGATTATTTGGAGGAAAGCCCCATTTCGTCACGGACGGCCGCAAAGCAGTCCGCCACGAATTTAAGTTCTTCTTTGGTGTGTGCCGCGGAAATCTGGGTACGAATTCTGGCTTTTCCCTTGGGCACCACGGGATAGGTAAATCCGATGACATAAACGCCCTTTTCCAGCATCCGGGCTGCCATTTCAGAGGCCACATGCTCGTCGTAAAGCATCACCGGAACAATCGGGTGAGTGGAGGGAATCACATCAAAGCCGTAGCTCTCCATCAGTCCGCGGAAATAGGCGGTGTTGTCCGCCACGGTTCGGCAGAGACTGGAATCCCGCTCCAGCATCTCAAGCACTGCCAGCGAAGCGGCGGTTACATGAGGGGGCATGGCATTGGAAAAGAGATACGGACGGCTTCTCTGACGCAAAAGCTTTACAATGGGGGCGCTGGCGGCTACAAATCCGCCGGACGCACCGCCCAGCGCTTTTCCGAAGGTGCCGGTGATGACATCCACCCGTCCGCCCACACCGCAGTGTTCCCAGCTTCCCCGTCCGGTAGGCCCTACAAATCCGGTGGCATGGCTGTCGTCCACCATGACCAGCGCATCGTATTCTTCGGCAAGGTCGCAGATCCCCTTCAGGTTTGCAATAATGCCGTCCATGGAAAACACGCCGTCGGTGGCAATCAGCCGGATGCGTGCATCCTTTGCCTCCTCCAGACGGGCCCGCAGATCCTCCATGTCGTTGTTTTTATACCGAAGCCTTCTGGCCTTGCAGAGCCGCACGCCGTCAATGATGCTGGCGTGGTTCAGCTCGTCGCTGATTACGGCATCCTCGGCAGTCAGAAGGGTTTCAAACAGTCCGCCGTTGGCGTCAAAGCAGGAGGAAAACAGGATGGAGTCCTCCATTCCAAGAAATTCCGCCACTTTCTTTTCCAGATCTTTATGTACCTGCTGGGTGCCGCAGATAAACCGTACCGAGGACAGGCCGTATCCCCAGCGCTCCAGCGCCTCTTTGGATGCGTCGATCAGCACCCGGCTGTCGGACAGCCCCAGATAGTTGTTGGCGCACATATTGATGACGCCTTTTCTCTCGGTGGTATCAATTTTTTTGGACTGGGGCGTGGTGATAATCCGCTCGTTCTTTTCGGTACCCGCTTCCCGGATGGCATCCAGTTCTTTTTCATAAAAAGCAAATGCTGATTTCATCAATCTTCTTCCTTTCTCTGCTCGTGACGTGCGCTTCTTTTACCGAAGCTTTGTCCAGTCCAGAATGACCTTTCCGGAATTTCCGGAATTCATTGCCTCGAATCCCTTTTCAAACTCCCTGACATCAAACCGGTGGGTGATGATGGGAAGAATATCAAGACCGCTTTCCAGCATACTGGTCATTTTATACCAGGTCTCAAACATTTCCCGGCCGTAAATTCCCTGAATGGTGAGCATATTGAAGATCACCTTGTTCCAGTCGATGGCCTCATTGTGATCCGGCAGACCCAAAAGGGCGATCTTTCCCCCGTGATACATGCTGTCCACCATCTGACGGAAGGCGGCGGGACTGCCGGACATCTCCAGACCCACGTCAAAGCCTTCCTTCATGTTGAGCTCTGCCATTTTGTCCGTAAGTTTTTCGGTTCTGACATTGACGGTATTCTGAATTCCCAGCTTTTTCGCCAGCTTCAGCCGGTAATCATTCATATCGGTAATCACTACATGCCGGGCACCGTTGTGCATGGCTACCGCGCCTGCCATAATGCCGATGGGGCCTGCACCGGTAATGAGCACATCTTCTCCCACCACGCCAAAGGCCAGAGCGGTATGCACCGCGTTTCCGAAGGGATCAAAAATGGCATAAAGTTCTTCGGGGATTCCGGGAGAACAGCGCCACACGTTGGTGTAGGGGATGACCAGATACTCCGCAAAGCAACCGTTCCGGTTCACACCCACCCCCTTGGTATTCTTGCAGAGATGACGCCGTCCGGCAAGGCAGTTGCGGCATTTCCCGCAGACGATGTGCCCCTCGCCGCTGACGATATCCCCCACGTGGAAACCGTCCGCATTGGCCCCCACCTCCACGATTTCGCCTACGAACTCATGCCCGATGGTCATACCCGGAGTAATGGTCTGCTGCGCCCAGTCGTTCCAGTTGTAAATGTGCAGATCCGTTCCGCAGATGGCGGTTTTCCGGATCTTGATTTTCACATCGTTGATCCCTACCTCCGGAATCTCCACCTCTTCCATCCAGAGACCGGGGCGCGCCTCCTTTTTGGTCAGCGCAATCATCTTCTCACCCATCCGTAATTCCTCCCGTATCAATTTATCTGTATTTCGTACAAACACACTTTATGGGTTTATCATAGCAACCAATTGGTATAAATACAAGTGGTTTTATAAAAAATATTAAATTTTTTCTTTTTTTATGCAAATGTGTCCTTGTATGAAATACGCTTGAAAGCGTACACGGTTCACCGGAGCTGTCCGCAAATTTTTCTTTTGGGTTTGCATCAAATACGCTTGAAATGTTCGGCACAATGTGATAAGCTAAAGCCGTTCAACAAAATATTGGCTGAGGATACCGGGAGAGAACGCATTGCGGCGCCGAAGGGGAAAAGCAAAAAACTCTCAGGCAAAAGGACCGGTATTTGACAAACTCCGGAAAGCCGGCGAACGGCGCCGAAGAAGCAATTCCGCGTTTTGACATCGGCGGAAGAATCTTTCAGGTTTAAAGACGGGGCACGCAGATCATCTGCGTGCCCTTTTTTGCTGTCAAAAACTTAACAAAGTACCCGCCGTCCCCAATTTCAAACAGAGAAAGGATTGACCGTTTCCATGGAAAAGCAGACTCCGCTTTACGAAAAGCATCTGGAAGCAAATGGCACCATCGTTCCCTTTGCCGGCTACCTGCTCCCTGTCCAATATCCCACCGGCATCATTGCCGAGCATCTGGCAGTCAGGCAGCACGCGGGGATTTTCGACGTGTCCCACATGGGGGAAATTCTCCTGTCGGGCAAGGATGCCGAACAAAATCTCAATTACCTGCTCACCAACAACTTTACCGGTATGCCTGACGGAAGCTGCCGCTACTCCCTGATGCTCTATCCGGATGGGGGTCAGGTGGACGATCTGATTGTCTACCGGCTGGACGAAAGCAGATTCTTTGTAGTGCTCAATGCCGCCAATACGGTGAAAGACATTGACTGGATTGCCGGCCATCTCACCGGCGAATGCGTGCTGACCGATCTTTCGCAACGCACTGCCCAGATTGCGCTGCAGGGGCCGGACTCCCGGAAAATCATTGCCTCCCTCTGCGACGAAACGGCGCTTCCGAAAAAGTATTACAGTTTTACCCCCTCCATGACGGTAGCGGGAGCGGTTTGTCTGGTTTCCAGAACAGGGTATACCGGAGAATTCGGATACGAGCTGTACATGGCCCCCGAGGACGCCCCCAAGGTCTGGGACGCACTGAAGGCGGAGGGTGCGGTTCCCTGCGGACTGGGGTGCAGGGATACCCTGCGGCTGGAAGCAGCCATGCCCCTCTACGGGCATGAATTGGGAGAGACGGTCAACCCTGTGGGTGCGGGCCTTTCCTTTGCCATCAAGGCGGAAAAAACGGATTTCATCGGAAAAGAAGCCCTTCTGACAATGGGAGAACCGAAACGGCTCCGGGTGGGACTGAAGGTGACCGGCCGGGGAATTATCCGGGAACATGAGACTGTTTGGAAAGACGGAAAAGAAGTGGGCGTTACCACCAGCGGCACCCACTGTCCCAGTTTGGGCGGCGCCTACGCCATGGCCTATTTAGACAGGGAATTCTGCCCTACGGGAACGGAGGTTACCGTTATTGTCCGGGGCCGCGAGATAACCGCCGAAGTGGTTCCCCTTCCCTTTTACAAGCGTACCCAAGTGTAGTTTTAATACAATCCGTATTTTTAATCATCTATTTTATTAGGAGGATTTTGCTATGAACATTCCAACCGCATTGCAGTATGCCAAATCTCATGAGTGGGTCGAAAACATGGAAAACGGTCATATCCGGGTGGGCATCAGCGACTTTGCCCAGAAAAAGCTGGGGGATCTGGTCTTCGTCAACCTTCCCATGGTGGATGACAGCGTTGCCGTGGGGGAGCCTTTCGCCGACGTGGAAAGCGTAAAAGCCGTCTCCGACATTTTCAGCCCCGTTTCCGGCACCGTCACCGCCATCAATGAAGCGCTGCTGGACTCCCCCGCGCTGATTAACGAAGATCCCTACGAAGCATGGATGATCGAAGTGGAGCCCACTGAAACCGGTGAGCTGCTGAATTCAGAGACCTATCAGGCTCTCTGCGAATCGGAGGAGTAAGGCTTTGCCTGCTCCCATCAGTCAGGAGGATTACTGTGGGAAATTATCTGCCGTCTACCCGGGAACAGCGCCGTGAAATGCTGGATTTCCTGGGGCTTGCCTCCCTTGAGGAGCTATACGCTTCCGTGCCGGAATCCATCCGCCTTGACCGGCTGGAGCTTCCGTCCGGAATGTCCGAACTGGAATTATGCCGCCGGGTTCAGCAGCTTGCTGCCCGGAACCATCCCTTTGGCGCAATTTTTCGAGGTGCGGGCGCCTATGATCACTATATCCCGTCCATTGTAAAGCGGGTCACTGCCAAGGAAGAATTTGTCACCGCCTATACCCCTTATCAGGCGGAAATCAGTCAGGGGATTCTGCAGTCCATTTTTGAATATCAGACCATGATCTGTGAGCTCACAGGCATGGATGCCGCCAACGCATCCGTCTATGACGGCGCTTCCGCTGCGGCGGAAGCCTGCGCCATGTGCCGCGACCGGAAACGGCGGCGGATTCTGATTTCAGGCGCCGCTCATCCGGATGTGCTCCGGACGGTGCAGACTTACTGCTGGGGTGGGGACGCCGAGGTTCTGGTTCTGCCCGTCAAAGACGGCATGACCGACCTTTCGGCGCTGAAGGCGGAGCTTCGGGATACCGATGCCGCCGTCTATCTTCAGCAGCCCAACTTTTACGGCGTCATTGAGGACGCCGATGCCGTGGCGGAAGCCGCCCACCAGGTGGGGGCAAAGCTGATTATGGGAATTCATCCCATTGCTGCGGCCCTGCTCCGCACTCCGGGCGAATGCGGAGCGGACATTGCCGTGGGGGAAGGACAGCCGCTGGGTATGCCGCTTTCCTTCGGAGGGCCATATCTGGGCTTCATGGCAGCCACTGCCGAGCTTACCCGGAAACTGCCCGGACGCATCGTGGGGGAAACCACCGACAATCAGGGCCGCCGCTGCTTTGTGCTCACCCTGCAGGCCAGAGAGCAGCACATCCGGCGGGAAAAGGCCTCCAGTAACATCTGCTCCAATCAGGCGCTCTGCGCCATGACCGCCGCCGTCTACATGGCGGCCATGGGCCCTCGGGGTATGGCGGAAGCTGCCCGTCTCTGCTATGACAAGGCGCATTATCTGGCGCAGGGGCTGAATGAAATTCCCGGCTTCGGCCTGATGCATCCCCAGGCACCCTTCTTCAACGAATTTCTCACCGCCTGCCCGGCTGAACCGGAACGGATTCTTGCCGCTTTGGAGGAAAAGGACATTCTGGGCGGGCTGCCGGTGGAGGGCGGCATCCTGTGGTGCGCCACTGAGAAAAACACCCGGGAACAGATGGATCTGCTCATTGAAACCGTCAGGGAGGTGACCAAAGCATGAAACTGCTGTTTGAAAGAAGCGTTCCCGGCCGGCAGTGCACTCTTCTGCCGGAGAGCGACGTACCTTCCGTCTCTCTGCCGGAAGAACTCAAGCGGAAAACTTCCCTTCGTCTGCCGGAGCTTTCCGAAATAGATCTGTCCCGCCACTACACCGAGCTTGCCCGGCAGGTGCACGGCGTCAACGACGGGTTTTATCCGCTGGGAAGCTGTACCATGAAATACAATCCGGCAGTTCACGAGGAACTGGCCGCTCTTCCCGGATTTATGGGAATTCATCCTCTTCAGCCGGAGCACACGGTGCAGGGATGCCTGTCGGTTCTGTCGGAAGCGGAACACTTTATCTGTGAAATTACCGGTATGGAGGCGGTCACGTTTCAGCCCGCCGCCGGTGCTCACGGCGAATTTACCGGCCTTCTTCTGGTGAAGGCCTATCATCAGTCCCGGGGGGACACTGCCCGGAATAAGATTATCGTCCCGGATTCGGCCCACGGCACCAACCCCGCAACCGCCGCAATGGCAGGCTTCACTGTGGTCAATGTTCCCTCCGATCCCAACGGCGGAGTCGATCTGGAACAGCTGCGAAAGGCTGTGGGGCCGGATACCGCCGGTCTGATGCTGACCAATCCCAACACACTGGGCATTTTTGATCCGAACATTCTGGAAATCACCCGAATCATTCATGAAGCGGGCGGCCTATGCTACTATGACGGCGCAAATCTCAACGCCATCATGGGGATGGCCCGCCCCGGCGACATGGGCTTCGACGTGGTCCATCTGAATCTGCACAAAACCATGTCCACTCCCCACGGAGGCGGCGGCCCCGGCGCGGGTGCGGTAGGAGCAAAGAAGCTTCTGGCTCCCTTCCTGCCCATTCGGAAACAGGCCGAAACCGGAAGCGGCTTTTCCTTTGCCGACAGCCCCCAGTCCATTGGCCGGGTAAAGGCATTCTACGGGAATTTCGGAATCACTCTGCGGGCGTTCTGCTATCTGCTGACGCTGGGCGGGGACGGCCTGCGGGAAGCAAGCCAGATGGCGGTTCTGAATGCCAACTACATGAAGAAAAAACTGGCGCCCTACTGCAAGACAGCGGAGGAGGGACTGTGCATGCACGAATTTGTCCTTTCTCTGGAGGAGCTGAAAAAGGAAACCGGCGTTTCCGCCATGGATGTTGCGAAAGCCATGCTGGACTACGGAATTCATCCGCCCACCATGTATTTCCCTCTCATCGTCCATGAGGCCCTCATGTTTGAGCCCACGGAAACCGAGTCCAAAGAAACGCTGGATCAAGCCTGTGAGATTGTAATCCGGCTGTTGGAGCAGGCACGTTCCTGCCCGGAAAAGCTGCACGCTGCTCCGGTTTCCACCCCCATCGGCCGCCCGGATGAGGTGGAGGCGGCACGCCATCCCAAGCTGAGGTTTTGCTTTCAATGATACAAAAATTATCGGTACATATTTCCCCCTGCACCGACCCTTATGAGAACATCGCGCTGGAGGAGCTGCTCCTGCACACAGTGGAGCCGGAGGAGCTGATTCTCTATCTTTGGCGGAATGACAATACCGTTGTCATCGGACGCAATCAAAATGCCCGGGCCGAATGCCGTCTTGACGCTCTCCGCCGGGACGGCGGCCATCTGGCCCGGCGGCTTTCGGGGGGCGGCGCGGTTTATCACGACCTGGGGAATCTCAATTTCACCTTTCTGGTTCACCGGGCAAATTATGACCTGCCCCGGCAGTTGGAGGTCATTCTGCGGGGCGTTCGGGAGCTTGGAATCAACGCCCAAACATCCGGCCGGAACGACTTGACTGTTGACGGACAAAAGTTCTCGGGAAATGCTTTTTATACCAGCGGGGAACGAAAATATCATCACGGCACCCTTCTGATTCAATCCGACACCGGAAAGCTCCAGCACTATCTGACCCCCGATCCCCAAAAGCTGGAGAGCCACAGTGTAAAATCCGTCCGTTCCCGGGTCACAGCTCTTCGGGAATACTGCCCGGAAATTACCGTCCCTCAGGTGGAAAAGGCCCTGACTGCCGGATTGGAAGTCACCTACGGACTGCCTGCTCTTTCCTTGAACTCCCGGCGGATCGACTCTGCCCGATGGGAACTTCTCCGGCAAAAATTTGCTTCCGAAGAGTGGCTTCTGGGCCAGGAAAACGATTTTTCCCGGCGCTGCAGGCGGCGCTTCCCATGGGGAGGCGCTGAGCTTTGCTGGAAGGTGGAAGACGGCGTCCTTGCTGACAGCGCTTTTTACACGGATTCTTTGGATCCGGATCTGCCGGGAATTGTGACCGGCCTGCTGAATGGCTGCGCCTTTGACCGGGCCGCAGTGGAAGCCGCGCTGTCAAGCTCATCCCTTCCCACGGAGATCCGCGCTGACATCGTAGAACTGGTACGGGAGCTCTTTGTTTGAGCTCAGGCGGTCACACCGCCCGTAAAAGGAGGCTTTATGGAACATTTTGATCTGATTGTAATCGGTGGCGGCCCAGGAGGATACAGTGCCGCACTGGAAGCTGGGGGCATGGGAAAAAAGGTTGCTCTCTTTGAATGCGGTCAGGTAGGCGGAACCTGCCTGAACCGGGGATGCATCCCCACCAAGGCGCTGCTTCGCGCCTCCCGCCTCTTTCACGAGGCTCAAACGAGCAGTGGACTTGGAATCTCTGCACAAGAGGTCTCTTATGACATGGATGCCATGCACAGCCATGTGGATGACGTAGTCGCCCAGCTAAGAGACGGCATCCATCTTCTTTTAAGCCGGGCGGGAGTAACCGTAGTCCCTGTCCGTGCTGTCATTCAGGCTCCGGGTTTGGTGGAGGCGGAAGGGCATAAGTACTCTGCGGATGCGGTGATTGCCGCCTCCGGGAGCAGGCCGCTGATTCCGCCCATTCCGGGGCATGACCTGCCGGGTGTACTCACCAGCGATACTCTGCTGGAAAACAGCGTGGACTGCCAAAGCCTTATTATTGTGGGCGGCGGTGTAGTCGGCGTCGAATTTGCGGAAATCTACAGTCGTCTGGGCTGCAAAGTGACCATCCTGGAAGGGCAGTCCCGGCTTCTCCCCAATCTCGACCGGGAAATCGGTCAGAACTTAGCCATGATTTTGAAAAAGCGGGGAATCGGTGTGGTGACCGACGCCATGGTATCCTCCATTGATAAGCCAAAAGGCGATTACAGGGATCATAAAATGATGGCCTGTAATCGCCTTCCTTCTTTTCAATGAACACTTCCATTTTCCTGACATATACTGCTAATGCACCCCCAACCAAGAAAGGACTTTGATTATGACTGATTTTACAAATAATCCTCCCAATGAGAACCAAACTTGTCCTGCTGTCGGATATCAGTCCGCTACAGTATGTGTCCCGGTAACAGTCGCTCCTTTTGCTAAAAACGAGTTTACGATCACGCAATGCTGTGGTAAACCGATTGTCACGCCAGGTGAAGAGCCCTGCGGCGGCGTTGAGGAGGGCACCTGTGTATTTACTTTAAGCCAAGACATTTGTGTTGCCGTACCCGTAGAATTCGGTGCAGTTGCCACAGTTGGAAAGGCATTTGTAAATTGTAACGGTGCCTCCACGGAAGAGTGTAAAGATTGTAAATAAGCGGAGTAATCGTTGTGGAATATCAGGAGAATGCCGTCAGGCCTTGTTCCCGTGAAAGCGCCACATGCATATCCGTCGGTTCGGAATGTGCCGATGTTCATTTACCCATCAGCCTTCATCCCACTGCCGATGTTGGGGAAATTGAAGCGGAATGCTGTGGCGATCCCAAGGTTATCGTCCGTACAGAGTGCGGATGTACCTGCGAAATAACCGTCATTCAAACGGTGTGTTATCACATTCCCATTGAATACGGTGCAACTGCTCAACTGGGAAATTTGTTTGTTCATTGCAAAAAGGGCCAGCCTCATTGCGAGTAACCCAATGAACTATTCCGGCATTTCAATTCAGCATAGAAAAAAGGCGATCACAAAAGTGATCGCCTTTTTTGGCTCCCCAAGACGGGCTCGAACCATCGACATCGTGATTAACAGTCACGCGCTCTACCGACTGAGCTATTGGGG
>DBGCDL010000013.1:0-82409 GCA_048358235.1 Oscillospiraceae bacterium
GAGAAGGCGGGCCGCTGCACTGCCGCGGAGAGCTGGAAGGCTACATCAAACGGCTGGAGGGAACGCCCCGGGCCTACGGCATTCCTCTTCTCCGCAAGCAGTACCCCAGAGGGTAAGGCAGCCGGAATTTCGGGAAGCCCCGCCTTGGAAAAGGAGCCGCCCGGCTGATGGGAAGCCGAGGCAGTTTTTCATTCTGATTTTTCAAAAGCTTCCTAGTTTACAAATTTTCAATGGATTATTCTTTTCCGGAGTAATATACTAAAAGAAATGACAGGCAGAAGCGGTGAGTGCCGCCTTTGCCGTCCCACTTTTGAAAAGGATATCCGGCTGATTATGATGAAAACGCAAGAAAAGCACTTGCCGCCCCGGCGGTATGATCCTGACCCGAGCAGGGGGCTGACGGCGGAGCAGGCCGCTTCTCAACTGGAGAAGGGACTCTCCAATCAGGACAGCACCCTTCCCACCAAAAGCGTGGGAGAAATTTTCCGGGACAATCTCTGTACCCTCTTTAACCTTATCAATTTGATTCTGGCTGCTGCCGTCGTGTTGGTGGGATCTTATAAGAACCTGCTTTTTCTGGGGGTCGTATTCTGCAATCTGGTCATCGGCATTTTTCAGGAAATCCGGGCCAAACGCACCATTGACCGGCTGTCCATTCTTTCCTCGGTGAAGGCCCATGTTCTGCGGGACGGAAAGGAGCAGGAAATCCCCACCGATCAGGTGGTGCTGGATGATATCATGCTTCTGTCCCCGGGACGCCAGGTGGTGACGGACGGAGTTCTGCTGGAAGGGGAATGCGAGGTGAACGAGTCCTTTGTCACCGGTGAATCCGACGGGGTGGTAAAACGCCCGGGAGATCTGCTGCTGGCGGGGAGCTTCCTCATCAGCGGGCACGGTTCCGCCCGTGCCGAGCACGTGGGGGGAGACAACTATATTTCCACGATTTCCCGGGGAGCCAAGCAGTTTAAAAAAGTCAATTCCGAAATCATGTCCACCCTTAAAAAAATCATTAAATTCGTTTCGATTATTATTTTCCCCATCGGTGGGATCCTCTTTTACAATCAGCTTCATCTTTCCCATAACACTTTGCAGGAGGCAGTGGTTCAGACTGTTGCCGCTTTGATCGGAATGATTCCGGAGGGACTGATGCTGCTGACCAGTACGGTTCTGGCGGTGAGCGTGATCCGTCTTTCTAAGCATAAGGTGCTGGTGCAGGAGCTTTACTGCATTGAAACGCTGGCGCGGGTGGATACGCTCTGCCTGGACAAAACAGGGACGCTGACTGAGGGCTGCATGGAGGTGGCGGATCTGATCCCCCTGAACGGGGCTTCGCCGGAAGAATGTGAGGCAGCCGTCCGGGCACTGGTCAGTGCCCTCCCTGACCGGAACGCCACCTTTGAGGCCCTTGCCAAGGCCTACGGGACAGAGTCGGGCTGGACAGCCGATCATACCGTGCCGTTTTCCTCCCGTACCAAGTGGTCCGGAGCGTCGTTCGGCAAAAACGGAAGCTATGTGATCGGCGCGGGAGAATTCCTGTTTCCCCGGATGGACGGAGAGCTGGAGTCCCGAATTTCCCGGCTCTCGGTGGAAAACCGGGTGCTGGTGCTGGGCTATTCCGCTCTGCCGTTTTCCGGGCGGGAGCTGCCGTCCCCACTGGTGCCGGTGGGGGTGATCTGTCTTCGGGATAAAATTCGTCCCGAGGCCGCCCGGACCCTCCGCTATTTTGCGGAGCAGGGGGTGGACGTAAAGGTGATTTCAGGGGATAACGTCACTACGGTGTCCCAGATTGCCAGGCGAACCGGAGTCCCCGGCTGGGATAAGACCGTGGATCTGTCACTGCTTCACACTGAAGAGGAGGTTAGGGCGGCGGCATTGTGCCATACCGTTTTCGGAAGGGTCTCCCCTGTCCAAAAAAAGCAGCTGATTGAGTCGCTGAAGGAGCAGGGGCATACGGTCGCTATGACAGGCGACGGAATCAACGACGTTCTCGCCCTTAAGGAAGCGGACTGCAGCGTTGCCATGGCTTCGGGAAGCGATGCCGCCCGCAACATTTCCCAGCTGGTGCTCCTCAATTCCAATTTTGACTCCATGCCCCGGGTGGTGGGGGAGGGAAGACGCTCCATCAACAACATTCAGCGCTCCGCCTCCCTTTTTCTCGTAAAGACCATTTATTCCACCCTGCTTGCGGTGATTTTCCTTTTTTTGAAATCCCCCTATCCCTTTATGCCCATCCAGCTGACCCTCATCAGTGCCGTTACCATCGGCATTCCGGCGCTGGTGCTGGCGCTGGAGCCCAACCGGGCGCGCATTGAGGGGGACTTCCTCCGCAATATCCTTATGCGGGCGGTGCCCGGAGCGGTTACCATTGTGAGCAATATTCTTGTGACAATCGGGGTATCGTCCCTTTTTCGATTTACTCCCGAACAGGTGTCCACCATCTGCGTTCTGCTCACGGGATTTACCGGACTTTTGCTGCTGTTCCGGCTCTGCGTTCCCTTTACTCCCATGCGGAAAGCGCTGGTCCTTTTTCTGTGCATTGTGTTCGGCGGATGCGTGGTTTTGCTTTCCGGGCTGTTTTCCCTTGTCCCTCTGCCCGTTTCGGGAGTGCTGACCACGCTGGCCATGGCGGCGGTGGCCTTCGGCGAATTTTCGCTGCTGATCCGCCTGATGGAGAATTCCTCTTTTCAGACACCCCGCCGCCCCCGAAAAAAAGGGTGAAGCAGCGCGGAATGATTGGTTTTGCGAAAACGGCCAAAGGTTTTCCCGGATCCGCACGAGCACTGGATTCTTTCCGAAAAAAGCGGTTTGGAAGATATCTTCTTCCAAACCGCTTTTGTGAGGAGTACTGATTCTTATCGGGTTTGCTGCTTGACCAGACCGATAAACTGCTTTTCGTCGGCGGTCAGGGTATGGTCGTCCTTATAAACGACAATATCCGTGTTTTTCATGCCGGCCTCCGCACATTCCTTCATGACCAGATGATTCTGGGAAAGCACCGAGTAGGGAACGGGAGAAACCCACATATAGGAGCCTTCCACCCGGCGAAGGATGTCATACTGGCTGCCCCGTTCATAGATATACACCCTCCGCTTGCTGCCCTTCAGCCGGGCATCCCGGTTGATCTGGGCAAAGGAAAGGGAGGGAACCTGCACATCCCCGTGGGTCAGCTCGATATAGCCGTCCAGAAGATGGTAGGGAATATCCGTGGCCTCCGCCAGCGGATGATTCTCACTCATGAGAAGGCACATCCGGTATTCCCAGACAGGCTCCCATTTCAGCTTCATATTTTCAATAAAATTCAGATAATAGTCCTCATAAATGTTCTGGTAGCGGACAATGGCCAGCTGGGATTCCCCGTTGACCACGTCAGTAATGGCTCCCATGCTGGAGGTTTCCTTAAAATGGACCGACAGAGGCACCTCTGCCGGGACGGTTTCCAAAAATTCGGTGAACGCCACCGAAATATAAGTGGCGCGGGGCACCGATACGGAAAATTTGAATTCCCGCCCGGTCTGCGGCTTATACAGCGATTCCAGTTCATCCATCTGGGACAAAATCGTATGAGCGTAGGTCAGAAATTCCGCGCCCATCTCGGTGGGCTCCACGCCTTGCCGGGTACGGCGGAAAAGGGTAATTCCGATTTCGCCCTCCAGCTCCTTAATCGCCTTGCTGAGATTCGGCTGACCCATGTAGAGGTTTTTCGCGGCCTTTGTAATCGACCCTGTTTTTTCCACTTCGGTCACATATCGCAAATGCTGTAAATTCAGTACAAGTCACCCCTTGCTTCACGCTTGGGACAGGTTTGCCCTGTCCGCGGCGGTCATATTGGGAAAGCTTAAAATTCGCCATGATTTCCCTATTGTCTCTATTATATACCGTCCATTCCGAAAAAGCATTACCCGATTGTGAAAAAGAGTGTTAAAATAATAACAAATAGAAAAAACAGCGGTACTGCCCGACGGAAGATCAATAAAATCAAGCTGATCCGCTGACGGCTGACTTCCGCAATATTATTTAGGAGGACTTTTTATGCGTTTCACATTACCAAGAGACATTTATTACGGCAAGGGATCTTTGGATGAGCTGAAAAACCTGACCGGTAAAAAGGCAATTGTTGTTGTCGGCGGCGGTTCCATGAAGCGTTTCGGCTTTCTGGATAAGGTTGTGGCAAATCTGGAAGCGGCCGGCTTGGAAACCAGACTGTTTGAAGGCGTAGAGCCCGATCCGTCTGTAGAGACCGTTATGAAGGGCGCAAAGGCCATGCAGGAATTCCAGCCCGACTGGATCGTTGCCATCGGCGGCGGCTCCCCCATCGATGCAGCAAAAGCAATGTGGGCGTTCTATGAATACCCCGAGACCAAGTTTGAAGATCTGGTTACTCCCTTCAACTTCCCCACTCTGCGTCAGAAGGCGAAATTCCTGGCAATCCCCTCTACCTCCGGCACTGCCACCGAGGTGACCGCTTTCTCCGTTATCACCGACTATCACAAGGGCATCAAATATCCGCTGGCTGACTTCAACATCACTCCCGATGTTGCCGTTGTTGATCCGGAGCTGGCCGAGACCATGCCTGCAAAGCTTACCGCTTACACCGGTATGGACGCTCTGACCCACGCCATCGAGGCTTATGTATCCACCCTGCATTCTCCTTTCACCGATCCTCTGGCAATCCAGGCGATTCAGATGATTTTCGAATATCTGCCCGCTTCCTACAAAGGCTGCACCGCTGCCCGTGAGCAGATGCACTATGCGCAGTGCCTGGCCGGTATGGCGTTCTCCAACGCGCTGCTGGGCATCGTTCACTCCATGGCTCATAAGACCGGCGCCGCTTTCGCCAACGGACACATTGTTCACGGCTGCGCCAACGCCATGTACCTGCCCAAGGTGATCAAGTTCAACGCCCAGAATCCGGAAGCCCGTGAGCGTTACGCCACCATTGCCCGTGCAGTGGGACTGACCGGCGACTCCTCCAATCTGGTGGACGCTCTGTGCCGCAAGATCCGCGAGTACAACGAGCTGCTGAACATCCCGACCTGCATCAAGAACTACGAAAACGGCATGGTGCCGGAGGACGAGTTCAAAACAAAGCTGCATGACGTTGCCGCTCTGGCCATCAGCGATGCCTGCACCGGCTCCAACCCCCGCCAGCCTTCCCAGGAAGAGATGGAGAAGCTGCTCAATGCCTGCTACTACGATCTGGATGTGGACTTCTAAGAACACGCAGACTGATCCTGTTCCCCCCCTTTCGGGAAACTCCTGTCGCGCGGACTTCCGGAAATGTGGGGAAATCTCCCGAAAATCCTTGCATTTTGTTGCATAGCTCTTCAAAATCGTGTATAATAATAGACTAAGCCGTCTATTATGTTGACGTCAGGGACGGAGAGAACTCCGTCCCTGACTCACATCATGGCGAAAATAATCCCAATTGGAATTGAGGAATGAATATGTATAAAATCCTGAAAAAGAGAGAACTGAATCCCACAGTGACTCTCATGGACATCGAGGCTCCTCTGGTTGCCAAAAAAGCGGAGCCGGGTCAGTTCATCATCCTCCGCGTAGACGAAAACGGCGAACGGATTCCCCTGACAATAGCGGACTACAACCGTGAAAGCGGCACAGTCACCATTATATTCCAGATTGTCGGCGCTACCACCGAAAAGCTGAATCATCTGGAGGAGGGCGACAGCCTGCACGATTTTGTGGGCCCCTTAGGGACACCTTCCCATGTGGAGGGACTGAAAAAGGTGGCGGTCATCGGCGGCGGCGTGGGCTGCGCCATTGCACTGCCTGTCGCCAAGAAGCTGCATGAGCTGGGCGCCGAAGTCCACTCCATCGTCGGCTTCCGGAACAAGGATCTGGTCATTCTCGAGGACGAGTTCAAGGCTTGCTCCTCCAAGTTTGTCATGATGACCGACGACGGTTCCCACGGTCAAAAGGGTCTGGTCACCAATGCGCTGGAGGAATTGATCAAAGCGGGAGAGCAGTATGACGAAGTCATCGCCATCGGCCCTCTGATTATGATGAAATTCGTCTGCAAGCTGACCAAGCAGTACGGAATCAAAACCGTAGTAAGTATGAATCCCATCATGATTGACGGAACGGGAATGTGCGGCGGCTGCCGGCTTACCGTGGGCGGCGAAACCAAGTTTGCCTGTGTGGACGGACCTGATTTTGACGGCCATCTGGTAGACTTTGACGAAGCCATGGAGCGTTCCACCATGTACCGCGATTTTGAGCGGCATCAGCATGAAGAAACCTGCAATCTGTATAAAAAGGAGGTTCGGTAATCATGGCGAATATGTCGCTGAAGAAAAACGAGATGCCCGTACAGGCACCGAACATCCGGAACAGAAACTTTGAAGAGGTGGCCCTGGGCTATACCGAGCTGCAGGCCATTGACGAGGCAAACCGCTGTCTGAACTGCAAGAATAAGCCCTGCGTCTCCGGCTGCCCTGTCAGCATTGACATCCCCGCCTTTATTGCTAAAATCAGAGAAAGCGATTTCGAGGGTGCCTATCAGGTTCTGCACAAGCAGTCATCTCTCCCCGCGGTCTGCGGACGGGTCTGCCCCCAGGAATCCCAATGCGAAAGCAAATGCGTGCGCGGTATTAAGGGCGAGCCGGTAGCCATCGGCCGTCTGGAGCGTTTTGCCGCCGACTGGCACATGCAGCACTGCAAGGAAGCACCGGTTCAGCCTGCTTCCAACGGCCACAAGGTGGCGGTGGTAGGGGCCGGCCCCTCGGGCTTGACCTGTGCAGGCGATTTGCAGAAAGCCGGCTATGAGGTCACTGTGTTTGAGGCGCTTCATACTGCCGGCGGCGTTCTGGTATACGGTATTCCGGAATTCCGTCTGCCCAAGGCGATTGTCCAGAAGGAAGTGGACAATCTGAAGGCCATGGGCGTGAAAGTGGAGACCAATGTAGTCATCGGGCGCACCATTACGGTGGATGAACTGTTTGAGGACGGCTTTGAGGCCATTTTTATCGGTTCCGGCGCCGGACTGCCCCGCTTTATGAATATTCCCGGTGAAAACCTCAAGGGCGTTTATTCCGCCAATGAATTCCTGACCCGGACCAACCTGATGAAGGCATACCGGGAGAGCAGCCCCACCCCCATTGAGCACGCCAAAAAGGTGGCAGTAGTGGGCGGCGGCAACGTGGCAATGGATGCTGCACGGTGTGCGATGCGTCTGGGCGCGGAGGAAGTGCACATTGTTTACCGCCGCGGTCTGGAAGAAATGCCTGCCCGTAAGGAAGAAGTGGAGCACGCCATGGAGGAGGGCATCATTTTCGATACCCTCACCAACCCGGTGGAGATTCTGGGCGACGAGCACAAGTTTGTCAAGGGCATGAAGTGTGTGAAAATGGAGCTGGGTGAACCGGATGCTTCCGGCCGCCGCCGTCCTGTTGAGAAGGCCGGTTCCGAGTTCGTGATGGATCTGGACTGTGTGGTCATGTCCATCGGCACCTCTCCCAACCCGCTGATCCGCAATACCACCAAAGGGCTGGACACCAACCGTCACGGCTGCATCATTGCAGAGGAAGATACCGGTCTGACTTCCCGTGAGGGCATATATGCGGGCGGCGATGCTGTCACCGGCGCCGCGACCGTAATTCTGGCGATGGGCGCGGGCAAAAATGCGGCGAAGGCCATCGACGAGTACATTCAAGGGAAAAAGAACTAGTTCTGATACACAAAAATACCCGCGGCCATCGCCAGCGATGAGGCGCGGGCAAAAATGCCGATGAATCCGAAAAAAAGGACTGACGCCATATGGCATCAGTCCTTTTTTAAAATAACGAGGGAGGCTTTTTCTCTTGCAAAAAGCCTCCCTCTTGCCGTCCTTGCCGGCAATTCACCCGCAAAAATGCGCTTCCCAGCACAAAGCTTTCGCCGTTTGCGAACGGCGATTCAGGGCGGCGCCCCGGGCCGCAGGCCCGGACCCACTGCCGTTTCAGCAAATGCTGAAACGGAGAGCAAAGGTCAGTTGCAGACAAAAGCGAAAGTTTCGCCCGCCCCCGGGCCGCAGGCCCGGACCCACTGCCGTTTCAGCAAATGCTGAAACGGGGAGCAGAGGTCAGTTGCAGACAAAAACGAAAGTTTTACCTGCCCCCGGGCCCCGAACCCGGGACTTAACGAGAAGCTTCGCCGGAGTTCAGACAGGTGGACAGCGTCATGGTTTCAGGAAAATAACGGGTTCCGTCCCGGTCAGTCAGGAGCACGGCCGCCCGGTCAATGGGGAGTATCACTTCCGATTTCTCACCCGGCGCCAGCGTGACCCGCTCAAAGCCAACCAGCTTGCAGTGGGGTGTGGTGTAACGTTCTTTTCCGTAACGGGCGTAGGCCTGTACCGGCAGACTGCCTTCCCGGTCACCGGTATTGGTTACGGTGACTGCAAGCGCGGCGGTGTTGTCCTCAAAACTTCCGGTCAAACGGGACTCACCCAGCTCAAAATGGGTATAGGACAGCCCATATCCGAAGGGATAGAGGGGGGCCTTGTTCAGATAGCGGTAAGTGCGACCCTCCATGTTATAGTTTTCAAAGGCAGGAATATCCTCCAAAGCCCGGTAAAAGGTGACGGGAGTGCGTCCGCTGGGATTCTGGTCGCCAAAGAGAATGTCCGCAATCGCCCGCCCGCCTTCGCTTCCCGGATACCATCCGTACAGGATCGCGTCCGCATTTTCGTCCGCCCAGGCAAGCTCCAGTGCGCCCCCTGCCAGCACCACAAGAATCATGGGCTTGCCGGTCTTTTTCACCGCTTCCAGCAATTCCTGTTGAAAACCGGGGAACTTCAGAGTAGCTTTGTCTCCCGCTCCGTACTCGTTGTTGGCGTCACCCTCTTCGCCTTCAATGGACGGGTCAAGTCCCATCACCATTACTACCGCGTCGGAGTTTTCCGCTACGGATAGCGCTTCGCTGAATCCGTCCCGGGGAGTGGAGCAGCTCTCCAGCACTTCCTTGTATAAGGGACAGCCTACCCCGTAGAGAACCCGGACGTCGTCGCCGCAGGCATTCTGGATTCCCTCCAGAACTGTCCAGTAACGCGCCGCCGTACCGTTGTAGTTGCCTTCCAGCGCCCGGATGCTGACAGCGTTGGGGCCGATGACGCCGATGGTGCGGAGTGCCTCCTTCTTAAGGGGAAGCAGCCCGTTGTTTTTCAGCATGACTATGCTCTCCACAGAAGCCTGATAGGCCTGTTTCAAATGCTCGGCACAGCCCACCTTGAGGTAATCGTCCTCTTTGGAATAGGGGCAGTCCGGGTCAAAAAGGCCCAGCTTCATCCGGGTGGCCATGACCCGGATTGCCGAACGGTCAATATCCTCCTCGGTTACGAGCCCTTCCTCGTATGCCTCCATTATATGCAGATACACATTGCCGCAGTTCAGATCGCAGCCCGCCTTCAGAGCTGCTGCGGCGGATTCCGGGGCCGTGTGGGTATAAAGGCAGAACATATGCATATCCGCCAGTGCGCCGCAGTCGGATACGAAGTAGCCGTTGAAGCCCCACTTGTTGCGCAGTACGTCTTCAATCAGGGCATTGGCACAGGAGGGTACGCCGTTAATCATGTTGTAGGCGCCCATCACACTTTCCACATCGGCTTTTTCCACGCACCACTGGAAGGCGGGAAGGTAGGTATCGTACAGATCAAAATCGGAGACCACGCTGTTGAAGCCGTGGCGGGTGCCCTCAGGGCCGGAATGGGCCGCCAGATGTTTGGTGCAGGCTGCCGCCATATAATAGCGGTCGTCGTCGCCTTCCTGAATGCCGCGGATGTAATTTTCCCCGCAGAGCGAGGTCAGCACAGGATCTTCACCGTAGGTTTCATGCCCCCGTCCCCAGCGCGGGTCACGGTAAATATTGATATTGGGAGCCCAGAGAGTAAGTCCCTTGTAGATTGTATGGTCGCCGTGCTTCTGGGCTTCGTTGAATTTGATCCGTGCCTCCACACCGGTAATTTTTCCGGCGGTGTGGATCATGCCCTTGTCAAAGGTGGCCGCAAGGCCGATTGCCTGGGGAAATACTGTGGCGGTGCCGGCGCGCGCCACACCGTGAAGCCCCTCGTTCCACCAGTTGTAAGAGGGAATTCCCAGGCGGGGAATGGCGGGGGATTCATAGCTTAGCTGGGAAGCTTTTTCCTCCAGCGTCATCTGGGCCACCAGCTCTTTGGCCCGGGAGAGATATTGTTTGTGAAGTTCTTTTTTCATTGTGAAGTCGTCCTTTCTTTTGGCATGGAAATTATAGTGTGTTCGAGCACATATAGCTTGCAAAACATCAGCTTCCTGTCCGGAAGAAATTTTTAAAGCCATCGGGCGGTTCACCGCCGGGCGGCGACTGCCCGATGAGCACATTCTTTCAAAAAAGGAATCCGATTGGGGTCGGCGCCTTCGGGAACAAAAGGATTGTCCGCCATAGGATGTCCGATCAGCGCTTCAAACCATACCGCACCCAGCAGATATTTTCCGTAGACAGTGGCATGGTAGCCGTCGCAGTTCAGTTTTACTTCCCGTCCGTCATCGAAGCGGGTTTGATAAAGGGGATTTTCCCGGGCAAGCTGGAAGGCATCGCCGCTGGGAATCAGGGAAAGAATTTGTCCGGAAACGGCTTTCCGGGCGGCTTCCTCATAAGCCTCCTTTAGAAGGCTGTACATTTCGGATTGGCTGTCGTGGTAACGGGAAAGCCCGTCGAATCCGGTCTCATAAGCCCATGTTTCGTGAATCATCAGCCGTGAGGCAGGGCACAGGTTCCGCACGAAGGCGGCCAGCCGGGGAAGATAGGGATAATAGGTTTCCCGCATCCCGCTGAAATGGCTTGCCTGCTGCATGGTAATCACATCCCAGTCCCCGCTTTCCAGCGTCTGACGGATGGAAACCATTTGCCCTGTAAAAACGCCGTTTTCCTGACGCTCATAATTGGGTGCGTCATGTTCCGCGTTGTCCCAGTGGGTTTCCAGACTGCACCCCCCGATATAGAGGTTGGTAATAAAAAGATCTGTGCCGGAAGCGGCCGCGATGTCGTGAAGATAGGTGGCCGCGTTTTGTGAAAAGCTGTTTCCGATTGCCAGCACCCGCATGGAAGCAGAGTTTGTTCTTTCGGTCATTGAATGTCATTCCTTTCCGATGAGCCGGCATTTGAGTCGTGTTTTCTGCCCGATACCTTTATTATAAAAAGCGAAAGCCAAAAAGTCCAGACAATTTTCTTTTTCTCCTTCATTCAGAAGAAAACAAATTGCCTGCCGGCGGGAATGGACAAGCCGGCGCCATCCCCGGCTGTACCTTGCTTCAGCCGATTAACAACCGGGTAACAGTTAAGTTAACCTTTGTGTTTTTATACAGTATTTGCCAAAATGTTTGGGGATAATTCAACACACTAATTTGACGAAAAGCCTTTTAATTTTTGACCAATCCGCTATAATAGTGCATGAACCATTCGAGATGCCTCCGGACGGCCGGTGACTGAAGCGAAATTCAGGCTTCAAAGCCGTGAAAGAAACAGATTGGGCGGTTTTCTGCCTCGTTTCATCAGAGGTTTTCCAGGCGTCAATCCGAACCAAATGAAAGAGATAGAAATGAGGTGGATATGTGTTTCAGCTAAGATGGGTCTGGCAAAATATGGAGGGGTTCCGCGGTCGGTATACACTGGCTCTTTTCTCCACAATTGTATTATCGGCATTCGAGCTTTCCAACTCCGTCATTACGGCCAGCATCATGGACACGGTCTTCAAGCCGATCGAACAGGGCTCTCCGGTTACGCAGGCTCTGATTCATCAGCTGATCTGGCTGGTGATCCTGTTGGTGGGAGTCACCCTGCTTCGCACATCCTTAAACTACCTGTCAATCATCACCTATGAGAGCTGCTCTCAAAAGCTGGTTTATAAGCTGCGCCGGGATCTGTACAGAAATATGCAGAATCAGGATCAGAACTTTTACAGCAAAAACCGGACCGGCGACCTGATGACCAGACTGACCGGTGATATGGACATGATCCGGCATACCGTGGCCAATATTCCCCGTATGCTGCTGAACTGCGCGGTCCTGTTTTGCACCACCATTGTGGTGTTTTTTACCAGAGACTGGATTTTTACACTCTGCCTGCTGGCCATCACCCCGCTGATTTTTATGGGGACGGTGCGCTATTCCAAGCGGGTAGGCCCCCTGTATGTGGATCTTCGGGAAAAACTTTCCCAGCTGAATATCTGCGCCCAGGAGAACATCAGCGGCAACCGGGTGGTAAAAGCATTTGCCCGGGAGGATTACGAAATCGGCCGCTTTGACGAGCGAAACAGGGATTTTAAGGAATCCAACCTGAAAGCCACTCTTCTCTGGCTTCGCTACGCTCCCTACATAGACGGCTTGTGCAATGCTTTGGGTGTGGCGGTTTTGCTGGTGGGCGGCGCGTTCCTGATTATGGGACGGATTTCCATCGGTACCTTCACGCTGTTCAACGGACTGTGCTGGACGCTGACCAACCCCATGCGGACGCTGGCCATGCTGCTGAACGACCTCCAGCGTTTCTTTGCCAGCTGCTCCAAAATTGTCGAGCTTTATTACAGCCAGCCCCGGATTACCAGCCCGCAGATGCCCCGTGAAAAGGCCGGGCGGGTGGAAGGCTCCATCCGTTTCAACGACGTATGCCTGAAGCTCGGCAACACCGAAGTGCTCAAGAATATCAACGTTACGATTTCTCCCGGGGAAACGGTGGCCGTTATGGGCAGCACCGGCTCCGGAAAAACTTCATTGGTCAATCTGATTCCCCGGTTTAACGATGTCACCTCGGGCGAGCTTCTCATCGACGGGATTCCTGTGAACAAGTATCCTCTGAAGAAGCTCCGGTCCGCCATCGGCATCGCCACACAGGACGTATTCCTCTATTCGGACACGGTGGATGGAAACATTGCCTACGGCGACAGCAAAATGCCGGAGGAGGACGTGGCCCGCTATGCCAAGATGGCTTGTGTGGACTTCGTGGACACTCTGCCGGAAGGGTTTGACACCATTATCGGCGAGCGGGGAACCGGCCTGTCCGGCGGTCAGAAGCAGAGAATCGCTCTGGCCCGGGCACTGGCGGTGCGCCCCTCCATTTTGATTCTGGATGACACCACCTCGGCGGTGGATCTGGAAACCGAAAAATACATTCAGAACGAACTGGATCATCTGGATTTTGCCTGCACGAAAATTATTGTGGCCCAGCGTATCTCCACCACCAAGCGGGCGGATAAGATCCTGATTATGGATCAGGGCAGAATCATTCAGGTGGGCACCCATCAGGAGCTTTGCAGCCAGGAAGGCTACTACAGGGATGTTTATCTGCTCCAAAACGGCGACGCTGATATCACCGCGGAAGAGGAGGTGCGTCAGAATGGCTAGAAACCGTTTCGATATCGACGAAACTCTGGAAACCCCGTTTAATATCAAGCATCTGCTCCGGGCGGGAAAATACATCGGCATGCATAAGAAAAAGATGATTGCATCGCTGATTTTGTCCGCGCTTGCCGCAGTTACCAGCCTGTTCGGCCCGCTGCTTGTGGAGAAGGCGATTGATATTGCCGTTCCCAACAAGGACTACAAGCTGCTGTTCCTTCTGACGGGACTCATGATCGTCACCGTGGGGCTGTCCATCTGGTTTTCCATTATCCGGGCCAAGTACATGACCATTGTCGGCCAGGAAATCATCTACGATATCCGCAAAGATCTGTTTGACCACCTGCAGAAGCTTTCCTTCCAGTACTACGATGACCGGCCCCACGGAAAAATTCTGGTCCGCGTCATCAATTACGTCAACAACGTGTCGGATATGCTTTCCAACGGCGTCATCAACTTTGTTCTGGAAATTTTTAACGTTATCATCATTGCGGTCTTCATGTTCTCGCGTGATGTGCGGTTAAGCCTTGTGGTTGTGGCGGGCATTCCGCTGTTCCTGATTATCGCCGTAATCATCAAGCCCGCCCAGCGGAAGGCTTGGCAGAGCGTATCCGCCAAGGGCTCCAACCTGAATGCCTATCTGCATGAAAGTCTGGATGGGGCAAAGATTACCCAGGCGTTTACCCGGGAAGAAGAAAATGCCGAGATTTTCGACAAGCTGAATCAGCAGAACGTCAAGGCATGGATGAGGGCGGTCAAAACCTCCAACCTGGTATGGTACTCCGTGGACAATATTTCCACATGGGTGGTTTCGGCCATGTATCTGGTGGGACTGTTCTTTATCGGGCCTTCCCTGCAGATCGGTACCCTGATTGCGGTGGCATCCTACGCATGGCGGTTCTGGCAGCCGATTTTGAGTCTGTCGAACCTTTACAACAGCTTTATGAACTCCATCGCTTATCTGGAGCGCATCTTTGAAATGATGGATGAACCGGTTACGGTGGACGATGTACCCGATGCGGCAGAACTTCCCCCCATTCAGGGCAACGTCACTTTCGACGATGTGACCTTTACCTATGATGGCACGAAGAACATTCTGGAGCATATGAACATCGACGTAAAAGCCGGCGAATCCATTGCTCTGGTCGGTCCCACCGGTGCCGGAAAAACCACGGTGGTCAACCTGATTTCCCGCTTTTACAATGTTACGGAAGGGCGGGTGCTGCTGGACGGCAACGACATCAGCAAGGTGACCCTTCACTCCCTGCGCAGCCAGATGGGCATTATGCTGCAGGACAGCTTTATTTTCTCCGGCACCATTCTGGATAACATCCGTTACGGCCGGCTGGACGCCACGGAGGATGAGATCATTGCGGCGGCCAAGACCGTCCGCGCCCATGAATTCATCTCCGAAATGGAAGACGGGTATTACACCCAGGTGAATGAGCGGGGCTCCCGCCTGTCACAGGGCCAGAAACAGCTCATTGCCTTCGCGCGGACATTGCTGTCCGACCCGAAGATTCTGGTGCTGGACGAAGCCACCTCCTCCATTGACGCAAAAACCGAGCGGCTTTTGCAGGAAGGCCTTCAGGCTCTGCTGAAGGGGCGCACCTCCTTTATCATTGCTCACCGGCTTTCCACCATCAAAAACTGCGACCGCATCATGTATGTTTCCAACAAGGGAATCTCCGAATGCGGCAGTCATCACGAGCTGCTGGCGCTCAAGGGCAGCTATTACCATCTTTATACTGCCCAGATGGAAGACTGAAAAAATTTGCGAGGCCCGTCTTTCGTTTGTCAAAACGAAAGACGGGCCTTTTCGTCTGCGGGCCTTTTTTGCCGGAGCTGCCGGGTATATTCGGTAGGGGAGGAACCCGCGATTCTTCGGAAAGCCTTGCGGAAGGACTGCGGGGAATCGTACCCCAAAAGGGCGGGGGAAAAAGCAAGGGCCCCCGGCCGAGTTGTCCAGGCGTTTCGACTGTGTTGTCCCAATTGGTTTTTTGCCCTTTTTTGATTGACAGACAGGTTTCAAAAATGGTATATTTTTCTCGAAATCCGGTAATTTGGGATTTCGGCAGCATTTTTCCCATGGTCAAGACAGAAACAACAGAAAGAAGAGAGAAAATGATCCGTTACGATTATCAAAAGCACAACGAGGATGTGCGCCGCCAGCTTGAGCTGAAAAAGCTCGGAAAGCAGGAGCGGATGCTGGTTTCTATCTCCTGCAATCCCCGGCTGATTCTCTCCGACCCCGCACTGAATCCCGAGGGAATCACCTTCGAAGCCTATATGAAAGACCCCCAAAAGATGCTGGAAGTTCAGTGCCGCTTTCAGGAGTATAGGGCCAACAACGTCTTTTCAGACTGGATCATGGGATTTGAAAATCTGGAGGGGCTCTCGGCCTATGCGGATTTTCAGAACGTGCCGGAAGCGGCTTATTACGGCTGTCAGGTGGCCTATCACGGCATTTATGAGCCCGGTACCAGAGTCTGTCTGAATGATGAAAACAAGTATGATTTCATTAAAAAGCCCTTTCCCGATCCGTTTTCCGGGCTGATGGGAGAATGCAGCCGCTATTACGATTTCTTTCAGGAGCAGATCAAAAAAGGCTATACCTATAAGGGAAAACCGCTGACCGGCACTTTCCCGTCCTGTCTTGGAACGGACGGCCCCTTTACCATAGGCTGCTGCCTTCTGGGAGCCACGGAGCTGTGCATTCTCCTGTATGAGGAAGAGGAGTTTGCCAGAGAGTTTCTGGAATACATCACCGAGAGTACAATCTGGCGGATCAAGGAAATGCGCCGCCATTTCGGTCAGCCGGAAAAGTCGGCGGAGTTCGGATTTGCGGACGACAGCATTGCAATGCTGTCACCGGAGGATTACAGGCGGTTTATCCTTCCCCTCCACAAAAAGCTGAAGGAGGAGCTCTGCACCGGAGAAAACGGAATCTCCATCCATCTCTGCGGGGACGCCACCCGCCATTTCAAAACGATGGTGGATGAGCTGGACGCCCGTGCCTTTGACACGGGATTTCCGGTCCATCACGGCCAGCTGGTGCGTCAGCTGGGGCCGGAGATTACCATATCGGGCGGTGTTCATGTGGATCTGCTTCGTTCCGGAACGCCGGATGAGGTGGCCGCCGAGACCCGCCGCATCATTGACGAAGTAAAGCCCTGCACAAGAAACTTTGTAATGAAGGAAGCAAACAACCTTTCCCCCGGAACACCTCCGGAAAATATGCTTCGCATGTATCAAACCGTTCTGGAATACGGGCGGTACGGCGATTGATTTTTTCATCTTGGTAAAAAGACAGGTTCTTCCGACTTGTTTTTTTAATAAAGAAAGCTCCGGCTGCTATGGACGGCGCCTTAAGGTCAGCTGCGGGATACCGCATGGTCTGACTTTGGGGAGCGGGTCCGTACTGCGGCCGGAGCTTTCTCTTGGAGTAATTCGGCATCGGGCCGCTGCCGAAATTCGTCAATATCGGTTGACACAAGCTGGAAAATAGGATACAACTAAAGAAGCGAGAATGATGAGCCGTACCCCCCACAGGAACGGTTTCAGTGACGCCTGCGGAAAGGAATCTCCTTTTATGACATCGAAAGAACGTATTTTAAATACAGTATACCGGAAAAAGACAGATCGGGTTCCTGTTTCCCTTTATGAATTGAGTCCCTTTTCGGGAAGCGCCTATGCGTCCTTTGCCAATGAGGAGCCTTCCTACCAGCGGCTTCTGAAGATCATGAGGGACAAGACGGACACTTTGATGATGAGCGACCCCGTAATCTCCTACCCGGAGATAGAGGCGGTTACGGAAATCCGCACATGGCGGGAGGGGGAGCATCTCTTTGAAGAGAAAACCATCCATACTCCCAAAGGGGATCTCACATCCAAAACCCGCCGGGATGACAATATTTTTACGGTATGGGTTCTGGAGCATCTGTTGAAGGAACCCGATGACATTGAAAAATACCGTTCCCTGAATTTTTCCAGCCGGGTGGACACTTCCCGAATGATGGCGGATAAAGAGCGGATCGGGGATGCAGGCATCCTTCTTCCGTCCTTTGCCGACCCCATTTGCCATGGCGCGGAGCTTTTTTCCATGGAGGATTTTCTTGTTTTCGCCATTACGGAAACAGAGCGGGCGGAGGAATTTCTGGACTGGATCTGGGAAATGGTGGAGAGCAATCTGGCCCGGATGCTGAAAGCGGATATGCGGGACGTGATGGTGCGGATTGTGGGGCCGGAATATGCCACGCCGCCCTATTTGGGCAATTCGTATTACGACCGCTTCGTGACCAAATATGTTTCCCGCATGGCCGCCATGATTAAGGCGGCGGGAGCCATTCCCCGGGTCCATTCCCACGGACGTGTACGCTATGCCTTGAGCCGGCTGGCGGAGACGGAAGTGATGTGCGTCGATCCGGTGGAGCCCCTTCCCGACGGCGATATTTCACTCCGGGAGGTAAAAACTCTCTACGGGGATAAGTTTACCATTCTGGGCAATATTGAGCTGAAAATGCTGGAAACGGCCAGCCCCCGTCAGGTGGAGGAAGCGGTACGTTCGGTTATGGAGGACGCCAAAGAGGGCGGCGGACTGATCCTGATGCCCACAGCCACCCCCATCAATCTTCCGCTTTCTCCCAAAACGGAAGAGAATCTCATTGCCATGATTGAGGCGGGTCTGACCTACGGACGGTATTAAGAGACCGATTATTCAGCCTGAAGGAGCACCTGAATGGGAAATGTACTGATCAAAGCGGCGGCGTTTGTGGTCGTCATCGTATTGGGATACCTTTTAAAGCGCCGGGGCTTTTTCCGAAAAGAGGATTTCGGCATCCTTTCCCGAATTGTCATCAACATTACACTCCCCTGTGCGATTATCATGAACTTCAGTCGGATTTCCCTGCAATCCTCCCTTCTGGTGGCGGTAGGGCTGGGGCTTGGATGCAATCTGGTGACGGTGGGGTTCGGCTACCTGTATGCCCTCCGGAAAAGCGGGACGGAAAAGGCGTTTTATATGCTGAATCTCTCCGGATACAACATCGGATGCTTCACCATGCCCTTCGTTCAGAGCTTTCTGGGACCCACCGGCATGGTTGTAACCAGTCTGTTTGACGCGGGAAATTCCCTTATGTGCACCGGGGCTTCCTATTCGCTGGCATCGCTGGCGGCAGGAAAGCGGGAGGGTTCCGCGGTTTCTTCCTTCCTGAAGAAGATGTTCCGCTCGGTCCCCCTGGATACCTATCTTGTCATGCTGATTCTGGGGCTCTTTCAGCTGCCCCTGCCTGCGTTTGTGGGCACCTTCGCGGATATTGTCGGTTCGGCCAACGGATTTATGGCCATGCTGATGCTGGGAGTGGGATTTGAGCTGAAGCTGGAAAAAGCGCAGCTTGCCCGCATTTTCCGGCATCTGGCGCTGCGGTTCGGAATGTCTGCGGTTTTTGCCCTGCTCTTTTATTTTTGCCTGCCCCTTCCTCTGGAGGTTCGTCAGGTTTTGGCAATCGTGGTGTTTGCTCCCGTTTCTGCCGTTGCCACAGCCTTTACCCAGCGGTGTGACGGGGATGTGGCACTGTCCAGCGCCATTAATTCGCTTTCCATTGTCGTCAGTGTCATCATTATTACCGGCCTTCTTTTGACTATGGGACTGGGATAACGGATCGGAAAGGACTTGAAAAGAATGAGAATTTGTCAACACTGCGGAGAAAATAACTGGGATACCGCCGCCTTCTGCGGCCGGTGCGGGAAGCCTCTTGCGGAAAACGCACCCTGCTCCTCCCCTTCTGTTGAGCCCCCCCAGACTCCCGACGGGCAGCCGCTGCCCCCTCAAACACCCTACTCTCCTTATCCGGGACAGGTCCCTCCGTCCCTCAATTCCCCCTTTCCCCCGGTACAGCGCCGGAAGAGCGCGGCTCCTACGGTGCTTGGGGTGATCGGGATTGTGTTTGCTCTGCTGCTTCCGGTAGTGACCTATGCCTGTTCCATTCCCGGACTTGTGATGGCCAATCGGGAAATTCGCAGCGGCCTTCCGGGCAGGGCTGCACGGAATCTGAATATTGCTGCGCTGGCGGTGGCGGTGGTCAACTCCATTCTGGGGATTGCGCTGAACCTGTCCAGTCTGTCGAATCTGCTTTAGAAGGGGAAAACAGATTCATCAGGACAAGATACTACAAAAATAGACGATATTTTTCTGGCGCTGTTTTCCGAACTATGCTATAATAAGCTCTATAGCCGAAATCATAGATTTCGGCCATAACGAGAACATTTCAGCACGGGAACCTATTTTGCATTCCGCAAAATAGACTTTTTATGCGATAATAGAACAAAACACGGCGTGTTTTGTTCATCAGGGAATACTGTTATAACCTCTATGGCACCCCATGCCGCTTTCGGAAGCGGCACATATCATAGATTTCGGCCATAACGAGAAGATGGCAAAAGGAACAGGGCGCCTGTGAGAAACCGCCGGAACGGACGGCTTCGAGCTGGCATGGAACGCATTGGGGGGAAGCAGGTAAGCCTGCACGGTCCCGCCACCGTGAGAAGAAGAATTCTTCAAGTCGGAATGCCCCGCGCGTTCGGCAGATCACAGCTTCACGAGGTATGAGGATGTGCTTTTTTCCTGCGGATACGGTGAGTTTTCCCGGCAGCATACAAAATGCGCGGGAATTGGGACAGCACTGCCGAAACCGGAAATAGCTTCCTCCGCTTGCGGAAGCTGTTTCCGGTTTTTGATGTCTTGAAAAAGTGCCGTCTTGAGAGACGGCGATGAAAGGAAGAGAACAGAATGATAACTCTGGAAGAACTCATCGGTTCCATCACTCCCGCTGATTTGCAGGCGGAACAAAAGGCGCAGGAATACATCGACAGTCTTGCCAAGCCTTTGAGAAGCCTCGGCAAGCTGGAGAGCATCTCAAGAAAGCTGGCGGGCATGACCGGAAAAACCCAGAATACCTTTTCCAAGCGGTGTGTACTGATATTCAGCTCGGACAACGGCGTGGTGGAGGAAGGCGTTGCCAGCGCACCCCAGTCTGTTACACTGGCACAGACCATCAATTTCACCCGGAACCTGACCGGTGTCTGCGTTCTGGCACAGCAGGCCGGTGCGGGCATTAAGGTATATGACATGGGAGTCAATGCGGAGCTCCACCACCCCGGCATTATCGACCGAAAAATACGCAAGAGCACCTTTAACATCGCCAAAGGCCCCGCCATGTCCCGGGAGGAGGCACTCCGGGCGCTGATGGCCGGTGCTTCGGCCGCCATTGACGCGGCGGAAGAGGGCTACCAGATGATCGGCATCGGGGAAATGGGTATCGGAAATACCACCACCAGCAGTGCCGTGCTCTGCGGCCTGACCGGGCTGAAGCCGGAAGAAACTTCCGGAAAAGGCGCGGGTCTGACCGAAGAGTCTTATCAGCATAAAATCGAAATCATCCGTCAGGCGCTTGCGGTCAACCAGCCGGATTCCGGCGATGTGCTGGACGTGATCGCCAAAGTGGGCGGCTTTGATATTGCCGCCATGGCAGGCGCGTTTCTGGGCGCGGCCAGCCGGAGAATGCCGGCAGTCATGGACGGGTTTATCTGCTCGGTGGCGGCGCTCTGCGCAGCCCGCCTCTGCCCGGCTGTTGTGGACTATATCATTCCTTCCCACTGTTCGAAGGAAAGGGGCTATGCCGTGGCGGTAAAAGAGCTGGGGCTTTCTCCCATGCTTCTGCTGGACATGGGACTGGGCGAGGGAAGCGGCTGTCCCATCGCTTTCTCGGTAGTGGATTTTGCCTGCGCCATGACCAACCATATGGCTACCTTTGCGCAGGCCGCCATTGACGACAGTTACATGGACGCGGTGAGAGACGCGGAGTTTTAGCCATGGAAAACAGCATTTTGGTGCTGGGCGGGGGAAGCAGCGGCAAGTCCATGTATGCCCAGCGGCTGGCCAAAAAGCTGGCGGGAAACGGTCCCCTGTTTTATCTGGCAACCATGAGCCCCTATGACGAAGAGGATCGGGCACGAATCCGAAAGCACCTGCGGGAACGGGAGGGATGGGGATTCCGGACGCTGGAGATTCCCATCCGGCTGGAAGAGGCGCTGCCCGTCATATCCGGCGGGACGGTGCTGCTGGACAGCGTGACTTCGCTGCTGACCAACAGTATGTTTCTCCCGGACGGGGAGGGACGCAGCTCCGAAAACAGGACGGCCGAACGCATCCGGCAGGTCGCGGATGCCGCCGCTCATGCCGTCATCGTTTCGGATGACCTGTTTTCCGACGGCATCACCTATGATGAATGGACGGAGGATTTCCGCCGGCAGCTGGGGCATATTCATCAGCGGACGGCGGCCTTCTGCGGCAGCGTGATGAAGCTGCAAAACGGGATCCCCACAGCATGGAAGGGAAAAGACCTGCTGGCATAGCGCCCCCTCTGGGAGCCGGTTATGTCAGCCGGAAAGGATGACTTAAAGTATGGTTTTCTGGAAAAGCTTCTGGCAGTCCGTGAGCATGTACAGCATTGTCCCTGTGCCGGGACTGAAATGGGACAGCCGGGGAGACCGGCATATGCTGGCCATGTACCCGCTGGTGGGACTGCTGATCGGCGGAATCTGGCTGGAGATTGCCCGGCTGCTGATTTGGCTGGGAATTGCGCCCATGCCCCTGGGGGCGCTGCTGACCGCGGTTCCCTTTGTCCTTACCGGATTTCTTCATCTGGACGGGTATATGGACGTGTGCGATGCGGTGCTGTCCCGCCGGGACAGGGCCAGACGGCTGGAAATCCTCCGGGATTCCCATACCGGCGCGTTTGCGGTGATTTCGGTGGGCCTTTTGTTTTTGCTGCAGTTTTCGGCGGTGTACGAGCTGGCGCAGAAGCCGGAACGGCTCTGGGGCTTTCTGCTTCTGCCGGTTTTGTCCCGGGGGATGGCCGGCTTCGGACTGCTTCAGCTTCCGCTGCTGGAGGGCAGTTCCATGGGCGCATGGGCCCGGCAGAATACGGGGATCGGCCATAAAATTTTTCTGCTGGCGGCGGCCGTTCTGGCAGGAGCCGGCATGACGGTGCTCTGCGGATGGACGGGACTGGCGGCCTCACTTGCCGGAGCGGCAGGATACTGGCTGGCCGCGTGGTATGCCTGCGGCCAGCTGGGCGGGGTGTCGGGGGATACCTCCGGATATTCCCTCTGCCTAAGCGAACTGGCGGCACTTATGATTTTGGCCATTGTATGATGCCGCACTGCGTAATCGGCGGAAAGGACGTGCTGTTTTGCATCTCATCTTGGGAAGCGCCTATCAGGGCAAGCTCCGGTATCTGCGGGAAACGCTGAACGTTCCCGAAAAAGAAATTGTTTACTGCGATGAAAATTCTTCCGAGCTCAATTTGGACGGCCGGGCGGTTACCGGACTTCACCTTTGGGTCAAGGCTGTTTTAAAAGAGGGCGGCAGCCCGGAAACCGAACTTGCACAAAAGCTGGATCGGCTTGCGGGGATGATCCTCCTCTGCGACGAGCTGGGAGGGGGAATCGTTCCGCTGACCCGGGAGGACCGCCGCTGGCGGGAGAGCACGGGTAAGGTGCTGCAGCTTCTGGCGGCCCATGCGCAGGAGGTCACCGAGGTGCTGGCGGGCATTCCCCGGCGGCTCCGCTGAGGCAATCCCATATTCCGGGCATCCGGGGTACATCGTGACGGCGGCAGACCCGATGGCGCTGCCGGAATAAACGGAAAGGCGGATTCCATGAAACAGATCTTTTTCTTCCGGCACGGCATGACGGAAGCCAACCGGAAAAAGCTTTACTGCGGGACAAGCGACCTGCCCCTCTGCGAGGAGGGACGACAGGAGCTTCTGCGGCTGAAACGGGAATTTCTGGAGTATTACCGTCCGGCAGAGGGGTGTTTCTCTACCCCCTGCCTCCGTACGGCGGAGACGATGAAGCTTCTGCTGGGAGAAACGAACCCCATCTGGATTCCCGAATTCATGGAGTGCGCTTTCGGCGAATACGAGCTTCACAGCTATGAGGAGCTGAAATCCCGTCCGGACTACATTGCGTGGATTCTGGATGAGAGCGGAACGGTTTCTCCCCCCGGCGGAGAAAGCCGGATGGAGTTTGCCGGACGGCTGAAAACCGGACTGGAGCGTTTGCTTGCGCGGGAGGAATCCACCTTGGCGGTGGCCTGTCACGGGGGCGTCATAGCCAATCTGATGAGTATGCTCTTCCCGGAGGAAACCGTTCCCGGAGAGGACGGGACTCCCCGGAAAAAAGCCTTTTACGACTGGCAGCCCGGCTTTGGGAGAGGCTATCTGGTCACTTTCAGCCATGGAAAGCCCGCCGGTTTTCAAATGCGGTAAATTCCGCGGACTTCGCGTGAGGAGGGAAAAGCATTGTATTCGATTGTTTTGGGATATCTGCTGGACTGGATTGTGGGGGAGCCGCATAATCCGGTTCATCCGGTCTGTCTGATGGCAAAGCTTATGGTTCTGCTGGAAAAGGGAACCCGCAGGCTTTTTCCCAAAAGGCTTAAACTGGCAGGTCTGATTACCTGGGTTTTGACCGTACTGGTCACGTTTTTCCTCTCCTTTGGAATTCTGCGGCTGGCGTCGCTCCACTGGCTGGCACTGCTTCTGGTGGGCGGGATTATGGTCTACTTCTGCATTGCTCCCCGAGGCCTCTGTCAGGAGGCAAACAAGGTGGTGGATAAGCTGAAAGCCGGCGATTTGCCCGGCGCAAGGAAGCAGCTTTCCATGATCGTGGGGCGGGATACACAGAATCTTACCGAAACCCAGATCCTGCGGGCCGTGATTGAGACGGTGGCGGAAAACTTTTCCGACGGAGTGGCCGCGCCGCTGCTCTTTATCGGGCTGGGCGGCCCGGCATGGGGAATGCTGTATAAGGCGGTCAACACCATGGATTCCATGTTCGGATATAAAAATGAAAGGTACGGCGAGTTCGGCTATTTCCCTGCACGGCTGGACGACCTGTTCAACTATATTCCCGCCCGGATCTCCGCGTTTCTGGTCATGGGGGCTTCGTTCCTCTGCGGGCTGGACGGAAGAAATGCCGCAAAGGTGTGGAAGCGGGACAAGCGCAAGCACAGCAGCCCCAACAGCGCCCAGCCCGAATCGGCCTTTGCCGGGGCGCTGGGAATTTCCATGGGCGGCGCTAATTTTTACGGCGACCGTCTGGTGGAAAAGCCGGTGATCGGAGAGGAGCTTCGTCCGGTGGACTTTGTCCGTGTGAAAGAAAGCGAGCGGCTGATGCTGGTGTCCACCTTCCTCTGCCTGCTGGTTTCCGTCGCATTGAGTCTGATCGGATTGTGGCACTGACTGCGGAAAGGATGATAAACTGTGGATTTTCGCCACGGCGGAAATATTTATGAGATTGAGCGGGTGCGGAATATTTCCCGGGAAACCATCCGGGACTATTCCGCCAACATCAATCCTCTGGGCCCCCCGGATGCGGTAAAGCAGGCGGTGCAGGAGGGGCTTTCCCGGGTGAACCGCTACCCGGACATCAGCTACCGGGAGCTTCGGGATGCCATTGCCCGCCGGGAGGGTGTGGACCCGGAATGGATTCTGCCCGGAAACGGTGCGGCGGACGTGCTGTTCCAGCTGGCACGGGCGCTGGCCCCTTCGGCTGCTGCGGTGGTAAGCCCCGCTTTTTCGGAGTACCGGCAGGCCTGCGAAAGCGTGGGCTGTACAGTGCAGGACGTCATTCTTTCACCGGAAAGCGGCTTTGCGGTTTCGGCGGAGCTGGTTTCCCGGATTCCCTCCGGGGCAAAGCTGCTGTTTCTCTGCACGCCCAACAATCCCACCGGACAGGTGTCCTCCCGGGAGGCGGGAGCGGCTCTCGCCGGGGAAATGGAGCGGAGAAGCGGATGGATGGTGGCGGACGAGTCCTTTCTGGACTTCCGGTCTGACGAGAGGGAACGGACGCTGATCCCCCTTTGCGGGGAAAATCCCCGCCTGATCGTCCTCAAATCCCTGACGAAATTTTATGCCATGGCGGGAGCGCGGATCGGTTATGCCGTCTGTTCCGACCCGTTTCTGCGGGAGAGGTACCGCAGGATTTCGCCGCCCTGGATGGTCAGCTCCTTTGCGGAGCAGATGACCCTGGCGGCACTGACTGATGAGGAATATGCCCGGAGCACCCGGAACCTCATTGCGGGGGAGAGCCGGTGGCTTTATGAGGCGCTGGCGGCTTTGCCCGAAGTCACGGCATATCCTCCCGGAGCCAATTTTGTGCTTTTCCGCTGGACTGGAAAGGCAGATCTCAAGGAGGCTCTTCTGGAGCGGGCCATTCTGGTGCGCCGCTGCGGGGAATTTGCCGGACTGGGGGATGACTGGTACCGGGTGTGTGTTTCCCTTCGTGAGAAGAATCTGGGTCTCGTGGAGGCAATGCGAGAGATCCATTGAGAAAGGCCAAACGGAATTTTGACTTTGAAAAAGGAGTTACATCATGAAAAAGGTTGTTTCTGTCATTCTGTCGGGGGTTCTGGCGCTCACCCTGCTGGTCTCCTGCAGCCCGGCAAAAAAGAATTCGGCAGGCGGAGATACCGCCTCTGCGGAAAGCACTTCCTCTGTCCAAACGTCCTCCGGGGCGGAACCCCTGCTGGACCGGGAAGGCAATGAGATCAAGCTTCCGGAAAAGATGGAGCGCATCATCTGCACCGCCCCCTCCAACACCGAGATTCTGGTGGGCTTGGGGCTGGGCGGCAAGCTGGTGGCGGCCGACACTTATTCCGCCGATGTGGAAGGGCTCCCTTCCGGCATTACCATGCTGGATTTTGCCAGTCCCGATGCGGAGGCCATCATTCAGCTGAAGCCCGACATTATCATCGCCGCCGGAATCAACAAGGCAGTGGAGGGAAGCGATCCCTTTGAGCAGATGGAAAAGGCGGGCATCTGTGTGGTGTATGTTCCCTCCAGCGACAGTGTGCAGGGCATTTGCGACGATATCACCTATCTTTCCCGGATTACCGGAACGGAGGAAACAGGGAAAAAGCTGGTGGACGAATACAGCGCGGAAGTGGAAAAAATCCGTGAGATCGGCAAAACCATCACGGAAAAGAAGAAAGTTTATTTTGAAATCAGCCCTGCCCCCGACCTCTACAGCTTTGGCAAGGGCACTTTCCTCAACGAATTCATTGAGCTGATGGGTGCGGAAAATATTTTCGGCGATCAGGAGGGATGGGTTGCCCCCAGCGCCGAGGCGGTATTGAAGGCCAATCCGGACGTGATTCTGACCAATGTGAACTATATTGACAATCCGATTGACGAGATCAAGAGCCGGGAAGGCTGGGACACGGTCAGCGCCGTGAAAAACGGAGCGGTGTACCCGGTTCCCACCAACGCATCCTCCCGCCCCACCCAGCTGTCCATTCAGGCGCTGAAAGCAATGGCGAAAGCCGTATATCCCGAATACTATGAATAAAGCAGCCCGGATTCCGGCGCGAATCTTTAAGATTCTGATTCTGGCGGGGACAGCGGCGGGGATTTTGATTCTTGGGGTTCTGGTGGGCAGCAGCCGCATCGGCCCGCTGGACGTTTTTTCCATCATGGCTCATAAGCTGTTCGGCATGGAGCTGCCGGTCCATATCTCCGATGCCGACGCCGTTATCGTCTGGACACTGCGGCTTCCCCGGGTGCTGCTGGCCTTTCTGGTGGGAGGGGCTCTGTCGGTGAGCGGCTGTGTGGTTCAGTCCGTCCTGAAAAATCCTCTGGCCACGCCCTATACGCTGGGCGTTTCCTCCGGCGCGTCCCTTGGGGCGGGGCTGGTGATTGTATTCGGCCTTTCCCTTCCCTTTGCGGGCAGGTTCACCCTTCCTCTGGTGGGGTTTCTCTGCGGCATGGGCACGGTGGTGCTGGTGCTGGCATTTTCCTCCAAGGTGGACAGAAGCATGTCCAACATGACGGTGATTCTGGCAGGCATGGTATTCTCCCTTTTCTTCAACGCCATTTTAACCGTGGTGACCGCTCTGGCCAAGGGGGACAAGCTCAAGCATGTGACCCTGTGGCAGATGGGCTCCTTTTCCATGCGGGGCTGGGAGTATCTGCAGATGCTGCTGCCGTTTCTGCTGATTGGGCTGGCGGTGATGCTCTGCCTCAACCGGGAAATGGACATCATGACTTTCGGCGAGGAAACCGCCTCTTCTCTGGGAGTCAATACGGTGCGGGTGAAACGGATTCTCTTCTTCTGCGCGGCGCTTCTGACCGGTTCCGCGGTAGCCATGTGCGGTACCATCGGCTTTGTGGATTTGATCGCACCCCATGTAGCCCGGCGGTATTGCGGTTCAAAGCATCGGGTTCTGCTGCCCGTGTGCTTTGTGGGGGGCGGGTGCCTGATGGTGCTTTCCGACCTGATTGCCCGGACGCTGATTTCCCCCTCGGAGCTGCCGGTGGGTGCAATTACGGCCATTATAGGCGCACCGTTTTTTGCCTACATCTACTTTAAGCGGATGAAATAATCTGCCCGGAATTGAATTGGGAAAGGAGCAGTGCCATGCTGACCATTCAGAATCTGAACTGCGGCTATGACGGGGAAGACGTGATTCATGACGTGAATCTTTCCGTGAAGGCGGGAGAGCGGCTGTATATTGCCGGGCCGAACGGGTGCGGAAAAACGACGCTGCTCAAATGCATTGCCGCATTGCTGCCTTACCGGGGAGAGATTCTGCTGGACCAGGTCAGCACCCGCCGGATCCGGAAGAAGGAACTGGCCCGGAAAATCGGAATCATGACCCAGATTTCCAATGTCTATTTTCCCTACACCATTGCCGAGACGGTGGCGCTGGGACGGTACGCCCACAGGAACGGCGTTTTTGCCCAGTTGACTCCTTCTGACCGGGACTATGTGGAGGAATGCATTGAGAGAGTGGGACTCGGCGATCTGCGAAACCGGAGAATTGACGAACTGTCCGGAGGACAGCTGCAGCGGGTCTTTCTGGCGAGACTGTTTGCCCAGAATCCGGAGATTATCCTGCTGGACGAGCCCACCAACCATCTGGATTTGAAATACCAGATTGAATTGCTGCAATATGTGACCTCGTGGTCGGCCGAAACCGGCAAAACCGTGATCGGTGTGCTTCACGACCTGAATCTGGTGCATGAATTTGCCGGGCAGGTTGTGCTGATGTCGGAGGGGAAGATTTTTTCCCAGGGCACGCCGGAACAGGCGCTTTCCGGAGAAAACCTTGAGACCTGTTACCAGATTGGCATCCGGGGATGGATGAAACGGTCGCTTTCCAACTGGGAATAGACCTGTCCATGCACAGAAAAAGAAAGCAATAAAAAATCCACCGCAGCCGGTTCCGGCTGCGGTGGATTTTTTAATCGTCAGGCAATGCGGGAAGAAAACGTCCCTGTTGCCCGCAAGGACGGCAACAGACTTACAAATATCATAATATTTTGCTTTACTGCTGCTGATTTAAATCGGTATAATAAAGACGAATGACCGGAATTTAATCCATGGAAACCGGGAACATCATTTCTTCTACATATTGGTCCATGAAATAAGGGGAAGAGGAAAGCTCCAGATTTACAGCGCTCTTGGCGATGTCGTCGCTTTCCTTGTGCTCGGCCTCGCTGCAGAGGATGGCGTAAGCGCCGCCCAGCGCCGCGTTTCCGATGGATTTTAAGCGGGACGCCAGTTCGCCGGGGATGAGCCCGATTGCGGCGGCGCTTTCCGGCTTGATAAAGCTGCCGAAGCCCCCGGCCAGGAACAGATGGTCGACCTCCCCGGCTTCTACACCGACTTCATGCATCAGGGAGCGGATTCCCGCACAGATGGCTGCTTTGGCCAGCTGAACCGCCCGGAAGTCCTCCTGTGTGAGTAGAACACCGCTTTCTCCGATTTTCACCGCTTGCTTCCCCTGATATTCCGTCAGGAAGGGCAGATTTTCCTCGGTGTCCCCATCAATCCGCCCGGTTTCATCCACCAGCCCGGCGTGTAGGCAGGCAGCCACAGCGTCGATCAGCCCCGAACCGCAGATCCCGGTGGCCTTCTTCTGCCCGCCGATGGTCTTGTATGTAAAGCCATGGTCAAAGGTGACGTCGGAAATCGCACCGTCGATGGCGGCGGAACCCATGGTGATGCCGGCGCCTTCAAAGGCGGGACCGGCAGCCGTGGAGCAGCAGCAGAGCTTTCTGTCCCGGTAGACCGCCATTTCGCCGTTGGTGCCGATGTCCGCCATCACGTTGATGCCCTTCTTTTTGCGGATGCCGCTGGTAAGAATGGAGCAGGTGATGTCGCTGCCCACGAAGGCAGAGATGGTACGGGGGAGAAAAACGCAGGCATTTTTCAGAGTCCCAAACCGAAGCATGGAGTCGTCCACAATTCTGCCGAAATATTCGGTAATCGCAAAAGGAGAATGGGAAAGGGGTTCCGTGTCCACCTGGCAGAGAAGGTAGAGCATGGTTGTGTTGCCTGTGATAACGATGCTGTCCACCAGATCGGAAGAAATTCCGGCCTGACCGCACAGCTGCAGGAAGGTCTCCTCCAGACGCTCCCGGATCACATGGCTAAGCCGCTCCGCACCGCCGTCCAGCGCTTCCTGAATGCGGGAAATGACGTCTGCGCCGAATGCGGACTGGGGATTGGAAAATGCCGCCTGGGCAATCTGCTTTCCCTGATTCCGGAAATCGCAGAGATAGATTGCTACCGTAGTGGTGCCGATGTCCACGGCAAATCCGTAGTTTTTGCCCATGGGGGCGTAATCCAGCCGGGCAGCCACCGAATCGGTGACAATGTGGGCGTTTTTTTGCAGAAGGCGAACCTCACAGTCCCCTTCCGCCCATGTCATGCAGGCGAGCCGCGTTCCATCCGCCAGCTCCGCACCCAGATGTTCGGTTTCCTGACGGGTAGGGGCAGAAAGACAGCCGGAGGCGTATACCCGGCATTTTCCGCAGACACCTCTGCCGTTGCAGGGCATATCGAAGGGAAAGCTGCCGGACTGGATGGCTTCGGAAAGCAGAATCCGTTCCCCACTGGAAACGACAGATTGTTTATCGCCGGAAGAAATCGTAATTTTCAAAAGAAACGCTCCTTTTTATCAATTGGCGGAAAGCCGTGATTCCTCCGCCTGCGCACAAAATATCATAGTATCACTATAACGCTTTTTGAGGAAGAATGCTTGTATTTTATTATTATCTCTGGAAAAATTCCATGAAGCCAGATATAATAAAGAATGAGATCCTTCTGTAAAGCGTATTCCGTGGGGGCCGGAAAGGCGTATCCCGATGGGAAAAGACAAAACAAACAGAAAGGAATTCCTCTTATGAATATTCATATCATCGCCTGTCAGGTTTTTTACCGGGAGATCAGTTATCTGGCAGCGCTTTCTCCCAATGCCACCACTGTGACGTGGATGCCCCAGGGGCTCCACGACACCCCGGAGCTTCTGCGGAAGGCGGTGGCTGCGGAAATTGACCGGGTGGAAACGGCGGTCCGTGAAAATTCGCTGAAGCGGAATCCCGATGTCATAGTGCTGGGATACGGGCTCTGTTCCAACGGAACCTGCGGCATCCGCTCGGGCACAATCCCCATTCTGGTTCCCCGGACGGACGACTGCATCGGCGTTTTTCTGGGTGCCCAGAAAACCTATCTGGAGCTGTTCTCCGGTTACCCCGGAACCTATTGGCTGAACAGTGGATGGATGGAATCCGCATTTTTGCCGGTGGCGGAGAATTATGCGGCCATGCGGGAGGAATACGCCCGGATGTACGGCGAGGACAACGCCGACTTTCTCATGGAGAATGAGACCGGATGGATTCAGAACTACCATCACTGCGGGTATATCCGTTCCTGCGTTTACGAAGCTCCCGGCCTGAAGGAAAAAGCGGAGGCGATCGCGAGGGACTGCGGCTGGAAATTCCATGAGTTTGAGGGTTCGCTTCGGCTCCTTTCCCGGCTTCTTTCCGGAGAATGCCAGGAGGGGGATGAGGAGATACTCTTCTGTCCGCCCCATCATGAAATTGTCCAGGCCTATGACGCAAGGAAGATCTCCGCCGTGCCTCTTGCCACAGAAGCGCAGGCGGAAAAGCAGACTGCCGCAGGAGCGGCAAAAGGAAAGTAAAGTATGAGAATGAGTGAGGGTGATATGGTTGACAACGGCAGTCATTGAAAAACTGCAAAAATACGCGCGGCATCTTTCCCGGTTGTTTCATGCCAATTGCCGGATCGTCGACACGGTCAACCAGTGCTTTATCGGGGATATTTTCGGCAGCGGGCCTTATTTCGGAAACTTCTGCCACAACTCCAGCTGCAATTTGTTCCACAGCTATTTTTACGGGTGCAGCGAAGCCTACCGCTGGGGCGGAAAGTATATCTACTACTGCCACGAGGGCTTTGTGTTCATTGCTTCTTCGGTTTCCGACGACATCGGGAATCTGGCGGGCGGTCTGGTGCTGGGCCCCATTATCATGGGGGATCTCGGAGACGCCATTGCCGACTTTAACAGCCGGGAAAATGTGGACAAGCTGCCCGGCATGGCCAATATGTCCACCGGGGATATCAACGATGTGGCGGAAATCATGGCCGCAATCACCGAGTACATTACCGGTGTGTCCCACAGCCTTTTGGGAAATGTCTCCTATAAGCAGGAGGACATTCTTCAAACCATTTATGCCGAAAAGAAAATCAGCGAGGAAGAAGCCTTTGCCTACCCCATCGAGATGGAGCGAAAGCTGAAAACCGTGATTCACGACGGGGACAAGCAGGGGGCGCAGGCATTGCTGAATGATCTGCTGGCGAAAATTTTTCTTATCTCCAATTTTGATATGGAGACCAGCAAAATTCGGATTATCGAGCTGCTGACCGTTCTGTCCCGGGCCACCATTGACGCGGGTGCCGATTCCAACGAGATCATCTGGTTCAATACCAGCTGCGCCAAGGAGCTGCAGAAATGCGGCACTGTGGACGAGCTCAGTGCGTGGATCACCGAGATCATGCACCGGTTTATCAGCTATGCTTTCGATTTCTCGGCGGTGAAGCATTCGGACACCGTGTATAAGGTGATCGAATATATCCGGGCGAATTACTATAAAAAAATTGCGCTGGACGATATCGCCCAGCATGTCAATTTCAGCAAAACTTATCTTAGCCGGATTTTCAAAGAGGAAACCGGAGAGAATATCTCCATGTACATCAACAAAATCCGGATTGAAAAGGCGAAGCTGCTTTTGGCCGACAAGGAAATCAGTCTGGTGGACGTGGCGAATATGGTGGGGTTTGAGGACCAAAGCTATTTTACGAAGGTGTTCAAAGCTGTCACCGGTATCCCGCCCAAGAAATTCAAGGAGACCCGCTCTAAGTTCTGACGGAGAATAAACCGGCAAAAGGACCGAAAAACGACAGGTTTTCCGGTCCTTTTTTGTTTTGAAACGATTCGTGAGAAATTGAGCGATAGCTAGAATTTTGAAGAGAAAAAGAGAGATAGAGGGATGTAAATTAAAAAAACGGAGTTTTTGGCGTTGACAAGCCTTTGTCCCTTCGTTATAATAGGATTACTGTGAATGCCGGGTAGTTCCGGCTGATAACAAACTGGAGGTAAAACGATTATGTCTACAACAATGGCAAACGCGAAAACCATTAGCCGGAAATGGTATATATTAGACGCCGCTGATATGCCGGTAGGCCGGATTGCTGCAAAAGCGGCAACTCTTCTTCGCGGCAAGCATAAACCCAGCTACACTCCCAACGTTGACTGCGGCGATCATGTCATCGTCCTCAACGCGGCAAAGGCTGTCTTTACCGGCAACAAGATGCTCAAAAAGAAATATTACCGTCACACCGGCTGGATCGGCAATATGAAAGAAATGACCGCTTCCGAAATGATGGAAAAGACTCCGGACAGAGCAATGATGCTGGCTGTCAAGGGAATGATCCCCGACAGCACTCTGGGCAGAACACAGCTCGCCAGACTTAGAGTTTACAAGGGCGCAGAGCATGACAATGCCGCTCAGAAACCTGAAGTTTATCCGTACTAATCCACCCATTTGTGATAAAAAATATTAGGAGGCAATTTAGATGTACGAATCACGCCCATATTTTTATGGAACAGGCAGAAGAAAAAGCTCTGTAGCCAGAGTTCACGTATATGCCGGCAGCGGAAAAGTCACCATCAACGGCAGAGACATTGATGATTATTTTGGTCTGGAGACCTTGAAGCTCATCGTAAACCAGCCCCTGGAGCTGACCAATACGGTCGGACAGTTTGATATTGTCTGCACAGTTGCCGGCGGCGGTGTTACCGGTCAGGCCGGTGCCATTCGTCACGGTCTGTCCAGAGCGCTGCTCCAGTTTGATCCCGAGATGCGCACAACCCTGAAAAAAGCGGGCTTCCTGACCCGTGACCCGAGAATGAAAGAGCGTAAGAAATACGGCCTCAAGGCTGCACGTCGCGCACCCCAGTTCTCCAAGAGATAATTACAAACAGAAAAGCCCCGAAACCGCAATGGTTTCGGGGTTTGTTTGATTTTAGCGGCATTTTCTGCTCAAGGACGCCGGGAGAGGAAATCCTATCGGGAAACAAGCGGCAGGATTTGAAAGATCACCCACAAGATTCCCAGCACAACGGGTTGATGAAACAGATAGATGATGAGGGTGTTTCTGCCAAGGAAGGCAAGAGGGGGACAATGGGAGGCGTAGATCCATGCGGGCATCCGATGCTCCCTGACCGGGCGCCCGAAGAAGCTGCCTGCCAGAAAACAGAAAATCCAGGGAAAAACGGAAAAATAGTCTCCGGAAAAAAAGTCCGGGCCGGGAAACCCCAGCCAAAAGAGCCATTTGAGGTCATAAACGGCGCGGGGAATGGGAACGGAAAAGCCGGGAAGGCCAAGCATTCCCTCCGGCACATGAAATGTGAGGGCAAAGAGCAGAAAGCATCCGATCATTCCCCACAGGGGCGGTATTTTTTGAGCAGAGGGGAGAGGAGCGGAAAGAGCATCATGCACAGCCCCAGCAGGTGAAGGATGCCGAAAAGGATCAGTTCACCGGGAGCGAAAACGGCGGTGCCGATGGTCATCACCAGGCCGAAGCCGAAACAGATGGCGCCCCTTTTCAGATTGTTGCGGGAAAACTGGCACGAGGCCCCGGAGATAAAGATAAACAGCCCTGCGAAAAAGAAAACCAACGCCTGTACAAAGGAGGAGTAAAACGCCGGGATATCCACGCCAAAGAGGATGACAAGGTCAAAAAAAGTATGGTAAACCACCATTAAAAAGATGGCCAGTCCCCGCAGCTCGTCAATGAGATGAACCCGGTCAGGTGAGTCTTTTTTCATCGTTATGTCCATGCCTTTCTGCCGGAAGCGTGATGCCGTTCCCGGCTTGTCCGAATTTTATGCTGATTTTTAAGCTTGCGCCCAACCCATGGCGCACATTTTCGGATCCTTTTCCCTACCTATCCTACCGCACGGAAGTTCTTTTGTAAAGCAAAAGAAGGATCAGGAAAAAATTTCCATGAAACCGGCGGGCGAATGCCGGAATATTTGGGAAATTGCTGTCAAAAACAGGCGGATTCCCAGGAACGGCGGCTTTACAAAAGGGATGGTTTGTATTATACTAAAAATAACTGTCAGCGGGCTTTTTACTCGGCGGGATTCGCCTTCCGCAGCGGGCGGCCCTCTGCCGCCCGGCGGCCTATCATTGTGCGGGTCCGCCTTGGGCAGGAGCTGTGCAAGCCCCGGTCTGCCAGAAAGGATTGACTGAACGAATATGAATCGAATTAAAATTGTATTATCCGGAAAAGAATATACCATCCAGACAGAGGAAAGCGTTACCTATGTGAAACAGTTGGCGGAATCGCTGGACGCCAAAATTGAGGAGTATATGAGCCAGAATGACTCCATCTCCGTTACGTCCGCCTGCATGCTGGTGTCGCTGGGATTGATGGACGACTGCGTCAAGGCGGCCTCGGACAAGGATAACCTCCGCAAGCAGGTCATTGATTATCTGGAGGAGGCCACCAAGTCCCGCAACGAAATTACAGAGCTGAAAAAGGAAATCGAACGGCTGAAGCAGAAATGCGAAGTGCTTTCTGTCAAGCTGCTGACTTATGGAGACAAGGAAACGGCCGCCGATGAATCACTCTGATCGAATTCTTCACCCCGAACTGCTTCTTCCCGCCGGAGACCCGGAGTCCGTCCGGGCGGCGGTGCAGAACGGCGGGGATGCGGTTTATCTGGGAGGTCGGCTTTTTTCCGCCCGGCAGAATGCCAGAAACTTTGAGGAAAGTGAACTGGAAGAAGCCGTGCGCTACTGCCACGCCAGAGGTGTTAAGGTCTATCAGACCCTTAACACCCTTCTTTTTGACGGACAGCTTTCCGGCGCTGAGGAAGCCATCCGCACCGGCGCCCGGCTGGGAATGGACGCGTTTATCGTCCAGGACTGGGGCGTTGTTTCGCTGATCCAGAAAATCTGTCCGGGGATGCGGATTCACGGCTCCACCCAGATGGCGGTTCATACCCCTGCGGGAGCCCGGCTTCTGAAACGGATGGGGGCCAAGCGGGTGGTGCTGGCGCGAGAGCTTTCCCTGACGGAAATCCGGGAGATTACGGAAGCGGTGGACATAGAAACGGAAGTTTTCGTTCACGGCGCGCTGTGTATGTCCCTGTCGGGCCAATGCTACATGAGCGGCATGATCGGCGGACGGAGCGGAAACCGGGGCTGTTGTGCCGGAACCTGCCGATTGCCGTTTTCTGCCGTGGGAAAACCCTCTCCGTCCGAGCCGGAATACGCCCTTTCTCTCAAGGATCTCTGCCTTGTAGAGCAGCTCGGGGCACTGGCTGAGGCGGGAGTTACCTCGCTGAAGGTGGAGGGGAGGATGAAACGCCCCGAATATGTGGCAGCTGCCGCCGGCGCTTATTCCGCCGCCCTGCTGGGGGAACGGGCGGACGTGGAGGCCCTGAAAGCGGTATTTTCCCGCAGCGGTTTTACCGACGGCTATTTTACCGGTCATACCGGCGCAGAGATGTTCGGCTTCCGGCAGAAGGAAGATGTGACCGCCGCCACCCCCAAGGTGCTGAAAACGCTGGAAAACAGCTATAAAAACGAAAAAGGCCGGGTTCCGCTGGAGATGCGGCTGACCATGGCGGCCGGCCGGCCGGTGGAGCTGACAGCCCGGGACGCGGACGGGAATTCCGCCTGCATTCTGGGGGAAATTCCCCAGCAGGCCCAGAGCCGGCCCTCCTCGGCGGAGGGACTGGGCGCTTCCCTGAAAAAGCTGGGAGGAAGCATTTTCGTGCCCGGGAAGGTTGACGTGACGGCGGAAGAAAATCTGTTTCTCCCCGCGGCGGAGGTGAACCGTCTCCGGCGGGAGGTATGCGTCCAGCTGGAGGACCAGCGCTCCCGGCTGAAGCCCGTCAGCTGCAGGGATACCACAGCGGCAGAGCTTCTGTCCGGCAGCCAAAAGGCACAGACGCCCGAAAAGGCGGAGCTCCGCTTCCGCTTTTCCCGGTATGGCCAGATTCCCTTTGATGAAATGGGAGATTCTCTTTTTTCTCTTCCGGCGGATGAAGCAATCCGGGAAGCAGAATCGTTGAAAAGATATGCGGACCGGCTGCTGATTGAACCGGATCGGGCCATGTTCGGGCGGGAAAAAGCTGTTTTGGGGCAGCTCTCCGAGTTGAAGAGCAAAGGCCTTTTCCGGATTTTATGCAATAACATCGCCCATGTGGAGCTTGCCCGTCAGCTGGGCCTGACTGCCCACGGCGGACCGTTCCTCAACTGTACCAATTCGCTTTCGGCGGCATGGCTGGAAAAGCAGGGGCTTTCCGACTGCCACCTTTCATTTGAGATGAATCTTACCGATGCCCGCAGACTTCGCTCCCCCATTCCGGCGGGACTTGTGGTCTACGGACACCTTCCCCTGATGCTGGTTCGGAACTGCCCCATTCGCAGCCGGATGACCTGCGGCGAATGCGGGGGGAAGCGATCCCTCACCGACCGGACAGGCATGCGGTTCCGGGTGGAATGCCGGAACCGGCGCTATTCGGAAATTTATAACGGCAATGTGCTTTGGATGGGCGACCGCCTGTCCGAGCTGGAGGGCTTTTCCTTCCTGACCTTCTGGTTTACCACGGAGGACAGGGAAGAATGCCGGAATGCCATAACACGTTACCGCCAGGGGCTTCCCGCGGAAAAGGAGTTTACCCGGGGGCTTTATTACCGCAGCGTATGAAATGCGGGGAAGGCTTTGAAAGGATGAAATGAAAAGATGAAGACCCTGAAGGTAAAGCGCCTGACTGAAACGGCAAAGCTGCCCTTTCGTGCCACCGAAGGCAGCGCGGGATACGATCTCTGTGCCGACGAGGAGGTAACCATTCATCCTCGGGAGGCGGTGCGGGTGAAGATCGGGCTGGCCGTTTCCATCGGCGATCCTGCCGTGGTGGGACTGGTGTATGCCCGCAGCGGGCTTGCGTTCCGGTTCGGCATCGCCCCCATCAACTGTGTGGGAGTGATTGACAGCGACTACCGGGGGGAGCTTCAGGTTCCTCTCACCAATCACGGCACCGCCCCCTACACGATCCATCCCGGCGACCGGATTGCCCAGCTGGTGCTGGCGCCTGTCTATACGCCGGAAATCGAGGAGGTTTCCGAGCTGGATGAAACCGTCCGGGGAGAGGGCGGATTCGGCTCCACCGCGCTGCGCTGAAAATGACGGCGTGAGGCTTTGACGGAAAGGATTTTTCATATGAAATGGAAACGGACACTGGTATTTATCCTGTTCTTCCTGGCGGGAATTATTCTGGGGGCACTGCTGACCCAGCTCTGCGGGAAGGTGAGCTTTTTGAACTGGCTCTGTCTGGGGCAGAACATCGGGGTGGGCTATCCTTCCCCCATTACAGTGGATCTTTCCGTGGTAAAGCTGTCCTTCGGCTTTGGGGTGGACATCAATATCATAAAAATGATTTCCATCATTTTCTGCCTGTGGCTGTATAAGGTGTTTTCCAAGGGAATCTGACACCCCTGCGGAGAATGAAAGGAGAAAAGCATATGTCGATCATACTGGCATCCCAGTCTCCCAGAAGGATTGAACTGCTGGGGCAGACCGGCTGGGAATTTCAGGTGATTCCCTCCCGGTTCGACGAGGACGGGGTGACGGCACAAACGCCTGCGGAGCTGGTCCGGAAGCTGGCGCTGGGAAAGGCCCAGGCTGTTTTGCGCGGAGACGGGGATATTGTCATTGGGTGCGACACGGTGGTGGCCCTTCAAAATACGGTTTTCGGCAAGCCCAGAGACCGGGAGGATGCCCGCCGCATGATAACGGCCCTGTCAGGAAACACCCATTCCGTGATTACGGGAGTCTGCATCCTTTCCGGAGCCCAGACGGTCCGGCAGTTTGAATGTGAGACAAAGGTACGCTTTTTCCCGTTGACGGAAAAAGAAATTGAGGCCTACATCGATACGGACGAGCCCTATGACAAGGCGGGGGGCTACGGGATTCAGGGGAAAGCCGGGCTTTTTGCCGAGTCCATCGAGGGCGACTATAACAATGTGGTGGGGATGCCCCTGTCCCGGGTTTACCGGGAGGTAAAAGCCCTGCTGGAAGGCCGCTGATTTTCTCCCGGCAGGGAGGACGTTTCCGTATTGTTACATTATTATGAAATTCTTTATTTTTTTATTGTGCAGCGGGAAAAAACAGGCTATAATAATATTTGAATATGCAATGATTTGACCTGGGGGAATTCGCCTGGTCAATTGATGGAGGAATGGGAATGTTCACAAAGGATATCGGCATCGATCTGGGTACGGCAAACACCCTTGTATACATGAAAGGCAAAGGCATTATTATCCGTGAGCCCTCTGTTGTGGCTGTGGATATCAAAAACGATACAGTCAAAAGCGTGGGACAGGCCGCCAAGGACGTGGTGGGAAGAACTCCCGGCTCTATCGTTACGGTGCGTCCTCTGAAGGACGGCGTAATCGCCGACTTTGACATTACCACCAGCATGCTGCAGGATTTCATCCGGAAAGCCATCGGCAGTTCGCCCCTGACCAAAGCCCGGGTCGTTATCTGCATTCCCTCCGGCGTCACCGCGGTTGAGCGCCGTGCTGTCCGGGAGTCTGCGGAAAAGGCAGGCGCCAAGAAGGTTATGATCGTGGAGGAGCCCATGGCTGCCGCCATCGGAGCAGGTCTGCCTGTCTCCGAGCCTACCGGCAGCATCGTGGTCGACATCGGCGGCGGCACCACAGAAGTGGCTGTCATTTCTCTGGGCGGCATTGTTGCGGCAAAATCCGTTCGGGTGGGCGGCGACAAGTTCGACGTGGACATCATCAACTACATCAAGAAAAAATACAACCTGCTGATCGGTGAGCGCACTGCCGAAAACATCAAGATTGATGTGGGCAACGCCTTCCCGCTGGAGGAAGAGCTCACCACTGAAATCAAGGGACGAAACCTGCTGACCGGTCTGCCCGAAAACATCACGGTTTCTTCCGTGGAGATCCGGGAAGCGCTGATTGATACGCTGCAGGAGGTGCTGGAGGCCATCCGGGTCACCCTGGAGAAAACTCCTCCCGAGCTTTCGGCGGATATCATCGATCAGGGTATCGTTCTGACCGGAGGCGGCGCGCTGCTCCGCGGACTGGACAAGCTGATTGCCCAGGAAACCGGAATGAACGTCCGTGCCGCTCAGGATCCGCTGGACTGTGTCGCTCTGGGTGCCGGTGCGGTTCTGGAGAATCTGGATAAGCTGTCCAGCGTTTTCTCCACGGACGATATCAAATACTAAAGGGGTTCATTTCCCGAAAGAACGATCTGTGTCGGGACGGCCTGATCCGCGGAATCCGTGGGTTCTGCCGTCCCGCATTTTTTCAAGGATGACCCCTTCCCGCAGCGTGCGCGGTACAAACGGATCTCCTCCCAAGTCTATCCGAATGGTGGTGACATCCCATGCTGGAATTTTTTAAAAGCCATAAATTTAAAATCATAATTGCGGCAGCGGCGCTGCTGTTTGGAATGATGCTGTTTTCCGCGTCAGGCGACGGTGTGGCCAACATCCCCAAAAATCTGCTGGAGATGGTGACGACGCCGTTTCAGACTGCGGCTGCATGGGTTTCCCGTGGGACGGGAGACTTTTTTGACACCTTCTTAAACGCCAAGAACAATGCGGATGAAAACGAGCGGCTGAAAAGCCAGCTGGCGGAATACAATCAGCTGAAAATTGACTATGAGCAGATGAAGGATGAAAATGAGCAGCTGAAAAAAATTGCCGGCATTGTGGACACCAATCCGGACTTCAAGCTGGCTGCTGCCTCGGTGGTCAGCCGGGATCCTGCCGACCGGTACAGCTCCTTCATCATTGATAAAGGGACGCTGAATGGTGTGGCACTTCATGACCCGGTGATGACGGAAAGCGGTCTGGTGGGAATCATTACAAAAGTGGGCCCCACCAGTGCCCGGGTTACAACCCTTTTGAGCCCGGATATCCGGGTGAGCGTGTATGAGATCGCCTCCAAAGAGCTGGGAATCATACAGGGGGAAATTGAACTTTCCGAGGACGGCCTGACCAAGATGTCCATCCTTTCGGGGGAAACCGAAATCAAGGAGGGCGACCTGATTACAACGGCAGGTTCCTCCGGACTGTACCCCAAAGGGCTTCCCGTGGGAACGGTGGAAAAGATCTCCAGCGAGGAGCATGGCGTGACCAAGTTTGCACTGGTGCGCCCGCTGTCCGCTCCCGGAACGGTGGACATGGTGATGGTAATTACCGACTTTGAGGGGCAGGGCAGCGAAATGCTGGACTACAGCAAATGATTTTTTGCCGGAGGCTGGGCTGAAACGCAGAGAACGGGAAAGGAGTGGACCGCTTGAAAATCGAAAAATTGCGCCCTGCGCTGAAATGGCTGATTTTCGCGCTTCTGCTTCTGGTTTGCTATATCCTGCAGACGACTCCCGGGCTTTTTGAGGTGTTTCATACCAAGCCGGTTCTGATCGTGTCGCTGGCGGTCTGCGTCAGCATGTACGAGGGAGTGATGTCCAGCGCGTTTTTCTGCATGACGGCGGGCCTGCTCTGGGATATTTCTTCGGATAAGCTGTTTGGCTTCAATGGAGTAATCCTGCTTTTTTACGGACTGATTGTGGCATTGCTCTGCATTTATTATCTCCACACCAAGGTGCTGAATGCGCTGGTATTCTGCGTGGGGCTATTGCTGATTCAGGGAGTTCTGGATTACGGCTTTTACTATGCCATTTGGAACCTGGATTCCAGCTGGATTATTTTGGTTCAGCATATCCTGCCTACGGCGGCGTATACGGTGCTGGTCACCCCGCTGCTGTTCTATCTGGTCCGTTTTGTGGAGCGAAAATTGAACGAGAACGCCCGGATATAAGACGCTTCATTTTACATTGCGAAAATTGATGCAGAAGAGAGGAGCTTCGGAAAGACAATGGAATTTGAAAAAACACATAACCGTCGGATTGTCGCGATGATGCTTCTCTGCGTCATTGCGCTGGGGTTCGGTATTGTCCGGATTTTTGGATATCAGATTGTAAACGGCGCGGGATATGTGGAGCAGTCCCAGAAATCCACGGAAACCAAGGTGGCGGTCACCGCCGCCCGGGGAGAGATTGTGGATCGGAACGGCGTCCCGCTTACCCGCAATGAAGCGGTGTTCCATCTGGAATTTGACTTTACGGCGATGAAAAAGAAGACCGGAAGCAAAACCCAGCTGGATAACGACACGGCCAACGCCACCATCAGCCGTCTGATGACCGCCTTTGACAAATTGGGAGAGAGCTGGCTGGACGAGCTCCCGGTGACGATGACCGAGCCCTATGAATTTAAGGAAACCGCCACCGAGTCGGAAAAGACCAAGCTCCGGAATCTGCTTTCCCTGAACGATTACGCTACCGCCCAGGACTGCGTTTACTGGCTGTTTCAGAATTTCGGCATTAAAAAGTATAAGATCGACGGAAAATGCTCCCATTGCGGGCAGAAATATGAGCTCTGCGAATATCAGGGCTACGATGAGCTCACCAGCAGGAAGATCGCCGGCGTCCGGTACCAGATGATGCTGACGGATTTTTCCGGGTATGAAGGGCACACCCGGTTTACCTTTGCCGATGATGTCTCGCCGGAATCGGTGGCATGGCTTCAGGAGCAGTCTACGGAGTTCCCCGGCACAGTCATTGCCGAGAAGCCCCGCCGCACCTATGTCAGCGGCGATGTGGCGCCTTCGATCATCGGAGAAATGAGCCCCATTTACGCCGGGGAGTATGAGGACTATAAGAAGAAGGGCTACCAGATGAGCGATATCGTGGGCCGTTCCGGCGTGGAGCGGGCCATGGAGGATGTCCTTCGGGGAACCGACGGTGTAATGGGCGTGATCCAGAATACCAAGGGCGAAGTGATTGATACTTACGAAATTACTCCTGCTGTGGCGGGAAACACGGTACAGCTTACGCTGGATTACTATTTTCAGAAAGAGCTTCAACGCATTTTAAAGGACTATGTGGAAAACTACAACAAGTCCATTGAAGGCGATTCCAAAAAAACGAAAAGCCAGGCTGCCTCCATCGTGGTGCTGGATGCCAAAACCGGCGGGGTTCTGGCTGCGATTTCCTACCCCTATTATGACATCAATGTCAGCAAAGCCGAATTGAACGCACTGGATGGGAACCCCGCTTTTAACCGGGCGTTTCTGGGAACTTACCGTCCCGGCTCCACCTTTAAGCCCATTGTCGCGGCAGGCGGATTGGCGGAAGGAATCATCACCCCTTCAAACCAGATCCGCTGCACCGGGGTATACGAATACTATCCGGCGCCCTTCCGCCCCAGCTGTCTGCTGGATAAGCACAGAGTGGGCGCAATGCTGGACGTCTCCCATGCGCTGCAGGTGTCCTGCAACATTTTCTTCTATGATGTGGGCCGGCGGCTGACCATTGAAAAGATGGGGCAGTATGCCAATCTGTTTGGGCTGGGAGTGGATACCGGGCTGGAAAAGGGAATTTCCTCGGCGTCCGGAAAAATCACCAGCCGTTCGGACTCCAACTGGCAGGAAGGAAACGTGGTGCAGGCGGCCATCGGACAGGGAGAAACCGGAGTCACTCCCCTGCAGATGGCGACTGAGGCCATGACGCTGGGGAATCAGGGTGTCCGGTATGAGACTCATCTGGTGAAATCCGTACTTTCCTATGACGGCAGTCAGGTCATCAAGACCAAAGACCCGGTGATTGCGGCGAAGGTGCCCATGACGGATGATGCCATGAACGCCATCCGGACCGGTATGGTTCTGATGGGGCAGGGAATCCGCGCACCTTATGAGTTGACGGATCTGGGCTATTCTGTGGCGGCCAAAACCGGTACGCCGCAGGTGACGGAAACGCGGCTCAACAGCGCGGCCATTGCCTACGCTCCGGCGGACAATCCCGAAATTTCCATTTCCATTATGCTGGAAAATACAGATAACCGTACCTATGTGGCAAAGAATCTGCTCCGTCAGATTCTGCTGACATGGGCGAAGGCCAAGGCAAATCCCGGCGTGGATTTAAGCACGCTCCCCTCCGCCGCTTCTTCGGAAAGCTCATCGGAAAGCGCTGCTTCTTCCGGAAGTCAGACTTCCGGCGGAACATCTTCCCGGGTGCAGTCCTCCGCCTCGGAGCCCAGCTCTTCGGCAACGGTTGCTGCGGAGGAGTAATCCCCCTGAAAACGGCAGATATTTGGTAATCTGTTCAGAAAAATTCATGTTATTTTGTGCACAAATTTGGTGTATTTTCCCTTGCTTTAAATAGTGAAAGTTGATATAATAAAACCACAGTCTTTAATGTGGGGTGGTGTACCTGAACGGGGACTGCGCTGCGGTTCCCGGAACGGGTTTGGCAGGGCGGACGCCTTGGCACCGATTCACGGGACAGGCCTCTGCAAGGTATGGCGAAGATCCCGGGCGGATTGGAACCGGCCGGAGAAACCGGCGCCCAAGCGGAGCGGAATAGATTCGGGGGTTCCGGTTTTTTATGGCAAAAATCATTGCGGTTGTATCGGGAAAGGGCGGCACGGGAAAGTCCACCGTTTCCGCGTCTCTGGCGCTGGCACTGGCAGCCTCGGGCAGCTCGGTCCTGGCGGCGGATCTGGATATCGGACTTCGGTCCATGGATATTTTGCTGGAACTTGAGAATAAAATCGTTTTCGACATCGGGGACGTTCTTGAAAAGAAATGTGCCGTGGAAGACGCTATGGCGGCCCACAGCCGCTATGACCGGCTGAAACTGCTCTGCGCGCCGGTTTCCATGACCAAAAGCTTTTATATCCCGTCGGTTACGGCTCTCTTAAGAAAGGCATCTTCTTCTTTTGACTATATGATTCTGGATTTGCCTGCCGGTCTTGGGCTTAGCGTCATTCTGGCCAGGGAGCTGGCGGATCTGGTGGCTGTGGTCACTGTTCCAGACATCATTACCATGCGGGATACCCGCAAAACCGTGGACGTGATTCTCTCCAACTGCAAAAAGCCCTGCCGCCTGATTATCAATAAGGTGTGCCGGGAGACGATGACGGCGGGGGGAGTCAGAGATCTGGACGAGGTAATGGACGAAGTGGGAATCCAGTTGTTTGGGGTAGTTCCGTGGGATCCGTACATCAATTCCCGCTTTACTTCTCTCAAGGGGAAGGAGTCGCGGGGTGCCCTTACCGAGAGGGTTTTTGCGGCGATGGCGGAACGGGTGAACGGCAGATACGTCCCTATTTTAGTAAATCGGGCTTGAAAAGCCGGTGAAAAAGAGAATATTGACATGTGAAGTGTCCGAAAAAAGAAAAGGGGAATGAAATATGAATATCGCATTGATCGCACATGACGCGAAAAAGGAACTGATGATCCAGTTTTGCATCGCTTACTGCGGGATCTTGAGTAAACAGAGCCTTTGCGCCACGGGAACCACCGGAAAGCTGGTTTCGGAAGCGACCGGCCTGAAAGTGGACCGCTTTTTGAGCGGCACACAGGGCGGCGATCAGCAGATCGCGTCCCGGATTGCCTGCAATGAGATCGATATGGTGCTCTTCTTCCGCGATCCGCTGACCGTTAAGGAGCATGAGCCCAATGAGATGAATCTCCTGCGTCTCTGCGATGTGCATAACATTCCGATCGCCACGAACATTGCCACGGGCGAGATGCTCATTCATGGTTTGGAACGGGGCGACCTTGACTGGAGAACCATTGTTAAAAAGTAACGGCTAAAAAATTGAATGGATAGAAAAAAGCGACGACAGGGAATAGTAGCGTCTTGACGGCTCCCCGGAGAGACGGTGTGATCGGGTTTTCCGAAAAACGCCGTCCCTGTTCCGCGGGCGCCATCGCGTATGCAGAGAGAACCGGAAGCTGGAAAGGTTTGACGCGAGGGACGGGAAGACACCCTTGAGCTGCCGTGTGAAAAAGCGCGGCCGCAGGCTCTCCGTTAAGGGGCACATCCGGGAATCAGCCGGGTGACAAAGGGGAAAAAGCATCTGCTTTTTCCTGAATCAGGGTGGTACCACGAGCACTCCTCGTCCCGATTGGGGCTAGGGGTGTTTTTATTTTTCCGGATGTTGAGATTCCCGATGAAATTGAGGTTGTATGGGATTGCGGTCCCGCATAGAGAAAGGAATGGATGGAATGGCGATCAACGCACCAAGAGGCACCCAGGATGTGCTTCCCGCTGACAGCTACAAATGGAAATTTTTAGAGAACCTGCTGCTGGAAACGGCGGCACTGTACGGCTTCTCCGAAATCCGCACCCCCGCTTTCGAACAGATGGATCTGTTCCAGAGAGGGGTGGGGGACACCACCGATGTGGTACAGAAGGAAATGTTTGAGGTGAAGGGCCAGAAGGGCACCGACGTGTTCGCTCTGAAGCCCGAGGGCACCGCAGGCGTGGTCCGGGCCGCACTGCAGGGCGGATTGCTCAACGATTCCCTGCCGCTGAAAGCCTGCTATGTAACCCCCTGCTTCCGGCATGAGCGGCCCCAGGCAGGCCGTCTGCGGGAATTTCATCAGTTTGGCTGCGAGGTGCTGGGGCCGCAGGCTCCCGCCGCCGATGCGGAACTGATTGCCATGATGAGCCACATGCTGAAGCTGCTGGAGGTCAAGGGCGTGGAGCTGAACATCAACTCCATCGGCTGCAAAGCCTGCCGCGGGGAATATCATAAGGCGCTTCGGGAGTACTTCGGCGGCCATAAGGATCAGCTCTGCCCCACCTGTCTGGAGCGGCTGGACAAAAACCCCATGCGTCTTCTGGACTGCAAAAATCCGGAATGTGCTGAAATCGGAAAATCTGCTCCGGTGGTGCTGGATTATCTCTGCGACGAATGCAAAGAGCATTTTGAAGAGGTGAAATCCCGGCTTACTGCCATGGGAATTCCCTTCCGGGTGAATCCCAAGATTGTCCGGGGACTGGATTATTACACCAAGACGGTTTTTGAATTCATTACGACCCAAATCGGTGCCCAGGGAACCATTTGCGGCGGCGGCCGGTATGACGGACTGGTGGAGGAGCTGGGCGGAAAGCCTGCTCCGGCGCTGGGCTTCGCCATGGGGCTGGAGCGGATGCTGATGGTGCTGGAAGCCCAGAATACCCAGCTGCCCAAACCGAGACAATGCGACTTGTATATCGGCAGCATGGGGAAAGAGGCCAACCGCAAGGCCGGTGAGATCACCGACCGGCTTCGTGCCGAGGGCTTTTACGTGGAATATGACCTGATGGATCGCAGCGTGAAGGCACAGATGAAATATGCCAACAAGCTGGGGGCCCGGATGTCGATGATTCTGGGAGACAACGAGCTTTCCACCGGCAAGGCTGCGCTGAAGGATATGACCACCGGCGAGCAGAAAGAGATTGCCTTTGAGGCGGATCTGATGAATCTGCTGTATGACGCCATGCTGGCCAGGGAAGCGGACGAGCTGGCAGGCCAGATCGGCCCGGACGCTTTCCAGCGGATTATGGGTCTGGAAAGCGGTGAAAAGAAAGCCTGACAGGCAGAGCTTTCAAAACACCGGGTCTGTTTCGTTCAATGGAGGGCTTGGACACCTGCCGGTTTCTCCGCAGGGCAGGGAGAATGTTTGACTTATGAAATTGTTGCCGGGCGGAGCGGCGGAATGGAGCATCGTAATGGCTGATTTTATGGGCGCACTGCGCCGTACACATTACTGCACCCAGCTTACCGAGGCGGATGCGGGAAAAGAGGTTGTCGTCTGCGGATTTACCCAGCGGCAGCGGGACAAGGGAAACCTGGTTTTTATTGATCTCCGGGACCGGACCGGCATTCTTCAGCTGACCTTTGACGACACTACCGACCGGGAGGTTTTCGCCAAGGCGGAGACTGTCAAGAGCGAGTATGTTCTGATGGCGAAGGGAACGGTACGGATTCGGGAAAGCGTTAATACCGAGATTGAAACGGGCAAAATTGAAATTTTCGTCACCGAGCTGAAAATTCTTGCCACAGCCCAGACACCGCCCTTCCATATCGGTGACCGCTCCGTGAACGATGAGCTGGCGCTGAAATACCGCTATCTGGATCTGCGTGCTGAAAAGCTCCAGAAGAATCTCATCATGCGGCACAAGATCGCACAGGTTACCCGGCAGTATTTTTACGAGAACGATTTCCTGGAAATTGAGACTCCCATGATGATTAAATCCACGCCGGAAGGGGCCCGGGACTATCTGGTGCCTTCCCGGATTCACAAGGGAAAGTTCTACGCCCTTCCCCAGTCTCCCCAGATGTACAAGCAGCTGCTGATGGTGGCGGGATATGACCGCTATATTCAGCTGGCACGCTGCTTCCGTGACGAGGATCTCCGGGCTGACCGCCAGCCGGAGTTCACCCAGATTGACCTGGAAATGAGCTTTGTGGATGTGGATGATATTCTGGAAATCGGCGAGGGCTATGTACAGCGGCTGATGAAGGAAATCAAGGGGATGGACATCTCCCTTCCGCTTCCCCGGCTGACCTATCGGGACGCCATGGAGCGCTACGGCTCCGATAAGCCGGATACCCGGTTCGGCATGGAAATCACCGATGTTTCCGAGGCTGTGAAAAACTGCGGATTCTCCGTCTTTACCGCCGCTGTGGCAGAAGGCGGAAGCGTACGTGCCATCGTGGCGAAAAATGCCGCAGGCGTACTGACCCGCAAGGAGATCGACAAGCTCACCGAACAGGCCCGCGGGATCGGCGCCAAGGGGCTGGCCTATATCCGCTGGGTGGAGGATGCGCCGTCCTGCTCCTTCGGGAAATTTATGTCCGAGAAGGATATGTCCGCACTGCTGAAGGCGCTTTCCTGCGAAAAAGGGGATGTGGCGCTGATCGTGGCGGATAAAAACCGGGTGACGCTTCCTGTTCTGGGACAGCTGCGGCTTACCGTGGCAAAGAGGCTGGAGATCATCCCCGATGGGTTCAATTTCGTTTGGATTACGGAGTTCCCCTTCTTCGAATATGACGAGGAGACCGGAGGCTGGAATGCCATGCACCATCCCTTTACCATGCCGCTGGATGAATGCATCGACAAGCTGGACAGCGATCCGGGCAGCGTCCGGGCCAAGTGCTATGATCTGGTGCTCAACGGCACCGAGCTGGCCAGCGGCTCCATGCGGATTACCGACTCCGCCCTCCAGCAGAAAATGTTTGAGGCGCTGGGAATGAGCGATGAGGAAATCGAGACTAAGTTCGGTTTTCTCGTCAATGCCTACCGCTACGGCGCGCCGCCCCACGGCGGCATGGCGCTGGGACTGGACCGGATTTCCATGATTCTCTGCGGAGCGGACAGCCTGCGGGATGTGGTGGCATTCCCCAAAGTGCAGAATGCCAGCGAACTTATGAGCGAATGCCCCGCCGCTGTGGACACCAAACAGCTGGAGGAGCTTTCCATCCAACTGGCCGGCCAGCTGGAAGAATAGACATCATTTTGTAAAAATCATCAAAGGAGGAATTATTATGGGTATGACATCTGCCATCGTTACAGTCGTTGCTGTCGCGCTTTTTTTCGCGGGGTTAGTCGGCATTGTCTTTTATGTGTTCAACTCTCTGGCCCTGTATACCATCAGCAAGCAGCGGGGGTATCAGAACGCATGGCTCGCATGGATCCCTGTGGTTAACGCATGGGTCTTGGGCGGCATTGTAGACAACATTGACATTTGCTGCGGAAAGCGCAGCAACTATCGGGTGATTTTGCTGGTACTGCGGATTGTGTCCGTCGCAGCGTCCGGCAGTATGGCTGTAATGGTTTTGGGACAGCTTCCCGCGCTGCTTTCCGACCTTGGCTATTACGGCAACCCGTATTCCTATTACGGCGGCTTCGGCGCGCTGACATCGGTGGCTTCGTCCTTTGGAAGCCTGATCGGTCTGGCTTATGCTGTTTTTGCGTATATTGCCTACTACCGTATTTTCCAGGACTATGACAACCGCAACAAGGTGCTTTATCTGGTGCTTTCCATTCTTTTCAGTATTGCACCCTTTTTCCTGTTTGCCATCCGGAATAAGCCCTCCGCTTCCCTGTACTGGGCAAGCCAGCGGGCCAATACCAACGTTCCGCCCTATCAGCAGAACTATCCCGGCAACCCGCCTTCTTCCTACACACCACCGCAAGGGCCTGCCGGCCCCACTGCCTGATTGGCACATCCGATGTCACCGCCGCGGGGACTTTCCCGCGGCGAACCTGTCCATGAAAGGAGCTTTCCGCTATGAAGTTCCGATGGGAGAAAAAGTATCTCTATTGGGGGATAACGGCCTTCCTGGTGATTGTATCAAGCATTTCTTTTTTCCTGCTGCTCAACCGGTTTAACGAATTCGCAGCGGGAGTGGGCTTTCTCCTGAATCTCCTTACCCCGTTTATCATGGGGCTTGCACTGGCGTATCTTTTGAATCCCGTGATGGAATTCTTTGAAGCCAAGTGCTTTGTCCCCTTGTTTCGTGCCTGCTCCAAAGCATCCCGGCGGCCTTCCCGGACGGCGGGGGAGAACGCGGAACGTCCGGTGCCTCCGAAAAAACGTTTGCGGAAAGCCAAAAAGTCCTCTTCTCCTCAAAAACAGTCCCAGGCGCCCCGGGGACTTGCGATTGCCATCACCTTTTTGCTGGCGGTGGCAATTGTAGCGGGGTTGATTGGGCTGGTGCTTCCCCAGTTGGTGGAGAGCCTGACTGCCATTGTCAAAAGCTTTCCCCAGAATATGACCAAGGCCCAGAATTGGATTATTGCGCTGGCTGATTCCGATCCGGATATTGCAAAGTTTCTGGATACACAGTTTTCCAACGCAAGCGAGTTTGTGAGCAATTGGCTGAAAAATAATCTGCTTCCCCAGCTCAACAATGTTGTCAGCGGCGTAACCGTAGGCGTTATGGGTCTGGTGGGAACCGTAATGGACATTTTTGTGGGAATTATTGTGGCTGTCTATGTCCTGTTCAGCAAGGAGAAATTTTTAGCCCAGACGAAAAAGATGACCTATGCCCTGTTTCCGGTCAATGGCGCGAACACACTGGTTCGGATTACCCGTCAGGCAGACGGCGTGTTCGGAGGTTTTATTAAAGGAAAGCTGATCGACTCCAGCATTATCGGCCTTCTTTGCTTTCTGGGAATGAGTATTTTCCCGTTCCTGCGAACAGAATATACGCTGTTGATTTCCGTACTGATCGGCGTTACCAATATCATCCCTTTCTTCGGGCCGTTTATCGGGGCCATCCCCAGTGCCATTTTGTTGCTGATGGTGGGCCCGTGGAAGTGTCTGTGGTTTATCATCTTCATTCTGATTTTGCAGCAGGTGGACGGCAACATCATCGGGCCCAGAATTTTGGGCAACTCCACCGGCCTGTCCGCTTTTTGGGTCATTTTCTCCATTATGCTGTTCAGCGGCTTCTTTGGGTTTGTTGGAATGATTATCGGCGTTCCCGCATTTGCGCTGATTTATTCGCTGGTATCGGACTTCATTTCCAACCGCCTTTGCCGGAAAGAGCTTCCTACAGAAACCACCGAGTATGAGAAAATCGATCACATTGATTCCATGGAGCATGAACCGGTTTATAAAAAGCCTGAAGCTACAGAATAAGAACGGAGATTTCTCCGGTCAAATCGAAAAAGCAGAACCGGCAGCGCGCGGCCGCCATAAAACGAAAAATGCCGCGAATGGTGAATCATTCGCGGCATTTTTCGTTTGCTTGGGTATGTTGTATGATAGAATAAAACAAAAAGCGAAGCATTTTGTTTTTCGAAAGAATCGGGCTGTCGCGCTTCCCCGCCATGGGCCGCATGCCAGTTCTTCAGCAAGGAATCTATGATATACCGGTACCAGAAACAGCTGGATAATCTTGAAAAGGCATTATAAGTGAGAAATAATCCTATCAGATATATAAAGACAGCCCTGATATAAAGCGCCGGTTATGTACCCTTCGCCCTTGTATACGAGGGTTTGCCAATGTACCTGAAAAAGAAATTGAACGAACAAAGTAAGCCTGACGATTCACTTCAACCTATGTCGAATTTTGGGAGGCATTTAAGATGATAATAAGAAAATATGAGGAAAAAGACCTGCCCGGTATGATACAGATATGGAATAAGGTTGTAGAAGACGGTGTTGCTTTTCCACAGGAGGAAGGACTGACCGAGGATAGCGGGAAAGAATTCTTTGCAGCTCAAACATTTTGCGGTGTTGCAGAAAATCAGGAAACCGGCAGGGTTGAAGGTTTGTATATACTACATCCCAATAATGTCGGAAGATGCGGGCATATATGCAATGCAAGTTATGCCGTAGATGCTTGTGTAAGAGGGCGACATATAGGTGAGCAGCTGGTAATGCACTGTATTCATCAGGCAGCTGAAGAGGGGTTTCGTATTCTTCAGTTTAATGCAGTTGTAAAGACGAATACACATGCAAGGCATCTGTATGAAAGATGCGGCTTTCAGCAGCTTGGTATAATTCCGCAAGGCTTCAAGATGAAAGACGGACGTTACGAAGACATCTGTCCATATTACAGAGAGCTGATACCGTTTGAAGGATCAGACAAATAAAACAGATACAGAGCCCCGATTGAATTCCATTTTGCGATTGAGATCAATTCTGATCTGTGAGGATGCCATTCTGGAAATCAGCAGCGCACTGCATGGCTTCACTGTATAGTGCGACATATGGAAAACTCCCGCTTGCCCTATGCAAGCGGGAGTTTTCCTGTTTTATCGACACCGGCCTAAAGTCGGTTCTGCTTTTTTAATACCACAAGTTATATCATCCGTGGAAATTACTGATTGACTACCCGCATTGCAATTTCAGCCCATTCGGTCAGCCGCTGGGGCTGATCCCGCACAGTGGAAATATCCTTCAGAATGTATTCCAGATTAACGCCGTTCCGTTTGGCGGCGTCGTAGGTGTGCTGCAAATCGTCACGGATAACGTCGGGACGGAATGTCTCCTCCGCCAGAAACGCGGGGGTGGGCTTGTTGGACATAATCAGATCGGGGCCGATGTTGGCGGCGAAATTGTCCCGGTCACTCCAGGGGCTGCAGGAAACCTTTTTCAAGTGAGGAATCTTTTTCACCCAGTCCAGCCGGTCATCCAGCCGGTCGCAGCATCCGTAGTAAATCATCCCGAAATATTCCGCCATGCGGCAGATATAGGGCATTTCAAATTCTTCCATCAGTGCGGGAGATACGGAGGAGAAAAGCTGTGCCAGACCAAAGGCCCAGCAATCCTTGGATTGATGGCCTTTTCCGGCGCCTGCGTCGGGGAGAAGCTCATCCGTATAGATGTAAGAGCAGTGGCAGGTATTGATGTTGCTGTTAAAGATATCGAACTTGTTGTACTGCTCAACCGAGGAAATGACAGCCTGTGTAAGCCGTTCCATTGCAGCGTGGAGCAGCTCGGGGGTGTCGATAAAGCCGTAGTAAATGTCTTCAACGCCCATCAGCTGGGAGATTGTATCCCAGACACCCAGATGCACGTTTCCTACGCCGCCCTGCAGAATGGGAGCCACACCGCCGAAGATGTCGGCCGCTTCCTGCATCCACAGCTCACTGGCCTTTTCGTCATAGGTAATGACGGGGATTTGAATTTTCTCAACATCTTCCATATCGTGGATCAGATTGTCGAAATGCTGGGATTTGGCAGTGGAGTTGGGGTCGTCGGCCAGGTAGGTGGTGTGGGCCGAGATGCCGATGCCGGTAGAGGAAATTGCCTGGGGAATGGTGATGAAGGGGTCTACCACCATGTCTACGGGGAAGTGATCCCATTTGTAAATGGTTTCCCGGAGATTTTGCTCCACTCCTCTCCAGGTGGGGTCCTCAATCTGACAGTTCAGTTCCCCGGTCCGGTTCAGCTCATTCCACGGCAGCTGGTCGATCACTACCATGGGGCGTTCCATTTTGCCGCGGTTAATTGCCTTCCACAAGGCAATTTTTTCCTTTTGCACGGGAAGCTGAGCAATTTCCATGTAACGGGTCGCCAGCTTGCGGAGAATTTCTTTATCCTTTTGTGTAAATGCCATTTTTATGACCATCCTTTCTGGATTTTGCGCCGGTTTCGCAAAGCGGGTTTAAAAGAGCCTCTTTCAAACTTTTCACCTTTCGCTATCGGCGGAATGCGGCCGTAATTGGGGAAAGGGGTGGTTCCCCCACCTTTTCTCTAATATCATTATAGTACGCAAAAACAGTAAAAACACACTGCATTTAGGGATATAATATCCCCGAAAATTGACTTTTTGCTGAAAAAACGGTATAATAATGCCAAGACCCGCATGAAAGAGGGAAATTCCCAAGAGCCGGCGCCCCGACGCGGGAACAAACAGGAGGTACGCAATGCTGCTGGATTACGGCCATATGCCGGTCCCCGAGGACTGGAAGGTGATCGAGAAAACCGCTCCCGGTTACTGCCGCGCCTATATGGTGTATGGCGGGGAGGTCACCTATACCGATGAACACGTCCAAAAAAAGCTCCGGAGCAATACCTTTTATATTTTTCCCTCCGCCGCCCCCTACCAAATGGTTCAGAACCCCAAAAATTCGCTGATGTGCGCCCATCTGCATCTGGATGTATTCCCCGTGCTGACCCACCGGCTGATTGAACTTCCGCTGGCGGAGAATCCGGTTTTGGAGCGGCTGATTGCGGCCATTGTGGAGACGATTGACCACAAAAAGCAAAAGCTTCTGGCGTCCCTCTGCGACTGTCTTCTGCTCTATTGCCGGGAGGAGGAAATACTGGTATCTCCGGTGCTGGAAATTTCCAAGCTGCTGCATTACATTGCATCCCATATCCAGCAGGGAGCCATCCCCATTGAAGAGCTAAGCGGGCTCATGGGGTACAATCCCCAGTATTTTATCCGTCTCTTCCGGAGGTCGGTAGGAATGACGCCTCATCAGTATATTACCAATTACCGGATGAGCGAAAGTATCAAGCTGCTCCGCCGGGAGGAATACACAGTCTCACAGATTGCCGAGCTGGTCGGATATCCCGATGCGAAGGCGTTTGGGCGGGCATTTCGGGAGAAATACGGGATTTCTCCCTCCCGCTTCCGAAAAATTGATGTGGTGCTGCCCTGACCGGGCTGCCCGGCTGCCAACAGGAAAGGAAGGGAACAATGTATCTTGCCGACCTGCACATACACTCCAAATATTCCCGTGCCACAAGCAGGGACTGCGATGCTCCGCACCTGGATTACTGGGCGCGGCGGAAGGGAATCGGCCTGCTGGGAACAGGGGACTTTACCCATCCCGTATGGCGGGCCGAGCTGACGGAGCAGCTCATCCCCGCCGAAGAGGGGCTCTACCGGCTGAAGGACGAATACCGCCTCCCCGGGGACACTGCCGGGGAGGAAGTGATCCCCCGTTTCGTGGTCAGCGGAGAGATCAGCTGCATTTACAAAAAAGCCGGCCGTGTGAGAAAGGTGCATTGCCTGATTCTGCTGCCGGGTCTGGAGGCCGGGGAAGAACTGGCCCACAGGCTGGAAGCCATCGGAAACATTCATTCTGACGGCCGCCCCATTCTGGGGCTGGACTGCCGGGATTTGCTGGAAATCACGCTGAACAGCTGCCCGGAGGCCGTTTTTATTCCCGCTCATATCTGGACCCCGCATTTCTCACTGTTTGGTGCTTTTTCACGATTTGAGACAATGCAGGAATGCTTCGGTGATCTTACTCCATGGATTCATGCGGTGGAAACCGGGCTTTCCTCCGACCCTCCCATGAACTGGCGGGTGTCGGCGCTGGATGATTATACGCTGGTGTCCAATTCGGACGCCCATTCTCCCGGAAAACTGGGCCGGGAGGCCAATTTGCTGGATGCCGGACTGTCTTACCCGGCGCTTGCACATGCCATCCAAACAGGAGAAGGGTTTGCCGGAACCATTGAATTCTTTCCGGAAGAAGGAAAGTATCACTGGGACGGGCACAGAAACTGCGGCGTCTGCCTTTCTCCGCAGGAAGCCCTCGCCCTTGACGGAAAGTGTCCGGTCTGTGGGAAAAGGCTTACCATCGGCGTGGAGCACCGGGTGGAGGAGCTGGCCGACCGGACGGATCCTCCGGGGGCCGGGCGGAAGCCCTTTGAAAGCCTTGTCCCCCTGCCGGAGGTGATCGGAAGCGCCGGGGGATGTTCCCCCGGCAGCGTGCGTGCCACCGAGTGCTATGACCGGATGCTGCGGTCCTTGGGAACGGAGTTTGCCATTCTGCGGGAAACGCCGCTGGAAGAAATTGAAAGCACGGCGGGTGAGGCCGTGGCGGAAAGCATCCGCAGACTGCGTCAGGGCAGGGTAGAGCGCCGCCCCGGTTATGACGGAGAATACGGAAAAGTGATTTTGCTTTCACGGGAGGACCGGGAACAGTTCGGGGGGCAGACATCCCTGCTGCTGCCGAAAGCCGCCCAAAAGCCGGCTCCCCGGGAGATTGCCCGGCAGAAACCCCGGAAATCCACCCCTTTGGAGGAAAAAATGCAGCCGGCTCCGGAAACCCTGAACGAGGAGCAGCTTTGCGCGGCGGCCTCTCCGGCCCGAATTACCGCGGTGACTGCCGGGCCGGGGACGGGGAAAACCAAAACGCTCACTGCCCGTGCGGAATGGCTTGTGACCGGACAGGGTGCGAAGCCCGGCGAAATTGCGGCGGTGACCTTCACCATTCAGGCGGCAAAAGAGATGTCGGCCCGGCTGGAGCAGCGGCTGGGAAAACGGAAGGCGAAAGCCATGATCGTCGGCACCTTTCATGCCATCTGCCGGAAGCTTCTGGGCGGAGGAACGGTGATTTCCCTGTCGGAGGCAAAGGATTGGGCCGAGCAGGCGCTTCGGGAGACGGAAACCCCAGGACAGCCGGATCAGCTTTTGGAGGCGGTGTCCCGGAGAAAGAACGGACTTGCCGGCCCGGAGGAGGGTTATCCCGAAGCAGAGGCATACTATTGCCGGCTGCTGACGGAAGTGGGGCTTATGGATTTTGACGACCTGCTTCTCGGAGCGCTTCGTCTGGAAGGAAAGCCACCGTTTGCGCACCTGCTGGTGGATGAATTTCAGGACTGCGCTCCTCTGCAGCGCCGGCTTCTGCAAAAATGGAGCGAAGGCGCTCAAAGCCTTTTTGTTATCGGAGATCCGGACCAGTCCATCTATAGCTTTCGGGGCGCGGACGCCGGGTGTTTCGACCGTCTGAAAGCGGATTTTCCGGATGCCGAAATGATCCGGCTCTCCCGGAATTATCGCTCCACACCCCAGATTCTTTCCTGCGGACTCTCTGTGATCGGAAACAATCCCGGTGGGGTACGGGAGCTTGTTCCCCAGCGCCCGGCGGGAGGCAAGGTTCGGTGCGTGAGGACGGAGAACGGGTTTTCGGAGGGCGTATTCATTGCCAAAGAAATCGGACGGATGACCGGCGGGATGGATATGCTGGAGAGCCAGCAGGGGGAGGAACGTCAGGCCTACCGCTCTTTTTCGGAAATTGCGGTGCTCTGCCGCACCCACCGGCAGTTGGAGGTCATTGAAAAATGTCTCCGGCACGACAGCATTCCCTGTATCATTGCGGGAAGAGAGGATTTTCTCGAAAAGCCCGAAATCCGGGGAGTGCTGGGATTTTTCCGGTTTCTTCTGGAGGGTGACCCGTCATCCCTCCGGGCCGCGTTGAAATACGGCTTTGACTGTCCGCCGGACCTGATTGACCGGGCGGAGAACAGAAATGAGAGAACAGAGAATTCTCCCGCGGTTTCCCCGCCGGAACCTCTGAAGAAATTTTGGGAAACCGCTGCCCTTTTCCAGCCGCTTTGCGGCAGCGAAAAGCCCCGAAAGCTGCTGGAGCGCTGGGCGGGAGAGGCTCCCCTCACCGACAGCATGGAGCGCCTGATGAATATGGCGGTCTTTTATGAGAGGATGCCGGATTTTCTGGACCGGCTGCTTGCCGGGCAGGAGGGGGATCTTCAGCGTGCCAGCGGCCGTTATGACTCCGGGGCAGTTCGTCTGATGACCTTTCACGGTGCAAAGGGACTGGAATTTCCGGCCGTCTTTCTGGCGGGGGTCGCCAAGGGCATTCTGCCGCTGACCCGTAAGGAAGAAACGGATTGGGAGGAGGAACGTCGGCTGTTTTACGTGGGGATTACCCGTGCCCGGGAGGAGTTGATTCTGACCGTTCCGGGGGAGGATTCCCCATTCCTGGAGGAGCTGCCGTCCGGCAGTCTCACATGGGAAACCGGACGTATGGGCGGCCATGCCCCGGAAGAGGTGCAGCTGCGTCTGTTCTGACAGTGTAGTCCCCAATGGGAAGATGGGGATTCAGTTCCCATTGGAATCCAATGTCCCTGAAAAAAGGCCAAAGGCCGGCTGAAATCAGCCGGCCTTTGCGATTTTCGGGGTCTTTTTCTTTTTCTTGAATTCTAGAGTCATGGTGAAAATTTTATCGGTGGAGAATACCCGCACCGCCATGTAAAGCGTCAGTGCCAGCACGGCAATCTGATAGGCCATACCGCCGTAGAAGAGAGCAAAATTGCCGAACAGCAGATTGGCTGACGCGGTATAGGTGTGGGTAAAGGGAATCAGATACATGAGAATCTGGCCGACCAGGGGAAGCTGGTTCACGTCGGAGAAAATGGAGACGAAGTAGGGGATCATGGCCAGAAACATCAGCGGGGCAATGAGCCCGTTGGCGGATTTCAGATCTTTGGACAGAGCGCCCAGAATCATACTGGCTGCCAGAGCGATCATAATCGTCAAAAACAGCTGGATTCCGATGAGCAGATACTGTCCCGCCCCCAGCTGAAGGCCGAGAGCCTTCATTGCGTCGGACATGGGTGCAGTGGCTTCCGCAATGGAAGCGCCGGACATTCCCCCGGTCATCCCGCCCATCATTCCACCCATCATAGTGGAGAAGCCCGTCATATAAACCACTGCCATCAGCAGGGAAAGAATGCCGGAAGCACACATCTTTGAGCCAAGCACCGCCAGCCGGGGAACCGGAGTGGACAGAAGGGTCTCCAGCGTTTTATCCCCTTTTTCATTGGCGATGGCAGAGATGTTCAGCTGGGAGGCAAAGGTAATCAGGATAAAGACTACCAGGGGGATGAAGATGGTCTGCTGCATGGCAAAGGATTGCACCATGGAGGCGCTGATCTGGGCGCTTCTGCCTTTTACCACCGTGACGTCGGCGGTGGATACCGGGTTTTTGATGAATTCCAGACTGTAGCTGCCATCCTGTTGAATCAGGTTGTCGGTAATGAATTTCCCCACTTCGGTTCCCGCGGAGGATGCGGAGGAATCGTTCCCCGAAATCAACCCAAAGCTGGTCAGGCTGCTGACTACCCGGAGGGACTGGGGAATGCCCGCCTCAATTCCGGCGGCAAAGCCCTCCGGAATCACCAGTACGGTGCTGTGATCGTAAGCTTTGGCGGCATTCACCAGTTCCGCATCGGTGCCGCCGGAGATTTCGTCCACCTCAAACCCGCTGGTTTTCAGGTGCTCCTTGATTTGGACGGTGAGCTCGGACTGATCCAGATCAGCCACCACTACGCTTCCCATTTTCTCCTGCATTTCATTGCCGATGCCGCTCATAAACTGGCCTACAAGGAAGAAGACCACTACCCCAACCAAAAGTCCCAACAGGGTTTGCAGGGTGAGCAGCTCCCGCAATTCCTTTTTCAAAAGGCTCCAGAATTTCATTCCGCATGCCCCCCTTCCTGTACAGCACGTTCAAAGACTTCCTCCAAATTTGCGGCGCCCATTTTTTGTTTCAGTTCATCCGGACGCCCGGTCATGTGGAGAACGCCGCCGCTGATGATGCCGACCCGGTCGGAGAGAAATTCAATTTCCAGCATGTTGTGGGAAGAGACCAGAAATGCCATCCCCTGATCCGCCAGACTCCGGATCATTCTCCGGATTTCCAGAGCATTGAGAATGTCCAGCCCGCTGGTGGGCTCGTCGAGAATTGCCAGCACCGGGCGGGTCATAATTGCCCGGGAAAGAAGCAGCTTGCGGATCATACCGCGGCTGTAGGTGCCGATTTTGTCCTTGAGCCGGTCACCCAGCCCGCAGATCTCTACGGCCGTGTCCACATATTCCCGGCAGAGCGCCTTGTCGTTTGAAAACAGGGAAGCCATAAATTCCAGATAGCGTTTTCCCGTCATGTTTTTATAGGCTCCGGCTTCGTCCGGCAGATAGGTGATCCGCTCCCGCACCCTGGCAGGTTCGCGGACGACACTGTAGCCCTCCACAAAGGCATCGCCGGAGGTGGGCTGAATCAGGGTGGAGATCATGCGTATGGTGGTGGTCTTTCCGGCACCGTTGGGGCCGATCAGAGCAAAGATTTCCCCTTTGTTCACTTCAAAGCTGACTTCGTTGGCGGCCAAAACCTCGGTGTAGCGCTTTGACAGTTTTTCCACTCTCAATGCGGGTTCCATAGTCACCATTCCTTTCCTGCAATTATTGTACTAGGTAAATAATACAATAAGGCGGAGAAAATTGCAAGAGAAAATTGAAAATACAATCCGTTTGTATCAAGAAAAAACTCCGGTGTGAAAATTCCCCGGTATCCTGTGCAGGATACCGGGGAATCAAAGGATCAATACCGGTTGTCGAAAATCCGGTTGGATTTCTTTTCGCTGCGGGGCAGCTCGCCGATGGCTACCGGTTTGCAGATCACGGTGATGCCGATTTTGGCCTTAAAGCCGTTGACAATGCGCAGACCGATCTCATCCTGCTCCACGCCGGGTTCAACCTCCACGAAGAGGGTGACGATATCCTTGCCGTAAAGATGGTCGATCATGACCTGATATTCGCTGCTGGCCCCTTCCACATCTTTCAGGAATTCGTCGATCTGGCTGGGGAAAATATTGACGCCCTTCACCTTTACCATGTCGTCGGTGCGGCCCTGAATGATGTCGATCCGGGGATGCTTCATACCGCAGGGGCAGTCTCCCGGGATAATGCGGCTCAAGTCGTGGGTACGGTAGCGGATCAGGGGGGCACCCTGCTTTTTCAGAGTGGTAATGACAATCTCGCCCATCTGTCCGTCCGGCACCGGCTTCCCGGTTTTGGGGTCAATGATCTCAATATAAATAAAGTCGTCCCAGTAGTGCATGCCGCAGGCATAATCGCAGCTGATGCCGATGCCCGGGCCATAGACCTCGGTGAGGCCGTAAATGTCATACAGCTTGACGCCCAGCTCTTCCGCAATCCGGTGGCGCATCTTGTCGCCCCACCGCTCGGAACCGATAATGGCTTTTTTCAGGAAAATCTGATCTTTGATGCCCCGCCGGGTAATTTCCTCGGTCAAAAGCAGGGCATAGGAGGAGGTGGCCGTCAGGACGGTGCTCTTCAGGTCGATCATCATTTTGAGCTGCTTGTCGGTGTTGCCGGGGCCCATGGGGATGGCCATGGCGCCCAGAAGCTCCGCACCCGCCTGAAAACCGATTCCCGCGGTCCACAGACCGTAGCCGGGAGTGATGTGGATCCGGTCCAGATTGGTCACCCCTGCGGTTTCGTAGCAGCGCTTGAAAATTTCTGCCCAGTCCAGGACATCCTGCCGGGTATAGGGAATAATCACCGGGGTTCCCGTAGTTCCGGAGGAGGAGTGGATCCGGACAATTTCGCTGTCCGGCACCGCCTGCAGTCCCAGGGGATAGGCGTCCCGCAGGTCGCCCTTCCAGGTAAAGGGAAGTTTTTCAAAGTCCGACTGGGTCTGGATGGCGTCGATGTCAATGCCTTCCAGCTTGCGGGCGTAAAATCCGTCCTGTGAGGTCAGCTTTTTCAGCTGCGCTTTGATCAGATCAAACTGGGTTTGATTCATATTCATTGGAGTTCACCCTTCCTTCTCAATTTTCTCGGCTGTTCAGCGAAATTCAGCTCCCAGCCGAAGCGCTTTCAGATTCAGCTCAATAAACCGCTCCGGTACCCGGCGGCGGATTGTGGCTTCCATTTCCTCCATGGTGATTCCCAGCCACCCGCCGGCAACGGCAGCGCCCAGCAGCGCGGAATTCAGCACCTTTGGAGAACCGCAGGCGGCACAGACAGCATCCCCGTCCACCACGACCAGCCGGCTGCAGTGGGCCTTGAGATATTCAATCATGGGTCCGCCGCCGTATTCGGCCCCGCTAAGGGAGGCAGTTACCGGACGTACCGCTCTTTTAGCGGCCACAACGGCTCCGCCCTGCTTCAGATAAGGGAGACAGCGCACTGCCTCCCCCGGCTCGAAGCCGAGGATGACATCTGCTTTTCCCTTGGGAATGAGAGAGGAAAACACATCGTCACCGATCCGGACATGGCTGACCACGCAGCCGCCCCGCTGGGCCATGCCGATGGTTTCGGCAGTCCGGGCCATTTCCCCTTTTTCCATGGCAGCCTGGGCGATGAGCCGGGAGGCAAGCACCGTGCCCTGTCCGCCCACGCCTGCCAGCAAACAGTTCAGCATACGAATCAACCGTCCTTTCTGATGGAGCTCCGGCTTTCCGCCGGAGCAATGGCGGTTACCGGACAGACCTGCGCGCAGATTCCGCATCCGTGGCAGGTAGAGGCGTCAATCACCGCCTTGCCGTCCTGAAACACCAGAGAGGGGCAGCCAAGCTCGAAGATGCAGGTTTCACAGCCCACACACTGCTGCGGGTCCACCTGAAAAATTTCCGGGGGCTTCGTAAGAGCAATACAGGGAGCTTCAAAGATCACTGCGGATACTCCCCTGATGTCAGCCGCCCGTTTTACCGCCTCCACCGCTTCTTCCAGGCGGAAGGGGTTGATGTGCTCCACCGATTTGACGCCCAGCGCTTCCAGCACCCGGCCGATGCTGATCTTTTCGGTGACATCTCCCATCATGGTCTTTCCGGTACCGGGATGGGGCTGGTGACCGGTCATGGCGGTGGTGGAGTTGTCCAGAACAATCAGCACCATGTCCGCCTCATTGTAGACGGCATTGGCCACTCCCGTCATGCCGGAGGCGAAGAAGGTGGAGTCGCCGATGAAGGCAAAATGCACGCCGTCCTCCACCCGGTGAAGTCCCTGGGCCATGGTCACGTCCGCCCCCATGCAGAGGCAGGTGTCCACCATGTCCAGCGGGGCGGCATTTCCCAGCGTATAGCAGCCGATATCGCCGCTGAACACTGCTTTTCTGCCCTTCATGGCCTGTTTGACCGCATAGAAGGAAGCACGATGGGGACATCCGGCGCAGAGCACCGGCGGGCGTACCGGCAGCGGAGGCGGCGCGTCAGGTACTGCGCTGTTAGGGCCAAGGCTGATTCCCAGATAGGAAGACAAAAACTTCGCCGCAATCTCCACGGACAGCTCGCCCGCGTTGGGAACATCTCCGGTCAGCTTGCCGCGGATGACGGTGGGAAGGTGATATTTTCCGCAAAGGAAGGTCAGCTCCCGTTCAATGACCGGGTCAAGCTCCTCTGCTACCAGCACCTCATCCACGCTTTTGAGAAATTCCAGCGCCAGTTCCTCCGGGAAGGGATGGGGAGTCGCCACCTTCAAAAGGGGAACCGTTTCCCCGCCCAGAGCTTCCCGGACGTAGATATAGCCCATTCCGCCGGCGGCAATTCCCCTGCGGGAGGCAGCTTTCCGGAATTCATTGAAGCGGTAGCCGGACAGCACACCGGTCAGCTTCTGGTTCCGCGCCTCAATTTGGATGTGATTGGCGTAGGTGAGCCGGGGAAAGATCACCCATTTGGCGTCTTTTTGGAACCCTTCCGGAACGATCTGCTTCCGCTCACCGTCAATTTCAATGGAGGCGCAGCCGTGGCAGATCCGGGTAGTGGGCCGGAACAGTACCGGAGTGTGATATTGTTCGGAAAACTCGAAGGCATCCTGAATCATTTCGTAGGCTTCCTCGGGGGATACCGGGTCAAAGACGGGCAGCTTGGCAAACCGGGCGAAATGCCGGGTATCCTGCTCCGTCTGGGAAGAGATGGGGCCGGGATCGTCTGCCACGACAATGACCATACCGCCTTTTACGCCCACATAGGCAAGGCTCATCAGCGGGTCGGACGCAACGTTGAGCCCCACCTGCTTCATGGTCACCATGGTGCGCTGTCCCGCATAGGCGGCGGCCGCTGCCACTTCCATTGCCGCCTTTTCATTGACGGACCACTCTACATAAAGCCCTTCCGGGCGATTTTTCGCAACCGTCTCCAATACCTCGGTCGAGGGCGTTCCCGGATAGCCGGTCACGACACCCACGCCCGCGCGGATTGCGCCCAAGGCAATGGCTTCGTTGCCCATTAACAGTTTTCTCACCATGCAAGTCTCCTTTATCAGATGCAAAACACCCTGAAAATACATGAATTAATTGTACGCCTTTTAGCGCGTTAAAGCAAGTGAAATTCCGATTTCTGTCGAAAATCGGAATGGTTCGGGGCAGTTTACCGATGATTCGTCCCAATTTTGTTTGGACAATCGTTTGGAACCGAGAAAATGGGGGAAAACTTTTATCAGTACAGCTGTGCGGTTGGCGGCTGATGCCCGGGCGGTGCCGCCTGAAAAACAAAAAATTCTTGTGCGGGCACAATGGGCGCGCAAGACAGAAAAAGGCAGGAGTATCCCATGAGTGAACTGATTGAGCTTTCCCATATCTGCAAAACCTATAATCCCGGTGAAAACCGGGTGGATGCGTTAAAGGACGTAAGCCTGACGGTGTCGAAGGGCGAGTTTGTGGCCATCGTCGGGAGTTCAGGGTCGGGAAAATCCACCCTGATGAACATTTTAGGCTGTCTGGACGTTCCCAGCGGGGGGAGCTATCTGCTGGACGGTACGGATGTGGCGACTCTGGGGGATGAGGAGCTTTCCTCCATCCGGAATAAAATGATCGGATTTATTTTTCAGGGCTTTAACCTTGTCCCCAGCTTAAATGCGGTGGAAAATGTGGAGCTTCCCCTGACCTACCGGGGGATTCATAAGGCCCGCCGCCGGGAACTGGCGCTGGCCGCACTGCAGCAGGTGGGGCTTGGCGAACGGATGACCCACCTTCCGAGCCAGATGTCCGGCGGTCAGCAGCAGCGGGTGGCCATTGCCCGGGCCATTGCCGCCCGCCCCCCCATCCTGCTGGCGGACGAACCTACGGGAAATCTGGACACCAAATCCGGAACCGCCGTCATGGAGATTCTCTTCAGTCTGAACCGGGAGGGGAAAACGGTGATCCTCATTACCCATGACCCCGCCATTGCCCGGCTTGCGCCCCGGATCGTGCGGGTCAGCGACGGGGAGATCAGCGCTGAATAGGATTGCCGGAGGAAATCAAAAAGCCGCTGCTTTCGTTGAGAAAAGCAGCGGCTTTGCAGTGTTGGCACTCAGTCGGCCAGATAAGCCTTTACCATGGCCTGCAAAAGTTCGTCACGGTCAATGTGGCGGATCAGACTCCGGGCATTGTTGTATGTGGTAATATAGGTAGGATCCTCAGACAAAATATAACCCACGATCTGGCTGATGGGATTATAACCTTTATGACTCAAAGCATCATAAACGGTGGTCAATATCTTTTTCATTTCCAGATCTTTCTCGTCGTTTACAGAAAATGTCATCGTCTTATCATACATCGCAATAAACCTCCCTATATCAAAAGATCAACCGAAACGGGAAAAATCCCGGCCGGAAACCATGTCCGAAAAAGGATTGGATCAGATAAATTCAGTTCTATTATACTATATCATTTCCAAATAAACAACTCATTTTTCCCGAAGAGCCACATTTATTTTTTCAAGAGCCTTCAGAATCCGCTTGACTGCGGCATCGGCTTCCACATCGGTAAGAGTGGAATCGGGGGAGCGGAGAATAATGGAATAGGAAACGCTCTTCTTGTCCGCCGCGATCTGCTCGCCCTGATACACGTCGAAGAGGGTGACTGCCTCCAGATATTTTCCTGCGGAGGAGCGGATGGCCTTTTCAATTTCGATAATGGGCAGCTCCCGGTCGCATACCATGCTCAAATCCCGGGTAGTGGCCGGATACTTGGGCATGGGTTTGTACTCGATTACCTTGTCGCTGACGGCGAACAGGTTCGTCAGATCAAGCTTGGCCAGATACGCCTTTACGCCCAGCTCATAATTTTCCAGAACCGCGGGATGTGCCTCACCCAGAATTCCCAGAACCACGCCGTTTTTAGAGAGCTCCGCACAGCGTCCCGGATGGAAGGTGGGATCATCCTTCACGGGACGGATATCCCATCCCCGGACATGGAGCCGCTCCAGAAGCCGCTCAATGATGCCCTTGAGGGTGTAGAAATCGCATCCGTCGCCGTAGAGCCCCAGAGTGACTTGCGGGTTTTCGTCGGGGAGCTCGCCGGGCTCGGTGGGAATATACTCGTTGGCAATTTCATAGCCCCAGAAGGAGGGGTTCTTGTGATTGTAGTTCCGGGCCAGAACCTCCATCATGGAGGGCAGGATGGTAGAACGCATGACACTGGTGTCCTCGCCCAGCGGGTTGGTGATCTTGACGCAGTCCCGCAGCTTGGAGTCCGCCGGAAGGTTGATTTTGTCATAATATTTGGGGCTGATGAAAGAGTAAGTGGAGACCTCGAAGCAGCCTGCCGCCTGCAGAGCGGTGTGAACGGTGCGCTCAAATTTCTGTTCTTCGGTCAGCCGTGCTTCCGCCACACCCCTCATGAGGGCGGTGGGAATTTTATCGTATCCGTAGAACCGGGCGATTTCTTCGGCAACATCCGCTTTGTTTTCCATGTCGGCACGGAAAGAGGGGGCAATGACCCAGTCGCCATCCACCTTCAGTTCCAGCGGAGCCAGAATGTCAATCATTTCCTGGCGGGTCAGGCTGATTCCCAGAAAGCGGTTGGTCCAGTCCACATCAAAGGGAACTTTCCGGGTTTCCGCGGGGGAATGATCCACGTCGATCACGCCGTCCACCACTTCGCCGGCACCCAGCAGCTCTACCAGCTCGCAGGCACGAAGCGCGGCGTTCATGGTCATTTTGGGGTCAAGTCCCTTTTCGTAACGGGAGGAGGCGTCAGTGCGCAGACCCAGACTGCGGGAGGTGGTGCGGATGGATTTGCCCATAAAGTTGGCGGATTCCAGAATGACTGTATTGGTGGATTCGGTAATGGCACTGTTTTCCCCGCCCATGACGCCAGCCGCGGCGACTGCCCGGTTTTCGTCGGCGATAACCAGCATGTTTTCATCCAGCACCCGGTCTGTACCGTCCAGCGTCTGCATTTTCTCGCCGGGAGCGGCATTGCGGACGATGATCTTCTTTCCCTGAATGCAGCTTGCGTCAAAGGCGTGGAGAGGCTGGCCGTATTCCAGCATGACAAAGTTGGTGATGTCTACCAGATTGTTGATGGGGCGCACGCCGCTGGCGCGGAGACGCTCCCGCATCCACCGGGGGGAAGGCGCAATCGTCACGTTTTTGATGACCTTGCAGGTGTACCGGGGGCAGAGCGCGGGATTGCGCACCTCTACGGAGACGTAATCTTCAATGCTGCCGCCGCTGCCTTTGACCACAGGAGTGTGGACGGAGAAGGGCAGCTTGTAGGTGGCGGCGGTTTCACGGGCCAGTCCCAGCACGCTTAGGCAGTCGGGACGGTTGGGGGTGATTTCGAATTCCACGCAGGTATCGTTGAAGCCCAGAGCGTCATGGATGTCCTGACCGACTTCACAGTCCTCCTCGATCAGGAAAATGCCGTCTTCAATGGCATAGGGGAAATCGTGAAGCGTCAGACCCAGCTCTCCCAGAGAGCAGAGCATTCCTTCGCTGGTCTCGCCCCGGAGCTTGCCTTTTTTGATCTTTTTCCCGCCGGGCAGGACAGAGCCGTCCAGCGCTACCGGAACCAGAGCGCCGGGAACCACGTTGCTGGCACCGGTGACAATCTGGAGCGGGCTTTCCTGACCTGCGTCGATCTTGCAGATCACAAGGTGGTCGGAATCGGGATGGGGGGTGACGGAAAGCACCTTTCCCACCACTACATTGCTGATTTCAGAGCCTTCCGTCTCGTATCCTTCTACTTTAGAGCCGGACATGGTCATGGCATGAGCGTATGCCCGGGCCTTTACGTCCAGATCCACATAATCTTTTAACCATCTGATTGATAAATCCATAACTGGAGTTCATTCCTTTCTGTTTCGCAGCAGTTTCCCGTCCGCCGGAGCATCAAATTCCGGAATGGCGGGTTTCGCCTGACGCGATTGAGGTTTTCCGGGCCGGCCCCGGAGTAAAGTACATCATCCGCACCCGAGGGAACCTCTGATTCATTCCCTATTTGGACTTCATTATGGCGTCCAAACCGCGAATTTGCTTACTGGAGCGGTTTTAGAAGCCATTGAATCACAGGTTCTCTAGAACTGATTCAGGAAGCGCAGATCATTTTCAAAGAACAGGCGCAGGTCGTCAATGTTGAACCGGCGCATGACCACACGTTCAAGACCGAGGCCGAATGCAAAGCCGGTGTAAACCTCGGGATCAATGCCGCAGTTGCGGAGCACGTTGGGATTCACCATGCCGCAGCCCAGCAGCTCGATCCAGCCCTCACCCTTGCAGAGACGGCAGCCTTCGCCGTGGCAGTGGAAGCACATGGTGTCCAGCTCGGCGGACGGCTCGGTAAAGGCAAAGTGGTGGGGACGGAAGCGCACCACGGCATCGTCGCCGTAGAGGCGCTTGACGAAGGTCTCCAGCGTTCCTTTCAGGTCGGCCATGGTGATGTCCTTATCCACTACAAGCCCTTCAATCTGATGGAAGAGGGGGGAATGGGTGGCGTCCACCGCATCAGAACGGTATACCCGGCCGGGGGAGATGATGCGGATGGGGGGCTGGGTCTTTTCCATGACCCGCGCCTGTACCGGGGAGGTCTGGGTGCGGAGCACGATGTTGTCACTGATGTAGAAGGTGTCCTGGGTGTCCCGGGAGGGATGGTCCTTGGGCATGTTCAGCATCTCGAAGTTGTACTTGTCGAACTCCACCTCGGGACCGCTGACAATGTCGAAGCCCATGCCAAGGAAGATCTCCTTGATTTCATCCATCACCAGCGTGAGCGGGTGAGGCTTGCCCTGCCGGGGCAGAGTGCCGGGCATGGTCACGTCGATCTGCTCAGCCTTCAGCTGATGCTCAAGCATAGCCTCCTTGAGGGCGGCCTGCTTCTGGGCAATGTCATTTTCGATGGCCGTACGGATTTCGTTGGCAAGCTGTCCCATCACCGGGCGCTCCTCTGCGGAGAGACCGCCCATCTGCTTGAGAATTGCGGTCAGCTCACCCTTTTTTCCCAGAAATTTGACCCGGATTTCATCCAGCTCCTTGCTGTCCGAGCAGCGGGAAAGTACGGCTTCCGCCGTTTGTTTGATCTTTTCTAACGCTTCTTTCATGACTGGTACATTCCTTTCCGAATTGTGGTACAAGAAACAGCTTGCGCGGCCAATGCCCAGAGCAAAACCACGAAAAACAAAAAAAGCCCCGTTCCCTGACAAAATAGGCTGTCAAGGGACGAAGCATCTCCGCGGTACCACCCTGATTTCCGCAAAAGAAAAAAATTCTCCTGCGGACACTTTTGGCGCTTCCGGCCGATGGCCGGAAAGGCATAAGCTCTGTAACGGAAGCTGTTCCGTCGCCGACTAGTGAGGCGAAAGCCTGTTCATCAGCGCCGCTCGTAAGGGAACTTCAATCCGTTTCTGCAAAGGCTGCTTCCAGCTGATACAGCCACTCTCTGCTTGCGGGAAAACAGATCTACTTTCCTTAGTCTGCGCGTTTATACGATTATCAATAGTATATCCCGGAAAAAAGAAAAATGCAAGTAATTTTTCAGGGGAAGGAAAAGATTTCTGCGGCTGCGGAAAAACACGTTCCGTTAAGTTTGTACGGGCGGAGGATTATGCTCATTTTGTGAAGTAGGGGCAAACATTCGGTCTTGCGTTTTCGGAGCTTTTTGTGTAAAATAAATACGTATGTCCCGGATTACTGCATTCCGGAAGGAGGGATTCCATGCTTGCATCGCTCGATCAGGTCACCAAATATTTCGGCGATAAGCTGATTTTAAAAGACGTTTCCGTCACAATTGAAGACGCTGACCGCATAGGGCTGGTCGGCGCCAACGGGATTGGAAAATCCACCCTACTCCATGTTCTCTGCGGGCGGCTGACGCCGGATGAGGGAACGGTGGGCGTCACCAACGGAGTCGCCATCGGAATGCTGGAGCAAAACAGCGGCCTTTCCCACGACAACGACATTTATTCGGAAATGAGAAGCGTTTTTCAGGAACTGCTTCAGACGGAGGAAACCCTTCGGAAGCTGGAACACCGGATTGCAGGCTCCTCCGAAGCTGACCCGGACTACCACAGCCTCTGTGAGGAATATTCCCGGCTGTCCTCCTGGTTTGAGGTTCGGGGAGGCTATCAGATCGACGTAAAAATCAAAACCATTCTGAATGGCATGGGCTTTGAGGATCGCTCCTGGGAGCAGAATATTGCCTCCCTGTCCGGCGGGGAGAAGACCCGTCTGGCTCTGGCAAAGCTTCTGCTGGAGGAGCCCGCCCTCCTGATTCTGGACGAGCCCACCAACCATCTGGATTTCCGCACTCTGATGTGGCTGGAGGAATATCTGCAGGGCTATAAGGGCGGGCTGCTGGTGGTGTCTCATGACCGTTATTTTCTCGACCGGATGGTAACGAAGATCTGGGAGATCGAGAATAAGACCGTGGTGTCCTACAAGGGCAACTATACCAAGTATAAACAGCTCCGGGAAGAACGGATTACCCGCCTGCAGAAGGAATATGAGGCGACCCAGAACAAGATTGCGTCCATGCGGGAATATGCCGAGAAGAACATCGTGCGGGCAACCACCTCCAATATGGCCAAAAGCCGCCTTCATCAGCTGGAGCACATCGAAGTGGCGGAGCCTCCGTCCCAGCGGATCCCCACCCCCCATTTTCGTTTTTCTTTTGAGCGCAATCCGGTGAAGGATGTGCTTTCTGTCCGCAATCTGACCCTTTCTGTGGGAGAGTGTACGGACCGGCTGGTTCTCTCCCAAAACATCAGCTTTGATGTGAAACGGGGAGAAAAGGTGGCGCTGATCGGCCCCAACGGAGTTGGAAAATCCACCCTCCTTAAAACCATACTGGGGCTTCTCCCGGCACAGGGAGAGGTTTTGTGGGGCAACAATGTTCAGACCTCTTACTATGAACAGGAAAACCTGACATTAAATAAGGAAAATACCGCCCTTGAGGAAATCTGGGGACGGTTTCCCCTGCTGGCCCAGTATGAGGCACGGGGAATCCTGGGGCAGGTGCTGATTACCGGCGACAACGCCTTTAAGAAGATTGGTGTGCTGTCCGGCGGAGAGCGTGCCCGGGTGGCGCTGGCGGTCATGATGAAGGAACAGGGAAACACCCTTATTCTGGACGAGCCCACCAACCATCTGGATCTGCAGAGCAAGGAAGCGCTGGAGAAGGCACTGGTGGAGTTTGAGGGCACGATGATCTTTGTGTCTCATGACCGGTATTTTCTCAACGCCATTCCCACGAAAATCATTGAGCTGAACAAGAACGGACTGTCGATTTACAACGGCAACTTCGACTTCTATCTGGAACAGCAGAAAAAAGAGGCGGATGCTGCGCCGCCCCCGCCTCCCCGTCCCGCTGCGGAGACAAAGTTCTACCGTTCCAAGCAGGAGCGTGCCGAACAGACCAAACGGCGCACCCGTGCCGCCCGGCTGGAGGAACTGATCGCCCAAAGCGAAGAGGAAATCGCCCGGCTGGAAGCAGAGATTGCGCTTCCCGAAACCGGTGCGGATTATGAGAAGCTGACCGAACTCTGCGCACAGCTGGAACAGGCAAAAGCGGCTCATGAGGAATATTTCATGGAATGGGCGGAGCTCTCCGAAGAGCTGTAGTCCGTTTTTGGGCGGGCAGGAGCCGGTCATGGCCAAAAACTCCTTGACAAGCGGTGCGGACTGTGGTATGATAATCAAAATTTAATCAGAAAAATGCGATGACGAAGAGAGTAACCGGGCGGAATTCCCACAGAGAGCTTCGGGTCAGACACAGTCTGACAGGTGAAACGGAGCGGAAGGAAGCACGGTGAAGATGGCTTCGGAGCGGCATTTCCGAGACGGCTTTCCGTTTAGGGGATGACGGGTTCTCCCGTTACAGAGAAAGAGTATCAACGGCGGGAAAGTCCTGCTGCCGTACTCGATAAGGCCGGCTTCGTGAGAAACCGGTGAAATGAAGTGGTACCACGAGTAAAAGCCTCGTCTTCTATAACACAGAAGACGAGGCTTTTTTGATTTGGTTTTCCGCCCGCCTTCTGATTTTGAAAACCAAGCGGAAAGGAAGATGTTTTTATGAAAATCGAAACCCAATGCCTTCACTCCGGGTATGAGCCGAAAAACGGGGAACCCCGCGTACTGCCCATCTGCCAGTCCACCACCTACCGGTTTGATTCCACCGAGCACATTGCCCAGCTGTTTGATCTGCCCACGGAATTCATGTATTCCCGGTTTGCCAATCCCACCTGCGACGCCGTGGAAAAGAAAATTGCCGAACTGGAGGGCGGCGTGGGTGCAATGCTCACCAGCAGCGGACAGGCGGCATCCCTTCTGTCCATCCTGAACCTCTGCTCCGCCGGGGACAGCTTTATTTCCTCCACCACCATTTATGGCGGCACGGTAAATCTGTTCGGCGTAACCCTCAAAAAGCTGGGGATCGAGTGCATCTGGGTGGATGCTTCCGCCTCGGAAGAGGAGATTCAGAAGGCGTTCCGCCCGAACACCAAGGCGGTGTTCGGCGAGACACTGGCAAATCCGGCGCTGACGGTGCTGGACATTGAAAAGTTCGCCCGCATTGCTCATAAGAACGGTGTTCCGCTCATTGTGGACAACACCTTTGCCACGCCTTATCTTTGCCGTCCGATTGAATTCGGAGCGGATATCATCGTTCATTCCACAACCAAATACATGGACGGTCATGCCCTGCAGGTGGGCGGCGTCATTGTGGACAGCGGAAAATTTGACTGGACACAGGGAAAGTTCCCGGATTTCACCCAGCCGGACGATTCCTATCACGGCGTGGTCTACAGCCGTGATTTCGGTGCCATGGCCTACATCATCAAGGCAAGAATGCAGCTGATGCGGGATTTCGGCTGCTATCCCTCCGCCACCTCGGCTTTCTATCTGAATCTGGGGCTGGAGACGCTGCCCGTCCGGATGGAACGGTACTGCCGCAACGCCGAAGCCGTCGCCCGGTATCTGGAGAAGAACGGCAAGGTGGAGTTTGTCAACTATCCCGCACTGGAGAGCAGCGCCGCCCATGGGCTGCAGCAGAAGTATCTGCCTCTGGGATGCTCCGGAGTGATCGCTTTCGGAATCAAAGGAGGACGTGCGGCGGCAGTGCGGTTTATGGACAGTCTGAAGCTTGCCTCCAATGAAGTACATGTGGCAGACATCCGCACCTGCGTTCTGCACCCCGCTTCCGCCACTCATCGTCAGCTGACAGATGAGCAGCTGGTGGCAGCTGGTATTTCTCCCGGCATGATCCGCCTTTCCGTAGGATTGGAAAACGTGGAGGATATTCTGGCGGACCTGGAACAGGGCTTTGCCGCGGTGTAACAAGTCGAACCGGATAGAAAAAGGAATAGGGCCCATATGGGCCCTATTCCTTTTTTTCGTAAATGATTATTTCTTAGCAGCCAGGAAAGCATCCGCCTGTTTCTGATACTCGGCGATGACTTCGCGGTAGCCGGCAGCTTCCAGCTTCTTCAGCAGCTCTGCGACAGTTGCGTCTACATCGTCCACATGGCCGGTCTTCAGCTGGTTCTGGTACTCGGTGATGACAGACGCGCAAGCGGTGGCCTGGGTCTTGACATTCTCGGTAACCGGAACAAAGCCGATCAGCGGAGAACCTTCTGCGTTGTTGGACATTTCGCAGATGTTCTTGTACATGTTGGCGGGAGCACCCTTCGGAACATACATTTCCATCCAGGAAGCCTGTGCGAACAGACCGGGAGCCCAGTCGTCAGCAGTCAGGTATTCCACAGTACCGTCGTCCAGCAGTTTCCAGTTTACATCCTGGATACCGTAGGCGAGCATGTTGCGGTATTCTTTGTTGGTGTTGATATATTCCATATACTTGAGAGCTTCTTTGGGATGCTTGGAGTTTGCGCCGATGCAGTTTACCGCGCCCTGAATATAACCGGAGGTCAGGTACGGACCGCATTTCTTCTGAATGGACACAGTGTAGGGCTTATCTTTGCCCCATGCGCTGATTTCAGCGCCTTCCCAGCCCTGAGCGGAGCCGACAACCAAAAGTTTGGGCTCGTTTTCCATTGTCATGGCATCAGCGTTGGAGAGGCCTCTGTCAGCCCAGTCCTTCAGGGTTTTCAGGTCGGCGATGAACTGCTCGTCGTCCAGGAAGCTTTTCACGGTGTTGGTGGTGTCGCCCATGCGAACGCCGACCCAGATTGCGCCGTGCAGCTGATCCCAGCCGGTATCAATGCCGTTCAGACCGGATTTGTTGAAGTTCACTGCGGCAGACAGACCGTCCGGCCAGGGCAGAGCGTCGGGGTTGGCGTCATGAGCGGCTTTGATCTTCTCCAGCAGGGGAGTTACGGAAGCAACGGTGCTGTCGCAGGCTTTAAATTCAGCCTCGCAGTCAGCGCCCTTCAGGAAATCGTCGTTAATCATCCAATACTGGGTGGCGGCGGTGTCTTTCCAAACCGGAATACCATAGATTCTGCCGTCAACCTTGACACCTTCCCACAGCAGCTCGGGCAGGGTTTTGTAGAGAGTGGGAGCTTCCTTCGGAAGCAGATCGGTCAGATCCAGGAAGAATTTCTTCTGGGAGGATCCTACATAATCCGCAAACCAGTTGCAGGCGAAACCGATATCATATGCCTCGCCGGAAGCATAGACCTGCTGTACTGCCGCCGCGTCGGTTGTGGCCCATTTAAAGTCAATCTCCACACCGATGTCCTTGGCGGATTTCTCGTTCAGAGCTTTAATTACCGCATCGGGCTGATTGGGCTGATTGCCCCAGTGATACCAGGTCAGTTTGACAACTTCGCCTTTTCCGTCGCCGGAGTCGGAACCGGAACCGGTGCTGTTGCCTTTACAGCCGGTAAACATGCCTACTGACATCGTAGCTGCCAGTAAAAGAGCAAATACTTTCAATTTACCTTTCATAGACAAATCCTCCTAAAAGTTTAACTTATTAAATCCATGAACGTATGGATTTAAATACAGAGAAGAAGGGATGCGCCGACCAAAATTATCCTTTTACCGCGCCTACGGTGAGACCGGAAATAAAGTATTTCTGGAAAAACGGGTAGGAACAGGCAATCGGAACTACCGTCAGAACCACCAGCGCCATCCGAACGCCGTCCTCGGGCAGCTGTTTGAGTACTTCCGCAGCCGCCATACCCTGCATGGCGGGGTTGTTGGCCAGAACCTCCAGCTGACGCTCAATGGAGATCAGCATGTATTGCAGAGGCCACAGCTTCTGGGTGTTGGTGACATACATCAGTGCCTGCCACCAGTCGTTCCAGTAAGCAAAGGAAAGAAAGAGTCCGATGGTTGCCAGCGCCGGCAGCGAGATGGGAAGCACGATCTGGAAGAAAATTCGGAGCTGGGAAGCGCCGTCGATTTTGCCGGACTCCACCAGCGAGTCGGGAACGGTTGTCGTAAAGAAGGTGCGCAGGATGATGACGTAGAAGGACGCCACTGCCAACGGAAGAATCAGCGCCCATACCGTGTCCTTCATGTGAAGCACCCGGGTGATAATCATGTAGTTCGCCACCATACCGCCGTTAAACACCATAGGAATAAAGACGATATAGGTGTACAGCTTCCGGAGCTTAAAATTTTTCCGGGAAAGCACATATCCCATGGTAGCGTTTAAAAACAGGCCCAGAACGGTGCCCACCACGGTGACCAGAAGGGAAATCCCTACGGCATTTACCACGGCGGCAGCATTTTTGAACAGAGCCGAATAGGCCTTTACGGACCATTGCAGGGGCGTAAAGCTGTAGCCGATGGAGTTGATGGAGCTTTGGTCACTGAAAGAAATGATAATAACAAAGATCAGCGGAATGACACAGCAAAGAGCCGCCAAAATAAAGATGACAGAGAAAATGATGTTTGCGGGCATGGAGACCCGGTTGAATTTTGCAACCCCTTCAGGCGCCTGACGCTCCTTGGGGGCACGGACAGTTTTTGACATATTCCATTCCCCTCCTTAGAAGAAAGCGCTTTCGGAATCAATTTTGGATACGATTGCATTTGCCGTCAGAATGGTGATGCATCCGGCGATCGACTGGAAGATGGCTGCGGCGGAGCTCATGCTGATATCGTTCATCTGCATCAGCGCGTCGTAGACAAAGACGTCCAGCGTACGGGTAGTGGGATACAGCGGCGCCTGATGTTTGGGCACCTGGAAGAAAAGACCGAAGTCGGAGTTGAAAATCCGGCCGATGGCCATGATGGTCATGATAATCATGATCTGCTTCAGCAGGGGAAGCGTGATCTTGGTCACCTGCTGCCATTTGGAAGCGCCGTCGATTACTGCCGCTTCGTAATAAGTAGAATCAATGCCGGTAATCGAGGCCAGATAGACGACCATTCCGTAGCCGGTGGTTTTCCAGATGTTCATAATGACCAGCAGGAAGGGCCAGTATTTATTGGCGCCTTCTCCGTACCAGTTGACGGAGGAATGGCCCATGCTCTGGAGCCAATGGTTGATCATACCTTTTTCCGGGCTTAAAAACGCAAACAGGAAATAGCTTGCCACAACCCAGGACATAAAGTGCGGCAGGAACATCGCCGTTTGGCACACCTTGCCTAATTTCTGACTGTAAAGGTTAGAAATCATGATGGCCAAGGTAACCGGAATCACCAGACCGAGCACAATGAACAGCAGGTTATATCCCACTGTTTTTCCGAGAACACCCCAGATGTCGTCTCTGGCAAAGAGAAACTTGAAGTTCTCCAATCCAATCCATTTGCTGTCAAAAAGGCTTTTCAGAAACCCTGCGCCCGGAGTAAGCTCATATTGCTTAAACGCGAGCACGATGCCGATCATCGGCAGAAAAGAAAAAAGTATATACCATATTACTGTGGGGAGGGAAAGAAAAATCAGCTCCACGTCGTCCATGGTAAACTTTTTTCCGTTTCTTCTCACTTTTGCCATATCCTCACTCCTATTCCGAAGAAAAATTTTTATAGAATTTAACGAAGCTGTGCAGTTCCTGTTTTTCGGAAAAGCCGTAAATTGCAGTTTCTGAAAATATTTGGGTGCCGTTCTTTCATTAAATTTCTACAAGACATTCTTTTACCTGGCATATGCCTTTTTTTCGGATCCGTACGGTGTGTCCGGCCTTCACCGAAAGAAGATAGATACCACGTAATTATGACCATAATGCAGTCTGATACTCACAACAAACCGCAAAAAGCCGGATTTTTGTATTTTGTATATGGGATAAAGTCAAACAAGCCGGGAAACAATTTTTCTACATTTTCATCACAATAAAGCGTTAAATTTTATGTAAAATACTTCTGTAACATATTCATAATTATAGCACAAGTTTTTTGGTTGTCAATACTTTGTTAAAAAACTTTATATACTTTATCACACTTTTTATAATACATTTTGTTGTAAAACGCCCTATGTTTTACCTGTTTAGCTAGCTAAAATGTAAAAATCGAAACCCGTGTCCGGGAATGGACAGTGCGGGATGACAGCAAAGCTAAACCGGAAAAAGAACCCGGTTCAAAAGCCCACTGTAAAAAAATATGCCCTAAAATTTGTAAATTATTTGTACAATTAGCCTTAAGAAGGAAAAAGCACTTTTTTCAACTGCAAGAACAGAGTGCCTTTTTATGGTTTTATCCAGGATTTGATGTGTACTTTTCGGCCGCCGGATGCTATAATAATGTCTGCGTCGGGGCGGTGGCCCCGTGATTTTTTGGGCTTTCAGAAATTGTCCGAAAAGGCGTCTGCCCCTGTCAAACAATGAAAAGGAGTATCGTTATGCTGAATGAACCTCAAATTGCGCGCATGCTTTCCAAGCTGGAACAGCTGGAAAAAACGCTGGATCCCTTTATTTTCCAAAAGCAGGGATCGCTTACCATGAAAAAATATGAAACGACGGATCAGCTGGATGCACCTCCCGCCGATTCCCTCTACGTGGATGCCGCTCCCGGCGACGTGTGGGGAGGGGAGCGTTCTTACTGCTGGTTTCAGGGAAGCTACACCGTTCCCGCAGAGCTGGACGGCAAAGCCATTTATCTCTACCCTCATCTGGGAAGCTATGAGACCATGCTCTTTGTGGACGGCGTTCCCTATGGAAACTATGCCTACAAAATCGCACCGACCGCTCACGGAAATCATTACTGTGATTTACTCCGGCTTTATCCTTCCGCAGGAGACACCATCCAGATTGATCTGGAGGCTTATGCCGGCCATTATGTCATCGGCTGCATGCCGTTTGAAACCTGTGAGCCCCGCACCTTCCGCTATACCTATGAGTCCGTGGACATCTGCACCAAGAATCAGGACATTGCCGATTTCATCTATGATCTGCGGACGCTGAACCAGCTGGCCGCGGCAATGGATCCGGACAGCTTCCGGAGAGCCGATGTAATCAACTGTCTGACCAAAGTTCACGAGACCGTATATTATTCCCCCGAATTTACCGAAGAATCCGTGTGGAGGGCAGCTCTGAAGGAAGCCCGGGAGATTATGCGCCCCTGTCTGGAAGCGAAAAACGCCGACTCCGCACCCAAATGCGGCATTATCGGCCATTCTCACATGGACACCGCGTGGCTTTGGGACATTTCGGAAACCGTTAAAAAGTGCGCCCGCACCTATTCCAAGCAGATGGCACTCATGGACGAGTTCCCGGAGTACACCTTTGTCCAGTCCAGCGCCTACCATGCCGAGATGATCCGCCGCCATTATCCGGAGCTGTTCAAACGGATGCAGGAGCGGATCAAGGAAGGCCGCTATGAGCCCAACGGGGGCGTGTGGGTGGAATGCGACTGCAACATTACCTCCGGCGAGGCAATGATCCGCCAGTTCCTGTGGGGACAGCGCTATACCCGCAAGTACTTCAACTTTACATCGGACGCCTTCTGGCTGCCGGACACCTTCGGCTACAGCGCCGCCATTCCCCAGATTATGAAGGGCTGCGGCGTGAAGTATTTCCTGACCACCAAAATGACATGGAACGACACCAATGCGTTCCCCTATGACACCTTCCTGTGGGAGGGCATCGACGGAAGTCAGGTGCTTGTCCATTTCAACACCATCCAGAACTGGCCGGAGCCGAAGTCTCTCATCGGCCGTACCGAAGGACACGGCGAAGGGGATTCCCTGCGTCAGAAGACCGTGACCGATCAGCGGCTGATCTCCTATGGCTTCGGAGACGGCGGCGGCGGACCCCAGTTTGAAGAGATTGAAATGTCCCGCCGCTGTGCGGATCTGGACGGCTGCCCCAAGGCGTACCACACCACAGTTTCGGCCTTTATGCAGGATCTGGAAAAGAATGTGGTCCGTCCCAACCGCTATGCCGGTGAGCTGTATCTGGAGCTGCACCGGGGCACTCTTACCGGTCAGCATACCATCAAGCGCAACAACCGCAAATGCGAGATTGCCCTCCACAACGCGGAGCTGGTCACCGTAGCCAATGCGGTGGCGGAAGGAAGAGAAGCTTCCGGCGAAAAGATTGCCCCTCTGATGGAAACGCTGCTGGTCAACCAGTTCCATGACATACTTCCCGGCACCTGCATCACCACTGCCATGCAGCAGTCCGAGCGGGACATGGCGAAAAATATCGCCGGAGCCAACGAACTGATTGCGGCGGAGACAAAGGGCTCCGGCAGCGGCGTCACCGCTGTCAACACCTTAAGCTTCCCCTTTGATGATGTAATCCGTATGGAAGGCAGCGAGGCGGTGAAGCTGGAAGGCGTCTGCCAGCAGACCTACACCGGTCTGGACGGCAAAGAATATCTGGCTGTTTCCGGGGTTTCCATTCCCGCTTTTTCTTCCGTCAGCTTTGCCCGGGGCGGCAGCGCGGCCTCTCCCTCCGCATTTTCCTATGAGGGCAGAGTGCTGACCACTCCGTTTGCCAAAGCCGTCTTCAACGAAAAGGGATACATCTCTTCCTTTACTGATCTGCGCAGCGGGCGCGAACTGGTGAACGGCCTGCCGCTGAATACCTTCCTGATGGGCGAGGATACTCCCAGCGCATGGGACAACTGGGACATCGACGCGGATGCCATGATGAAGCTGAAGGACTGCGCCGAACTGACCGGGGAAGAGGTTGTTTCCGACGGCTCGGTCGAGTTCCGGTTCCGCCGCACCTACCGCTTGTCCGACCGGAGCACCATCCGTCAGGACATGGTGTTCTATGCGCACAGTCCCCGTGTGGACTTCGAGACCGAGATGAACTGGCACGACAAGCGCCGTCTGCTCAAGACCGCCTTTGACACCGCCATTCTTGCCCGTCAGGCCCGCCATGAGATTCAGTTCGGCTATGCCTGCAAGCCCACCACCCGCAACAACAGCCTGGAACAGGCCATGTTCGAGGTCATTAACCACAAGTACACCGATTTGAGCGAAACCCGGTGCGGCTGTGCTCTGCTGAACGACTGCAAGTACGGCATTACCGCGGAGGGCGGCAGCCTGCGCCTGTCCCTGCACAAGAGCGGAGTCCGTCCGGATACCCGGGGTGACGAGGGACTGCATACCTGCGCTTACAGCTTCCTGCCCCATGACAGCGGGTTCAGCGCAGAAAGCGTCATCCGTCCTGCCTATCGGTTCAATTATCCGCCGGTCATCTCCCAGGGCGAGTACACGATGCCGTCTCTGCTGTCGGTAGAAGCTCCCAACGTGATTGCCGAGACCGTGAAGCCCTGCGAGGATGTGGAAAAAGCGTTTATTGTCCGGCTTTACGAGGCAGAAGGAACCTACGCTGAGACTAATGTTACACTCCCCGAAGGGGCGAAATCTGTAGAAGAAACGAATATGCTCGAAGAAATTCTTTCCTCCGTACCGGTTAAGGACGGCAGAATCAGCCTGTCCTTCCGTCCTTTCGAGATCAAAACCATTAAGATCAGCTATTGATTTTCCTCATGGAAAAGGCGGAGTTTTACAGAAAAAACGAAAAGGGCACGACCGTTTTAACGGCCGTGCCCTTTTTTGCCCTCAGGATTGTCCCTGCACAAAAACTCCTGCCATTCCGCCGGTGCGGCAGACTGCCGCCGCCCTCGGCGCCAGCTGCCGGGCGCATTCGGTCAGGTAGGCAATCTGTCTTTCCTCCCGAAGGTTTTTGTGCTCCGCCAACTCCTTGGCTGCCCGACAAAGAGCCTCCTCGGCTTCCGGTTCTGTCATGGCGGCAAACCGCTTTTCGAGCAGGCGGCAGCTTTCCGGAGAAACACCCAGCAAGTCAGCATCCTCGCCCAAAAGAGTCAGCCCCAGCGCATTGACGGCAACCGACTCGAAAAGGTTAATCAGAAGCCCCCTATAGTCGGGGCAGCAGCCGACGAGAACGGAGATCTCCGCCTCCGGGGAAAAGCGGAGAAGAAAATCGTTTTCCAGCGCCAGCCTTTCCAGATAAAGATTGACGTAATCGACCCCCTGCAGCCGTTCGGGCACAGGCAGAAAAAGCTGGTAGTCGATGTCGCAGGGAATTTCATGGGCGAAGAAACGGATATCATATCGCTTCCAAAAGCTGCCGATGCTTTTCAGAGTGTCCAGCATGGAACGGTTTTCTGCTTTCGGCAGGTGCCTGCACACGGCTTCCCACAGCCTTTTTCCGGCGGCAAGCTTTTGTTCCGTCTGGCGGATTCCCTGTGCGAAAAGGCTTTCCATGTCCCCGGTAAGCAAATGCCGCCAGCATTCCGGACTGCTGTCCGGCCCAACCCCCAGACAGAAGCAAATGGATGACAGCAGCCGCTGCGCAGTTTCGACGGGAACGGAGCTGCTGTCGCCAAAGGTGTACCGCTCTGTCCGGACAGCCAGAAATTCCAGCAGCCGACTTCGGACAGCCAGCTCTTCTTCCACAGAAAGAGGAGACTGCAGCGGCTGGCTATTCCTCTTCTTCGTCATAGTCCTCCTCATCCGTCAGTGACGTGCCGCGAAGGCTGCCTGTCACTGCCACCCTGCACATGGTGTCCCGGTCGATTCCTGCGAGAAAATCCAGACTTCCCCGTGCAGCCTCGTTGTAAATCAGCCGCATTGCCTCCAGCAGCTCGTCGTCGGTGAGCTGTTCCGTGCATTCTGTTTTGAAATAGTAGAACAGATCCTGCAGTTCTTCCAGCGTTTCCGCATAGTCGGCCTGCCGGAGATAGGGAGAATCGCAGAAGGTGTACACCAGCTTCTCCAGAACACCGCCGCCCAGTTCTACCCGCCCGGCTGCCTTGAGCGCTTCGCTGCGGCGAACCATGAGCTGTTCCATCTGTTGCTCGGATAGTTCCAGACCGAATGTTTCGGTCATTTTGTTGCAGCGCTCCCTCTCTTTTTTCACTGGAAGCGGCGAAACGGAAAACCCCATAAATTCCATGTCCTCCATGAAACATCACCTCGTATCCGTTATACATCATGGAAAACCGCATTACAAGACTTGAAAAAAGTGTGATTTTGTGGTAATATAACATTGTAAAAAAGAGTGAACTGCACCCCTAAAGCTAGACAGTATGATATACTGAAACTAACTTTGGGGGTGTTTTTCTATGCCAAAAGGTCAACCGTTTAGCGGAGAATTTAAACAGCGAGTGGTAGAAGA
>DBGCDL010000014.1:0-13136 GCA_048358235.1 Oscillospiraceae bacterium
AATGAGTACCCGGGGCTTCGGATGAAATCTCCGGTTTCCTATGCGAAGCCCCGGGTGCTCATTCCGGTGTTCCCCGGTACCAACTGCGAGTATGACTCTGCCCGTGCCTTTGAGAAAGCCGGCGCCGAGGCCGATATTTTTGTCATCCGCAACCTGACCAGTGCCCAGATTGAAGAATCTGTGGCGGAATTTGCGAAGCGGATTGAGCAGGCGCAGATGATTATGATTCCCGGCGGTTTTTCCGGCGGCGACGAGCCGGACGGAAGCGCAAAATTCATTACTTCCTTCTTCCGGAATCCCCGGATCAGCGATGCGGTTTCCGGCCTTCTCAAAACGAGAGACGGCCTGATGCTGGGCATCTGCAACGGGTTCCAGGCTCTGATTAAGCTGGGACTTGTTCCCTACGGCGAGATCATGGAGCCCAGTGAGGATTCTCCTACCCTGACGTTCAACACCATCGGCCGCCATCAGTCCATGATGGTAGGGACCCGCATCAGCTCCAACAGATCGCCATGGCTTTATAATACCAATGTGGGCGATGTCTACACGGTGCCCATTTCCCATGGCGAGGGACGGTTTATCTGCCCGCAGAACCTGCTGAACGACCTGATCGCGGGCGGACAGATTGCCACCCAGTATGTGGATCTGGCCGGGCAGCCCACCTATCAGATTGCCTTTAACCCCAACGACAGCTATATGGCTATTGAGGGCATCACTTCTCCGGATGGCCGGGTGTTTGGCAAGATGGGTCACAGCGAACGTGTGGGGAACTGCATCAGCAAGAATGTACCGGGCGAGAAAGACATGATGATTTTCCGCTCCGGCATGGAATATTTTACAAAATAAGCACTCCGTTCGACGGCATTTTCTCCGGTCAAGGGCGACTGCAGGCGGGAGAAAATGCCGTTGCCTGTGTCAGGCGGTTTTCCGCCTGACACAGCTCCCAGAAAGGACTTCGAGTTATCATGATGACAGATATGACTACAGGAAAAATCAGCAGGGTTCTTTGGACATTTTCCATTCCCATGCTGGTAAGCGTCATGTTTCAGCAGATCTACAACATCGCCGACAGTATGATTGCCGGGCGGTTTGTGGGAGAAGACGCTTTGGCGGCGGTGGGAGCCTCCTATCCCATCACAATGATTTTCATGGCGATTGCCATGGGCTGCAACATCGGCTGTTCTGTGGTCATTTCCCAGCTGTTCGGCGGCAAACAATACGCGAATATGAAAACGGCCATTACCACGACCTTTATTGCCAGCGGCGTTGTGAGTGTGATTCTGACCGTATCGGGACTGCTTCTTTCCGGCCGGATGCTGGTGTGGCTCAACACCCCGGAAAATATTTTTGCCGACTCCGCCACCTACCTTAATATTTATATCGGCGGACTGGTGTTCCTTTTTCTGTATAATATCTGCACCGGAATCTTTACCGCGCTGGGTGACTCAAAGACGCCGCTTTATTTTCTGATCGGTTCCTCTGTGGGAAATATTATTCTGGACATTGTTCTTGTCACCGTAATTCCCATGGGAGTGGCAGGTGTGGCATGGGCCACCTTCATTGCCCAGGGCGTGGCGGGGATTTTGCCGGTCATCACATTGATGAAGAGAATTCTGGCCATTAAAACCGAGGAAAAGCACGAGATGTTTTCATGGCCCATGCTGGGAAGGATCAGCGTTATTGCCGTCCCCAGCATTTTGCAGCAGAGCTTTATTTCCATAGGCAATATCTTTATTCAGGTGCTGGTGAACGGATACGGCTCCGCCGCCATTGCGGGCTATTCCGCCGCCATCAAGCTGAATACCTTTGGAATCGCATCCTTCACCACGCTGGCCAACGGCATTTCCAGCTTCACGGCCCAGAATCTGGGAGCCGGAAAGATTGACCGGGTAAAAAAAGGATTCTGGTCCGGAAGCCTTATGGCGTTTCTGGTGGTACTGGTCTTTTTCGGTGCTTATTTCTTCTTTGACCGGCAGATGATTCATCTTTTCCTCGACACGGGAAGCACCACGGCAATGGAAGTGGGACGGCAGTTTTTGAAAATTGTGTCTCCCTTCTACTTTGTCATCGCACTGAAGCTGATGGCGGACGGCGTCCTGCGGGGAGCGGGTTCTATGGGATATTTTATGGTGACTACTTTTTCGGACCTGATCCTGCGGGTTGTCCTTTCTTACATTCTCTCCTCCGGGCTGGATATGACCGGCATCTGGCTGTCATGGCCCATTGGCTGGGTGATTGCCGCGGTATTGTCCTGCATTTTTTACGGAATGGGCGTATGGAAAAAACGGTGGATGACGATGGCCGAGGAATAGCCCCGAAAGAAAACAGGAGGACGCGGCATGGAAGAATTTATTCCCCAGCAGATTGGCGGCGATATTGTGGTGTATACCAGCAAGGCGCATACCTTCGGAACGGATGCGGTGCTGCTGGCGGAATTTGCCCGTCCCGGAGGCAGGGATCTGGCCTGTGATCTGGGAACAGGCTGCGGAATCATCCCTTTGTACTGGGCCAAAAAAGGGGTACCGATGACGGCGTACGGCTTGGATGTTCAGGAACAGGCCATCCGGCAGTTTCAGCAGTCCGTCCGGGATTCCCGGACGGGAGACAGGCTCCGCCCGCTGTGGGGAGACTTGAAGGAACTCCCGAAGGAACTGCCCCGGGGAAAGTTCAGCCTGGTGACCTGCAATCCTCCTTACCAGACCGGAAAGGGGATTCAGCCTGAAGATGCCGCCGGGCGGATTGCGCGGCATGAGGTGCTCTGCACGATGGCAGATGTCTGCCGGGCGGCCCACCTGCTGCTCAAATTCGGAGGAAGATTCTGCGTCTGTCAGAAGCCGGAACGGCTGGCGGACGTGATCTGTGCCATGCGGGAAAATCATATTGAGCCAAAGGTGCTCCGCTTTGTCAGTAAGGAAGCGGGAACAGAACCGTGGCTTTTCCTTTTGGAGGGGCAGAAGGGTGCCAAGCCCAACATGCGGGTAAGAAAGCCGCTGGCGGTCTATGAAAAGGGCGAGTATTCTTCGGAAATGAAGGAGATCTACGGAAAATAGAAAAGTTTTCGGATGGATGGTTTGAAAATAAGAAGTTTTTTAAGAAGCGGGAGCTGCAATATTTTGCAGCTCCCGCTTTTGGATGGTTTGGGATGTCTCTTCACAAGATTGCGATGCTGTCCAAACCTTTTCTTTCAGTTGAACCGTTCAAACAAAGATGGCACTCCCATCAGGAGAGAAACGGGTAGACTGCCATTCCCACCAGCCCGGAGGCGGCCATCACGGTAATGGGATTGGGTTTCCATTTCCGCAGGACAAACAGCCCGCCTGCAAACAGGAGAATTCCCACCCAGTTCACCTCATCGAATCCTCTGGGAAAGGTGCCTTTATCGAAAATTGCCATCATCAGGATCGACAGTCCGGCAGAAGCAATCAGCGCCACCACAGCGGGGCGGAGCCCGTTCAGGACGCCCTGGATCAGGGACAAACTGCGGTATTTGTAATAGAAATGGGCAAGAAGCAGCACGATGATGCAGGCAGGCAGCACGCATCCAAAGGTGGCGATCAGTGCGCCGGGAAGCCCGGCAATCTTCAATCCCACAAAGGTGGCGGAATTGATGGCAATGGGGCCGGGTGTCATTTGGGAGATGGTGATAATATCGGCAAACTCATTCATGGAAAGCCAGGAATTTTGGGCGACGACCTGCTGCTGAATCAACGGCATGGCGGCGTATCCGCCTCCGAAGCTCAACAGCCCAATTTGAAAAAAGCTCCAGAACAGCTTCAGAAAAATCATGTAATATCCTCCTTCTCAACCGGTCAGGCACCGGCGCCATCGTGAGTCTTTTTCTTTTTTTCCCGATACAGCGCGGTGACCAGTCCGATGAGACCGCACACCAGAATCACATATACCACGTTTACATTGAAAAACCAGGTGGCACAGAAGGCCAGAAGCATAATGCTGACGGAGAGCGCACTTTTGCTCTTTACAACGTCTCCGCCCATACTGATTACCACATCTGCAATCACGGCAGCTACGCCGGACTGCATTCCCTTCAGCAGCGCGGCCACCCATCGGTTGGTGGAGAACCACTGATAAAACAGGGAGATAACCGAAAGAATGATGAGCGGGGGAAGCACGGTTCCCAGTATGGTGACCAGCGCCCCCGGAATTCCTGCAACCCGGTATCCCACTAAAATGGCGGCATTTACGGCAATGGCGCCGGGGGAGGACTGCGCAATGGCGGAAAGATCCAGCATTTCCTCCTCTTCAATCCAGTGAAGATCCTCCACAAATTTTTTCCGCAGCAGCGGGATAATGACATATCCGCCGCCGAATGTGAAGGCACTGATGTAAAAAGTGGAAGTGAATAGCTTCCAGTAAAGTCCGATTTGCTTTTTCATATGGTAAAAAGACTCCTTACCTCGTTTTCTGCTGTGACGGAAGTTGGTATAAATTTAGTATACACCTTGATTATTAATAAGTAAAATAGTATTATTCTATTATAATCATAGTGAAATTGTTATGAATAGGAGGGGAAGTATGACTCTGCGCCATATGAAAATATTTGTGACGGTCTGTGAATGTCAAAGTGTAACGCAGGCCGCAGAGAAGCTCTATCTCGCCCAACCGTCAGTCAGTCTGGCCATTCGGGAGCTGGAGCAATACTATGGTGTGCGGCTTTTCGACCGGATTTCCCGCCGCCTTTACCTGACGGACGCGGGAAAAAAGTGTTTGGAATATGCTTCTCATATTGTCTCGCTGTCCGGCGAAATGGAGCGGGAGGTCAAAGACAGAGAAACCATGGGCAGTCTGCGCATCGGCTCCAGCATCACCATCGGAACCTGCCTCATGCCCGGATATGTGAAACAATTCCGTGACCGCTGTCCCGGCGTTGCGGTTAAGGTTATTATGGACAATTCCAGCCAGATTGTACGGCAGGTGAACGAAAATCTGCTGGATTTCGCACTGATTGAGGGAGCGCCTGAGAAATCGCAGCTGGTGTACCGCCGCTTTCTGGAGGACTATCTGGTGCTGGTATGTCCCAAGGACTCTCCACTCTGTCAGAAAAAAAGCATACGGCCCGAGGAACTGGCAGGCTGCGATTTCCTCCTTCGTGAGAAGGGAAGCGGGGCCCGTGAGCTCTTCGACAGCAGTATGCTGGTGCACAATATTGTTGTGGAGCCAAAATGGGAATCCATCAGCACCCAGGCGCTCTTAAACGCGGTATCCATGGGGCTGGGTGTCTCGGTCCTTCCCCAGAGGCTGGCCCAGCCCGCCATAAGCGGCGGGCTGGTAGCCAGCGTACCGGTGGAGGGAGTAGACTTTCGCCGGTGCTACTACATCGTTTTTCACAGGAACAAGTACCTTACCGATTCCATGAAAGCCTTTCTGGAGCTTTGCGGCGAAACGACGGAATACGCTGCGGAATAGAAGCTTATTTCCAGTCGCTTTCGTTTTCATAGGTCACTGTCAGATCCGGGCGGTGACCTTTTTCCATTTTGTGCCTGGCCTTCCGGTTCTCAACCGTGTCGAAAAGAATGGAAAAATCATAATCCGGAGGATACAGCTTTTCAGCGGGAGTGACGAGCCGCAGCCGCTTGTGGGGATACAGCTTTTTGGATCCCTTGACTTGTACGCAGACTTCCCCCATCTCATTGGCCGGGCGGTAGACAATGCCGATTTCTCCGCAAGGCGGCACCTCTACGCTGTCGCCTATCTGAAAGATCGAAATCGGGGAAGAAGCCGGAGCCTTTTCCCGTTCCAGTCTGGGAGAGACCGACGGTTTCAGCTCCGGCACAGCATGCTCCAGGAGCTCGGCAGGAATCTCCGGCTGAACGCCCGCCGGCAGGTGTGCAACCGTGTGTGAAGCACGGGAATAGGCTTCCTGATAGGCGCGCTTCAGCATGTCAGCGGGAAGCCCCAGCCGCCCCGCGATATACAGTGCACAGCTTTCACCGGCTTCCCCGATTTCCAGCCGGTAAAGCGGCCGGAGGCTTTCCCGGTCAAAGGCCATCCTTGCGTTGACCAGTCCCGGAGTGCCGGCAGCGTATTCCTTTACTTCGGGATAATGCGTGGTTGCCGCAAAGAGACAGCCTTTTTTTCGCAGCTCTTCCAGAATTGCCACGGCAATTCCCATTCCCTCTGCCGGATCCGTGCCCGAACCCAGTTCATCCAGCAAAACGAGACTGTCTCTGTTCACCTGCCGCAAAATTTCGATGATGTTGGTGATGTGGGCGGAAAAGGTGGAGAGATTCTGGGAGATGCTCTGGCCGTCTCCGATGTCACAGCAAACCATGCTGTGCATGGCGAATACGCTGTCTTCCCCTGCGGGAACGTGAAGCCCGCACTGTGCCATGAGGGAAAGCAGTCCGACCGTTTTTAAGGCCACGGTTTTTCCGCCGGTATTGGGGCCTGTAATCACAATGCCGGTGACAGCGGGAGTACCCGGCTCTGCTTCTCCTACGGAAAAGTCCAGCGGCACGCAGTTTTCAGCCTCCAGCAGAGGATGGCGCCCCTGATGAATCCGGATGTACCGTTTGGCTGTGATGGCAGCGGGACACGCCTTCATGGCAGCGGAGAGCTTCCCTTTGGCAAAGGCAAAATCCAGCGTTTCCAGCGTTTCTCTGTTTTGCTGGAGAATCGGTCCCGCGTCTTCCACCAGGCCGGTGAGAAGATAGAGAATACGCCTTATTTCAGCGTCTTCTTCCGCCTCTAGGGACGCAATCTCATCACGGATTCTGGACACAGAAGAAGGCTCCATAAAACAGGTGCCGCCGCTGGAAGAAGTGTCCACAACGGTACCGCTGATCTGGTTTCGATACTGTTTTTTGACCGGAAGTACCCAGCGTCCGTTCCGCATGACAGCGCTCCCGTCCGCGAACCAGTCCTTCTTGCAGCGAAGAAGCTGATCCAGTTTTCCCTTGATTTCCGTTTGGCCGTTTTCGATTTTTCGTCTAAGATTTTTCAGTAAGGGGGAGGCTCCGTCATCCACTTGGTCACCCCGGATGCATCGTTCCATTTCTTCCCTCAGCTCCGGCAGCTCCTCCAACCCATTGCCCAGAACTGCCAGACTGGGGCAGACGGTCTCGGCCCGTTTCAGATAGCTCTTCATTCTCCGGCAGGAGGACAGAAACAGCGCCACACCAGTCAGCTGCTCCGGCATGAGCAGAAAGCCCTTGCCTGCCTCATTCAGCGTTTGGGGCAGTTCCTTCATGGAAGGAATGGGAGGAGTGCCCAGTGTATCCAGAATTCTGCGGGCGTCTGTGGTTTCCTCCATACGGCGGCGGCACTCCCGCTCCTGAAGACAGGGAGTCATTTCCATGATTCGTTTTCGTGCTGTTTCCGACTGGGCACAGTCGGCCAGCTGCTCGAGAATATGATTGAATTCTAAAATAGTAAAAGTCTGATTCATTTGATTTCCTTTCTGAAATGTTGCTGATAAGCGGTCGCCATTTGACAGCAGATTGTGGGAAGAGAAATGCCGTAAAATGAAAAAAGGGTGAAAAAAGAGCAGAATTTCAAGGAGCGAATCGGATTTCGTCGGTTGGGACGAATCTGTGCCCTGAAATTCTGCTTTGACCATGAAAAGTGAATACGCTGATTTCCCGGCAAAAATGCGGCCTGAGACAAAGCTCCAGCCGCACAATTCTATAACAGATGGTCATAGAGGAAGCAGTCTGTAATACTGATCCTTTCCAAAAGCAGGTAAAACCCGCTTTTCAGGAATCAGCATCGGCGTTATCCGAATCGCGCCATGGGGCGCACCTCCGGAAAGATACAACAAAGCAAGGCGGCACAAGCCGCCGGCATACTTTCCTTCCGGAAATTCAGTTGTAAACCACCCTTACAGACAATACCGACATCAAAACCATCCTTTCCATTGGGGAATAATAAAATAACAAGTTCAGTATAAAAGAAAGAAAGCCGCTTGTCAAGTTTAAAAAAACCTGCGGTCTGCAGATTCGATGCAAACCGCAGGAAAAAATCCGTCATTTATTGTTCTTGGCCATGATTTTTACGTTTTTATTGTGTTCGCTGATCACCTTTTTATCCGTAATCCGGTATTTCAGCAATGCTTCCGTAATCTTTTCCACATCAAAATTGTTGTCTTTGGTAAAACGATCCTGCCGCAGATATTTTCCCAACTGTTTCAGCTTGATAATGGGCAAACCTTTGGGAATATAAAGCTCGGTCTTTTTGCGGGTAAATACAACAAGGCTTTCAATGTTCATGCTGTAAAGGTTTTCCTTCCCCAGCAGATGGCGGATGCAGTCGATGTGGGCCTGATTCTGCATCAAGGGGTTGTACAGCTTATGGCGCTGATTCCCGACAATGTGCAGCCATTCCTTTTTCTTGGGATCACCGTAGACTTCACCGGCCAGATTTTTGGTTTCCACCACGAGAATACCGAAAAATCCGATCAGGATATGATCCACCTGAGTGGTCTTGTCATAAAGAGGAAGATACACATCGTTGAGCACTTTAAAGCTGCGGATTCCCGCATATTTTTTCAAAGCCCGGGCGACCTGCTTTTCGCCGTCGATGCCCAGCTGCCGAAGATGGCGGCGGCGCAGATACCCCGCTAAAATTCCGACCAGAATGATGAGCAGCAAAACGCCGCCGAGAATGAGGTAAGGCAGATATTGTTTCATGAGAACCTCCAGGTAAGTCAAATAATCAAAATTGTACAGAAATACCGACAGTATTTTAATTTTACCACAATTGAATAAAAAAGGGAATAAGGGTTTAAAATATATTTGCATCGTTTTCTGGATTTCAAATTACAACGGCAGCCTTTCCACAAGGCGAACAAAGCGCACAGCGCGTAGGGAGGTTTAACATGATTGACCGTATTGCATTGATTTTAGTAGTCATCGGAGGCATAAACTGGGGTTCTATCGGAATCTTCGGCTTTGATATTGTGGCGTGGATCTGCGGAGGGCAGGGCTCAATTTTTGCCCGGATCATCTATACGATTGTTGGTATCGCCGCAATTTGGTGTATTTCACTTCTGTTTCGCAAAAGTGATCTACTGGAAAGCTAAGCAATAAAATTTCTTAGAAAAGTCCCCCTGATGCACATAACAAAAGTGCGTCAGGGGGACTGACATTTAAAAAGAAATCAGAGGCCCGCTCCGTAATTTTTTACGCGGCCTGCAGCCGCCATGCTGTCCGGCAGGAGACGGTATTACCGGTAAAGATTGCTGGCATAGCGAATCAGCTGCTCCATATCAAAAATCTTATCCTGGGGACAATCCTGCAAAAGCTCTTTGATGTTGTCCTGGGGAGGTGTTTTTCCGGTCAGAAGATAAGTGGGATCCATTCCAAGCTTATCATATGCAAGCATGATTTTTTCCAAAGACATTCGACGCTTGCCGCGCTCGATTTCTCCGTAAAAATTCAAGGACATGTTGAGAATCTCCGAAACCTGACTCTGGGTATACCCCAATTCTTTCCGGCGTTTCCTCAGGCGTAATCCGATGTCAACCAGCATTTGATTCATAGCTCTCGTCTCCATTTTATCTTAATACTTGTTATGTTACTAAGTTTTGAGGGGAGTGTAAACCCTCTGATTGCAGTAGAGATAAAAATTATAACCAACGATATATTTACATTGTGAAAAGTAATTTGTCAATGAATAAATATTGTATAAAAATTTTGAAAATTTTAGTTCCATGCATGGAAAAATATGGAAATTGCGGAAATGTTATAAAACATCCCTTTTCAATTTATTATTATTGCATAAATAAAGAAACGAGGCTGTACTTTGGAAAAAACATCCGCTGCATTTTATTTAATGAAAAATGGATTTTATTCCAGGGTAAAAGCGCTCCGAAAGTTCTCCAATGTTGCCTTACTTCCACCGGTATGTTAAAATGAAAAGGACTTCAAAGGAAAGAATGTGTTTTTCTTGATCGAGGATTATGTGAACGTAAAAATTCATGAGGCGATCTATTATTACGGAACCAACCTTGAATGGGATTTTCAGGACATTCTCTATCCTTACAATACGCTGTATTATATTTTTGACGGGGATGGCATCCTCACAGTGGACGACACGGAAATCCCGCTGGAGCGGGGCTACCTTTACCTGATCCCAGCCGGGATGCTTCACGGCTGCAGGTGCATATCCGAAATATCCAAAATATACGCGGATGTGTCGGTGGAACTGGTGCCGGGATACGACATCTTTTCCAGAATGGGGAAGGTACTTCGGATGCCTTTTGACAAACTGGAGACGGAGATGCTCCTCCATGCCTGCCGTCAGCAGACGGTGGGTGCCGCGCTGGTTATCAAGGGAATTATTACGAAGGCCATGGGGCAGTTCGTCGATATGGGAGTGGAGACGGTGGACGAGGAAATCCTTCAGTTCCGCCCCATGCTCCGGGACATTGAGGAGAACCTTTCTCCCCAGAGAAAGGTAAGTGAAATCGCCGGGAAATACAACTGGGACCCCAGCGTTCTCACCCGCAAATTTAAAAAGGTATTCGGGTGCAGCATGAAGCAATACATGGTGGCACTTCTTCTGAACCGGCTGAAAAGTCAGCTGATCGGCTCCAATCGCAGTATGAAAGAGCTGGCGGAACGGTTTGGTTTTTGCGATCAGTACTATCTCTGCAGCTTTTTTAAGAAATTTGAAAAAGTATCTCCCACACAGTATCGCCAGGATAATCGAATTTACTATAGTAAAAGCGGAAAAAACGGAGACGGCCCTGTATAAGGGCCGTCTCCGTTTTGTATGGTGGGAAAGGGAATGCATGGGGAGAGCTTAGTCTCTGGCTGCTTCCGCCATTGCGGCAACATTTTCCGCGGGGACGTTGGGAAGGATTTCCTCGTGGCTGGGGGAAATGACAATGCTGGGCCCCAGAATGTCTCTTACCCGGTGCACCTCATCCCTGATCTGCTGAGGTGTGGCATTGACAAAGAAGGACTGGGCATCAATTCCGCCCACAAATGCAAGATCGTTTTTATACTGCTTCAGTTCATTGGCACTCATGCCGTGGGCCTGAGCCTGAATGGGATGGAGCGCATCCACGCCCGCGTCGATCAGGTCGGGAATAATCCGGTAAATGGAGCCGCAGGAATGAAGCATAATGAGCTTGTTGTATTTTTTCCCCACGGCAATCAGCCGTTTAAAGGAGGGAAGGACAAACTTCCGGAAATTTTCCGGAGAGACGAAAAGGTCCAACTGAGTTCCAAAATCGTTGCCGAAGAACATCACGTCCGCACGATCCCCCAGCTGGGAGAAAAATTTATCGTTTGCGGCAACGTAGTAATCCACAACTCTTTCTGTAACTGCTTCGACTACCTCCGGGCACTCATACATCTTGATAAAATAATTTTCCATGCCGAAAAAGTCGGCAACATTGTGAAAAAAGGGAGACCAGACTCCGGTAAACACCATCTTATCCGGGAACTGCTCAATCTGCTTGTAGATGTCCGAAAAATCACAGTATTTTACGTCCGGCCAAGGGTAGGCGTCAATCTCCGCCACCGATTCCGCGTTGGCAAAGCAACCCGCATCGCTTAGCGTGTGCCGCTGGGTATGATAAGCCGGATCAAGGGCGGGAAGACCCTCGGGATGGTGATAGCCGGCGTCTGCGGTAAACCAGCGGCAGTCATCGTTGAGATATTGGAATATGGCTTCCCTTGTGGGCTCTATGCCCCATTTTTCAGCATAGATGGGGATGGTATTGTCATTGGGATGCCCGGTCCACATGGCGGCGCCTGCATTGCTGCTGTGGCGGAAAATAGCGGATACCCGTTCTCTGGAATTCATAGTCCTCTTCTCCTTCAATTTGCTTATGAAGTTGGAACCGCTTGGCGGCTGCATTTTTATTATTTGATGCAAACTATTATAATAGAATTCCCTCACCTTTACAAGGGGAAAACGGAAAGTGGATAAGAAATTGATAAAAAGAGGAAAAAATTTAATAGAAAGGGAAAAATTGTCTGACTTTGCTCTTCTCATTGCCGGAAAATTTGAAAATGAAGAAAAAAGCTTGTATACTGGAGGCAGAAGACTGTTTGTCTGTATAGCGGACAGAAGCAGAGAAGAATGGGGTTACTGCGATGTACAATATGGGATTGGTATTGGAAGGCGGAGGAATGCGGGGAATTTTTACCGCAGGGGTGCTGGACTGGCTTTTGGATGAAAAAATTTTATTTTCAAGCGTATACGGTGTATCCGCGGGAGCATGCCATGCCTGCAGCTATCTTTCCGGGCAAAGGGGAAGAGCCTACCGGGTAGGTGTGGACTATCTGGAGGACAAACGGTACTGCAGCTTTGAGAGTATGCTGAAAACCGGCGACCTTTTTGGTGCACAGATGTGTTACGATATCATTCCAAACCAGTTGAATCCTTACGATTACGAGGCATTCAGCCGGTACGAAGGGGCGTTTTTCGCTGTTGTTACCAACTGTGCCACGGGACAGGCGGAGTATCACAGAATCACGGATATGCACCGCGATGTAATTTCCGTGCGGGCTTCCAGTTCACTTCCTCTTCTGTCCAGAAATGTCCGGATCGGGGATCAGGAATATCTGGATGGAGGAGCAGCGGATTCCATTCCCGTCCGCCGTTCTGTTGAGGACGGAAACCAAAAGAACGTAGTGGTTTTGACGCAGGCGGCAGACTACCGGAAAACGCCCAATAAGATGATGCCGCTGATTCGTGTGAAGTATCGCCGTTACCCCAGATTTATTGAAACCATGGAAACGAGATACCTGAAATATAACGAGACACTGGAATATATCCGCCGGGAGGAAGAAGCCGGACGGTTGCTGGTGATCCGTCCCCGAACCACTCCGGAAATCGGCAGAATTGAAAAGAACCGTGACAAGCTTCAGGCGCTTTATGAGCAGGGCTATGAAGAAGCAAAAAGAAATGGGGAAAAGCTGGAAGCTTTTTTAGGAACTCCGGATAAAACGGTTTCTAAAACCGATCCGTCAGGCAAATTCGCAGGTTTGAGGCCGTGAACGCTGCCGGTGGATTCGGAAATCAGGAAAAGAAGAGGGGCACCGGGAGTGAACTGCACCCCTAAAGCTAGACAGTATGATATACTGAAACTAACTTTGGGGGTGTTTTTCTATGCCAAAAGGTCAACCGTTTAGCGGAGAATTTAAACAGCGAGTGGTAGAAGA
>DBGCDL010000015.1:0-6356 GCA_048358235.1 Oscillospiraceae bacterium
TCGCACAAAGAACGGCAAAAGAGCATAGAGAAAACTCAAGCCGTTCATGGGTGGTTGTCCACCTATGAACGGCTTGTAAATTCTCATAATTTTTTTAGTCCCTACTTGACACAAGAAGATATGTCACGTTTGGGCAGAAACTACATTGAGGTTGGGAAACTCACGGAGGAATTCCTCCCCGATCACGACATCAGGCTTGTCGCGGTTTCCGACAATGTGGATACCGCTGAGGGAGAAAATGAACTGACACCGATCCGCAATCTATTCAACGAGTGGTATGCCCGTGATATCAGCAAGAAACGGCGCATCAGCAATAAAATCAAGGGAAATGCTGGGGAACCTATGGGACAGCCGCCTTACGGTTACATCAAGGACCCGGATAATCCCAAACGCTGGATTGTGGACGAGGAAGCCGCCACCACTGTTCGCCGCATTTATCAAATGACACTGGACGGCTTTGGGCCGGAACAAATTGCCGCCGCACTGGAAAGGGACAGTATACTGACTCCTATATCTTATTGGCAAACACGAGGCGTCAACCGCCCTGGCAAGCACAAAGACGCACCGCCCACGAAGTGGAACAGTTCAACCGTCACCAAGATTCTTTCCTTACAGGAGTATTGCGGGGACGTTCTCAATTTCAAGACATACAGCAAATCCTACAAGAATAAGAAGCGAATTGAGAACGACCATGACAATTGGGTTATCTTTAAGGATGTGCATGATCCGGTCGTTGACCGCGCAACATGGGAAAAGGTACAGCAGAAACGTGGTAAAATCCGCAAGCGGAAAACGAATGAGGGAGAAACCAATATGTTTTCCGGCTTGCTTGTCTGTGCCGACTGCGGTCACAATCTGCATTACCACTTCAATCAGGGCAACCCGGACATCAAGTATTTCAACTGTTCCAATTACAAAGGTAATCGGGGTACTTGTGCTTCTACCCATTATATCCGTGTCGACTTTCTGGAACAGGTCGTACTGGGAGAAATCCACAGGCTCACAAAATTTGCGAGCAAGTATGAAGATGAATTTGTCAAAGCGGTTATGGGACATTCTCAGCAAACGGTGGAACTTGAGCGGCAGAAAAAGCAAAAAGGATACAATGCTCTGTTGGCCCGCGATAAAGAGATTGACCGACTGTTTGATCGAATGTATGAGGACAATGTGGCCGGGAAAATTTCCGACGAGCGGTTTTCAAAAATGACCAAGCAGTATGAAGATGAGCAGAGCGGATTAGCAGGGCGGATAAAAACGCTGAGGGCCGAGCTTGATAAAGAAAGCCGTCAATCTGTGGGCACGGATATGTTCATTGCCACTGTGCGTAAATATACCAGAGCCAGAAAGCTCACACCGCGTATGCTGAACGAACTGATCGATCACATTGAAGTCCATCAGGCTGAGAAGGTAAACGGCGTATACGTCCAGAAGCTGACTATTCATTATAATTGTATCGGCTCCATTGAAATACCGGATGTTTCATCTCTACAGGAACCGGATGTTCTGATACAGACAAGAAAAGGAGTAGCCGTAAGCTACTCCCAAGCGCAAATGGCAGGATAAGCATATAAAAAGCCGAGTGTTCTTACAGCACTTTCAAATACTATAAGAACACTCGGCATGGTGCGGATAAGAGGACTTGAACCTCCATGAACTTGCATTCACTAGAACCTGAATCTAGCGCGTCTGCCAATTCCGCCATATCCGCATATTTATCGCATTACTTCAGCGACGTATTATATTATAATTGATATCTTTCAAAAAATCAATAGGGAAACGAAAAAAAGTAAAACTTTTTTTCGTTTCCCCGTTTTGTCCAGATTCCTCCGCTCCGGGCTTCCGGAAAAGGGCAAAACCACGGAAAACCCGTCTTATCTTCCGGAAAGTTCCCGAATTTGCTCCGCCAGCGCCTCGGTCATCTGGCTCTCCCGCAGCCTCCACGCCCAGTTTCCTCCCACCGTGCCGGGCAGATTCATCCGGGCCTCCGGCCCCAGCCCCAGAAAATCCTGCATGGGAGCAATGGCCATTTCCGCTCCGCTCCCCCAGATTGTTTCCAGCAATTGCCGACAACAGCTGTCAAGGGAATCCGGACAGCCTTTGCCCAATAATTGTTCCCGCCTTATGCTTTCCATTCCCGCCAACCAGCCATACAGAGTATCTGTGTCATGGGTTCCGCTGTACAGCACCCCTTCCCTTTGGCAGCCAACGGTACTAAGAAACTCTTTGGAACCCCCGGATTGAAACTGGATCACTTTTGTCTTCCGGACTCCGCTTTCCCGGAGCAGCCCGGAAGTATGTCCGCTTCCCAGATCGTCGGCAATCATACGATTAAAGGGAAGACTGCGCCCCAGACATTCCAGAAGCTCCCGGCCCGGCCCCTGCTGCCATCTGCCGCCGCAGGCCGGCTCACCACGGGGAACGGCCCAGCAGCGTTCCATTCCCTGCATATGATCCACCCGCACCAGATCAAACAGTCGGGCAGCCGCAGCTGCCCGGCGGCTCCACCAGTCGTACCCCGTTTTCCGATGTGCCTCCCACCAATACAGGGGATTCCCCCAGAGCTGCCCTTCGGGGAAAAGTTCGTCCGGCGGACACCCCGCTGTCTCCGGGGCCGTCCCATCCCGCCCCAGCCGGAACAGTTCCCCGTTTGCCCACACATCGGCGCTGTCCATGGCCCCGTAAAAAGGAATGTCGCCGATCAGCCGGATTCCCTTCCCCCGGGCATATTCTTTCATTTCACCCCACTGATGAAAAAACTCATATTGAAGAAAGCGCCAGAATGCTATGCAGTCCTTCATTTCCCGCCGTACCGCCTCCAGGGCAGAGTTTTCCCGGTCACGATGCGCTCTGTCCCATTCTGTCCAGGGCTTACCCCGGTAGCGGGCCTTCAGGGTCATAAAAAGGCTGTAATCCTCCAGCCAGTCCTGATTTTCCCTCAAAAAGCATTCATAGTCCTTTGGCGGAGATCTTTTCTCAAAACTCCTGTACGCCTGCTTTAAAACCGGAAAACGAAGATCGTAGATTTTGCCATAGTCCACCCGATCCGGCTGATCCCCCCAGTCCAGGCGGGCATAATCCGCTTCTTTCAGCAGCCCGTCCTCCTGAAGCTGTGTGAGGTCAATAAAATACGGATTCCCGGCAAAAAGTGAAAAGGTCTGATAGGGAGAGTCCCCAAACCCCGTGGGAAAAACAGGCAGTATCTGCCAGAGCGTCTGCCCTGCCCGCTCCAAAAAGTCAATCCAGTCCCGGCTGGCCTTCCCCATGGTGCCGATGCCGCAGGCCGACGGCAGACTGGACAAATGCAGCAATATTCCCCTTGTACCCATAACCGGTTTTCCTTCTTCCCCGGCGTCCGTCCGCAAAGGTGCAATCCCTTTGCAAATCTTACCCCGCATTACTTGTGAATTTTCATTTCATACAGTATAATAAAGGAGTATCCGTATTAAGGATACCATGAATTGAAACAACCGGCAAGATTGCGGCTTTATTTTTATCGCTGCGGGCCACCCGCGGCCATTTTCCCCGATAAAAAGGAGCAGGATGGAGGTACGTCATGAGCGGCAATTCTTCCCCGGATTTTGGAACGCAGCTGGGCAAAATTGTTCAGGAGGCAATCCAGTCCGGTGATTTTACAAGACTGAAAAAAGCGGTGGACGTCACAGCACAGGAAATCAAAAAGAGTGTCCGGGAAAATTCCAAGGGCTGGTCCCAGCCGCCCCACTCTTACACCCCTCCCAGACCTCGTCCGCAGAAGCCCATTTATACTACGGCACGTCCGGTAACGCCGCCCGGCCAGTCGGTTCCGCCCACCCCAGACGGTCAGCCCGCCGATCCGCTATCCTGCGTCCTACATGCCCGCCGTAAAGCAGAAGATTCCCGGGAATGCTTCTTCCATTCTCTTTCTTACGTTCGGGATGATCGGCCTGATTCCTTCGGCCATCGTCAGCGTGGTTTTTTTATGTCTCTTTCTGGCGGGAGCTGTGTTTCAGTCCATTCCCTTTTTGCTGACCGGCATATTTTCCGCCATGACAGCGCTGGGAGCCCACATCCGCAGGCGGGTGAAGCGGTTCCGGCGGTATCAGAGGGTTCTTTACGGAAGCCGCTACTATTCCATGGAGCATTTGGCGGCCGCCACAGGCGAGAGCAGGAAATTTGTGGTGCGGGATGTTCGGAAGATGATCCGAAAAGGAATGTTTTCGGATGCCTATCTGGATGACAAGGCCACCTGCCTGATGCTTGACCGGGAGACCTACAGTCAGTACCTGCAAACCAGACAGAACCTGGAGCAGCGGCGGATGGAGGAGAAACAGGCGGAAGCATCGCCGAAACCCGCAGGAGATCCGAAGCCAAAGGATGCGGCCGCCGCGGCTGTGGAAGAAGGCCGAGAGTATATCCGGAAAATCAAAGCGGCAAACGACGCCATTCCCGATCAGGAAATTTCACAGAAGCTTTTCCGGCTGGAAGAGATTACGGGAAAGGTTTTCGCTTATGTGGAACAGCATCCCAACAAGATTTCGGAAATCCGGAAATTCATGAACTACTATCTGCCGACCACCCTGAAGCTGGTCAACGCTTACTGCGAATTTGACCGTCAGCCCGTGGAAGGCCAGAACATTGCCGGCACCAAGCAGGAGATCCGCGACATTCTCGATACCATCAACACCGCCTTTGAAAATCTGCTGGACGGCTTGTTTGCGGATGATGCCATGGACATCTCCACGGACATCTCCGCATTGGAGATCATGCTGGCCCAGGACGGACTTACCGGACGCGATTTCAAAGTGGAAAAATAGGCTTGGATACAAGACAGCGAACAAGGCCCCCCGGCATAGCCGGGGGGCCTTGTTCTTATTCCATTTCAGTACTTACGCGAATCAGTCTTCGTGCTTTTTCTTTTTCCCAAAGAGTACTCCGGCCAGGGTAAGCATTGCCGCCGCTCCCATGAACCAAGGTGTTCTGTTGGGTGTTGCACCGGATTGCGGCAGGTTTCCTAACGGCACATCCTCATCGAGAATGATCGTCTCGTCCTTGTCGTCCGGCACAGGAGCCAGAGGAACTTCCTCTTCGGGAATCTCGGTCTTCTTATCCTCATCGTCCGGATAGATCGGAGTTACATATTCGGGTTCAGGATCTTTTTCTTTGACCGTGCGGTTGTAATTGATGAAGATCTGGTAAGAGCATCCACGTTTGAAGGTGAAAGTATCGCCAGCCTGCAGTTCAATTACGTTCTCTCCCGCTTCTGCGGTCGTTTCTTCGGAAACCGCAACCACATCTGTGTCGCTAGCCACCTCATACGTTCCTGCGGAAGCCCCTTCATCAGCAATTTCATCAACCACTGTGTCATCGTTTACGGTATACGTGATGACAATCGGCTCTGTAACCTCATAGGTGTTGCTGCCGAAGAGAGTCTTAAAGAATTTACTGATAGAAGCAGTCATCTGGCCATCCTTATTCAGTTTCAGCACCGGATAATCTGCCTCGCCGTCGCCCTCATGCTCATTGTTCAGATAGTAGCTGTGATTTACTACGATATCGGCGTAATTTTCCTGATTCTCCGCCAGAGTATAGTAAATCTTCAGCACATTCGTGTTCGCATCCAGAACCAGCGCAATCTCGCCGTTTTCCGGATTTGTCTCGCTCACGTCGTAGATCATTCCGTTATACCGCTGTTTGGCAAACTCTTTCGCTGTAACGGTATCGTTTACCTTGCCGGCGCCGTTTTCCACGACATCAGGAGTTTCCGGATATTGCGCGTCCGCGCTTTCGCGATAGTAATGCTCCACTGTGAAGGAGGTCTCTTTCAGTGTGTAGAATACTTTGATGACTGTGGTGCTGTCAACAATTGCCGCAGGAAGGGTTTCCACCTTAAATCTGCCGTAATTTGCTTCCAGCTTGCTGCTGTCCGCTACTTCGGTGATTTCGGTATTGTAGGTAACACCCTTGATTTCAGCAGTGTCAAACGGCTCCGCCGCATTGTCATAGTAGTATTCCACTTTGTAGGAAAGATCCTTGCGCAGTCCGTAGGTCACCTTGATGACCACGCCGTTGGCTGTAATGGTAATGGGAAGTTCGGTATCAACCGCTGTTCTTACATATCCCGCTGCCAGCTTGCCGCTGTCAGCCACAGCCTCTACCTTTGTGCCATATACCACACTGTTTACTGTCGCAGTATCAAATGCTGCCGTCTCCCCTTCGTAGTAGTATTCTACCTTGTAGGAAAGGTCGGAAATAAGGTTATAGATGAATACGATCTTGTTGCCGCTGACTGCCAGAGACTCAATGCTCTTGCTTGCCGCATCAACGGTGTAGCCGGTGATGTCTTTCGCAGCTTCGGTTACCTTTGCTCCGAAGGTCTG
>DBGCDL010000016.1:0-3506 GCA_048358235.1 Oscillospiraceae bacterium
TCGCACAAAGAACGGCAAAAGAGCATAGAGAAAACTCAAGCCGTTCATGGGTGGTTGTCCACCTATGAACGGCTTGTAAATTCTCATAATTTTTTTAGTCCCTACTTGACACAAGAAGACCTGTCCCGGCTGGGACGCGACTTTGTAGAGGTGGGTCGGTACACGGACGTTGTGTTTCCCGCCCTTGGGTGCCGCTTCGTCTCCGTGTTGGACTGTCTGGACACCGAGGGCGACAATACCGATATGCTCCACTTCCGCAGTTTGATGAACGACTACCATTTGAAGGATTTAAGCAATAAAATCAAGTCCGTGCGGTACGCTAAAATGAAAAGCGGGCAGTTCCTTTCCGCTTACGCCCCTTACGGCTATCGCAAAAGCGAGGACGATAAACACAAGCTGGTGATCGACGAATACGCCGCAGACGTGGTTCGCAGAGCCTTTTCCATGCGGCGGGACGGCGCGGCCTATGGCAAGATTGCCGCCGCTTTCAATCAGGACGGCATCCTTTCCCCGCGCGGGTACTGGCACAGCCTGTACGGAACCGGCGAATGCCGGTATTCTCAAATTTGGACCTGCACAGCCGTAAAAAACCTTCTGAACAGCCAGGTCTACCTTGGAAACCTGCTGATGAATTATACCGGCTCCCGTTCCTATAAGGACGGCACGATGATTTATAAGCCGGAATCCGAGTGGATACGGTGCGAGGCAACCCATAAAGCAATCGTTACCCCGGAAGAATGGGAGGCCGTGCAAAAAATCAATCAGGCTGCAAAGCGCCGCGTTGAGAATAACCGAAAGCCGACCCGAAGCCTTTTCTCCGGCAAGCTGGTCTGCGCGGACTGCAAAGGTCCGCTTGGCGCAAGCACGGAGACACAGCATCGTAAAAACGGTACTGTAAAACGCTATGTTTCCTACTGCTGTGAGCGATATATCCAGTCGGGCCGGAGCGTTTGTTCCTGGCACCGTATTTATGAAATGACGCTGGCGCAGATCGTAATGGCTGAAATTAAATCGGACGCCGAGACCGTCACTCTGGATGAAGCCGGTGCGGTGGAAAAACTCAAGCGCCGGATGGCACAGTTTGATGAACAGCGCATGGCGAACACCCATCAGGAAATCGGAAAACTGCGCCGCCGCTTGCAGGAATTGGAGAGCATGACCGCAAAGCTCTATGAGGACAAGGTTAGCGGCGCGATCAGCGAGAGCACCTTTTCGGTGCTGATAACGAAAAACGAACAGGAGCGCCTTATCAAAGCCGAACGCTTTGACGCGCTTCTGTCCGAAGTTAAAAAATCCGACCAGGATGCCGCCGACATTCAAAATTGGGCGGCAACGATCCGCAAATATCTAAACTTACAGGAACTTGACCGGGAAACCATAGACGAGCTGATAGACCACATTGAAATTGGCGAACGCACCGTCGTTGACGGTAAGCGCAGGCAGGATGTTAACGTGTTTTATCGTTTTGTCGGGCAGGTCAACCGGGAATATGATATGCAATGAAAACAGGCCGACTTACAGGTTTTGAGTATTTTTTATCACGACTTTCCCCAATAACGCATGTTCTTGAACAAATTGCGGATCGGCGTCAGTTCATTTTCTCCTTCGGCGGTGTCCACATTGTCGGAGACCGCGACAAGCCTTATGTCGTGATCGGGGAGAAATTCCTCCGTAAGTTTTCCAACCTCAATGTAGTTTCTGCCCAAGCGCGACATATCTTTTACGAAAACAGCCGCCGCATGGCCTTCCTCAAGTTCTTGAATCATCGCTACAAAACCGGGCCGCTCCATTGTAACACCGGAAATGCCATCGTCCGAGAAGTGGACAAGGTTGGTATATGGTGGCGTCGATCAGGGTTCCCTGCTCCTTGGCGTCCTGCATAATCCGTTTGATCGGAGCCGATTCCGGGCTGACAATCGCCACCAAGCGGCTGGCAGACACCATATTGCCAAATCCAATATTGATTAGTTTCATGGTTACGGTTCTCTCCAAACTTCCTTATTCTACGTTCTGAATCTGCTCGCGGATCTTCTCAATCTCCGCCTTCATATCCACCACCATATGGGCGATTTCAGCGTCTACCGCCTTAGAGCCGATGGTATTGACCTCCCGGTTCATTTCCTGGACGATAAAATCCAGCTTTCTGCCGATGGCCTCGTCGGACTGGAGCATCTGCTCCAGCTGCTGGAAGTGGCTCCTCAGCCGGACTGTTTCCTCTGCCACAGCGACTTTATCAGCGAAAATCGCGCTTCCGTCAGGATGCGCTGCTCATCCGCCGTGGTATCTGCAAGAACCTCATTGAGTTTTGCCCGCAGGCGCTCCTGATATTCAATCACCGTTTGAGGAGAACGCTCCTCCACCTTTTCCACAATGGCCAAAATTGTTTGAGCGCGGCTCTCAATATCAGATTTCAGCCGTTCGCCCTCCACGCTGCGCATCTGGATAAACTTTTCCAGCGCCCGGTCCAGCACGGAACGGACCTGCTCCCAAACCTGGTCCTCGTCTTCCTCCCCCTTATGAATGGAGAAGATATCGCCGTACCGGGCTACCGTGGAAACGGAAATATCATCCTGCAGGCCGTAGGTATCCCGCAGCTCCCGAAGAGCTTTTACATAGCCATCCGCGAGGGAATGATTGATCTTTACCTCAGCGGCCGCATCCTCTAAGGCCTCAATGGTGACAAACACATCCACCTTGCCTCTGGATACCTTGGACTGGACGTAGGACTTCAGCTTTTCATCCAGAAAATTATATCCTCTGGTTGTCCGGGAGGAAAACTCAAAGTACCGGTGATTGACCGATTTAATCTCCACGAGAATGCCACGGCCCTCGGCGTCGCTTTCCGCCCGCCCATAGCCAGTCATGCTTTTGATCATTTTATCTCATCTCAATTCTATCGATGATAAACGAAATTACCCGTTGGGAAATTTCAAACATATCTTATTTTATTTTAACAGCTTTCCGCCTGAATTGTCAACCGCTCTGACAGAATCCGCCGTGCGGCAGAGTGGGAAGGCTCATATTTTTTCTTTGATTGGTTTCTTTTCGCTGAAACAGCCCGTTGATTCAGAGATTCCAGAGCGAGCAATCGGCTTCTCTCTCCGTGCTAATCCGACAATTTCAAATTTCTTTTGCTCATTTATGCTCCGTTATCGCCAATTTCGCCGGTTATGCCGCCAACAGAAAAAGGCCGAGATCCGGAATGTCATCAAATTCCAAATCTCGCGCCTTGTCTGACAGCTTCAAAATTCAGTTTTCGAGTTTAGGCCTCAAAAGGCGTCCTCCTTAGCCCGGCGGCCGCCGGGCAGGAGCGCTGGCCACCGCCTTCACTCGCTTTATCCAAAAGGTCTAAGAGGCTAAAATCCGCTGGCTGTACTGCAGCCCCGCGCCTTTACGCTCCTCCTTGGATCAGAATCCTGTCTACAACCAGTTTTCTGAATTCTGGAGTAAGGGAACAGAAATAAGCGGTGAATCCGGTAACCCGTACTACCAAATCAGGATACTTG
>DBGCDL010000017.1:0-10697 GCA_048358235.1 Oscillospiraceae bacterium
TGCAGCGGTTATAAGGCTTTTTTGGCTCCTTTCCTACAACTGCTGTTCCATTCACCACAAATGAGCCGCAGTCATATGTATTAGGTGGGAGAAACCACCCTCTACATAGTAACTCTTGATTGGATATGGAGTTGCTCTCACGCTGTTGGTCATCATCTTTGCCAAAGTCATCACGGCTCAGTCGTTCGTACAAAGCTGTGATTTTCTCGTTTTTTCTCATAGCTTGCGCTCCTTTCTTCGGTTTTAGGTTGTGTGTTCTAAGAGACTTCCCAACCGCTTGATTAAGAAGTCTTTTAGAGCATACAACACCGGATTGGAATTTGAGTGTGTAGACAAAGGGTTTGCCGCCAATAAGCCCGTCGACGTAGTGGTTCGTCCCGAGGATGTAGACGTAGTCCTCCCTGACCAATCGCCCCTGCAGGGCATCGTTACCTCGGTGGTGTTCAAAGGCGTTCATTACGAGATGAATGTAAAGGCCAACGGGTTGGACTGGATGATTCATTCCACCAAGTGTAAAAACGTAGGAGATCATGTGGGAATTTCCTTTGATCCCGATGATATCCATATTATGAACAAGCTCTTTAAGGGCGACACCAACCACATTCCCGGAAAAGTTATCGGCGAAGATACCGTTGAATTTCTCGGAATTACCTTTACCCGCGAAAATCTTGGTCTCCCCATGGACAGCAGCGTTATGCTGAACATCGAACCGGATGACGTAGCGGTGGTGTCGGAGGATCTGGCAGATCAGAAAATGTATCTGGAGTCCATCATCTGGAAAGGCGCTTACAACGAAATGATCGTTTATTCCTACGATGGCGACACAGAAATTATGCTTCACACCCAGAACGATGAACAAGTTGCCACCGATATCGGTGTTAAGTTTAATTTTGACAAGATTGAAATTGTTCCCGTCTCCGGTGAGGAGGTGGGCTGATGAAAGGCAGCAAGCTTACTTCCCTTCCCTATGTGCTGTGGAGCATTGCGTTCATTATCGTCCCTCTGATTCTGATCCTTGTTTTTGCATTTACAACCGAGGGTGGCCAGTTTACTCTGGACAACATTTCAAAAATCGGGAAATATACCGACATTTTTCTGAAATCCATCAATCTGGCACTGATTGCCACAATCATCTGCTTTTTGATCGGATATCCTCTGGCATTTATTATTTCACGCTCCAAGGAAATCACCCAGCAGAATCTGGTGATGCTCATCATGCTCCCCATGTGGATGAATTTTCTTCTGCGCACCTACGGATGGATGACCCTGATTGAGAATGAGGGCATTCTGAATAAGCTTTTTGGCATGATCGGCCTTGGCCCATTTCACATGATCAACACGCAGGGTGCTGTTGTACTGGGCATGGTCTATAATTATCTGCCCTTCATGGTGCTTCCGCTGTACTCCATTATGGTGAAAATCGATAAGTCCACCATTGAGGCGGCACAGGATCTGGGTGCCAACGGCTTCAACGTTTTGATTCGTGTCCTCTTTCCCCTCAGTATCCCGGGCATTGTTTCCGGCGTCACAATGGTATTTGTCCCCTCCATCAGCACCTTCATCATCTCCAAGATGCTGGGCGGCGGCAGCAATATGCTGATCGGCGACCTGATTGAACAGCAATTCCTGGGCGGTACCTATAACCCCAATCTGGGCTCGGCCATATCGCTGGTACTGATGATTGTAATGCTGATTATTATGGGCGTAATCAATTCCCTCGACGAGGATGATATGGAGGGAATGCTGGTATGAAAAAAGCGGGACGCGCAATCTATCTTGCACTTTGTTTTATTTTTCTTTACGCTCCAATCTTCGTTTTGATTGTGTTCTCTTTCAATGAGTCCAAAAGCCGTTCCGTGTTTACGGGCTTTACGCTGAAATGGTATCAGAACCTTTTCCAAAACGAGCTGATTATGCAGTCTCTGGTCAATACACTGGTGGTAGCCGTACTGGCTTCCGTTATCGCTACCTTTATCGGAACGGTGGCCTCCATTGGAATTTTTAATATGAAAGGCGGCATGAAAACCGCCGTCATGAACGTAACCTATCTGCCCATCATGAACCCGGAAATCATTACCGGTGTTTCCATGATGCTGATGTTTGTGTTCTTGAGCAGCTTTCTGGGATGGGATCTGGGGCTGTGGTCTGTTCTGATTGCCCACATCACTTTTTGCCTTCCCTACATCATTCTGAATGTTCTTCCCAAGCTTCGGCAGATGGACCCTCATCTCCCCGAAGCCGCCCTTGATCTGGGATGCAACCCGTTCCAGGCGTTTATGAAAGTAGTTCTCCCCGAAATCGCACCCGGTATTTTTTCAGGATTTCTGATGTCCTTCACTTTTTCGCTGGACGATTTCATTATCACTTACTTTACGTCGGGAAGTTCCTTCCCCACCCTTCCAACGACAATTTATTCCATGACGCGTATGAAGGTAAATCCGCAGATCAACGCACTTTCTGCGTTGATGTTCCTGGTAGTTCTGGCTCTTTTACTGCTGATGAACCTGAAAAAGACCCGCAGGAAAAAAGTGAAAGGAGCAAACTATTGATGAAAAAACTCTCTGCATTTTTTATGACATTCGTTCTTTGCCTTTCCTTTGCCGGAATGACCTCCCCCGCCGTAAAAGCGGAGGAAAAAACCAAGCTTTTTGTGTACAACTGGGGTGAATATATTTCCAACGGTGACGATGGCACTCTTGACATCATCGCAGAATTTGAAAAGCGCAACCCGGATATCGACGTTGTGTACACAACCTTCGACACCAATGAGTCCATGTATGCGAAGATTGCCAGCGGCTCCGCCAATTATGACGTTATCATTCCCTCTGACTATATGATCGGGCGTTTGATCGGAGAGAACATGCTTGCCAAGCTGGATTTCAACAACATTCCGAATTTTGAGAATATTGATGAAAAATTCCGCAATCTGGACTATGACCCCAAAAACGAGTATTCGGTTCCCTATACATGGGGAACCGTGGGCATCATATACAACACCACCATGGTGGACGATCCGGTTACCAGCTGGGACATCCTGTGGGATAAGAAATATGCCGGGCAGATTCTGATGTTCGACAACTCCCGGGATGCGTACGGAATTGCTTTGAAAAAGCTCGGGTACTCCCAGAATACCACTGACCATAAGCAGCTGGACGAGGCTACCGAACTGTTAAAGCAACAGAAATCCGTGGTTCAGGCTTATGTAATGGATCAGATTTTTGCTAAAATGGACAGCGGAGAAGCCGCGATCGCCCCCTACTACGCCGGTGATTTCTTTACCATGCAGGGAGATAATCCGGATTTGGCTTTCTGCGTTCCGGAAGAAGGCACCAACCTCTTTGTGGATGCTATGGTGGTTCCAAAAACTTCCGAACATAAAGATCTTGCAGAGCGGTTTATCAATTTTATGCTGGAGCCGGATATTGCCCTTGCCAACATTGAATTTATCGGCTACTCCACCCCCATGAGCAACGTTCGGGAAATGCTGGATGACGAGACGAAAAACAGTCCCATCTCCTACCCCAGCGATGAGATTCTTTCCAAATGCGATACCTTTATCAATCTTCCTCCCGAAACGAACACCTACATTCAGGATGGATGGACCTCTGTTCTTTCCTACGGGGAAAACAGTCTTGGAACGGTTATCATGCTTTCTGTGTTTGCCGTTGCTGCGGTGGCGCTGGTTGTCTTTATGATGATCCGTAAACGCCGGAATAAATAATCTTTCTTTGTGCGTGAAACAGGAAACAGGCGGTATGCAGCCGCCTGTTTCCTGTTTTGCTTGCATTCACCGCCCTTGAATGATAAAATTAGAATAATGTCTGCCAGCCCCGTGCAGAAGCAAGACTGCATATTGCGAAAGTGCAGAATCTTCGGAGGAGTGTCACAAAGGTGGTTAAAAAATTTCTCAGTTACTATAAGCCCCACATGAAGCTGTTTATTGCGGATATGTTCTGTTCTCTGTTGGTTGCGGTCTGCGACCTCTTTTATCCGGCAATTACGGGCAACATTATTGACATCTACATTCCCAGCCGGGAACTCCGGCTCATGCTGATATGGGGCGGCACTTTGCTGGCTATTTTTCTTTTAAAGGCCGCACTTAACTACTTCATTCTCTACTATGGCCATTGCGTGGGTGTGAGAATGCAGGCCGACATGCGCAAAGAAGTTTTTCGCCATATGCAAAAGCTGCCCTTTTCCTTTTTTGATTCTCATAAAACCGGTTCCATTATGTCCCGAATTGTAAATGACCTGATGGATGTTTCCGAGCTGGCGCATCACGGACCCGAGAATATTTTCACTTCGGTCATCATGCTTGTGGCAAGCTTTGTAATTCTTTGCAGCATCAATCTGTGGCTGACGCTGATTATCTTCGCACTGATTCCCTTTATTATTTTTTTCGCCTCCAAAATGCAGCACCGTATGGGACGTGCCTTTACCAAAACCCGGGAAGAAATTGCCGGGGTAAATGCACGACTGGAAAACAGTATTTCAGGAGTCCGTGTGTCCAAGGCGTTTACCGGGGCTGCTCATGAAGAAAAAAAATTTGACGAGAACAACAGGGCATTTCAGAAAGCACGGGAATTTTCCTACCGAACCATGGCGGAGTTTCACTCCGGCATGAGCCTGCTGACAGACCTGCTGAATCTGGTGGTGATGATCGGCGGCGGAATCTGCTGTTACTATGGAACCATTTCAGCCGGAGAATTTGTAAAATATCTGCTGTATATTAATCTGTTTCTGACTCCCATACGAAAAATTATGGACTTTATTGAGCAATTTCAAAATGGAATGAGCGGATTTAAGCGATATGTAGAAATTCTGGAGCTTCCCACTGAGCAGGAATCTCCCGGCGCAGCCGACATCCCCACTGTAGAAGGCGACATTTCCTTTCACGATGTCAGCTTTACCTATGAAGAGGGTACCGAAGTTTTGTCGGGTATCACTTTTGACATTCATCATGGACAGACCGTAGCCTTTGTGGGCCCGTCCGGCAGTGGAAAAACAACGCTTTGCCATCTGATCCCCCGCTTTTATGAAATTACCGCCGGTGAAATTGACATTGACGGTATGGATATCCGAAAGTTCACATATGAATCTCTCCGAAAAAACATCGGAATTGTCCAGCAGGATGTCTTTCTTTTTACGGGAACCATCTGGGACAATATTGCATATGGAAATTTTGACGCAACAAAAGAAGAGGTCATTCAGGCAGCGAAAATGGCCAATATCCATGATTTTGTAATGGGACTTCCCGACCAATATGACACCTTCATCGGAGAGCGGGGCGTAAAGCTTTCCGGCGGCCAAAAGCAGCGGATTTCCATTGCCCGCCTGTTTCTGAAGGACCCGCCCATTTTGATTTTGGATGAGGCCACTTCCGCTTTGGATAATACGACGGAAGTGTTGATTCAGGAAGCGCTGGATCAGCTAAGCCATGACAAGACTACGCTGATTGTGGCCCACCGGCTTTCTACCATTAAGAACGCTGACGTTATCATTGTGCTGACGGAAGACGGCATTGTGGAGCAGGGAAAGCATGAGGAGCTTCTCAAAAAGGATGGCGTTTACAGTAAGCTCTATCATTCACAGTTTAAATTGAATCAGGCATGAATTCCCTATCCAAAGGAAAGTCAAAACCTCCGGCTTAGCCGGAGGCTTGAGTAAGCCCTATAAGGGCATAATACGAACAAAACCCCTAAAGGGGTGCCGAAAGGGTCTGCCAACTGCATTTCTTTTTCGGGCTACCCCTAAAGGGGTTTTATTTATGCCTTGATATTCTTGCTGCCCGTAAACGGGTCAATATATTCTTTTAGACTCATCTGGTCTGCTATTTCATCCTCTTTCATTTGGTTTTTTATGTATTCTTGTATCTGCTTTTTATTTCGTCCTACTGTGTCTACGTAATAACCTCTTGCCCAGAAATGCCTATTGCCATATTTATATTTTAGATTTGCGTGTCTATCGAATATCATTAAACTACTCTTACCCTTAAGGTATCCCATTATTTGCGATACACTATACTTTGGTGGAATACTCAGCAACATATGGATATGGTCTGGACATGCTTCTGCTTCTATTATTTCTATTCCTTTTTGCTCACATAATTTTCTCAAAATATATCCTATATCCGATTTTATCTCTTTATATATTACTTGTCTGCGAAATTTTGGGGCAAACACTATATGGTATTGACATCTCCACTTTGTATGTTCTAAACTATTTATATCTTTCATTTTGAAAGACCTCCTGTATGTTTTTTGTTAGGTTGGCAGACCTTAACATTAATATATACAGGAGCTTTTATTTTGTCCATAGCTAAAGCTTTTTACCCACCAGCTTAGCTGGTGGATTTTATACCAGACAGAGCAGCAAGGATACCATATGGTATCCTTGCTGCTGCGGACAAAATTGCCGAATGGGAAGGTCATGCCTCGCCCTGTTCTTCCGGTTTGGTGCGCCGGACAGGAAAGTAAATGGTGTACGGCTCTTCCCCGATCTGGTACAGAGGACGAAAACGTATGCCGAAAGGCTGGTGATAAGTTTTCCAGCCGGTCTTCCAGCAATTCCACGCCCGTTCGTCATCCGCACACAGCAGCGTTCCTTCCGGATGCTCGGGGCTGCCGTAAAGAAGATGCTCCTCGCTCACAAGTCCGGCCAGACAGACCGGGCCATCCACAAAGGCCACCATATCATTATCATCCGGAAGCGCCACACAGCGAAGCTTTTTCGGCATCCGGATCACGATTACGGCATCCTGCCACTGCCTGGAAATAACGGCAAACCCGTTTTCCACGGTATATGGTACCGGGACTCCATCCACCCGGATTTCCGCCGAACCGTCCAGCCATTCCGGCAATCGAAGGCAAAGAGAAAAAACCTGCGCCGTCTCAGAATGGATTTCCAGAGTGTACTCTTCCGCATGGGGGCGACTGAGAATCTCCCGATTCAGGGAAGAGTCGGCCAATCCGTCGGTTCCTGCCATAGGATTCCGGCGCAGCACGGCCGTGACTTTTTCAGGCAGCGGCGTTTCCAGAGTGGAGGGCAGATACTGTGCTACATACAGACGGTTTTCCCCATTTTCCCGCTGTTCCAGATAATAAATGCTTTCGTGATGTTCCGCATTGGCCTGCAGCAGGGTACAGTGGCAGCACCAAAAATGCTCCGTCTCGGATCCCCATCGCTTCACCGAACCGGGATGCATGGGGAGATAGTAGCAGACGGTTTTCCAATGATGTTCGTCCCGCTCTGTCACCTCATTGATTCCTTCCTGGAAGAAGCCCTGCGCCAGGATTCCGTTCCACAGCGCTTTTTCATAATAGTCGGCATAGCGGGAATCGCCTGTCCACCGGAAAAGATATTGGGAAAGCCGCATCATGTTGAATACAACGCAATGCTCCTGATTCCGGTCGCCCAGCCGGGCGGCAAGCTGTCCCATAGGAGTCCACACCTCACCGCAGGTTTGTCCCCCAGTGGCATAGGAACCCCTTTCCTCCACAGCCATTTTCCAGTAAGCCTCCACTACTTTGCGATAGCGCTCCTCACCGGTCACTTCATAGGCTCTGGCATAGCCCTGAATTTCCGGTATCGTGGTATTGGCATGCATATTGACCAGCATATCTGTTCCCGCAAGCAGTCCGTCCGCAAGGCGCGGACGCTCATAGCGGCGCATCAGCGTCAGATGCCTTTCATCGCCTGTCACCGCGTACAGATCGGCCCAGAACTCCATGATGCCGCCGGTTTCCTCCAGCTCCATCATCCGATCCATAGTCCCCCGGGAGATATCCTCCGTAAAGTGCCAGAACCATTCTGCGCACTTTTTCACAATGTCCAAAGCCTGCTCATTTCCTGCATACCGGTACATATCCAAAAGGCCCATCATGTTCTTATGGCATACATACTGCGGCGCCCACGGATGACGGCCCTCCCGCAGCCAATACAGATACTTTTCCGGAATCGGAAAAGCCCAGCCGTTGCCGTTCGATTCCTGACAGCGTCCGATTTCCGACACAATCTTATTTGCCTTGGTCAGCAGCTCCTCATCGTGCATTTCGGCATACATATGTGCCGCTGCGCTGAGCCAGTGCCCACAGACGGTGCCCCGGATATCCGACGTTGTGGAATCCCAGCCCCAGTGGATGTGATGAGGTTTGTTCACCATCCGGATCAGTCCTGCTTCCAGATAGTGTGAACGAAGCAGGTTTTCGGTGGTCAGGCTCATCATATATTCATAGTCACGATTGCGGTGCAGCAGCGGCTCGCAGTCATTCAGCCGGGTCTGCCGCTCAGTAGAGATCAGCATAAAAATACTCCTTCATTTTGGCAATGGTATCATTTAAAAAGGCGGAATAAAGCAGCCGCCTTTTTATTCATTATACCCCATCCCGTCCTCTGCGTCCAGCAAAACGGGGCTTGGCAAAAGTCTTATAGGGTTTCCGCCAGTTCTTTTGCGCCCAAATGGATTTTCTGTCTCAGGGCTTCTTTCCCTTATTTTTCTTATGACGCAGTTCTGCTGAAACGCGGCTCCTGCCGTGCGAGATGACTGGGAAGGTTCAATATTTTCCACAAAAAATGCCCGGGATATAAATCCCGGGCATTTTCTTATTTCTTATTGTCGGAGTTGCCAATGCTGTCCGTTCATTTTTTGCGGGCTGCAATCGCCTTTTGGAACCGCTCCAAAACCTCCGGATGTTTTTCCCATGTCATATTTGGGAAAGCGCGGATCAACCGGCGCTGAAACGGCCGGCTCTGACCCAGCATCTGTTCAAATCTTTCCTTACGGGCGGCAAGGGAGGCGGTCAGTTCTTCACGGCGCGCCTTCTGCTGCTCCAGCTTGGATTCCACCAATTCCTGAAGTTCCATACGTCCGGCTTCGGTCTTTTCCCGGAGCTCTTCCATGGCTTCGTGAAGCTCTTCCAGTTTTCCGTTGAGCTGGAGGGCAGAATGAACTGTCACTGCCAGATCGGAGAAAAGTACCGCTGCCCAGGCACCGCTCAAGGCGTAGACAGCCGCCGGAGGGAACTTATCCACAAGGCCGGCCAGAAACGGGTGGATCCCCCACACCAGTGCCACTGCCATCATACCGAACAGCACGGAATTGCGGAGGCAAACCCTGCCGTTAATGTTGCAAAACCTCTGGGAATAGTCCCAGAGCTTCAGATGAAACAGTTTCTCCATCAGCCATCCCGTAACATATTCCAGCGTACTGGTCAGGACAATGCCCGCCAGAAACAGGGTGAAAAAGTTCTCCGTAAAGGGGCTGAGCAAGTAAAGAACAATCAGCGCGCCAAATCCATAAACGGGGCAAATGGGCCCATTGAGAAAGCCGCGGTTGACGAAATGCCGGCTGCCCACTGAGCACCAGATTGTCTCGCAGACCCAGCCGATAAAGCTGTAGCTGATGAAATAAAGAAATATCACGCAAACTGTCTGCATACTTTCTTTCCTCCCTGAAATCAGACTGTCAGCGGCACGGTCTCTGCCGAAGGCGCGGCGGTTCCCGTCAGATTTTCCCGCGCAATGGACAGCATCAGCTTGATGCGGTTCTCCTGATTCACACGGGTGGCGCCGGGATCGTAATCAATCGCTACCACATTGGCTCTTTCGTTGATTTCTTTGATTCTGCGGATCATTCCCTTGCCGCAGATATGGTTCGGCAGGCAGCCAAACGGCTGAGTGCAGACAATATTTTCATAACCGTTTTCCGCCAGCTCCAGCATTTCTGCGGTAAGAAGCCAGCCCTCGCCCATCTTGTCTCCATAGCCGATCACACCGTCAACAAGGGATTTGATGTGCTGATAGCTGGATGGAGGAACGAACTGGGGATATCTCCGGACAGCCGCGATCAATACGGATTCCACCTTGGTCAGATAGTTCATCAGCAGGTTGACCACCCCTGATTTCACCGGATTTCCGCCGTACAGCTTGGCATCCTCCAGCCGGTTATCCACCTTAAACAGGATAAACGCCAGCATTCCCGGTACATTGACCTCACAGTCCTGCTCTTCCAGGAACCGTTCCAGATTGTTATTTCCCAGCGCCGCATACTTTACGTAAATCTCTCCCACAATGCCCACCTTGACCTTTTTGAGCGGCAAAACAGGCACAACGGAAAAGTCGGCGGCAATCAAAGCGAGATTCTTCCGAATATCCCTCAAGAAACAGCCTTTTCCCCCATTCAGCTGCTTTACAAGAACTTCTGTCCAATAATCCACGATCTTTTGGCTGTCTCCCGCAACCATTTCATAGGGCTTCACCTGGTTGTGCAGCAGCATCAGCGCATCCCCGTATACAACGGCGGCAGCAAGGCGGATAATCAGGGGAACGGTTACGGAAAACCCGGGATTTTTCTCCATCCCGGAAAGGTTCAGGGATATGACCGGCACCTGCTCCATTCCCGCCTTTTTCAAAGCCTTCCGCAGCAGAAAAATGTAGTTGGAAGCACGGCATCCGCCGCCGGTCTGTGTAATCATCAACGCGGTACTGTTCAGATCGTACTTTCCGCTCTGAAGGGCGTTCACCATCTGGCCGATGGTGAGAATTGCCGGATAGCAGGTATCGTTATGGACATATTTCAGCCCGGTCTGGGCAATTTCCGGCCCGGTAGTGGTCAGCAGTTCGGCGTGATATCCGAAATGATTCAGCACGCTTCCCATAATGTTAAAGTGAATGGGCGCCATCATCGGAAAAAGAATGGT
>DBGCDL010000018.1:0-90768 GCA_048358235.1 Oscillospiraceae bacterium
CGCCGCATCAAGGCAAAGTTAAAGGGCTTGCCGCCTGCAATGCACAGACAACAAGCCCTCTTGGCTGCTTGACAAATTATTAATTTAAATATTTGTCTAACTTTTTGGGTTCACTTCACTTCCGCGATGACTCTCTGCTCCTTTTAAAATTTTGGAAATTTTCTAAGCAAGCTGGAAGCTTCGATTCATTTCTTTGCCGTACTGTCCAGCGTATTGATCTTGGTTTTAAATACCCGGGCCAGCATGATGACTGCCACCACCAGAGCTACCGCTTCCGCCAAAGGAAACGCGATCCAGAAGAAGTTCAGCCCAATGAGAGAGAACAGGTAGGCTGCGGGAAGAATCAGCACAAGCTGACGGAGCAGGGAAATAACGAGACTATTGGTACCCAGCCCGATTGCCTGAAAGAGAGTGGAGCTGATAATACCAATGGCGGCGGGCAGGAAACAGAGCGCAATAATGCGGAAGGCAATCACGCCGATTTGAAGCATTTCCTCGCTGGCATTAAAAATGCCAAGCAGCTGTGCCGGGAAAACTTCGAAGAGGAAAGTTCCTGCCGCCATAATCAGCAGTGCAATGGCAAAACCGATTTTCAGAGCGGAATAAATCCGTTTTTTATTCCGGGCCCCATAATTGAAGCCCATGATGGGCATCAGCCCATGCGTCAGTCCGAACACCGGCATAAAGACAAAGGACTGGAGCTTATAATAGACGCCAAGAACGGACACGGCAGCTTCGCTGAACCCAATCAGAATCATGTTCAGCAGTGTGTTTAAGAAGGCGCCCACAGCCTGCATAATGATGGACGGAATGCCAACCTTGTAGATTTCTTTCACCGTATCCCAATGGAACCATGCGCCCCGGAGCGTAATTTTCACCTCATGGTTTTTGACGAAAACCACAATCAGGCTGAACACCATGGAGACCAGCTGCCCGATCACGGTAGCCACGGCGGCGCCGGAGATTCCCATTTTAGGGAACCCAAACAGTCCGAAGATCATAATCGGATCCAGAATAATATTGGTGACAGCACCGCTTAATTGAAACAGCATAGGGAAAATCATATTTCCGGTGGCCTGAAGCGTTTTTTCCAGATTGATTTCCATAAAGCAGCCCACAGCGAAGATTGTGACAATGGAGGTATACTGACAGCTCATTTCCAATACGCCTGCACTGGGGTGAAAGGATTCCAGAAACGGGCGGATGAAAAGAATGCCCAGCAGAGCGAAAACCAGACTGGTCACCAGTGCCAGAGAAATGCTGTGAGAAGCGGCGCGATCCGCCTCCTCCTGCCTTTTTTCACCCAGCCTGCGGGAAACTAGCGAATTGATGCCGATACCGGTTCCCACGGCAAAGGCAATCAGCAGCATCTGGACCGGAAATGCCAGAGACACCGCGGTCAGAGCGTCCTGCCCCAGCTTGGATACAAAGTAGGAATCCACAATATTGTAAAGGGCTTGTACCAGCATCGAGAACATGGCGGGAAGGGACATGGAGAGAATGAGCCGCAGCATCGGAGCCGAACCCATCTTGTTTTCTTTTACTGCTTCCATGAATGAAATTGTCTCCTTTTCTTCAATCGCGCAAAACAGGTGCGCAGGCATAGATTCACATAACCTTTTTAGTATAACATGCCACGGCGGAAGATACAAGAAAAACCATTCAAATCGACGGATCCGACGAATTTGGATGGTTTTCACTCATTTCAGAGGTTGTTCCTTCATAAGCCCGTATTCCAACGAATCAATCAGAGCATTCAGGCTGGCTTCAATAATGTCGCGCGAAACGCCGACGGTAGTCCAGATGTCTCTTCCGTCGCTGGTAGTGAGCAGAACCCGAACCGTAGCAGCAGTGGCATCGCTGGGCTCCATAACACGCACCTTATAGTCGGTAAGCCGCAGCGTTTCCACCATGGGATAAAAACGGCTGACCGCCTTCTTCAAGGCCAGATCAAGCGCATGAACAGGACCTTCGCCCTCGGCGGCAGTGACTTCGCTTTGGTCGCCCACCCGAATTTTAATAAAGGCTGTGGCAATGCCCCGGTCGGGCCTTCGGCCAAAAGCATCCTTTTTGCCGTCTCCGCCTTCCTGCTCCCCGATTACCTTAAAACGCTGCAGCTCAAAAAAGGACCGGAATTTTCCCAGACGCTTTGTAATGAGAAGTTCCAGGCTGGCACCTGCCGACTCGAAAAGATACCCTTCGTTTTCCAGCTCCTTTAACAGCCCGGTCAGCTCCCGGGCCTCCTCGGAATCCTTGGTGATTGTGGGATCGATGTCATGAATGACTGACAGCATGGCCGCGCGGCCAGACACCTCGGAAATCAGAATATTCCGTTTGTTCCCGACCGCGTCGGGAGAAATATGTTCAAAGGTGGAGGCCTTTTTGCTGACTCCGTCCACGTGCATTCCGCCTTTGTGGGCAAAGGCGGAGGCTCCCACATAAGGCATGGATTTATCCAGAATCACATTGGAAATTTCGGCAACATAGCGGGCCGCTTTGGTGAGAAGCGGCATGGCACAGTCCGGGATGCAGGAATATCCCATCTTCAGCTGGAGAGTGGGGATGACGGAAGAAAGATTGGTATTCCCGCAGCGCTCTCCGAATCCGATGTAAGTGCCCTGCACCTGCACGGCCCCCGCTTCCACCGCCATCAGGGTGCTGGCTACGGCGCAGCCGTTGTCGTTGTGGCAATGGATGCCTACGCCGATTCTCATCCGCCCCACGGCAGCGGCAGTGATCCGCTGAATTTCTCCGGGAAGTCTCCCGCCGTTGGTATCGCAGAGCACCACCAGATCCGCACCGGCATCCTGAGCCGCATCCAAAGCGGCGAGGGCATAGGCAGGATCCGCGTCATAACCGTCAAAAAAATGTTCCGCGTCAAAGAATACAGTTTTTCCGTGCTCTTTCAAAAACCGGATGGTGTCAGAGATCATCCGGAGGTTATGCTTCGGGGTGGTATGCAAAATTTCCTCCACCTGGAGGGCGCTCGCCTTCCCGAATACGGAAACATACTCCGTATTTGCTCTCACCAGAGCCGCCAGATTCGGGTCATTCTCTGCAGAAAGCTCCTTGCGGCGGGTGGCTCCGAAGGCGACCAGCTTGGAATTCTGAAGCGGAAGAGCGGCGGCAGCCGCGAAAAATTCCGCATCCTTGGGATTTGATCCCGGATTTCCCGCCTCAATATAGGGGATGCCAAGCTGATCCAGCTTTCGAACAATTTCAAGCTTGTCGTGAAGCGTATAGGAAATGCCCTCTCCTTGAGCGCCATCCCGTAAAGTGGAGTCAAAAATAGAAATTTTTTTCATGTCGGTGTCATTCCTTTCGGAGAATGAACAAATCAGGCCGGGCAGCCTGCCAAAAGCCGGACGCTTCCCTCAAGCCGATGCCGGATGGGGAAAGCGCCTTACCCAAAGGCAGCGGGACTTTCTGCGGTTACTCCGCTGTTGATTCAGCGGCAGAGGAGTCCGTGCCGGAGCCCACCGGCTGAGCAGGTGCGGGCGCGGTAAAGTCCACATCGGGGTAGAGCAGCTTGGCCGCAGCACGGAGAGAGTCGGAAATTTCCCGGGTTTGCAAAAGCAGGGAGGCATGGTCGATTTCGATGAGATTTCCTTCGGTGACCGCCCGCTTGTTTTTGAAAAGCTCGCTTGAGGTGAAACTTTCCGCGGTCATGGGAGCGGAATAGAAGATCACGTCCGGATCCAGTTCAGCCAGTGCTTTGGAATCAATAGTATATTCGGCGGCATCTCCCGCCAGATTTTCTCCGATGAGGCAGAGAAGGGCGCCTTCCAGCGTATCCTTTGTGGCAAAAAGAGGGTCGGAAGAAGTTACATACAGGAAGCTTTTCCGCTCTGCCGGAACTTTTGATTGAATATAGTCCAGCTGTCCCTGAATCTCGTCCGTAATGGCTACGCCCGTGAGATCGGCTTCCAGCTGGCCGTCCATAATCTTTACAATTTCAAGATACCGGTTCTTCAGCTCTTCAACGGAAGTGACCGCAGGCATGACCACCACTTTGATTTTCACCTGGGTAAGCTTGTCCATCTGCGCCTTGGTAAAGGGAACAGCGGTGAAAATAATTTCCGGTTTCACTTTTCCCACTGCGGGAAGATCCGGCTCCAGAGCAGTGCCGATATGTTCCACTTCGGAAGGTGCGGGATCGCTGACAGGGGTGCTGGATTCTTCCACCCAGAACTTCCACCATGCCGGCTCCTCAGAGCTGGTGGATTCCGGCTCGGGCAGGGGGTCCGGAATGGTGTCCTCTTCGGGATATCCCACAATCCGGTTCTGATATCCCAGATCCAGAAGAATTTTGGTCAGGGCGGGAGACAGTGAGGCGACCGCCTTCGGCCGTTTCTCAATGGTGACGTTATCCGCCGTGACCGGGTAAGGCGGGGTTTGCTCCTCCTGCTCGTTGCTGCCGTCACAGGCGGTAAGCCCCAGCAGCGCGATTGCGGCGGATAAAATGATTGCCAGTGTCTTTTTCATACGTTCCTCCGTCAGCATTGTTGCTCATCAGATGATGAGCCAATGCTTCTTCTCTTTTTTCTCTTTTGTCGGTTCCGATTGCTGACATAAGCCCGGAAATATACCCGGATGCCAGAAAGCCTCTGACCGATTTTCATAAGACGCGTAACCAATCTGCGGCGGCAGCCATCCTCCCTGTGAGTTCAGAAACGAATCAGAGGTTCCCTAAAAGAATACCATTTTATGCAGGAGAATTCAACCAAACAAAGGCGCTTTTTGCAGAATTTGAGAAAATTTTCACAGGTAAATAGTGGGTTTGACGCCGCAGCTTCCGTTTGGAAACCGGACCGTCTGCCGTCTGACGGAGCAAATGCCCTTTCGTTTCTGCCGCCGGGGAATCCGGTACTTGCAGCTTGAAGCAGATTGCATTATAATAAGACTATTATGAAATCGGTACAGCGGAAGGGTGGAAAAGCATGACAGTTTCTGGAGCGCAGGCGATGGTCAACTGCTTGGCCGAGGAGTCGGTTTCGGTGGTCTTCGGACTTCCGGGGGCTGCGATCTGCCCTTTTTACGACGCACTGTCCCGAAGCGAAATTCGGCACATTCTGGTGCGACAGGAGCAAAATGCGGGGCATGCCGCTTCCGGTTATGCCCGTATGACCAACCGCCCTGCGGTTTGCGCCGCGACATCCGGCCCCGGTGCGCTGAATCTGATTACCGCTGTTGCCACCGCCTATATGGATTCCGTTCCTTTGGTAGTGATTACCGGACAGGTGGAAAGCGGCCTGCTGGGAAGAGATGTCTTTCAGGAGGCGGACATCACCGGCTCGTGTGAGCCTTTTGTCAAACACAGCTATCTGGTGAAGGAAGCAAAGGATATTCCCCGTGTCTTCAAGGAAGCCTTCCATATTGCCGGCACGGGACGGCAGGGGCCGGTACTGATTGACGTTCCGGTGGATGTACAAAGGGAGGAGCTGGCCTATTCCTACCCGGAACAGGCTGTCATCCGAAGCTACCGGCCCAACATTGAAGGCCATCCCGGGCAGATCAAACGGGTGCTCACCGCACTGAAGAACGCCCGCCGTCCCCTGCTCTGTGCCGGAGGCGGCGTGTTCAGCGCAGGAGCCTGCGGAGAACTGCTGGAATTCAGCCGAATGACGGGTGTGCCGGTGGTGACCACTATGATGGGGCTGGGCGCTGTCTCCCCCCGGTATCCGCTGAATTTGGGCATGATCGGGATGCACGGGGCTGCCGGAGCCAACCGGGCGATGAATGCTGCGGATCTGATCCTGCTCATCGGTGCCCGGGTGGGCGATCGGGCAATCATGTCGCCTATGGGTCTGACAAAGGCCGCTGTTATCGTCCACATTGACATTGACCCGGCGGAAATCGGAAAGAACATGGAGACCCACATTCCTCTGGTGGGGGATGCCCGGCACATTCTGCTTCAGTTGATTGAAAAATCCCGGCATCTTCACTGCCCGGACTGGACTGAGAAATACCGCTTGACCGAGGCGGTTTCATCTTCTTCAAAAGAGGGAGTATCACCCCATACCGTGATGGAAGTGCTCTGCCGCACCGCGGAGCCCAATGCGGTCATTGTGGCGGACGTGGGGCAAAACCTGATCTGGGCCGCCCGGGGATACCGGCTTCCCGAGGGACGCTTTCTTACTTCCGGCGGAATGGGCACCATGGGGTATTCCATTCCGGCGGCGTACGGGGCGAAGCTTGCCTGCCCGGACAGGCAGGTCATCGCCGTCTGCGGTGACGGCGCCTTCCAGATGCAGATGATGGAACTCGCCACCGTTCAGGCCAACCGGATTCCGGTGAAAATAATTCTCATGAACAACGGGCGGCTGGGAATGGTTCGGGAGCTTCAGGATCAGCTTTACGGGGGAAATGAGACGGCGGTATGTCTGGACGGAAATCCCGATTTTGTCCGGCTGGCACAGGCCTACGGCATTCCGGCTGTGCGGGCGGAGAATGACGGAGAGGCGGAAGCTGCCGTCCGCCGGATGCTTTCCAGCCCCGGGCCTTTTCTGCTGGAATGCTGCATCAGCCCTGGGGAACCGACACTGTGAAATTTTTCTCCGCCGAAAGGAAGTCAGAATATGAAGCATACCATATCAATTCTGGTAGAAAACCATGCAGGCGTCCTGTCACGGATTTCCGGACTGTTTGCCCGCCGGGGATTCAATATCGACAGCCTCGCAGTGGGAATTACCGATGACCCTGCGGTATCCCGCATCACCATTGTAGTGGACGGCACCGACGCCATTGTGGAGCAGGTGGAGAAGCAGCTGAACAAGCTGATCGATGTGATCCGTCTGCGGCGGCTGCCGGAGCGGGGAACCATCTCCCGGGAGCTGATGCTCATAAAAGTGGAATGCAGTGCCAGAACCCGGGGCGATATCATGGATATCGTACGGGTCATGGATGCGAAGGTATGCGATATTTCCAAGTCTTCCATGACCATCGAAATTTCCGATACCACCGATCAGCTGGAAATTACCCAGGAGCTTTTGGAGCCTTATCATATTCTGGAGGTTGCCCGAACCGGCACCATCGCTTTGGAAAAGGGCGCCGGGTCGATCCGCGCCTGACAGAAAAAATGCCTTCCGGAGCAGAAGGAAACAGGCAGCCGACGGAAAACGGCTGCCTGTTTCTTCTCCCGGGGAGGCGGCGTTACGGAGCGGAGCGAAGGGACTTCCGGTAATGGGCGGGGGTCATTCCTGTTTCCCGCCGGAAAAAGCGGATGAAGTTATTCACATCCCCAAAGCCGCAGCGGGCGGAAACGGAGGAAACGGAAAGATCCGAGGTCATCAGCAGCTCTCTTGCGCAGGAGATCCGGCAGTGCATGATGTACTGTTTCGGACTGCAGCCGCTCCAGCTGCGAAAGGCATGGGACAGATAGGAAGGACTTAAAAAGAATTTCTGCGCCAGATCGGAAATGGACAAATCCTCGGCAAAATGCCGGTCAAGGTAGGATTGGACCTGATAGACCGCATGGTCCCGCTTTTGCTCCGCCGTGGGAAAGAGGCTGCCTCTGAGACGATAGCAGTCCACCATCAGCTGATTCAGAAGCGCCTTGCAGTAGACATCGGACAGTTCCCCCTGATTCTGGGTTTCCTCCGCCATAACGGCCAGCAGCGCTTCCGCCTTGCCCGCTATTTCCGCAACGGAAAAGCAGTGGCAGAACCCGGCGGGGCGGCTGACAAAGATCGCTCTGAGGCGGGGATCTTCCAGCGTGCGTTCCAGCTGAAAGGGGGAGAGCAGCAGGTAATACCGACGATATTCCCCCTCCAGAATTTTGACGCTGTGGGCTTCCAGCTTGCTGATGAAAACAAGGGACTTTTCCCCTGCCTCATAGCAGAAATTTTCGATTTGGAACAGCGCCTTTCCCGAACACACGTAGACCATTTCGTACACGTTGTGGAAATGCCGTTCAAAAGGGACTTGCCGTTCGGAATAATGGCAGGAAAAAAGCAGTTCGGAAGGCATCGGCGCGGGCTCCTTTCTTGGCCGGCAGGATGGGGGACTGTTCATGGGAAAGCAGATATTACATATAATATCACAGATTTTGCCGACAATCAACGAAATGGTTCCGGTATGATGGAAACAGTACCGTGGCAATGGACAAGAGCGGATCAGTCCTGCTTTTACGGATTGCCATAAGGAAAGGAAGTCAACATGAAACCATTTCATTTTCAATCTTTGACGGAGATTAATCAGGCGGCGGGGGAGCTGGGCGTGTCGATCCCCTTGTCCGAAACGGTTGCACAATTGGGAAAAAGCGTGGAGCTTTACGGACATCGTGTGGAAAACCGGCTGGTGATTCAGCCCATGGAGGGCTGCGACGGAACCCATGACGGAGCTCCTGACGAGCTGACACTGCGGCGCTACCGCCGGTTTGCATCCGGCGGGGCGGGGCTTATCTGGGCGGAAGCCTGCGCAGTGAGGCCCGAAGCACGGGCAAATCCCCGCCAGCTGATGCTGACCGAAAACAATCTGGGAGCCTATCAGGCCATGGTGGAGGAAATCCGGGAAATCTCCATGAGGGAGAACGGCTTTTCTCCCGTACTTGTATTGCAGCTGACCCATTCGGGACGTTATTCCAAGCCCGAGGGCGTGCCGACACCGCTGATTGCCTGCCATAACGCCGCCATTGAGGCCAAAGCTCCGGTGGGAGACGATCGCATTTTATCTGATGATGATCTGAAAGCATTGGAAGAAAACTATGCGGTTTCGGCCGCGCTGGCGGAAAAGGCGGGGTTTGACGGAGTGGATGTCAAGGCCTGCCACCGCTATCTCATCAGCGAGCTTTTGTCCGCCTACAACCGCCCCGGTGAATACGGAGGCTCCTTTGAAAACCGTACCCGGCTTTACCGGAATGCCATTGCGGCAGCAAAATCCGCCCTTTCCGGAAACTGCTTTGTGACTACCCGGCTGAACCTTTACGACGGGGTGGCCTATCCCGACGGATTCGGCACAGCTCCGGGCGAGGGGGTTGCTCCCGATCTGACGGAAGCCATCCGGCTGGTAAAAGAACTTCGGAAGCTGGGTGTGGAGCTGGTGGATGCCACCATCGGAAATCCCTATTTTAATCCCCATGTGAACCGGCCTTTCGATCAGGGCCCCTATGAATCTCCGGAATCCCCTCTGGTGGGTGTGGCACGGATGTGTGGCTGCATCGGTACGGTGAAAAAGGCGGTTCCCGAAATGAAAATCATCTGTTCCGGCGTCAGCTATCTGCGCCAGTTCTCCGGCAATCTTGCCGCAGGTATGCTGGAGCAGGGAATGGCTGATCTGGCCGGCTTCGGACGGGAAGCCTTCGCCTATCCCCAATTTGCCCGGGATCTTCTGAAAAAGGGCGGTATGGATAAAAACCGCTGCTGCATTGCCTGCGGCAAATGCACCGAATTGATGCGGGCGGGCAGTACAGCGGGGTGCGTTGTCCGGGATGAAGTCTATCTGCCGATCTATAAACGGGATGTAGTGAAATAAAAATTCAGTCAAAGAAAGGGATTGTTACGATGAATCAGATTTTTTCAGGGAAGGTAGCCGCGGTAACCGGTTCCCGGAGAGGGATCGGTCTTGCCATAGCCAAAGCGCTCATTCATGAAAACTACAAGGTCATCCTCTCCGACGTCATTTCGGAAGAAGAGGCTGCCCCGCTGGTGGAAGAGCTTCGTTCCGGCGGTGCCGATGTGGACTATATCCCCTGTGATATCTCCCGCGCCGATATGCGCAATGACTTCGTTGCCGCCATTTTGGAGCGGTACGGGAGGCTGGACGTCCATGTCAACAATGCGGGAGTCGCTCCCAGGGTGCGGCTCGACATTCTGGAAACCACCGAGGAAAGCTTCGACTTTCTGATGAATATTAACCTGAAGGGCACCTTTTTCATGTGCCAGACGGTTGCCAACGCCATGATCCGTTTGCAAGAGCAGGGAATCGAGGGCTATCAGCCCCGCATCGTCAACATTGCGTCCATGTCCGCCTATACTTCGTCCACCAACCGGGGCGAATACTGCATTTCCAAGGCAGGCATCTCCATGGTCACCAAGCTCTTTGCCGATAAGCTGGCGGAAAAGGGAATTCCCGTTTTTGAGGTTCGCCCCGGTATCATTATGACCGACATGACGGCAGGCGTTCGGGAGAAGTATGAAAAGATGATTGCGGAGGGCGTTACCCCCATCCGCAGATTCGGTCAGCCCGAGGATGTGGCCGACTGCGTGATGGCAGCGGTCAGCGGGAAGCTGGATTTCGCTACCGGACAGGTGCTGAATGCGGACGGCGGATTCCATATCCGCCGCCTGTAAGAGGAGGAAGCGCATTGAAACGAACGACGATAACCGCCGGGGGAATTTCCATTCCGCTTCTGATTCTGGACACCGCTGTGGTAGGTTCCGGCTGTGCCGGATTCAACGCGGCGGACTGGCTTTACGATCTGGGGCGCACCGATGTGGCCATCCTCACCGAGGGGGTGAACTGCGGCACCTCCCGGAACACCGGAAGCGATAAGCAGACTTACTATAAGCTCTCCCTTGCTTCCGACGGCGCGGATTCCGTAGGGCAGATGGCACAGGACCTGTTCGACGGCGAGGGCGTGAACGGCGATACCGCGCTGGCGGAGGCCGCCAATTCGGTCCGTTCTTTTATTAAGCTTGCCAATCTGGGTGTGCCGTTTCCCACCAATATCTACGGGGAATATGTGGGCTATCAGACCGACCATGACGTTCGCCAGAGGGCTACGTCGGCCGGGCCGCTGACCAGCCGTTTCATGACGGAATGTCTGGAGCGCTCCGTCATGAAAAAGGGGATTCCGGTTCTGGACGGCATGACCGTGGTGGAAATTCTTACTCGCGACGGACAAACCGAGGGACTGATCTGTCTGGACCGTGCGGCAATGGCGTCTCCCTCCATGGGATTGACCATTGTGAGGGCAAAGCAGGTGATATGGGCCACGGGCGGGCCTGCCGGCTGTTATGCCGATTCGGTATATCCCGAGAGTCAGACCGGAATGAGCGGCGCGCCCCTGATGGCGGGAGCGCAGGCGGCCAATCTGCAGGAATGGCAGTATGGTCTGGCTTCCACCAAGTTCCGCTGGAATGTATCAGGCACCTATCAGCAGGTTCTTCCCCGTTATATTTCAGTGGACGAAAACGGCGTGGAGCGTGAGTTCTTAAAAGACGCGCTGGGCGAGGATGAGGCGTTGAACCTGACCTTTCTGAAAGGGTATCAATGGCCTTTCGACAGCACCAAAATAAACGGTTCCTCCAAGGTGGACATTTTGGTATACCATGAAACTGCGGATCTTCACCGCAAGGTGTATCTGGACTTCACCCGGAACCCGTCAGGACTGGAACAGGGCTTTGGGCTTCTTTCCGATGAGGCATACCGGTATCTGAAAAATTCCGATGCCATGCAGGAAACGCCCATTGCCCGTCTGGAGAAAATGAACCGGCCTGCCATTGAGCTTTACCGTACCCATGGAATCGACCTGTATCGGGAACCCCTTGAGATAGCCGTCTGTGCCCAGCACCACAACGGGGGTCTGGCAGTGGATTTAAACTGGCAGACCAGCGTGAAGGGGCTGTATGTCTGCGGGGAAGCGGCAGGTACCTTTGGAGTCCACCGCCCCGGCGGAAGTGCTCTCAATTCCACACAGGTGGGCTCTCTGAAAGCGGCGGAAAATATCGCCTACACCACAAAACCGGAGAATTCTCTGCCGGAAAGCTTTCTCCCGCTGGCTCAAAACCATGCGGAGAACCTGAAACGGCAGATGGAGAAGGCGTGTGCGGCATCCGGGGGACGGAGACCGGCAGAAGAGCTTCGGAGAATCCAGACCCTCATGAGCCGCTGCGCGGCACATATCCGGGAAAAAGATGCCATGGAATCGCTTACAGCGGAGCTGACAGAGATTCTGAACGGTTTTTGGGAGCTCTTCCGGGTGGGAAATCCCTTTGAACTGATTGAACTGCTCAAAGCGAGAGATCTGTTCCGCACACAGCTGGCCGTGCTTTCCGCCATGCGGTGCGCCGCGGAGCGGGTGGGGAGCCGGGGGGCTTCCCTGATCCGCAAGCCAAATGGGGAACTGACCGTTCCGGAACTGCCGGAATATGTGTTTGACGGCAATCATCCGCTGCCGGAAAATCTGCGGATGGTTACAGTCAAAAGCGGGGAAGGGTTTCTTTCCCGGTTTGAACCGGTTCGGGAGCTGCCGCACCCGGACAACTGGTTTGAAACCGTGTGGGGAGAATACCGTTCCCGTACCGGAAAGTAAAAGCACCCGCTGACCTTCAAAACAGCGCCGATGGAAAGGAAGCCAGACAATGTATCCGTATGAGAAAAACAAACAGAAATGTGAAAACGTGGTTTTGCACACAATGCAGGGAAATTTTGCGGACAGCAAGTGCAGCGACGGTCTGAGCAGCGCTCCCTTTTACATACGGCGATATTCCAAGAATGCCATGACCCATGTGCGTCACTGCCATGAAATGATGCAGATCAACTACATGGTGAAGGGCTCCTGCTGCCATTCCATCGGGGAAAAAGAGAGCGAAGTGGTCAAGGGTGATCTGCTCGTTGTGCCGCCTTTTATTCCTCATCAGATCAACTGCATGGAAACCGGCGATTTTGAAATGGTGGAAATCGAATTTACCGAGGATTTTATCATTCGAAACGTGGAGGATTTTGAAAACATCCAGTCCATTTTTGATTTTGCCTATCTGGAGCCCTTTCTGATGACCGAGGACAGACTGAACAGCCGTTATCACCTTTTACCCACGGAGCAGAAAAAGGCGGAACAGCTTCTTTCCATGCTGCTGGAGGAATACACCGTCAAAGAGCACGGCTATATGCTGATGATCAAAGGGCTTCTCCTGCAGCTTCTGGTTGTGTTTCAAAGATCCATTACCGAGGAGGCGTCACGGCTTCTTTCCAGAGAGGCCGCGGAAAATCATATGGGAGCAATGGAAAAAGCCGTCCGCTATGTGGATGAGCATTACATGGAAAATATATCTTCGCAGGATGTGGCGCGGGTTGCGGCCTTCTCCAAATCTTACTTCGGCTATCTTTTTAAGATGGTGACCCAAAAAACCTTTGTGGAATATCTGAATGAAAAGCGGATTGAAGCGGCAGTGCGGCTTTTGAACGAAACCCAAAAGCGGATTATCGATATCTGCTACGACTGCGGATTCAAAAATGTCAGTCACTTTAACCGTACCTTTAAGGCGGCTGTCGGAGTATCCCCCACAGAATACCGGTCAGTGATCCGGAAAACAGAATAGCAAAAAACAGCATATCCCCCTCGCGGGGATATGCTGTTTTTTTTGCAAAGCTTCCCGTGGGATATGCAAAGCAACCGAAATTGGAAAAGGTATAATGAAATCATGGGAAGCAAGAGAAAGTTTACAGACATTCTGCTGTGAAACAGCTTTTGAACACAAGAAAGGAAAACCTTTATGTTCGATCAGATTCATTTAATCTGCAACGCTCATCTCGACCCGGTCTGGCTCTGGGACAGGGAGGAAGGCGTTGCCGAAGCAATCGCCACATTTCAGACTGCCGTCCGTTTCTGCCGGGAAAAAGAGGGCTTCATTTTCAATCACAACGAGGCGGTGCTTTATCAGTGGGTGGAGCAGTATGACCCCGAAACCTTTGCCGCCATTCAGCAGTTGGTAAAAGAGGGAAAATGGCATATTATGGGCGGATGGTATCTGCAGCCCGACTGCAACATGCCCAGCGGGGAATCCTTTGTCCGTCAGATTCTGGAGGGCAGATGCTACTTTAAAGAAAAGTTCGGTGTGGAGCCCACAACTGCCATCAATTTCGATCCCTTCGGTCATACCCGGGGCCTGGTACAGATTATGGTACAGTGCGGTTATGACAGCTATATTGTCTGCCGCCCGGGCCCGTCGGATTTTCCGGTGAAGGAGGACGCTTTCCTCTGGAAAGGCTATGATGGCTCGGAGCTGATGGTTCATCGTGCCGCAAACGGTTATGAGTCCGGAAAGGGCCGGGTGCGGGATAAAATCCAGCGCTATCTGGACAACACCACTGACCGGAATCCGGGAATGTGCCTGTGGGGCATCGGCAATCATGGCGGCGGCCCTTCCAAGGAAGATCTGGAAACCATTGATACGATGAAGGAGGAAGGGCTTCCGCTCGTCCATTCCACGCCCGAGGGTTACTTCAAAGCGCTTCGGGAAGAACGGCAGGATTTTGAGGTGGTGCCCCGCTCCATGAATCATTGGGCTGTGGGATGCTACACCTCCCAGATTCGGATCAAGCAGAAGCACCGGCGGCTGGAAAGCGAGTATTATTCTCTGGAAAAGATGGCGTCTCATGCCGCTGCCATCGGCGCGTATCCCTATCCGGAAAAGGAACTGGGTGAGGCGAGACGGGCGCTTCTCTTTCTGGAATTTCACGACATTCTTCCGGGCAGCTCTATCAAACGGGTGGAAGAACAGTCCCTCCGTATGGCGGATTACGGGCTTGAACTCATTGCCCGGAAAAAACTTGACATTTTCCTCTCCATGACCTATGGACGCATTGCGCCGGAAAGCCCGGTGACGCCCCTGTACATCTATAACCCCCATCCCTATGAAGTGGAGGACACCTTTACCTTCGAGCTGGCAATGGCCTCCTCGGTTCGGGATGGCTTCGCCCAGCCTGTTTTGGTTCACAACGGAACGGAAATCCCGGTTCAGCGGGAGCAGGAAGAGAATATGGTGCCCATCCAGTGGCGACGCAGGATCGCCTTCCACACCACTCTGAAGCCCTGTGCGATGGAGCGGCTGGAATTTACCACCAAAACCGTCGACAAGCAAGAATGCCCCGGTTCCATGGTGGAAGAAGAGAATGCCCTGCGTTTTTCCACCGACCGCATCTCTGTGCTGGTAAACCGCAGAACAGGCTTGGTGGATTCTTATCAGGTGGACGGAAAGGAATATCTGAAGCCGGGCAGCTTCCTGCCGGTAGTGGTGGAGGATACCCATGACGCATGGGGAATGCTTGTGCAGAAATTTGACGTTCCCGCGGGGAACTTCCACATTCGCCGGGACGGCAGAGGGGTGCCGGATATCCGGGTGATTGAGGATGGCTGTGTCCGAACGGTTGTGGAGTGTGTCTTTGAATATGAAAAGTCTTTGATTGTCACCCGTTACAAGCTGCCCCGGTTCGGAACGGAAATCGAAGTGGAGCTGGAACTCCAGTTTATGGAGAATACCAAAATGGTAAAGCTGGCGGTTTATCCTGCGATTTCCGATTATGAGTTTCTGGGAGAAACCGCTTACGGCGCCGAGGTGTTTCAGAGGAACGGGCAGGAAGAGGTGGCACAGAAATGGCTTGCTGCCCGGAACGGGGAAAGCTGCCTGACCCTCATCAACGACAGCACCTACGGCAGCAGCTGCGACGGTGCGGGAGTTTATCAGACTCTGATTCGTTCCTGCGGCTATTCCGCTCATCCGAAGCCGGGAAGGGAGCATGTCTTTCATGACCGCTGGATTCAGGGCAGCGACCATATTGAAACAACATATCACTTCTACCTGAACGGCGGCAGCGCGGCGGAACGGCTGGAAAAGGTGGCGCGGGAGGCGCAGCTGCGCCATGAGCGTCCCATGATGGCCGCCTGCTTCAGCGGAAAATGTCAAAACTCCCGGGAATCTTTCTTACACGTTACCAATCAGGCAATCGTCTGCCCGGCTGTAAAAAAAGCGGAACAGGGCGATGATTGGATCATACGTCTTTTTAATTCGACCGGAGAATTCCAGAACTGCGAGCTGCAAATCGGGAACGCAAACATGTCTCTGGAATTTGCCCCATATAAAATCAAAACCATCCGGTACCGGGCCGCGGACCGTTGTCTTGCGGAGACGACCCTGCTGGAGGATGACAGAAAGGATGAAAAAAATGAAAGAACTGGCAATTAACGGCGGTACGCCGGTGAGAGACACAGCACTGCCCGGCCCTTATCCGGGAGCCAGTGTTTACGGAAAAGAGGAAGCGGACTCAGTAGCGGAAGTAATCCGCAGAAAGTCTCCTTTCCGCTATTACGGAGTGGATGTGGCAGGGAAGGTGTCCCTGTTTGAAAAGCTGTTTAAAGAAAAACTGGGCCGCCGCCATGCGCTGGCCTGCAGCTCGGGTACTGCCGCTCTGATTCTCGGCCTGATCGCCGTAGGCGTTCAGCCGGGAGACAAGGTTGTAATCCCTGCCAACACCTTCTATGCCACTGCGGGGGCAGTTACCATGTGCGGCGGAATTCCGATTTTCTGCGACGTTGACCATACGATGAACATTGACCCGCAGAAGCTGGATGAGATCATTGACCCTCTGGTTAAGGCTGTCGTTGTGGTACCGATTTTGGGAAATCCCTGCAAAATGGATGAAATCGTCGCAATCTGCCGCAAGCACGGCGTGCCGCTTGTGGAGGATGCCGCTCAGTCCTGCGGCTCACAGTACAAAGGAAAATATTCCGGTACCTTCGGCGATGTGGGAACCTTCAGCCTCCAGCTCAATAAGATCATCAGCGCGGGCGAAGGCGGTATCCTGATTATGGATGAGAACCGTTACTTTGAGCGTGCGGCGCGGTTCCACGATCAGGGAAGTTTCCGGGAAAAATCGAAAATTCCGGAGATGAAGGATGCTCCCGACAATTATATCATCGGCCAGAACTACCGGATGAGCGAGGTAGCCGGTGCCATTGCGTCGGAGCAGATTAAGAAGCTGGACTTCATTGTAGGGCGCATGAAGGAAATCAAAAAGACGATCAAGGAGAATATCCGCCCTGTTCTGGAAGCCAAAGGGGTGGAATTCCGTACCATTACGGATGAGGCCGGCGATGCTTCCAGCACGGTGATGATGTACTTCCCCACACCCGAAAAAGCAATTGCCTTTAAAGACGCACTGTGGGCCGAGAATATCTATTGTTCTCACCTGTATAATCGTCTGCCGATTTATGCGGCCCCCTCGCTGATGCACCAGATTTCCGCCTACGCCAACAACTTCCCCTTTAACCAGCTGACCGGAAAAGATAAGGTCACCTACCGCGAAGGCATGTGCCCGGTTGCGGAGGATCTGCTTTCCCGCAACGTCATGATCCCCCTGGCGCCCGCCTTTACAGACGAAGACGTGAATGATATCATTGAAGCAGTGAAGAAAGTGGCGGAAGCAATCTTGTAAACAATGCCGCAAATGCCGAAAAAACTGGCTGAAAATGAACTTTTCAGCCAGTTTGGGCAATTCTTTCAGACCGCTTTTACGGAAAGGACGGAAAACGAAATATGGCTTCGCCACATCTTTATGCAGACAGTCAGGACATTGCCCGCATCCGGAAAAATCTGGCACAGTATGACTGGTACCGCAAGGCGTTTGAAAACATACAGCAGGCCTGCGACACAATGCTGAAAAAAGGATTTTCTGTGCCGGACACCTGCGGCTTTGTCTTTTATAATTCCTGCAAGAGCGATAATACTCCTTTGATTTTTGACCCCTTTGACCGGGAAAATCACATCTGCCCCACCTGCGGCATGAATTACAAAGACCAGCCTATCCAGAGGGCGTGGGAATGCTCCTATCATCAGTGGCTGGCGCAGATGTCCATCAATCTGGGCATCAGCTATGCCATCACCGGAGACGAGTCCTATGCCAGAGCGATCCGCAGGATCCTGATGGATTACGTGCGCTATTATCCCGGATACGAGAATAACGACAATGAGCTGGGCACCACAAAGCTGTTCCAGTCCACCTATATTGAATCGGTATGGGTTTCCTATCTGACCTGTGCGTTTGACCTGGCCAACAGTGCCTCCTGCTTCAGCGAAGAAGAACGGCGCCTCATCAAGAAAGAGCTGTTTGTTCCCTCCGCACAGATCATTTATGACTATGACGAAAAACGCAATAACCGGCAGGCATTCAACAATTCCGGTCTCTGCGCGGTGGCCATCACTGCGGAGGACGATCAGCTGCTGGAATATGCTCTTCATGGGCCCCACGGATTCGAGAGCCATATGAAAGGCTCGGTTTTGTCCGACGGGCTGTGGTATGAAGGAGACAACTACCATTTCGCCACCGTTCCTTCTCTGGTGAATGTGGCGGAAATGTGCCTTCATAACGGAATCGACCTGTATCATCGGGAGTTTGACGGCCACAGCATCAAAGAGATGTTTGAAGCGCCGCTGAAATCCCTTCAGCCGGATCTCACCTTCCCCTCCCGGAAGGATTCCTCGTATGCCTGCCAGATTGCCCAGAGATGGTATTCCGGCTTGTATGAGCTGGCTTACACCCGGTACGGTGAGGAAGCCTTCGGACGGATTCTGAAAGTGATGTATGAGAACCCGCCGAAAAAAGAGACGGAACTGAAAAGTGCCGCCGGGCTGATGGATATTTTCACGCCGCAGCCGGCGCTGCGGTCCTGCCTTGACTGGCGCGGTTTCCTGAACCTGACCCCGGATCTCGGAAAGGCCGAGGGACTTCCGGTCACTGTTTCGGTGAACATGGAAGGCACGGGGCTTGCGGTACTTCGTCAGGGCAAAAACAACTATTTGAGCATGGATTACGGCGATTACGGCGGAGGTCACGGACATCCCGACCGGCTGTCCCTCACCTATTTTACCCGGGGCCGCCGCTGGCTCACAGACTATGGTACCGGCCAGTATTATTTCGATCATCTGAACTGGTATCGGTCTACCGTTGGGCACAATACGGTCAACGCCGACGGCGCTCAGCATCTTCCGGTATCCGGCAGCTGGGAAATTTTTGCCGAGACTGCTTCTTCCGCTGTCACCCGGGGAAAAGTTCAGGGACTGTATCCCGGCGTGAATGCCCGCCGTACCGCCGCAATGCTGGAGGAAGGACTGGTATTTGACCGGATGGAGGTCATTTCCGGCCAGAGACACCGGTATCACAATGTGTACCACAGCTTCGGAGAACTGGAGCTTTCCTGCCCGTCTGCTCCGAAAGAACTGGACGGCGACGCCTATCGCTTTTTGTCGGAGATTGAGGGCGGCTCGGAAAGGGAGGATTTTCTTTCTGTATTCCACAAACCGGAGGCGTCTTTCCTGATCCGCACCATCGGTGAACCGGATACCGGCGTTTACAGCGCCAAGGCATACGGCCCCCCCTGTGATCTTCCGAACCGGTATCCGCTGCTGATTCAGGAACGCTTCGGCAATACGGTGTCCTTTGTGAACCTGATGGAGGACGTCCCCGCAGGAGAAGAAAGCCGTGTTTCCAAATTTTCCGCTCTGTCAGGGGAAAGCTGGAGCATCTCTCTGAAAAACGGAGATGAGATTCAAATCGGTTCTACCGAAAACGGTCTCTGGATTTGCCGCTATCAGTCGGGAAAGCTTCAGTCTTTTGAAAGCTTTGGACTGAAAGAGATTCCCGGAGTTGTCCGGTACACTCTGCCGCTGAAACAGGCCTATGGAATCCTCCGGGATGGGCATTTTCATATGGAGCTTCCCGAGGATTACGGATGCTGCCGTCTGGATCCGGCACTCTGCGCCGAAGGGGAGACAATTGTCTGCAACGGAGCGGAGACAGCCAATCCCGCTGTTCAGTCCGGGCGGATTTACAGCCTGCTGAACACCCATACGCTCTTTAACGGGATTCCCAACCGGGTAAGCTTTCTGCTGGGGAATTTTACAAACCAGACATGGGAGACGGCACTGGATTCCGAAGCCTTGCAGCTGCCTGCAACGCTTCACCTGCAGGACGGTGCGGTTGCCTCGCTGAAAGCCGGAGAAACGGGAGAATACTCACTGACTTTGCTGCCGTCTCTGCCCGAAGGGGAGACTTCCTGTGAAGGAACGCTGCTCTGCTCCGGGGAGCGCTGGAGCTTCCGGCTGGATGATCCGGTCTCCACCGAGGAATGGGTCGATTACCGCTGCACAGACGGCAAACCGCTGAAGGTGCTGGTGAAAAATCATGTTTCCGCACCGCTTACGGTGTTTCTCTCCTTCCTTGGAAAATCTGTAGAGCTTTCCGGCGGGGAGGAACGGGTTTTTGGCCTTTCGCTGAATGACCCGTCCGTTTCTACAGAAAAAGACAAGCTTTTGTTTGACTATACAGTCAAGGCGGGAACCATGATCCGCGAAAACCGGATGACCCGGTCGGTTCTGTCTCCCGAATGGCTCCCGCGGCTGATTCCGCTGGATTCCGCACCATGGAACCCGAATCTGATTTTTGATTCGATCTCGCAGATTTCCCGCGGGGAAAAACGATGGGGAGGAAAAGAAGATCTGTCTGCCGAGGGAATGATGACCGTCAGCGGAGGAACAAGCCTGACGCTGAACCTGCACATTACCGACGATCATGTGCTGTTCTCCGGCGGAAAATTCCCCTTTGACAATGACGGAATCCAGATTTATTTTGACCGCCGCACCGAGGACTACCGCAAGGTGGACTATGCCACCGAAGGCGTATACGGCCTGTTGGTTCGTCCGGGTGTTTTCGATGAAACTTCCACGGTGGCGCCCATTACCAAATGGGTAAAAAAGCCGGAGGAAATTTCGGTATCGGTCTATACTACCCAAAACGGCTACAATATTCTGATGGATATCCCCTTTACCAGTCTGGGAGGGATTCCCGGAAAAGGTGAGGTCTGGGGCTTTGATCTGGTCCTGAACGACAGGGATCGGGGCGTCCGCCGGGATATGCAGATGATTTGGTCGGGAGCTCTTCCCAATGAGCGCACCTACCTGCGGGAGGATCATCATGATCCGATGCGGTTCGGACTGATCCGCTTCTGAATGGAAAAAGCTGGAATGCGAGTTTGAAAGGAATGATGAGACGATGGATTCGGGCGGAATCAATTTCATGGAAGAAAGAATGAAGCTGTTCCGGGATCACAAGGTGGTCAATTGGCATGAACACGTTTGGTTTGACCAAAACCATCAGCTGGATCTGGCAAAATGCGACGGATTGGTGGAGGATGCCTGCCGCACTCATACAGATACACTGGTTTGCTCTCTGCCGATTTTAGCGCAGAAGGTAACCCCAGAGGAATTTCGCTGCTGCAATGACACGCTGGCCATTGCGATGAAGCGCCATCCAGAAAAAATCAAGGGCTTTGCTTTTGTCAATCCAGGCTACCGGAAGGAAGCGCTGTACGAAATTGAGCGGTGTGTCAAGGAATACGGAATGATCGGCATCAAGATGTATTATCAGTACTTCATCAGTGATCCCATTGTCCGGGAAGTGATCGAAAAGTGTGCCGAACTGGATATTCCCATTCTGGTTCATGCCACCAAGCTGAACTACCATCCCGAGGAGCAGCCCTTCGCTTCCAACGGCGTACATTTTTCCGCCGCGGCGAAAGCCTATCCTGAAGTGAAGCTGGTGATGGCTCACATCAGCGGCGGCGGCGATTGGGAATGGTCCCTCAAGGCTATGGCGGACGCCCCCAATGTCTATACCGACATCAGCGGGAGCGTAACGGACGATCAGCTGATGGAAAAAACAGTGCGTTTGCTCGGAGCATCCCGTGTTCTTTTCGGTACGGACGGTTCTTATGCCGCCTGTGTGGGGAAAATTCTCGGCGCACAGCTATCGGAAAAAGAAAAGCTTACCATACTGAACAATCCGGATTTTGAACGTTATCTCACCCGCTAGGGGATGCGGCTTGAAAGGAATGAAGTACCTATGATAATCGACGGCGTTGCCTACCTAGGTCACTGGCCCTTCCGCCAGCTGCACCACAATACGGCAGAAACGATGCTGGAATGGATGGACAGCTCTCATATTGACGCAGCCTGTGTGTCGTCCATCAATTCCGTGTTCTATAAAGACGTGATGAACGGAAATCTGGAGCTCTTCGAGGAAGTGCGGAAGTTTCCGGAACGTCTGATTCCCTTTGCAGTCATCAATCCGGAATATCCCGGCTGGAAAAAAGACTTTGACGTATGCATTCATGAGCTGGGAATGAAGGGAATCGAAATTTATCCCAACTATCACAACTATGCGCCGGACAGCCCCAATCTGAAAGAATTGATGGAAATGGCTGCCGACGCCGGAATTCCTGTCCGGATCTCCACACGGCTGGTGGATATCCGGGGTCGTCACTGGATGGATACGCCGGAAAACATTTCCGGCGAGGATGTGGAAAAGATGATTGCGCTCTGTCCACGGACGAACTTTCTGATCTGCTCCTGCAATACCGCCTCACTGGCTAAAAAGCTGAAGCCGCTGACGGAAAAACGGGAGGGAAAGGTATTATACGATTTTTCCCGCCTCGACAATTTTTCCTTTATGCTGACCTTCCAGTCGCTGATGGAGACCGTGGGAGCGGATTCGGTGGTGTTCGGTACGGGGATGCCGTTCCAGTACCCCGACCCCCAGTTTGTCAAGCTGTATTTTATGAATTTTACCCCGGAAGAGCTGGAGAAAATTACAAGCGAAAACCTCAAAACAATTCTCTGATTCCCCCAAAATCAAAGAGTGCGGCAGTCATCAGACTGCCGCACTCTTCCGTTTGGTTTGCGGGAATAAAAGCTTGGAACAATGAATTACAGTTCGGGAATGACAATCTCGATTTCCCGTCCCTTTTCTGCGGATTTCACAATACCGTCCAGAATTGCCTGGTTGTAAAGAATCTGGCTGGAAGGTACGGGTGCGGTTCCTCCGTTTTTCACTGCGTCCAGGAAAGAACGGATCTTTTGCTGGAACAACCCGCCGAAAGAATCGCTTTCCGGGCAGAGAGGAATCACAGTCTCGCACTGCTCGCCGGCTACGTCGTGATAGAGGGTCATAGGACCGCCCACAGAGCCGTTCCAGCAATCGGTGGACGGAATCCGGAGGGCGCCTTTCTTCCCCATAATAATGGTATCGCCGGGAGTGTTTACGTGCATTGCCCAGGCGATGCGAAAGTCCAGAATGATGCCGCCCTCCAGACGGATGAATGCGGCGGCAAAATCATCCACACTGAAGCGTGCTGCATCGGTGGGATTGTTATACAGAGGGTTGGTGCCGAAGAAATCGGAAGTATAGCCGGTGACGGTCAGTGGCTTGGGATAGCCGATGGCGTTGAGCACCATGTCCAGCGAATAGCAGCCGATGTCGCCCAGTGCACCGATTCCGGCAGTGCTCTTTTCAATAAAGGTGCTGTTGGGGATGCCGCGACGGCGTCCGCCGCCGGTCTGAATGTAGTAAATATCGCCCAGCTCGCCGGATTCCACAATTTTCTTAATCATTTTCATGTTTTCGTCCATGCGGGGCTGGAAGCCGATTGAAAGAATTTTACCGCTCTTCTTTTCAGCCCGGATAATATCTGCGGCTTCTTCCAAAGTGACACACATCGGCTTTTCCAGCAGTACGTTAACCCCCTTTTCCAAAGCATAAACAGCGCATTCGGCATGGGTGGCATTGTAGGTGCAGATGCTTACCGCATCCAGATCCTCAGCGTCCAGCATTGCCTTATGGTCGGGATAAATATGTACGTTTTCCACCCCGTAGCGCTGGAAAAACTTTTCCGCTTTACCGGGAATGAGGTCTGCACCGGCTACGATTGTAACGTCGGGGCACTGCTTGTAGCATTCAATATGGGACTCGGCAATCCAACCGGTACCGATGATGCCTATTTTCAACTTGCGTGTGGAGTCAACTTCCTCTTTTTCAACACTGGGAGTGAACTGGTTCAATACTGCGTCAGACATGGGAATATCTCCTTTTAATTTAATACAATTGTGCTTTGAGGGTGCAGCAGTTCATTCTGCGGACTACAGCAGAGATTTCAGATATGCAATGCTCATTTCGGCACATTCCAGCGCAGTCTTGCCCATACTGGGCTGATCCTGCTCCACAACCACCCATTCTGCTCCGGCTTTTTCGGAGGATTCCAGAATAGCGGGAAAATTCTGTGCACCATAGCCCACAGGGCGGAATTCAAAGCTTCCTTCGGACTCATCCGTATCCTCACTTTGGATGCCGATCAGATCATAAAGCCGCGCGGGCTTTTTTCCGGGCATCACAAAATCCTTCAGATGAACCACAGGAGCCCGACCCGCATACTTCAGGACGTAGTCGGCGGGAACTTCGCCGCCTACATTGACCCAGCAGGTATCCAGCTCGGTTTGCAGCAGGGATGCCGGCACGGTATCATACAGTACTTCCAAAGCGTATTTTCCGTCTATTTTTTGAAATTCAAAATCGTGATTGTGATAAAGCAGGGTCATGCCCAGCTTCTTCGCGGTTTCCCCCAGAATACGGGCACCCTCGATCACTTTGGCAAATCCGGGCTGGCCGGGACGGTATTCTTCCGTCAGATAGGGAATCGCCACATATTTGCAGCCGATCTCCGCATAATCGGAAAGAACCTTCTGGGGATTTTCCATCATCTGGTCAAAAGGAACGTGGGCAGATAGGGGAGCCAGATGATTTTGGGAGAGGATGGCTTTGATTCGGGAAGGTGCCAGCCCGTACAGACCCGCAAATTCAACACCGTCATACCCCATGGCTTTCACACGGGATACAGTACCTTCAAAATCCTTCTCCGCATCATCACGGACAGAATAAAGCTGCAGTGCAATGGGAAATTTTTTCATCTTGAGTCACTCCTGTCATAAAATAATGTAATCGATTACATTTTGTTCAAAATAAATTGCCCTGCACTGAGTATACCGCTGTATACGGGGACTGTCAACTGTTTTCCAAGCAGAAATTCCCGGATATGACGCAAAAAAGCGGTAAGAAACTGCACACCAAGCTCTCGTCCGAATCATAGTATAACTTAGGCAACCGGCGATGAACACGAACCGGTATTGAGTCGGCGGCAGCCTGGAAAGGAGGGAGTTTTTGTGAATCAACCGGAACAAAGGGATGAGTGCAGAAGGATGAGGATGGAATCGGAACCACCTGCTGAGCCCATGCCTGCCTGCAATCCCAGTGTGATTGATATTGAGGGTATGACCTGCAGAAACCGGACATTCCGCACGGTGCTGTGGACCGGAAAGCATCTTCAACTCACCGTAATGTGTATTCCTGTCGGCCAGGAGATCGGGCTGGAATGCCATCCCAATACGGACCAGTTTCTTCGGATTGAGGAAGGCTACGGAATGGTGAAGATGGGCGCGCAGAAAGAGAGTCTCACTTTTTGCCGCAGGGCGGGAGCGGGCGATGCGATTCTTGTCCCTGCAGGCTGCTGGCACAACCTGGTCAACGTGGGATGCGGCCCCCTGAAGCTTTATTCCATCTATGCGCCTCCGCAGCACCCAGAGGGAACCGTACATTGCACGAAAAAAGATGCGGAAAATGACGAAACTCATTCTCATTAAAGACCCGGGGCAGAAAACAGGACAGCCGATATCATCTGATACCGGCTGTCCTGTTTTTTTATCTTGAAATCAATATTCGTAACCCAGTTTCAGCGCCTTGAGATTCGGCTCAAGAAGATGGGCCTTCTTGGCGGGAATGCACTTTTTCAGCGCGGCTGCCAGCACGTCAAAGCTGCAGAAGGGATTGGCCTTCAGCGTCTGTCCCAGTACGATAATGTTGGCGAGACCGTGAAGTCCGTTGTCATTGGCCAGCTGAGTGGCCGGAATGGCATGGACCTGAATGTCCTTCCGCTCGCAAGCGACGTCGATCAGCGTGGAATCGAAGACAACCTGACCGCCGGGAACCACATCGTTGATGAACTTGTCATAGGAGGGACGGTTCATAACAATGAGCGTTTCGGGATTCAGCACAATGGGGCAGCCGATGGGCGTGTCGTCAATGCATACGGAACAGTTGGCAGTTCCGCCGCGCATTTCCGGGCCGTAAGAAGGAAGCCAGGAAACCTCTTTTTCCTCAATCATACCGGTGTAGGCAACAATCTTTCCGAAAAACAGAACGCCCTGTCCGCCGAAGCCGGCAATCAGCATATTAACAGCCATTTAGAATACCCCCTTTTCAGTTCTATCCTGGTAGACGCCCAGCGGATAGTAGGGAATCATATTCTCCTTCAGCCATTTGGTTGCTTCAATGGGAGAAAGGCCCCAGTTGGTAGGGCAGGTGGAGAGAACTTCGATAATGGAGAAGCCCTTTTTGTCAATCTGGGTCTGAAAAGCCTTTTTGATGGCTTTCTTTGCGTTGCGGACGTTGGGCACATCTGTAACGGTAACGCGTTCGGCATAAGCTACGCCGGACAGTGTGGACAGCATTTCGCAGACACGAACCGGGAATCCCGCGCGGGTTACGTCACGTCCATAGGGAGTGGTCTGGGTCACCTGACCGGGCAGCGTGGTGGGAGCCATCTGTCCGCCTGTCATGCCGTAAATGGCGTTGTTGATAAAGATGATGGTGATGTTTTCGCCGCGGGTGGCTGCGTGAACGGTTTCAGCAGTACCGATGGCGGCAAGGTCGCCGTCGCCCTGATAGGTGAACACGATGTTGTCCGGGTTGGCGCGCTTTGCGCCGGTAGCAACGGCCGGAGCCCGTCCGTGAGGGGCTTCGATCATATCACAGTTAAAATAATCGTACGCCATAACGGCGCAGCCGACCGGTGCAATACCGACCGTCTTGCCGAGAATGCCCAGCTCTTCCAGCGTTTCCGCGACCAGACGGTGAACGATACCGTGGGTGCAGCCGGGGCAGTAATGAAACACCGCGTCTGTCAGACCGGTGGTCTTTTTGAATTCAGCCATTAGTGGTTACCTCCGATCTTTTTGATCTGTTCCAGCACTTCGGCCGGAGACGGAACAATACCGCCGGTTCTGCCGAAGAAGGAAACATTGCACTGACCGTTGGCGGCCAGGCGGACATCCTCCACCATCTGGCCCATGCTCATTTCCACAACCAGCATGTTATCGACTTTTTTCGCCGCGCGGGCAATGGTGTCCGTGGGGAAAGGCCATACGGTGATGGGACGGATCAGACCGACTTTGATGCCTTCTTTGCGGGCCTGATTGACAGCGCTCTTTACAACACGGGAAGTAGCACCGTAGGCCACGGTAATGATGTCGGCGTCGTCGGTCATATATTCCTCTACCCGCACCTCATTCTGCTTGACGATCTCGTAACGGGCAAACCGGTCGACAATGGTCTTTTCCAGCTGATCGGGCTTCAGGTAAAGGGAGTTGATGATATTGGGCTTTCTTTCACCCTTGGTGCCGGTGGTGGCATAGGGCTTGCCGGAAGCGTTTACCTCTTTTTTCTCCGGGAAGCTTACGGGCTCCATCATCTGACCCAGCATGCCGTCGGCCAGCATCAGCGCGGGCATGCGGTATTTATCCGCAAGGTCAAAAGCGGTTCCCATCAGGTCGACAATTTCCTGCACAGTGGCGGGAGCCAGAACAATCAGCTGAAAGTCGCCATGGCCCAAAGCCTTGGTTGCCTGCCAGTAGTCCGCCTGAGAGGGCTGAATGCCGCCCAGACCGGGGCCGCCGCGCATTACGTTCAAAATGACGCAGGGCAGATCGGAGCCGGCTATGTAGGAAATGCCTTCACTCTTCAGGGAGATGCCGGGAGAAGAAGAAGAAGTCATTGCACGGACACCGCAGGAAGCAGCGCCCAGCACCATATTGATGGCGGCAATTTCGGATTCCGCCTGCAGGAAGGTTCCGCCGATTTTAGGCATCACTTTGGACATATACGCCGAAACCTCGGTTTGAGGAGTGATGGGATAGCCGAAGAAGTGGAGGCATCCGTTGCGGATAGCAGCCTCTGCGATTGCTTCGTTTCCCTTCATTAAAAATTTTTCAGCCATAATCAAGTTCCTTTCAATCGCTTATTCTTCGGTAATGGTAATGCAGACGTCAGGGCACATGGTCGCGCACATCGCACAGCGGATGCAGGCGTCGCGGTCTGTGATATCCACAGGGTTATAGCCCTTCAGATTCAGCTTTTTGGTGTTGATTTCCAGAATCTTTTTGGGGCAGGCCGCTACGCACATGCTGCAGCCCTTGCATCTTTCGTAATCAATGGTAAGAGTTCCTTTTGCCACGGTTTTCATCCTCCAATCTCTGTTTCTGTTTATTTGTATGAAGTCAGACGTCCCAGTTCTGATGAACCAGAATGTCGACGGGATAATATGCTTCAGGGTTGGCCGCTTTTTCCGCCAGTCTCCGGTCGGCGCAGGTGAAAGCCAGCGGCAGTCCTGTCAGCCGGGAGACCGCCTCGCCAAAGGGAAGGGAAGCTTCAATCATAGCCAGACTGGTGTCCTCACCCAGGTTTGTATTGTTGATCAGCTTTGTCGCCTTTACCCTCGAGGATGCCTCGATTTCCAAAAGCAGCTCGGCGGCTTCAGGAGCGCTGCGGGTCAGATACCGGCGTTCGTTGATGACATAGTACATATCATACTCGGAAGCCGCAATCCGTCCGGCAAACTGCCCCAGTGCAATGGCGCCGGCATCGTCTCCGCCTACGTCAATAACGACCTTTCCGCTGTCCGGCCGAAAGACAGAGCTGATCTCGGGCGGAAGAGCGGGAATATCCAGATTGGTATTGGCATAAACGGGGGTAATTACGTGAATCCCTTTTTCTTCCAGCATATCTTTCAGATCAGCTGTGCGGAAATAGGGATTGACAATGTCCAGATCCACAATGGTGACCGGACCGCCTGCCTTTGCCATCGCAAGCGCCAGATTGACAGCAATGTTGCTTTTTCCACTGCCGTAATGTCCCGTGATAATCGAGATGCGTTTGAATTGATCGGTAGCAAACATCGTAAAATCCCTTTCTTGCGGGCCTGTCCATCGGAAATCTCATAGGAAAAACCAACGGCATGAATTTTCAATGAAGAATCGAAGGCTTGGCGTTTGGCTTTGTTTCAAATTCCTTATGAAGAATCAAACGCTCCGGCGTTTGACTCTATTATAGCATATTATTTGTTTAAAGGGTAGAAGTAATTTTGAAATTTTTATTATGCAATCCTGCAAAAATATTGGTAATTTCGTTTAAGAAACGCATAATTTGCAGGAAATCCCCTTTTTCCGCAAAGCAAAAAAAGAAAAGCGCCGTCGGAAAAAATCCGTCGGCGCCCGTCATGTAAGAGATAGGGAAGAATGGAAGACAAAATTATCTGCCTGTGCCGCTCCGGCGGTTTTTCAGCTTCAGCCGCAGTTTATCCGAAATCATGGCAATAAATTCGCTGTTGGTAGGCTTTCCGCGGCCGGTGTTGATGGTGTAGCCGAAATAGGCGTTGAGGGTATCTACATCTCCCCGGTCCCACGCAATTTCAATGGCGTGGCGAATGGCACGTTCCACCCTTGAGGAGGTTGTACTAAAAGTTTTCGCAATGGTGGGGTAAAGAAGCTTTGTGACGGAGTTGATCATATTGGTGTCATTGACACTCAAAATGATCGCCTCACGAATATAGTGATAGCCTTTAATATGGGCGGGAATGCCGATATGGAGAATGACTTCGGTCACAATGGTTTCCAGATCATCGGTTGCTTCGTCCGCGCCGTTGATGTTGACGGGGGAGCTGTTATCCACCGCACCGCCCACCGCACGGACCCGTTCGCAGAGAGTTTCCATTTCAAATGGCTTAAGCATGTAATAGCTGGCACCGTTTTGCATGATTTCGCTTTCGATAAATTTATTGTCATAACCGCTGATTACAATAATTTTCGGATGATACTGACTGGTTTGGTTGAGTTCTTTCATCACACCAATGGCGTCTTTTTGGGCCATGAAGGACTCCATGACCACCACGTCGGGATTGTTGGCCTTAATGGCGTCTAACACCTTGATTCCGTCCTTGGGGGCAAGCACTACGTCAATACCGGATTTCTTCAGCATATCCTGACATAAAATACCTAAGCTAAGGCTATTGTCTCCTACCAGCACTTTACATTTCTTCTGCATTTCAAGGATACCTCCCACGTTTTTATAGTCAGACCGACATTTCATCCGATCACATATCGGATGAAACCGCAGACCTGAAAATAGATCTTCTACTGTCTGGAACCTATTTTGCCAAGGCGCCTTCAAGCGGGATGGGTAAAATAGAACCTTGCCGTCATTTGGATCTATTTTTTTAATGTGACTTTAGTTTACCATATATTTCCAAATAACGCAAGAGCAAAATTACATTTTTTACCAAAATGTTTTATAATTGGAAAATCAATGTCGGGAAAAGGAGGAATCTACGGCGAAAACACAACAGAAACAGGGCATTTTGGCTTTCGCTGGGAGAGTTTAACCGCATAAATCCAGATCTTTACTGTAGCTTATCATATTTTCGGCAAAAATACCATAGCCCTTGGCGGGATTGTTTACAAAAACGTGGGTTACCGCACCAACAAGACACCCATTCTGAAGAATGGGACTTCCGCTCATTCCCTGCACAATCCCGCCCGTCTTTTGAAGCAAAGCAGGATCGGTGACTGTAATCATCATATTCTTTGTCATGGTTTTGGGGTTGAGATCAATCCGGTCAATGGTAATCTCATATTCATGGATGCCGGTGTCATCCAGAGTGCAGAGAATGGTGGCTTTTCCCGTCTGAACGTCCTGCTTGAGTGCCAGCGGAACCCGGGACAACTGATTGGGACGGTGATTGATGGTCCCAAAAATCCCGGCTTCATTGTTGAGAACAAGTTCGCCGCTGGGACGGTTGGAAGCAAAGGCTCCCCTAAGCTCACCGGGAGTCCCCGCCTGGCCCTTCATGATGCTGTTGATTTTGACTTCACAGACCTCTCCGGAATTCAGGGGCATGATTTTGCCGGTGTCGATATCGCAGATCCCGTGGCCCAGTCCAGCGAACCCGCCGGTTTTTTCATCATAATAGGTGATTGTGCCGATACCGGCCGAAGAGTCCCGAACCCAGATGCCGCATTTGTACTTGCCGTCGCTGGAGGACAGCGCCGGAGTGAGGGAGCACTTTACATTTCTGCCGTCCCTCGACAGCTCAACAGTCAGCGGATGGCCGTCGCTGCCTGCAATGATCTGGGCGATTTCCTCATTGGAATTGACCTCATACCCGCCCACGGAAAGAATCATGTCGCCTTTGGCAATTCCTGCGGACCGTGCGGGGCAGAGAGAGCCTGTATTGGTGTCGATATTGTTGATGTCAATGACCATTACTCCTTTGGTAAACAGTTTGATTCCAAAAGGAGTGCCGCCGGGAACCACTTGCTGTTCCTGAATCACAGTGACATGGGTGGATTTTACGGGAATCACGCCCAGAAGCTTCAGATCCAGCATCTGGGAGGCACCTTTGGATTGGTTTGCCAGACTGGTGCGTCCGTAATCCAGCATGGAGCTCCCCTGAATGACCCCCATGTTGGGAATGGTAAGCTCATCCCCCTCGGTAACATAGAAGCTGTCCGGAATCTTTGCCTGAAAATAGCCCACGGAACCCATGACCAAAAAAGCGGCGGCTCCTGCCGCGGCAGCCAGCCGGCGAAAAAATTTTCTCATGCTGCATCCATTCCTTTCTCATCCGCGCCCCGTCTTTTTCGCTGGGAAAGGCGCATTGCCAAGCTTGAAAGAGAAATCCTTCAAACTTATCCCCCTTCAATTTTCTTTTTGTCTCTTTTCAGCACGTTTCCCCCCGCATAGAGCGGGGGGAAACGTAAAAAATATTCTTTGCAGTCTCTTTTTTGTTTTTTTGCGAAGCGATGACAATCTGTAAGTGATGATATCGCTTTATTAGTATGGATCGAAAAGAAATGCTTTATCCTTTCCGCCGCTATGAAAATACTGTCTTGAAAAAATTAAATTTTTTATAAAAAAAGAAGGCAAAGCACAAGGAGAACCTGTCTGCAAAGTCGACCTCATATCATGGCGGGGGATTGCCGCCATGCACCACCCTGGCCAATCACGCTGCGGAGGGATTTGTTGAAGTCGGAACCCGGCGGCTTTTCAAAGACGCTGGGTTCCGATACCGAAAGGCTTTTTTCGACAGACTGACAAGGATTCGTTTTAAAAAAGACTTTTTCTGAACGATAAAAATGGTTGGGATACATTTACAAAGGAAAATTTATGATGTAAAATAAAAGAACAGTGGTTCTCATAGCACTGCGGTCCTCATAGCACTGCCGTCCTTTCAGGACGGACAAAGGAGAGAAAATCGATCGTGAAAGTTGCCGTCATCGGCTCCAGAGACTGCGGAAATCTTGATGTGGAGCAGATTATCCGGGAAATTCCCCGGGAATGCACCGAAATTGTCAGCGGAGGCGCGGAAGGTGTGGACCGTCTGGCGCGTCATGCCGCTGTCCGGCTGGGGCTGCCCATACAGGAGTTTCTTCCGGACTATTCCACCTTCGGCAGACAGGCGCCGCTGGTACGCAACCGGCAGATTGCGGAATATGCGGATCAGGTGATCGCCTTTTGGAATTACCGGTCCCGGGGAACGCGGTATACTTTGCTGCGGGCCAAGGACCTGGGAAAACCCATCCGCATCATACTGATTGACTGACGGGACATGTTGTCCCGGAAAATTTTGACTCATAGGGTTTGCGGAAACGCCGGAACGTGGTACAATCAGTAGTACGGGAGAAGGCTGCTGGAAAGACAGCTTTGACAGGACGGGAGTTCTGCCCGGAGCAGTAGGAAAAGAGGGGAAAACGGGTGAACAAGTATCTGGAGCGATTGAGTGAAAAAGCGCGCAATCTGACCCATCTGCCGGGTGTCTATCTGATGAAGAACCGGCAGAACGAGATCATTTACATCGGAAAAGCAAAAAATTTGAAAAATCGTGTGAGCCAGTACTTCCAGCCCAATAATCCCAGCCATACCGAAAAGGTCAAGCGGATGGTGGAGCAGGTTTACGATTTTGACTACATTGTGGTGGACAGCGAATTCGAGGCTCTGGTTCTGGAGTGCAGCCTGATTAAGCAGAACACTCCAAAATACAACATCCTCCTGAAGGATGACAAGGGGTATCACTACATTCAGGTCACACGGGAGGATTTTCCCAGGATTTCCGCCGCCAAACAGATTTCGGACGATCAGGCGGACTATCTCGGCCCCTATACCAGCTCTTATTCTGTGACACAGACGGTGGATGAAGTGAACCGGCTGTTCGGGCTTCCAACCTGCAATAAAAAATTCCCCCAGGATTTCCGGAAAGGCCGACCCTGCCTCAATTATCACATCAAGCAGTGCATGGGCCTCTGCCGGGGAAGGATCTCCCGGGAGGAATATCAGGATACGGTCAATCAGGCGCTTTCCTATATTAAGAAGGGCGGGAACAGCCTCATTGAGCGGCTGCAGGCCCAGATGGAGCAGGCGGCGGAAAATCTGGAATTCGAGAAGGCGGCAAAGCTGCGTGACCGCATTCAGGCCATCCGAAAGATTGCCGACACCCAAAAGGTGTATATGATCAATACGGAGAATCAGGACGTCATCGCCTTCGCACGGAATACGGGAAATGCGGCGGTGGCGATTCTGAAATTCCGAAACTTTAAGCTGGCCGATAAAGAGGACTATGTCTTTTATGACATCGACGATCTGGGAAGCCTTCGGACGGAGTTCCTCAATCAGTATTATCTTCAGAACGCGGATATTCCCCGACAGATTGTAGTGGATGAGGAGTTTGAAGGGCAGCAGCTTTTACAGGACTACCTTTCGGAAAAGCTGGGACGGAAGGTGAATCTTCATATCCCTGCCCGGGGAGAATATAAAAAGATGGTGGAGATGGCTTTCAGCAATGCCAGCGAGAAGCTGTCGAAAACCGTCTCACGCACCGGCCGGGAGGTTGCTGCGCTGGATGAGCTGACAAAATTGCTTGGCCTTCCCAAAACACCGCTTTACATCGAGGCTTACGATATCTCTAATCTGGGCGACAGCGACAAGGTGGGCGGTATGGTGGTTTTTGAAAACGGCCGTCCGCTGAAAAAAGCCTATAAGAAATTTAAAATCCGGGAAGTGGAAGGGCAGGATGACTACTCCAGTATGCGGGAGGTCATCACCCGGCGCCTGACTCATTATGTGGAAGATTCCCGCAAGGCGGCGGATACGGGCGAGGGGCTGAATGAGGGATTCTGCCGTCTGCCGGATTTGATCCTGCTGGACGGCGGAAAGGGCCATGTGGCGGCAATTCTCCCTGTCATTGAGCAGTTCGGGCTGAAGATTCCCGTCTTTGGAATGGTAAAGGATTCCAAGCACCGTACCCGCGCCATCGCCAGGGATGGCGGCGAGATTTCCATTTCCGGCTGCAAATCCGCTTTTGCCTTTGTTACCGGGGTGCAGGACGAGGTTCACCGGTACGCCATCAACTATCAGCGTTCCTCCCACAAAAAGACCAGCTTCGAGGTCACTCTCACCCGGGTGAACGGAGTCGGCCCCAAAAAGGCGGCAGCAATTTTAAAGGCATACAAAACAAAAGCCGAGCTGCGGGAGGCAACCCCCGAGCAGCTGCGGCAGACGGCGAAAATCAGTGAGGAAACGGCCAAAGAGCTGTGGAATTTCATTCAGGAAATCCCGCTGTAAAAAGAAAATCCCGCGGCTTTTGCCGCGGGGACATTGATACAAACCGGTATTTTAAACAGGAAAGCGGAATTTCCAAGGGACGGAACGGCGCCCCACCCTCCGCTTGGAAAGGAACCCAAAAATGATTGTAAGCTATAGCGAGGTAAAACATAATCCAACCATCCGATGCTACATTGATCAGGCAGACAAGGTGCTGGCAGCACTGGGATATACGGAGCATTCCTATGCCCATGTCACCAAAGCGGCCCAGACGGCTTCCATGATTCTGACAACGCTTGGATATTCCGCACGGGAGGCGGAGCTTGCCAAAATCGCGGGATATATGCACGATATCGGCAATGTGGTCAACCGGATCGACCATGCCCAGAGCGGCGCGGTACTGGCGTTTCGCCTTCTGGACCGGCTGGGGATGGAACCGGACGAGATCGCCGTGGTCATCAGTGCCATCGGCAATCACGATGAATCTACGGCAGCGGCGGTAAATCCTGTGGCGGCCGCGCTGATTCTGGCGGATAAAACCGATGTGCGGCGTACTCGGGTGCGTAACCGGGACTTTGCCACCTTTGATATTCATGACCGGGTCAACTATGCGGTGGAGGAATCCAAAACCTACATCGACGAGGGAAAAACCTCCATTGTCCTGGAGCTGACCATCGACACTACCATATGCCCGGTGATGGATTACTTTGAGATTTTTCTGAACCGGATGCTTCTCTGCCGCAAGGCGGCGGATTTTCTGGGCATCAAGTTTGAACTGATTATCAACGGCCAGCGAATCCTGTAAGCCGAAGACGGCGCCCCTTTGACGGGAACGTCAGCCATTCAGCTCAATTTCCGTGGTTTCCGCCCGACCCAGAAGGTCGCAGCGGCGATAATGAAACAGTATGGCGGTTTGCTTTTCCGCCCCGGTGAGGGGATGGAAGGGGAATACCTCAATGTGGGCGGAACGAATCAGCTGCCGGGTGTCCAACTCGCCGTATTCGGGAAGATAGCGTTCCCGGTTGGCGGGGGAATCGAACCAGCGGAAAATTTTGTCCCGAAAATCCTCTTTGAGGCTGACGGTAAGCCATTCCGGCAGCTTTTTTGCTTTTTCGTGGGAATAGAGATCGTATTTGGCCAGCCATTGAAACCGTTCCGGATCCCCTGGGGTGACGGCCTTGAGAAAGTCCATCAGAATTGTGTAATATTCCACTTTGGAATGGGGAACCAGATGAAGGCCGTTCCCCGCATAGTAGTCTCCAAGCGCTTCATAAAACCGGAACGGGGCAGGAAAAAGTCCGGCAAGATACCGTTCTTCCAATGCATACCGGCAGGAGTTGTAGTAAATTTCCACCATTTCCGCAAGCATTTTCAGACGGAGAATTTCACCGTAGGAAAGGCAGGGGGTGGATGTCACCTCATAAGGGGCGGCAAGGGTGTGCCGCAGACCGTATTTCTGTTGATCCGCGTGGAGTCCCGAGCCTTTCAGAACCTTCAGGAATCCCAGCTGCAGCTGATCCGGGGAAAGGGAGTACACATAATTGAAGGATTCTCCGAACCGCCGGTAGTTTTCCATGGGAAGCCCGGCAATCAGGTCCAGATGAAGGTGGATATTTCTTCCTTTCTGCAGTCCCCGCACGATGGGAGTCAGCTTGTCCGGGAGGGTGATCCGCCTGACGGCGGCCAAAGTCTCCGGATTGGTGGATTGTACTCCGATTTCAAATTGGAACAGCCCTTTCCGCACAGTAGAGAGCCAGTCGATCATCTCTTCGTCCAGAAGCTCCGCCGCAATTTCAAAATGAAAATTTGTGATGCCGTTATCCTGCTCCGCCAGAAACCGCCAGATTGCCATGGCGGTTTTTTTGTCGCAGTTAAAGGTGCGGTCAACAAATTTTACCTGACTCACGCCCGCTTTCAGAAAAGCGGACAGGTCGGCGGTGACCAGCGGCAGGGAGCGGAAGCGGACGCCCTTCGTACCGCAGGAGAGGCAATACTGACAGGAAAAAGGGCAGCCCCGGCTGGATTCATAATAGACGATCCGGTTTTTGAGATCTTCGGAGGAAGGGTCATAGACAAAGGGAAGATCATCCATGTCCGGCACACCGGCGGGCGGATTTTGGAGGAAACCGTTTTGCAGGGAAGCGCTTCCCGGAAGGTCATGCCAGCTTTCACCTTTGGAAAGCCGCTGAAGCAATCCGGTGAAGGAATTCTCCCCTTCGCCGTAAAGCACAACATCCGCTCCCGTTTCCCGGAGAGCCGATTCGCAGTCGTAGCTGACCTCGGGGCCGCCCAGAAAGATAAGACAGTCGGGCAGGAGTACCTTCAGCTCCCGCACCAACCCGCGAATCAGCTCATAATTCCAGATGTAACAGGAGAAGCCCAGTACATCCGGTGATTTCAGATAAATTTCCCGAAGGATGGAATCCATGTGCTGGTTAATGGTGAACTCCATGATTTCCACGGGGAGAGAACTTCTGTTTTCCGCATAGTGCTTGAGGCAGCGGATGGCCAGATTGGAGTGAATATATTTGGCGTTGATGCCGATCAGGTAAATGTTCACGACAGGGTTCCTTTCCATGGCTGCGCTTGCGCAGCTTTTTTGACGGACTTCTTCTTTTATTCTAGCACAAGTGGAATCAATTGTCGAAATACTTCTTACGGCCCTGCTTTTTGCGTTTTTTTAAAACAAAATAAAAAAATTGAAAAAAGGTGTTGACAAAAGTATACCAAAGAGGTATACTTTAATCACAGCAAAAAACACAACAAAATTACAATAGAAATGAAATTATGGAGGAATCAGTTATGAAAAAATGGATTTGCAAAGTTTGCGGATACGTCGCTTATGGGGAGAATCCCCCCGCTGCCTGCCCCCAGTGCAAGGCTCCCGCTTCCCAGTTTATCGAGCAGGTCAGCGAAGAGCTGTCCTATGCGGATGAGCATCGCATCGGTGTTGCTGCAGGCGTTGATGCACAGGTTCTCGAAGGGCTTCGCATGAACTTTACCGGTGAGTGCACCGAGGTAGGTATGTATCTGGCCATGGCCCGTCAGGCGGATCGGGAAGGTTATCCGGAGGTTGCCGCTGCTTTTGCGAAATACGCCTATGAGGAAGCAGAGCATGCCGCAAAATTTGCCGAGCTTCTGGGCGAAGTGGTTACCGATTCCACCAAAAAGAATCTGGAACTGCGCGTTGCTGCCGAAAACGGCGCCTGCAAGGGCAAAAAGGACATTGCTACCCGCGCGAAAGAGCTGGGATACGATGCGATTCATGACACCGTCCATGAGATGGCCAAGGATGAAGCCCGCCACGGCAGAGGCTTTGCCGGCCTGCTGAAACGGTACTTCGGCGAATAATTCAGTTTGCTTTCTTACACACTCTCTTTCTGAAAGAACCCCTGATTTTCCTTCCGGGAAAATCAGGGGTTCTTTGCATGCATGAGCTGAAAATGAGGAGAGGCATTGCTGCCCTCCCGTGCCTTTTACAGATGGGCGGAAGGCGGTACCCCCATCTGCTTTTTGTAAATTTTTGAAAAATAGCTTAAGGTGTTGAATCCGCTTTTTTCGGCGCACTCCGTTACATTGTACTGCCTGGTGGCAAGAAGGGCGTGGGCGTTGCTGCACCGCAGAAAATTGATGTACCCCACCAGCGTCTGGCCGGTAATTTCCTTGAAGGCATGGCAGATATAGGATTTGCTGAAGGAGACTTCCTCACAGACGTCGTCAATGGTGATGGGATTCATAAAGTTGCGCCGGATGTAGGTGATCACCGACTTTACCATATCCAGCCGTTTTCCGGCATGGGCGGTCTGGGAAGCCGGTGTCTTTTCCGGGTAATTTCGGTAGAGGTACACATAAAGCTGGGTGATCCGGGCGCGTACATCCGAACGGTAAAACGGAGCGGCGTTCTGCATTTCCCGGATGATATCCCAAAGCTGCCGCTCCACTTCCGGATCGGAAATAAAGGGCTGGATGGGTGTGCCGGGCAGGTCGCGGGAAGCCGAAAACTCGGAAGAGAGAATAAAACAGTAGTAGCGGCAGAATCCGGAGGAATAAAACGTATGCAGGCGGTTGGCGTTGATGACTGCCAGATCCCCGGCCTGAAGGGGAATCTGCTCGGTGTCGGATACCGCTGTTCCGCTCCCCTCGATACAGTAGAGAAGTTCCGTGGCTTCATGCCAGTGCAGATACCAGTCGCCCGGACAGTTTTCCAACGTGTTCAGGGAAAAGAAAAGGGGAAAATCGGGGTCAGAGTACGCATCAGCTTCGTATTCGTAATAATTCATAAAAGGCCGGTCCTTTCTGTTTCAGACAGTTTGGCAAAATGAAATCCCGGATTCGTTCCGTAAAACAGAAAGCGGGGAAAAGGAATTGGTCCGGATTGGTCCGGCAGGAACGAGTGCAAGATAGAACAAACTTTGCGCAGTATCCTTTCTTTACATCCTGTCCTTGTTCTTCTAAAATTGAACTATAGAGACGAAAGGAGTGAGGATTTATGTTTGATTTTCCGATTGGCGTTCTGCTTGATTCATTCCGTACGGATGCCGAAACAGCAATGAAGCAGGCAAATGCTTTGGGGCTGAAAGGAATTCAGGTTTACGCTACGGAGGGGGACATGGCGCCCGAGAATATGGACGGGATCCGGCGGAAGGAATTCCGGGCCATGGCGGAGGCCTACGGGCTGAAAATTTCCGCTCTTTGCGGGGATCTGGGCCATGGATTCTTTGATCCGGAACAGAACCGGGAGGGCATTGAACGTTCCAAAAAAATTCTGGAGCTGGCGAAGGATCTGGGAACGGATATCGTCACGACACACATCGGTGTGGTTCCTGCCGACGCTGCCCATCCCCGTTATGCCATTATGCAGGAAGCCTGCGGTAAGCTGGCGTCCTATGCGGACAGCCTCAATGCCCATTTTGCGGTTGAGACCGGCCCGGAAACGCCGCTGGTTCTGCGGAATTTTCTGGATGGACTTCATTCCACCGGGGTCGCCGTCAATCTTGACCCGGCCAATCTGGCCATGACGGTGGGCGGTGACGCTGCCGAAGCAGTTCGTATTCTGAAAGACTACATCGTACATACACATGCCAAGGATGGAATCCGTCATCGGGTGTGTGATCCGGAAATCCTTTACGGAATCCGCGAGCCGGAAGGGCCTTTTCGGGAAGAGGACTACTGCGAGGAGGTTCCCCTCGGCACGGGAGATATCGACTGGCCGAGCTATTTGCAGGCGCTGAACGACATCGGCTATCGTGGATTTCTCACAATCGAACGTGAGGTAGGAGAAAATCCTGCGGCAGATATTGAACTGGCGGTCCGTTTTCTCCATCAGTTTGTAAAATAGTGCTGTAATCACCAGAGAAAGAAGGAGGAAAAATTTATGGAAAAATTAAAAATCGGTGTAATCGGTGTCGGCAATATCTCCGAAGCTCATATTCCGGCTTATCTGGCCAATCCCAATGTGGAGCTTTACGCTTTCTGTGATATCAATCCTGTCCGCTTAAAGGAAATGGGGGAAAGGTTCCATATTACACGCTGCTATACCAGTGAGGAGAAAATGCTGAAAGCTCTTCCCGAACTGGATGCAGTCAGCGTGTGCGTCTGGAACTCCGCCCACGCGGAGTGCGCAATCATGGCTTTGAACGCGGGAAAGAATGTTCTCTGTGAAAAGCCCATGGCAACCTCTGCCGCAGAAGCGGAGAAGATGCTGGAAGCTGCCCGGAGAAACCAAAAGCTTCTGATGATCGGCTTTGTGTGCCGGTTCGGCCGGGACTGCGCCGTTGTGCAGGATTTTGCCAATCAGGGCTTTTTCGGGGATATCTACTATGCAAAGGCAGCCTATCTTCGCCGCAACGGAAATCCGGGCGGCTGGTTCAGCGATAAATCCCGCTCTTCGGGCGGCCCGCTGATTGACCTCGGCGTCCACATTATCGACCTGACCCGTTATCTGATGGGCAATCCCAAGCCTGTTTCCGTATATGGTGCCACCTTCCAGAAGCTGTTTAACCGTCCCGGAATCAAGGACTCCGTGGGCTATCAGTCTGTCGGGGCCACCGAACACGACATCTGCGATGTAGAAGACCTTGCAACCGCCATCATCCGCTATGACAACGGTGCGGTGCTGGAAGTGGAGACCTCCTACAGCCTGAACATGAAAGCGGACAGCAGTACCGTAGAATTCTTCGGTACCAAAGGCGGCGTAAAAATGACTCCCTCACTAGAGTTTTACACCGATATGAACGGATATATGACCAATGTCAATCTGGCAAACGTGGAGCAGTATCTGGATGAATCCAACATGTTCAATGATGAAATCGCGCATTTTGTGGACTGCATTCAAAACGGAACAGCCTGCCGTGCTCCTGCCGCCGACGGTCTGCAGATCATGCGGATTCTCGATGCGGTCTACCAGTCCGCCGAAACAGGACACGAGGTTTTGCTGTAAAAGCGAAACCGGCGCAGCGTCCGGAAAGGAATGATGATCAATATGAGAATTGCTTTAAGCACCTACAGCATGGACAGACGGATGGAGGAAGGAACCCTCAATCAGCTGAGCTGCATTGCCAAAGCCAAGGAAATGGGATTCGACTCTATAGAGTTTGTGGAAATCTGGCCTCATGACGGAACAAGCCGGGAGGATTATGCCAAACGGCTCCGGGAAGAGTGCGAACGGCTGAATATGCCGGTAGCCAACTATGCCGTCGGGGCGGACTTTCTTCAGTGCGGCGATCTTTCCGCCGAAATCGCCCGTATCCAGCACGAGGCTGAAATTGCCGCCATTCTGGGCTCTCCCAGAATGCGGCATGACGCCACTGTGGGATATCCGGACGGACAGCGGAAATCCCGGGGATTTGATGCCTGTCTGCCGGTACTGGCGGATGCCTGCCGGCAGGTGACCCGCCGCGCGGCGGAGCTGCATGTAAAAACCATGGTGGAAAACCACGGCCAGTTCTGTCAGGACAGCGAGCGGGTGGAAAAGCTTGTAAATGCTGTTGCCGATCCCAACTTTGGGCTGCTGTGCGACATGGGAAATTTCCTCGATGCCGACGAAGACCCGGTTCAAGCCTGCTCACGGGTGGCACCCTATACGATTCACGTTCATGCTAAGGATTTTCACTTCAAAACAGGAATGGAACCCAATCCCGGATGGGGCTATTATCCGACCCGGGGCGGGAATCTGATCCGTGGAGCCATTGTCGGGCAGGGAATCGTGCCGATCCGGCAATGCCTGGGAATTTTAAAATATGCCGACTTTGACGGCGATATTTCCATCGAGTTTGAAGGCCTTGAAGAACCGGAAGTAGGCGTGGGAATCGGACTGGAAAACTTGAGACGCTACCTTCGGGAACTGGAAGAAAACAATTAGAAATGGATCATATGGCGGGGAATTTCCCCGCCATATGATTTTTTCGGTTTGCTGACTGTAATTTTTCCGAAGTGACAAATGATACAGACTCAGGAACTGTTTTGTCACAATTTGTATCTTGTTCTTCCAAAATAATCCCGGTATAATAAAAGAAGGCCGCTTACAGAAGATCCTCAAATTGTTCCGGATAAACATCATCCAGCGAATACCAGGACGGAACGTCCGGCCCCCGGGTGATCCATCTTCCGTTTGTGAAGTCCGGAATCGGTACGGGGGTACCGCCAAGAGCAACCGATTGTTCGCTTAAGCAGGCAATGGACATCCATGCGGCGGCATCGTATACATCAATGGGGGGCTGACCGTTTTTCTGGATGACCTCTACGAAAGCGCGCAGCATGACGTAATCCAGCCCACCGTGCCCGCCGTGCATGCCGAATTGCTCATAGGCTTTCCAAAGGGGATGCTGATACTTTTCAAACCAGCGCTGGTCGCCTTCCCATTCATGCCAGTCATCGTCCTCGCAGGCAGGCGATTCTCCTTCTATGAAGATGGAATGTCCCGCTTCTCTCCATACGCCGTTGGTGCCCTGAACCCGGACTTCCTGTGCAAAAGGACGTGGAAGAGTGCAGTCGTGGGTCAGCTGAATCAGCTCGCCGTTGGCACAGCGGATCAATACGGAGGAAATGTCTCCTTGAGTGACTTTATAGCGGCAAAGATCCGGACGGTCGGCACGGTTTTTCAAAAACCATTCATGAAGCCCGGCCGCTTTGGAAGACATTCCTGTCAGGGAAACCATCCGGTTTCCCCGGTTGATGTTCAGCAGCTTGGCAATGGGGCCGATTTCGTGGGTGGGATAGAGTTCGCCGTTGCGGTGCAGAAAATGAGCCTGACGGTAGTGACGGTTCACATCTCCGTTGCCGATTTCCTCCCGCAGATCATGCTGGTATCCTCCGGCACAGAAAACCAGTTCTCCGAATACCTGCTTGCGGATCATGTTGAGCAGGGTAAGCGGCTGATTCTCATAGCATCCGTTTTCCAGCAGCATGCAGGTGAGCCCGGTGTCTTCCGAGGTATGTACCAGAGACCAGCACTCGTCAATTGAGGAAGCGGGTCCCACTTCCATTCCCACCGGCTTTCCGCAGCGCATGGCGTCAATGGCAATGCGTATATGGCTTGCCCAGTCGGTCATGATGACGACGGCATCCAGATCCTTCATTCGATTGACCAGTTTGTAGTCGGTGGTTCCGAAGCATTCCGTACCCCGCCGGCTCTTGACAAGAGCGATTCCGTCCGCCACCCGGTCAGGATAAACGTCGCAGACCGCTCCGATTTCTACGTCGGGCATCTCCAGCAGGGTTTCCGTCTGACCGTATCCCCGGCCGCCGAGACCGATAATTCCAAGCCGGATGGTGCGGTTTAATTCGCCGAATTTCATATGATTTCCTCCTGTTCATAAAAGCCTGAATGTCAGTGATTGGATTGGTTCTGTGCGCCGCAGATCTGAATCAGGCGGCCTGCCAGTTTTGCCACGGACTCCCGTCCGGCCCGGCCGTATACCTTGGGATCCAGCGCATCCGGCTGGGCGGCCAGTGTTTCCCGGACACCCCGGGTGTAGGCGGAACGCAGATCGGTAGCAAAGTTGACCTTGCAGATTCCCTCTTTGATGCAGGCTTGGATCTGCTGCCCGGATAAACCGGACGCCCCGTGCAGAACCAGAGGGAGCGAGACCCGTTTGCGTATTTCCTTCAGCCGGTCAATGTCCAGATGGGGCGTCTCACGATAGAGGCCGTGTGCAGTGCCGATCGCTACTGCCAGCGAAAAGATGCCGGTTTCTTCCACAAACCGCAGCGCGGTTTGCGGATCGGTAAGCTGACAGCTGTGGGAGACATGGTCGTCCTCTTTGCCGGGGACGCTGCCAAGCTCCGCTTCCACGGGAATTCCCAGTGGGGCGGCAAAGCGTACCACCTGACGGGTATTTGCCATATTTTCTTCCAGATCCAGTTTGGAGCCGTCATACATCACCGAGGTGTAGCCTGCCTGAAGGGCCTGCTGCGCCAGATCAGTGCTGTCGCCGTGATCCAGATGAAGGGCTGCGGGAATTTCCGCTTTCTCTGCCAAAGCAGAAACAATTCCCCGGAAGAGGGAAAGCCCGCCGTAGCGAACCGAGCCGGGGGTAGTCTGAATGATGACAGGGGCATGGTAAAGCTGCGCCGCATCCAGAATCCCCTGTGCCATTTCCATGTTTTCAATGTTAAACGCACAGACGGCGTAACCGCCTTTCTGCGCATTGAGAAGAAGTTCCTTAGTGGTAACCAACGGCATTTTGATTTACTCCTTTTTTTGAAGGCTTGCTCCTGCTTAGTTTACCTGAATCCATGGGTCGAGGCCGTCAGGAGCGTCGGGGTCTGAGCCGGTTTCCGCGGATTTGCAGTAGGCCGCCAGCTGGCAGAGAGCCAAAAAGGCAATGCCGCCCGCTTCGATTCCTACGTCCAATCCCAGACCGACACATTCCGCGCCGGAAATTTCACGGGGAAGGTTGGCGTAGGCTACAATGAGTGCTCCTTTTTTTCGCAGGTCATTCAAAAGAGCCTCCTGTTGCGGCTGACCGTCCGGATACAGATAGACCAGTACCAGCGTCTGACTGTCGATCAACACCATGGGCCCGTGGCGTACGTCCAGCACGTGGTGCTGGCATGCAGGAACCTGGGCGATTTCCTGAAAAGCCAGAGCGCCCTCGGCAGACAGTCCGGCGCATTCTCCGTCCGTTAAAACGACCGCCTTATTCCATGGCTGGGAGGCAATGCCCTGCATGATCTTTTCTGCCCGTTCCAGATACTCCGGGCCGGCCTTCGTCAGCTGACCCAGCAGGGAGACGGATTCCTGCCTTCCGGTAAGTCCCGCAAGAAGGCAGATCCCTGCGGCATACAGGTTACTGACGCTGCGTGTCTGGCAGACGCTTTCATCGAATGCCCACGGCAGTTCCATGCAGATTTGGGACAGTGCCGCAAGGGGGGATTTCTCGGTGGCCGCCAGTGAGAAAAGGCGGAAATTGACGTTATCGTTCCGCAAAGCTTCGATTGCATGCAGGATTTCACTGGTACGGCCGGAGCGGGAAATTGCCACCACAAGAGCGCCGGACAACTGACGGCGGTACCGGGCGTGATTCAGCCATAAATCACCCGCAGCCATGGCGGAGACCGGGATGTCTGTCCATGCGGCAGCAATGTCTCTTAAAGAACAAGCCACCATGTAGCTGGAGCCGCAGCCTAAAAAAACGAGTGCCCGCGGCGGGTTCTCCGTCCATTCTGCCCGCAGGCGGGGAAGCTTGGCATCAAAAAGTGCCAGTGTTTTGGAAAGGGCTTCATACTGCTGCCTGATTTCCAGGATTGTCTGTTTCATTCGTTTCCTCCTTTAATAATTGAAGCTGACCGAAACGGCACGGTCATCCCAGTATTCGTCCGCATGGACTTTTCGGGTGTTCCATTGATAAAGATCAAGAATACAGCCACAGTTTTCGTTGACCGCGTCAAAGCGGATGTCCCGCTGCCCGCACCACTCCAGTGCGTTCTCCAGATCTTCGCCCTCGCGGCAGGTCCAGAGAACGACAAGAATCCCCAGCTCCCGCAGCAGGGAAACGGCTGAGATGACAGGGAGATTTTCCCTGCCGATGCCGGGCCACTGATTTTCGCAGAGAGTGCCGTCAAAGTCGACGGCTACAATACATGGCCTTTCCTCCGAAACGGCGAGCGCCCTTAGCAGGGGCATGGCGGAGGAATCGGGGCCTTCCCGGACGGCCTGCAATGCAAGAGACAAAATACTCATAGGTGAAACCATCCCTTTTCCGAATCACGTTTGAAAAAGGAATTTTCAAACGTATGTGTCCTGCCTTCATTCTCAGTCTAACACACTGCTCACCGGTTTGATTTTTCATTTGTACTGTAATACTTTTTCACGTCCATACGGGAAGGAGAAAAGCTTGAAGGGCTGCTCTTTCAAACCCGAATTTGTAAACCCGGCGCAAAGCCCAGAAAGGAATGACACAAATATGAGCGACTTTATATGGGAACAAATCGAGCATACCGGTCTCCCGGAAATGCCGGAAATCGGGAAAATGCAGATCCGCAATGCGGTACGCCCCATGAGCATGGAAATGCATTCCGACAAGCTGGAATTTCTTCTGCTGTATTCGGGCTGTAAACGGATGTGGGTGGAAAATCAGAGGTACGATATGCAGGGCGGGGATTTGCTGCTCATTTTTCCCGGCGAAAACCACGGAGCCGAGGATGTGATCCAGAACCGGTCGGCGCTCTGCTATTTTCTGATGCCGAATCCGACGGAATGCGAAGGCTTCTGTATGCTGAAGGAAGAGGAACGGAGAATTCTCTGGGAGCGCCTGAAGGGGATACCGGATCGAAAATTCAAGGTTCCGCCCATTGTCCGAAAGGAGATGGACAGCCTGTTCGGCGGTGTGGACACCGGGGATCCTCTGAGCGCCGCCCATACCCGCGTGCGGCTGATGGAATTCCTGTTTCAGGTGATGAAGGCCAGCGAGAAGGAAGGGAGCCGACTTCCGGCAGATATTGGCACGGTCATCCGGTATATTCGCGAAAACAGAAACGAGATGCCGGATATTTCCCGTATGGCGGCACTGATCAATCTGTCCGAGCCCCGGTTTAAACAGAAATTCAAGCAGGCTACCGGCGTTCCTCCGGCAGAATTTATGGTGCGGGAAAAGGTGACCGAAGCAAAGGAGCTCCTTCAGGACAAAAGCAGAACAATCACTTCGATTGCCATGGAACTGGGATTCAGCTCAAGCCAGCATTTTTCCGTTCTCTTCAAAAAATACGTCGGTGAATCTCCCCTCCAATACCGCCGGGACCATGAATTTGTATTGTAATACATTTTAAGATGGAAAGCGATTTCCCCCTGTGTTACTATATAATAAAGGAAAGGCAGAACCGCAGAATCCCGCGTTTGGAATTGTGCGGCCGCCCTGGAGTATACGGGTAAAACGCAAACGAACAAGCACACACGGGGAAGGAGCATCGTCATGAAATGGTTTTCCAGAAAGCCGTTTGCGGCTTTACTGGTCTCAATGGCTTTGGTAGCGTTTCTGCCTCTTTTACTGAATAATCTTTTTTACATCCGGTTTCGGAATACTGTATTGGAACAGCAGAAATCCCTGACCGGGGCTTCCCTGAAATTCAGCGTTCAGCAAATTGACCGCACTCTTCTGGAGCTTACCACTCTGGGAATGGAGCTAAGCGATGAGCTGAAAAACACCTCTGTTCCTTCTGCGAAAGAGATGGATGCCTCGTCCCGAATGAAGCTTTACAACGTGGCAAAGAGCCTTCAAAAGAAAATGCAGACCGGCTCGGAATACATCGGTACACTTTATCTTTATTCGGCCGGCTCCCAAAGAGCGGTGGGAAATCAGGGCGTCTATGAAGAGAATATGATCTATCAGAAGTTCTATAAAAGCTGGAAAGTGCCGGAAGAAACCATGCGGAGCCTGCATCAGACCTTTTCCTACGGGCAGCTGGTGCCTTTGGGCAACAACAATATGGCCTTTATTCGGACGGTGTCCCGGGAAAACGGGGGCCTTCCCGACAAGCAGCTGGTGGTTCTTCTGAAAAACAGCTTTTACAAAATGCTGATCGAGAAAGGCAATGTAGCCGATGGAATTTTCCTTTTAATGGATGGTGACAGCATACTCGCTGTAAGTAATAAAACCGGTCTGGAGCTGAATGAGGAGGAGCTTGCGCGAATCCCCGAGTATACGGGAAACGGGGACGTGGCTCTCGGCAAAAAGACGGTAATGCTGTATACACTGGAGTCTGCCATCGGCGGATACCGGGTAAAGGCGGCGGTTCCCTATGACCAGCTTCTGGACAAAAGCAGTGAGATGCAGACCTATTACTGGCTGGTGCTTGCCGCATCCATTCTGCTGGGAGGAGGGCTCGCTGTCTATTTGAGCCGGAGAAATGTGATGCCGCTGAATCAGCTCATCGGCTATATCCGTAAAAATTACGGGGCGGATTCTCCGGATACTCAGGGGCTGGAAGAAATCAAGGGCACTGTAGATGCGCTTCTGGATCAGCGCCGCACCGCCCGGGAACAGCTCAAACAATATGAGACCGTGATCGCACGCAACCGCCTTGTGGAAATGCTTCGCGGAAACCGGCAGGAGGGGAATGAATTTTTCCTTCCGACGGGCTGCCGCTATGTGGCGGTGTGCTTTTCTTCTGCCGATCAATCTCCGGAGAAAGAAAACGAATTTATCATTTCAGCCCAGCAGGCACTGCCGTCCGGATGCTTCTGCCGCAGCGTTGTGCTGGATGGCCGTGTCATTCAGGTTTTGGGCAGGGCAGATCCCGAGTTTGACGAACATTCTGCGGAAGAGCTTCTTACCGCCCAGATCGACTGGATGGATCAGCGGGGAACACTGACGGTCAGCGCCGCGTTCAGCACAGTATATGAGAGCCCCGAAGAGCTGGAACGTGCATACGGTGAGGCCTGCATGGCAATGCTTTTTTCTTCCTACAAGGCGGACTCCGTTATCACCAGCTTTTCCAGCTGTGAATTCAAGGCGGAATATTTTCTGCGCGACTGGCACCATCTGGATAAGCAGCTTCTCTTTTCCCGGCTGATTTGGGAGGGCAAGTTTGACGAGGCGTCACAGCTGCTGTCCAGCCTGTTCCCGTCGGAATTTCTGGAGGAATACTTCCCGGAATCGGATATTTCCAATCTGCATCTGGCCTCCCTGAAATACCAGTTCCTCCATGACGTGGACAGCATCAGCGAAGTCGTAAAAATGGAACCGGAAGTGCGGAATCATCTCCTGCAGGAATTGATTTACTGCAAAACGCACCGTCGGCTTTACCAAATGACACAGCAGCTGTTTTCAGAGCTGACCGCGGATTCCGTGCAGGCCAGGACGGATGATTCAGAGGTCGACCGGATCAGCGAAATAAAGCAGTATATTTGTCAGAACTGCTCCAATCCGCAGATGAATGTGGCCTCTGTGGCCGATGCTTTCGGAATGTCTGCGAATAACCTTTCCCAGCTGTTCAGCCGGAAAGCGGACGGCGGGGTTTTGGATTACATCCACGAGATCCGTATGAAAAACGCGGGTGAATTGCTGTTAAAATGTCAGAATATGACCATTCAGGAAGTGGCAGTAAAGGTGGGATATACCAGTATCCTCACGTTTAACCGGAAATTTAAGGCCTGCTATCAGCAGACGCCCGGAGAGTACCGCAAAGAGCAGATGAAAAGGGACGGCGGCTGACGGAAGAAAATGTAAAATTAGTCGGATTTTTAAGGGACGAAAGCCAAGTAGCTTTCGCCCCTTTGTTATATCATACAAATTCATAATTTGAAGTGTCATTTTTTGATTAAAATTAACGTCACAAACTGCTGATTGTATAAAAAATGTACAAAAGCTATAATGAGGCTGTAAACGGCGAAGTACAGCACAGTTCAAAATTCGGTATGGCGCCATCGAAGATCCGATGGCAGTAAAAGGAGGAATTTCAGGATGAAAACAAGTAAACGGTTCGCACGTATCATCGCCATTTGTCTATGTACGATTATGACGGTGGGCGCTGTCAGCGGATGCGGTTCCACAGGCGGCACGGAAACGCAGAGCTCCGGCACATCCCAGACTTCCCAAAGCAGCGACAAGGGCCCCCTCTACATTGAAGGCAGCGAGGGCGTCACTCTGACCTACTGGATTCCCATGGATGACCAGCAGGCACAGAATTTTGCCACACTGGCAGAGCATCCCTATTTTCAATGGCTGAAAGAACAGACCGGCGTCAATGTGGAATTCATTCATCCCTCGGCGGAACAGGCGGATCAGCAGCTGAATCTGATGATCGCTTCCAAGGATTTCTATGATATGCTTTATAATCCCAACTATCCGGGAGGTCCGCAGACCGCTATTGACGAGAATTGCTTTGTAGACCTGAACCCTTATTTGGATCAATATATGCCGGAGTACAAGGCGGCGATGAACTGCAGTGACGGTTCCTTCGGCTCATGGGAATGGGGGCCGGAAAAGGATCTTTATCAGCTTCAGCCCCAGCCCGCGTTCCGTAATTCTCTGCTGACTTCCGATGGCTCTCTCTGGTGTGTTTCACAGATATGGACGGATGCCTATCTTCCAGAGGCCGGATGCGTTATCCGAAAGGATTGGCTGGACGAAGCAAATCTGAAAGTTCCCCAGACTCTTGACGAACTGGCGACCGTTTTGGAAGCGTTCAAGGCCCGCGGAAAAGATGTGGTTCCCATGAATTTGGGATCTTACGGTATGAATGACATTGATGGGTCAATTATCAGCGCCTTTGATATTTATGGCAGCTTCTTTACTTTAAGCGCAGACAAATCGACCGTGCTGCCATACGCATATACGCAGGACGCCTTTAAGGATTACCTCACTCTTATGAATGATTGGTACAAAAAAGGATATATTGATCCGGACTTTATGAACCGGGATGGCGATTCTCTGGCTGCGATGTTCCTGGATGACCGTCTGGGCATCTATGCCAATCAATGGTGCACTCCGGATTACTGGGAAAAAAATTATTCCGGAGATCAGAAATTTGACGTAGTGGCGATGCCTCTGCCCCGGAAAACAGCAGATCAGCAGCTGAACTGGCTGACAAACTACGATTCCAGCCCGATTATATATAGCTGTATCACTACCTCCTGCAAAAATCCGGAAATCGCTGCCGCATGGCTTAATACGGGATTTAAAAAGGAAGCTATCCTTCGTCACACCTATGGCGTGGAGGGCGAAACCTATGAACTGCGGGACGGCGTGCCCTACTATCTGGACAGCGTGTATGACGGCGATCAGACCAACCTCTTCTCCTGCATGATGTTTTCCAATAGCGTGGGATATTGCAGCACTCGTTCTGGCTTCATTCGGTATGATAAGACATCGGATACCGTGCTTTCTCCTCGTGCAGCGGCCTGCCAGGTCTGGCAGCAAAACGCCGCCCCGGTCACCAACTGGACCTATACCATCTTTGAGGATGATAACTGGGGAGCTTTTGATACCAAGCTGAATGATGCCAAAACTTATGCCGATCCTCTGGTACTGAAATTTATTATCGGTGAAGAGAGCCTCGATAAGTTTGATGAGTTCCGCACCACTGCCAAGTCCCTTGGTCTTGACGAGGCGCAGTCCATTGCACAGGCGGCCCGTGACAAGATGAGCAAGGGAAAATAAAAAAGCCGGTACCCTCCCGGCAACACCGAAAAAAAGGAGAGATGCAATCGTGTTACAGCGGCTGAAACGCGACCTCAAACAGAATTATCAAGCCTACCTGATGGCAGTGCCGTCTATCGTACTGATTTTTATCTTTACCTATATCCCCATGTACGGAATCCTGATTGCCTTTCAAAAATACCGTCCTCAAGCGGGGGTATTCGGAAGCGAATGGGTGGGATTCGCAAATTTCGTGGACTTTTTCAGTTCCCCCCATGCCTTCAAGATTATTCGCAACACCCTGGTGATGAGCGTTTATACGCTCCTGGTTACCTTCCCCTGTCCGGTTATCCTGGCCCTGATGTTCAATGAGGTTCGCTGCCGCGCGTTTAAGCGGACGGTGCAGACCATCTCCTACATGCCGTATTTTATTTCCACAGTCGTCATTTGCGGTATGCTGAAATCCTTTCTTGCCTATGACGGCGTATTCAATGAAATCATCAAGCTGTTCGGCGGAACTCCCGCAAGCTTTTTGAGCGACGCCGGACTTTTCCCCAGTGTTATTGTATTTTCCGATCTCTGGCAGGGCCTTGGATGGAACACCATTATTTACATGGCGGCCCTGACCAGCATCGACCTCGAGCTGTACGAGGCTGCCCGCATGGATGGATGCGGGCGGCTCCGTCAGATATGGCACATCACGATTCCGGGCATCGTGCCTACGATGACAATTCTGCTGATTTTAAGCATCGGAGGACTGCTTGCTGCCAACGCGGATAAGATTCTGCTGCTGTATACTCCGCTCACCTATGAAACCGGTGATGTAATCGGTACCTTTATTTACCGCCGGGGCCTCAAGGGAGGAGATTACAGCTATTCGGAAGCAGTCGGACTGTTCCAGACGGTAATCAATTTCCTGCTGTTGATTTTCGCCAACTGGTTCAGCAATAAAACCACAGAAACCAGCTTGTGGTGAGGGGGAGATTACTATGAAACATCATCAGAAATCCAGTCCGGGCGACTGGGCACTGGACATTTTTATCTATCTGGTTTTGATTTTTTTAGCAGTCGTCTGCCTGTATCCGCTTTATCAGGTGCTGGTTGTCTCCATCAGCGACCCCGCCGTCGTTATGAAAAAGAACGGGCTGATGCTGTTCCCGGAAGGAATTCATTTTGACGCATACAAAATTGTTTTTTCCAATAAAAACGTAGCGACCGGTTTCATGAACACCATCTTTTACATAGTAGTGGGGACATCTCTGCAGATGCTGACCACTGTCATGACTGCTTATACGCTGTCCAAAAAGAATGTCATGCTGAAAAAGCCAATCATGATTTATTTTACCATCACCATGTATTTCGGCGGCGGCATCATTCCGTTTTTTCTGCTCATCAACCGGATGCACCTGTTTAACACCCCATGGGCCATTCTGCTTCCGGGTGCCTGCAGTGTGTGGGATATCATTATCATGCGTACTCAGTTCAACAACATTCCGGACGGATTGAAAGAAGTGGCCATGATTGACGGAGCCAGCGACTTTACCATCCTGTTTCGGATTCTGATTCCCTTAAGCGGTTCCGTCATTGCGGTGCTTGTCCTGTTCAGCGCCGTAGGCTACTGGAATATGTGGTATGAGCCGATGATCTTTCTGACGGAACGGTCGAAATATCCGATCCAATCCGTGCTGCGGGAAATCCTGATTGACAGCAGCACCCAGATGATGGCGGGAGCGGGCAACATCCAGACAAAATTTACAGCTAAAACCAACGCTGCCGCTCAGACACTGATTAAATATGCCAACATCATGGTCTGCACGGTACCGATTCTGCTGGTGTATCCCTTCCTGCAGAAATACTTTGTAAAAGGAGTTATGGTCGGCTCTCTGAAAGGATGAAAATCGTGAAATTTACAGTAAGCGCAAAGCGCCTTTTGACGGCGGACGGGTGGGAGGAAAACCGTGTCCTTGAAATCGACGGGGGACGGATTACCCGCATCGCGGAAGGAAAATCCGCCGACTTCACAGCGGAAACGCTGACTCCCGGTCTGATCGATCCCCATCTTCACGGCGGCGACGGATTTGATATCATGCATCCCACCGTCGAAAAAATGGAGGCATGGCTTCTTCGTCTGGCGGAATCCGGAGTATCCGCCATTCTGGCCTCGCCCTACACGGGGCCCATTGAAGTGATGCGTGAATCGCTGGCGGTAATTGCCAAGGTAATGCGCCGGCAGCGGGAGGAATTGGCCGGAGGCGCACGAGTGCTGGGCGTTCATCTGGAAGGACCGTTCATCAGCCGCCGCCGGCTGGGTGCGATGCAGGAGGAATATGTGCTTTCTCCCAGCGTAGAGGCTTATCGGACGCTGACGGACGGTTATGAGCCTATCATCCGGCAAATGACACTGGCGCCGGAGGAGTCCGGCGCCGGAGAGGTCATTTCTTATCTGACCGGGCAGGGAATCCGCGTGCTGGCCGGACATTCGGACGCAAGCTTCGAAGAGGGGGAGACGGCGTTTCACGGAGGTGTGGGCGGCGTCTGTCACTTCTTTAACGCCGCCCGTCCCATCCGGCACCGGGATCCGGGATTTCTGACGGCCGGACTGCTCAACGACAGCGTTTACTGCGAAATGATCGGTGATCTGGTGCACCTCCATCCCGGCGCAGTCCGTCTGATCTGCCGGTGCAAAGGCTCTCACCGTGTGATGCTGGTATCCGATGCGGTTTCCACCACGAACCTGCCGGACGGAGAGTATCAGGACAACGGGCTAACCGTCGAAGTACGGGGAGGTGCGTCCTTTGTGAAGGGCGGCGGGCTGAACGGCGGAGGCACCTATTTGCCCGGGACAATCCGAAATCTGGTGTCGATTGGAATTCCTTTCGGCGATGCGGTGGGAATGGCTTCGTTTAATACTGCCCGCTGGCTTCGTTCCCCTGTGGGAAGCATCGGCATTGGAGCAGAGGCGTTCCTGCTGGGATGGAATGGAGAAATGCAGCCTGAATTTACGGTAATCGGCGAACAGCACATTCAGAGGAGGTAACAGGCCTTGAACATGATCGGTATCGATATCGGGGGTACGGCAATCAAATTTGCACTGCTGGATGGAGACTGTTCCATCCTTCTCCGGGCGCAAAAGCCAACCCCTTGCGGCGATCCGGCCGCTCTGGCAGACAGGGTCGCGGAGCTGATCCGGGAAAACGGCGACGATTACAGCCGGATTCCCATCGGCGTAGCCTGCGCCGGTGACGTGGAAAATGCCACCGGACTGGTAACGGCGGATAATCTTGGCTGGGATCAGGTCCCTCTCGGCCCCCTGCTGGAAGAAAGACTGGGGCGCCCGGTCTTTCTGGAGCAGGACACCCATGCCGCCATGATGGCGGAGTGGGAAAGCGGGGCTTTGCGGGGGGAGCGGAACGCTCTTTATCTGACGCTGGGTACCGGCGTAGGCGGAGGTGCCATTGTGGACGGAAAGCCTTACCGGGAAATCAAGCGGATCGCCTCGGAATATGGGCATATGATTACCCATGCAGGCGGTGAACCCTGTCCCTGCGGAGAATACGGATGCTATGAACGATATGCTTCTTCCGCGGCATTGGTTCGCAGGGCGGAAGGATATGATTCTGCACGCAGCATTATTGAGGCAGTCAAAGCGGGAGAGAAAAAAATTCTGCCGGTGTGGAACGATTACATTGAAGAAGTGTGTATCGGTCTGGTCAGCCTTCTGACCATTTTTGCGCCGGATGCGCTTGCCATTGGCGGCGGCATCAGCGAAGCGGGAGAATTCTTTTTAAACTGCATAAAAGAAGGAATGGAGCGGCATGCGTCTTACCGCCGGTACTACCATGCCACCGATATCCGACTTGCTGAATTCGGAAATGATGCGGGTGTTCTGGGAGCGGCGGCAGCCGCGCGGCGTGCCTGCAGGGGGGGATAGAACTTGAAAGAGCTTACCGTGGATGAGATGCAGCGCCTTCAGAGGGAACTGCACGAAGCCTATGGGGACGATTGGGCCCCCCTGTGCCCGGATCAAGCCATTCCCAGCTTCCTGTGGATGCTGGGTGAGGCGGGCGAAGTGATCGACGTGATGAAAAAAGAGGGCATTGACGCCGTGATTCATGACCCCGATACGCATGCTTTTTTTACGGAAGAGGTCTGCGACGTGCTGATGTACCTGATGGACACGATGCTTTGCCTTAGTGTAACCCCCGAAGAAATTGCGGATGCATTCCGCCAAAAACAACAAAAAAATTTGCATCGATGGAAAGAGGAAGAATAAAGGAGGAACAGAATGAACAATACCATTTTTTCCTGCGGCTGGCAGCACGAGAGCTTTCGTCTGGAATACGGCCGGAGGCCTTCACTGGAACAAAATGAAATGAAGATGACTTGCTGCCGGAACGACTTTGCGGCGGCTTCTCTGGTCATCAACAGCTATTACTGCATGATCCTTCTGGTGGAGAACCATGCCCGCTTTTCCGAGTATGAGGGCTTCGGCATTCTCCGGGCAGAGGTGAACTGCCCGGGCATTCCGGACGTTTCCCTCTCCCGGGTACAGATGCATGCGGATGACGATAAGGTGTGGCGCGGAGATGCGCTGGCGGATTGGGGCAGCGAGCCCCTGAAGCCATGGGTGCCGGCACAGCTTTTCCTGCGGGCATCCGTCCCGGCCGACATAAAACCCGGTGTGTATAAAGGAAGTGTCCGCCTGTACGTTCACTGGATGTTCGAAGAGGAACGGCTGGAACAGGAGCTTCCCTTTGAAATTGAAGTTGCCGAACCGATCCTGCCTTCCGGGAAAGAAAGGACATTTCATCTTGCTATCTGGCAGCATCCCTCCAACATCGCCCGCAAGCACGAGGTGCCACTGTTTTCCGACCGCCATTTCGAGATTCTGGAAGAATACACCCGGACTTTGAGCGAGATGGGAAATGTGGTCGCCACAGTGCAGGTGGGGGAAATTCCCTGGGCGGGGCAGTTCTGTTATCGGATAGTGGACGCACCGGCAGAAATGTTTGAATACAGCATGGTAACCATTACCAAAAAAGCCGATGGCACCTTTTCCTATGATTTTTCCGTTTTACAGCGGTATCTGGAGCTGTGCGACAAGTATGACATGGCCCGGGAAATTCAGCTTTACGGGTTGATCCGAAATTGGCTGGATGTGAAGTTCGGCTATGGAAACATCACCGAGGACTATCCCGACGCCGTTCGGTTCCGCTATACCGATGAAGCGGACGGCTGCTCAAAGTATATGAAAAAAACCGTGGAAATCCGGAATTATATTACCGCACTTTACGAATGGCTTAAGGAGCAGGGCTGGCTGGAGCGCTGCCAGCTGGCGGCGGATGAACCGCCGGATATGGAAGCATATCTTGACGCAATGAAAGAGATCAAGTCCCTTATGCCCGATATCAAGCTGCAGATGGACGTGTGCCCTGCCATTTTGGATGAGCGGGAAAAATTTGAGTTTGACTGTTATGACCCGTTGCTTTCCGAAATAGCGGAAAATGAGGCAAAGGATCCGGGTGTGCTGGAGCGGGTTTTGAAACGGGTAACCGGCAAAAAGGTATTTTCTCTCTGCTGCACGCCATGGATTCCCAATCTGTTTTTGTGTTCTCCGCTGCTGGAAGGACGGCTTCATGGGCCTCTGGCGGAATGGCTGCACTTTGACGGATTTTTACGGTGGGCGTATACCTGCTGGCCGGCCTCCCCGAGAGAGGACATTACCTATCGTACCGGAAATTGCAGCGATGGTACATGGCCCGCGGGCGACACCTGTCTGGTTTACCCGACCAACGGCGGTCATGTGATGTTTTCCCTGCGCTATTTTGCTCTGAAACGGGGAATTGGTGATTTTGAACTGATGCAGATGGTAAAGCGGGAATGCCCCAATGGCAGCCAGATTGTAGAACAGGCTCTTGCGAAAATGATTCGACAGCCCAAGCTGGCACTGTGGCAGTTTGACGTTGCGGACGGAAGTCAGTACAGCCTGACGCCGGAGGACTATGATGAGGCCCGGGCGCTGCTGACAGATGCACTTTTCAAAGCCCGAACCGGTGTGGAAAGGAAGCGCTCCTGATGAATCGGAATGAAATCTTAAGCAGGGTGGATCACACCCTGCTCTCCCCACAGGCAACATGGAAGGAGATTGATCTTCTCTGCCGGGAGGCGGAGGAGTACCATACGGCCTCGGTATGCATTCCCCCAAGCTATGTGGCACAGGCACACGAGGCATATCCCGCGCTGACGATTTGCACTGTGATCGGATTTCCAAACGGCTATCATACCACAGCCTGCAAGGTAGCCGAGACGGCGGACGCTGTCCGGAACGGGGCCGGTGAGATCGACATGGTAATCAATTTGGGCTGGGTGAAGGATGGACGCGACGGGAAAATTCTGGAGGAAATCCGTCAGGTGAAAGCGGCGGCAGGAAAACATATTCTGAAGGTAATTATTGAAACCAGCCTTCTTACCGAGGAGGAAAAAATACGGCTTTGCGGGATTGTAAGCCGGTCCGGAGCGGATTTCATCAAGACCTCCACAGGCTTTTCCACAGGGGGCGCAACCCCCGGGGATATCCGGCTGATGCGGGAGCACTGCGCTCCGGAGCTGCGGATTAAGGCAGCCGGCGGAATCAAAACGCTTTCGGATGCGGAGCTTTTCCTTGAACTGGGCGCCGACCGTCTGGGAAGCAGCCGGGTGGTTCAGCTGATCCGAAACGAAGACAAAATGTAAGGAGATTACGATACATGACAGATGATTTACAGTACCATGTCCGTTTAAAACCGGGAGACGTGGGACGGTATGTGCTGCTTCCCGGAGATCCGGGACGCTGCGAGCAGATCGCTTCTTATCTGGACGGCGCCCGCCTCGTGGCCCGCAACCGGGAATACTGCACCTATACGGGCACACTGCTTGGAGAAAAAGTCAGTGTTACGTCCACGGGAATCGGCGGCCCCTCCACTGCCATTGCGGTGGAGGAACTGGTCAAGGTGGGGGCGGATACCTTTATCCGTGTAGGCACCTGCGGCGGAATGAACGAAAAAGTGATTCCCGGAGAGGTTGTCGTTGCCAGCGGAGCAATCCGCGCCGAGGGAACCAGCCGGGAATATCTTCCCATAGAATTTCCGGCGGTACCCGATCATCAGGTGGTGAATGCGCTGGAGCGGGCGGCACAGAAGCTCGCCTTGTCCTATCATGTGGGAGTTGTGCAGTGCAAGGATTCCTTTTACGGGCAGCATGAGCCCGATTCCCAACCCATTTCGGAAGAGCTGCACAGAAAATGGGAGGCATGGATCCGGGGTGGATGTCTTGTCTCCGAAATGGAGTCCTCGACGCTCTTTATTCTGGGCAGTGCCCGCCGCGTGCGGACCGGAACGGTTTTACTGGTCTGCGCCAACAATGAGCGCCACAAGCTTGGCTATCATGATACGGACTTTCATGATACCGCTCCGGCAATTCAGGTTGCGGCCGAGGCGATCCGGTCACTGATTCGTGCCGATGCGGAGGGAAAAAAGCAGACATGCTGAGAAACCAAGGAAAAGCCCCGGTGGGGCAAACGGTGGTGCGTTACCTGTTTCTTGCCGCCGGAATCGTTTTAATGGCCCTGGCCGGGCTGTTTTTTTCCTGTTCCGCAATTGGTATGGACCCTCTTTCCGTTTTTTACAGCGGAGTGTCGGCGGTGCTCCATATCCGGCTGGGAAGTGCGGCATTTTTGGTTGGCTGTGTGATACTGCTGATCCTTTTGTTCTGGGACCGGGCAAAGATCGGAATCGGAACAGTAGCGGTTGTGCTTGGAATCGGGCCTCTGCTGAATCTGTTTCTCCGATTTTTTTCCTACACTCCTTCCGGGTGGGTTGGAAAGGGGGCAAGCTCGCTGGCCGGTGTGGCCGCGTTTGGTTTGGGAATGGCCTTCTATCTCCATGCAGATTTGGGGTGCGGCCCGGTGGATGCGCTGATGCTGCATTTCTCCGAGCGGAGCCCCGTTCCCCTTAGAACATTTAAGGTGCTGTTTGATATTTTGTGTGTGATAATCGGAGCCCTTCTGGGCGGCATCTTCGGCATTGGCACCATTTTAGCGGCGCTTTTGACCGGCCCGGCGATGTGTGCGGTCATGAAGCTGCTGGACTGTGCAGAGGCCTCCCAACGAAATGAGGTGAGTGTTTCCCATGAAGCGGGTATTCCTGATCATATTGGATAGCTTCGGCATCGGGGCGCTTCCCGATGCCGGACAGTACGGCGATCAGGGAAGCGACACGCTGGCTGCCATCCGAAAAAGCAGTTTTTTTTCTGCGTCGAATCTGGCGAAGCTGGGCCTGTTCCATATTGACGGCGTTTCTCCCATTCCGGGGCAATCCGGGAAATTTTCAGGCTGTATTGCCAGAATGGGGGAGGTTTCCTGCGGTAAGGACACCGTTATTGGTCATTGGGAAATCGGAGGAATCCAGTCCCCGAAGCCCTTTCCTACTTATCCGCAGGGCTTTCCCGCAGACTTCTGCGAGGAATTTTCCCGGCGCACGGGGCGTGGAATTCTCTGCAACCGGCCTTATTCCGGAACCGAAGTGTTAACGGCTTACGGAAAACGTCATGTGGAAACAGGCGACCTGATTGTTTATACCTCAGCGGACAGCGTCTGTCAGATTGCAGCGCACGAGGATGTCATCCCCGTGGAAGAGCTGTACCGGTACTGCGGCATCGCCCGGGAGATGCTGGGAGTGGGAAGAGTAATTGCCAGGCCTTTTCAGGGCGATGAATCCGGCTATGAGCGTACTCCGCGAAGGCGGGACTTTGCGTTGGAGCCGCCGGGGGATACCATTCTGGACTGTCTGAAGCGGGCGGGATACGATACCGTCAGCGTAGGGAAAATCCGGGATATTTTTGCCGGACGCTCCATCAGCCGTGAATTCCACACCCGGGATAATGCGGAGGGAATGGAATGTACTGCCGCTCTGGCAGAAGAAGAATTCAATGGCCTGTGCTTTGTCAATCTGGTTGACTTCGATATGAAATACGGTCACCGGAATGACGTGGATGGCTATGCTGCCGCGGTATCCCGGTTTGACGTCTGGCTCGGCGATTTTCTTTCCGGACTGGGGAAAGAGGACCTGCTGATGATTACTGCCGATCATGGCTGCGATCCGTCAACCCCCAGCACAGACCATTCCCGGGAATACGCCCCCCTGCTTGCATGGGGGCCTTCCCTGAAACCGGGCGTAAATTTGGGAACCCGGCAAAGCTTTTCCGACACAGGAAAAACAATTCTGGAATATTTTGATGTACCGAATTCATTGCCCGGTGTGTCTTTCTGGAAAGAAATCCAGAAAGAAAAACGATAGAATCCGGCTCTGATTATAAAAAAATATTATAGTGAAATCGGCCTGTTTTGCTGTACAAAACAGGCCGATTTTATGATATAATACAAATTGCTGTAACCTGTTTTGCGGCATGTGCCGCATGACAATATCTTGAGCGCTTTTCAAAAGGATCGGAAGTTTAAAATGTTAAAAGGAAAGGGCTGAAATAATGTCGAGATTTATGTATGAAAAGGATCGGCTGCGGGAGGTGCGTTTCCCGCTGGGCGGAATCGGAGCGGGAAACATCAGCATCGACGGAGGCGCACGCCTTGTTGACTGGGAGATTAAAAACCGCCCCAACAAAGAATCCTACAATGGATTTTCCCATATTGCCGTTAAGGCGGAAAAAGACGGAAAAGTATTGGGAGCGAGAGTATTAAACGGGCCTTATCCGGGTGGGAGAATGGGAAAGGGGCTCCATAGCTTCGGAGGATATACATACGGCCCCGCCCGTGAAACGATGGTAGGTGTCCCGCACTTCGCCGACGTAGTGCTGGAAGGGAAATTCCCCATTGCCAGATATACTTTTACAGGCGATTTTCCCGGTAAAGTTACTCTGACCGCATGGAGTCCCTTTGAACCCATGAATGATTTTGACAGTTCTCTTCCCCTTGCGCTGTTTGAAGTGGAGTTTGAGAATACAACCGGGGAGGATTTGGATTATACCGCGGCATTTACCCTCTGTAATCCAGACCATCAGAAACCGGTGAATTCCCTTTTGAAAAAGGGAATTCTCTGCGACAGCGGGGAAACCAACCGAAGATCGGCACAGTGGGGACAGGCATGCGTGATTACGGATGCCGCTTCGGTAAGCTTACAGCAGAACTGGTACAGGGGTTCATGGTTTGACAGCCTCAACATTTTTTGGAAGGATTTCATCGAGAGCGGAGCAATCAAGGAACGAAGCTTCAAAAACAGTGCGGAGGAAGGCAATGTAGTCTTTGAGGCGGTGGATCACGGCACTCTCTGTGCCCATCTGTCCGCCCCGGCAGGGAAAACCGTGCGCACAAGATTTGCTTTGAGCTGGTATTTCCCGAATTATGAGAAATATTGGGATGATGAGAACAATTCCTCACCCAAGCCGATTATCCGGAACTGGTATGCAACCCAGTTTACGGGAGCGGAAGCGGTGGCGGAATACGGAATGCAAAACTGGAACCGCCTTTATTCTGCCGCCCGCAATTTTGTGGATGCACTTTATGGCTCCAGTCTTCCCGAAGAAGTCATTGATGCGGCGGGCTCCACTCTGGCCGTGCTGAAAAGCCCAACCTGTGTGCGTCTTACCGACGGCAGCTTCTACGGATGGGAGGGAAGTCATGCCTGTGAGGGCTCCTGCGAGGGTTCCTGCGAGCATGTATGGAATTATCAGTATGCCCTTCCGATGCTTTTCCCCGCATTGGAGCGCTCCATGAGAGAGCTGGATTATAAGTACAACATGAATCCCAACGGGGGAATGAGCTTCCGGCTTCAGCTGCCGTTAGGGTCACCGACCTGGGATTTCCGGCCCTGCGCCGATGGGCAGATGGGCGGCATTGTCAAGTCCTACCGGGAATGGAAACAGTCCGGTGATACCGATTGGCTGCGGCGTCTCTGGCCTGAAATCAAGCGGTCGCTTGAATTTGCATGGTCGTCTGAAAATCCGGATCGCTGGGATCCGGAGCAGAGCGGCGTTCTTACCGGGCGGCAGCACCACACTTTGGATATGGAACTTTTTGGCCCTAACAGCTGGCTGACCGGCGTCTATCTGGCGGCTCTGGAAGCGGCCGCACGGATGGCAGATGCCCTTTCGGAGCCGGAGTTTGCTGAAAAATGCCGGCAGATCCGCCAAAAGGGATGCAGCTATGTGAACGAAAAGCTTTGGAACGGGGAGTATTTCTTCCAGGAAATTGATTTGAACGATAAGAAAATTCTGGATCGTTTCTGCACCGGGCCAAAGGACAACATCTACGACAGCTACTGGAACGATGAAGCTGAGGAATTGAAGTATCAAATCGGAGAGGGATGCTCCATCGACCAGCTTTATGGCCAGTGGCATGCCGATTTGCTGGGATTAGGCGATATTTTCGACCAGAAGAAGGTCCATACGGCACTGGAATCTGTATATAAATATAATTTTATTGCCGACATGAAGGATTTCTTTAATCCCTGCAGAATCTATTGCATGGAGAACGAAGGCGGGCTTCTGATCTGCGGCTATCCCGAAGGGAAAAAACGCCCGGCAATTTCCGCGCCCTATGCCGAGGAAACAATGCATGGATTTGAATATGCCGCAGCTTCCCATATGATACGGAGAGGGCTGGAAAAAGAGGGGTTGACCTGTGTTCGTGCCCTCCGTGACCGTTATGACGGAACCCGCCGGAATCCATGGAATGAAATTGAGTGCGGCGGAAATTATGCCCGTTCCATGGCTGCCTGGGCACTGGTTTTGATTTATCAGGGATTCTCGGTGGATATGACCAAAGGGGAACTGGGATTCTCTCCCATTCATCCGGACTCTTACCAGAGCCTGTGGTCGGCATGTTCCGCATGGGGAAAAATCACATTCACTCCAAACGGAGCGGCGCTGACCGTTCTTGGCGGCGAGCTTGCTCTCAACCGTCTGCTGCTTCCCGGGAAAAAGGCTTCGGCTGATCTTAACGGAAAAGCAGTCCCGTTTGCAGAAGAGGGAAATGCGGCCGTCTTTGCCGATGCTGTGCATCTGCACAAGGATGATGTTTTGAATGTGACCTTTGCGTAATCCAATAAAGCGGGATGCGGGAGTACCCGGCATCCGTCAGAAAAAGCAAAAAGTCTTGCGGGCATTCTGCCCGCAAGACTTTTTGTGTCTTTTTCACCGCAGAGGTGTCCTATGTCATCAGCAACACTTCATTATATAGCCCAAGCGTTTGAATTGCCTTCGATACCTCCACTGCCCTTGACTTTTCCTGAAAGCTGTACATTGCAATCTGCCATTTGTCGCCCCGGGGGCGCACCTCTGAATAAAATCCCAGATCCAGAAAAGCATTGGCTACCACTTGCGCGCGGGCTTTCTCTGAAAAGTCAAAAATAGCGATCTGCCACTTTTCTCCCGCTTGGCCAAAGCCGTTTTTACCTGCTTCGCGGATCAGAGTTCCGTAATCCTCATAGGCGGTGTCCAGATCCACATCGGCATTGATGCCATCCACCGTGCCTGTACAGGAGAACTGCCAGATTCCATATTCGCCCTGATATCCGACATATCCCCGATAGTCTGCGATCCAAACCGGGAATTCCGCCAGGTCAGTCATATTCAGGTTCTCAGTTGCAAAATACGTGTAGGTGTAAATCATGGGATAGTAATTCTGCCGTTCGATTTCCTGTAAAAAAGCCTTGGCAATGGCTGTGTTTTTTTCACTGGACATGGAAAGATAGACCGTATCCTCAATGTCCATGACGATGGGCCATTCGACCGGCGCACCTTTGCACAGGGACAGCAGTTCATTGGCTGCCGTTTTGGCCGCCGATTCCGTCTCCACGCGGGAATAGAGGTAAATTCCCGTCGCCATGCCCGCTGCCGCCGCCTTTTCCCGGTTGGACTCGAATTTGGTGTCCTTCCGGATTTTTCCGCTGGCGTCAGCAATTCCCGCACGGAGAAAGGCAAACTGTATTCCGGCCTTTTTTACAGCGGGCCAATCAATATCTCCCTGATACTGAGACACATCAATTCCGTTTAATAAAGCCATTTTTCAACATTCCTTCCCGCTCCCAAACTACGGCAGGGATGCCGCAGTTCAGTATATGCCTGATGTGCTTCAGCGGTTCTTCCGGCGGTGATTTGTGATACTTTTTTCCTTCTCAGTATGGTATAATGAAACAAAATGCAGAGCATTTTGTTTCTCGGAAGAATTGTCTGTCGCGCCTTGCGCTTCCTCCGCCGTGGGCGGAACGCCAATTCTTCAGCAAGGAATTTCTGGTATAATGGAACAAAATGCAGAGCATTTTGTTCCTCGGAAGAATTAGCTGTCGCGCCTTGCGCTTCCTCCGCCGGTTCCGGCACCCTGGGGGCTCACCGCGATTTCCGGCCAAAACCATTGTATGAAAGGGGATTCTCATGGATCGTACGATTCTCCATTGCGACTGCAACGGCTTTTACGCATCGGTGGAACTTCTCTTCCGCCCCGATCTGCGGGAAGTCCCTATGGCAGTGTGCGGAAATCCGAAAAACAGGCACGGCATTATCCTTGCGAAAAATGAGTTGGCCAAAAAATATGGGATTAAAACTGCCGAAACGGTATGGCAGGCAAAGCAGAAATGCCCGGACCTTCACCTTGTGCTTCCGCATCACGATGAATATTCCCGCTGCAGCAGACGGATCAATGCCATCTATCAGGAATATACCGACCGGGTGGAGCCCTTCAGCATTGATGAATCCTGGCTTGACGTGACACACAGCAGACTCCTGTTCGGGGACGGGAAAACCATCGCCGACACCCTTCGCCGCCGCATCCGCGAGGAACTCGGACTTACCATATCGGTGGGAGTATCCTTCAACAAATTCTTTGCTAAAATGGGGAGCGACTACAAAAAGCCGGATGCTACGACAGTAATCTCCCGGGAAAATTACAGGGAGCTCCTGTACCCTCTTCCCATTTCGGAAATGATTTTTGTAGGGAAGGCCACCCAGGGCATTCTTGATAAGTTCGGCATTCATACCATTGGAGAACTTGCCGAATGCGATTTAAAGTTTATGGAACGTCAAATGGGGAAGACCGGCGTGATGCTGTGGAATTACGCAAACGGCATTGATGAAAGCGTGGTCCGGCTGGCCAGCGAAGAGCGCGAGGTCAAATCTGTGGGGCACGGAATCACTTTCCGGCGCAATTTGATGGGGCTGGATGACATCAGAATCGGAACGTTGGAGCTGGCTGACGAAGTGGCGGCGAGGCTGCGGCGGTATGACCTGAAATGTCAGACCGTTCAGGTGCAGATCAAGTCGGTCGATTTGAGCGTAATTCAGCGTCAGCGCGGAGTCGGACATCCGACAAACATTGCCCGGGAGATTTATGATTTGGCCATTGCGATTATCCGGGATTCCTGGAACATGGGTTCCCCCATTCGTATGCTCACTGTCACGGGAACAAATTTGACCAATCAGGATTTTGGCGAACAGCTGTCGCTGATCGCTTCGCCCGATTCGGAAACTGACCGGGAAAAAAAAGAAAAACTGGAGGTCGCTTTGGACAAAGTCCGGGACCGTTATGGGCATGATTCGCTTTCGTATGGTTCTCTGGTGGGTGCAGAGCTGCTTCAGGAGGATGAAAGCGAAAAAATAGAGTAGATTTTTGATGGGCTGCATGTCCTCGAATCACCTGCGGTGATCACCCGGCATAGACTGCTTTAAATCGCCCCATCGCCATTAAAATTTCGTATAGAAACCGGCAGGAAGCTTGATATCAAAGAAAAAAGGGGATATACTGAGGGTATCATCAGGACAGGAGATGTTACTATGTGGGCAATGGTCATTCTGATTATCCTGGTTGCTGTTTTTCTTGGCATAAAATTTGCCGGATACCTTTATAATGTAAGGGCCGAATTCAAACACAAAGAGATAAAAAAGTAGAAGCTGCCTGCGGGCCGCTTCTGCTTTTTTGATTATTCAGATGCTGTCGATCCTTGGAAATTTTCCAGCAGGATCGGAACACGGCTGCAGAGTTCCATACTGTCGGGAGTGACGGAACAATCGTAGGCCAAAATCATCACGCCGTGATCCCGGGCATTCCGCAGAGCTTCTCCGAATGCCGGATGTGTTCGGTCATTGGGAGAAAAACCGGACACGTCCTTCATCTGTATGAGGAAAAGAACCGCTGCTTCATACCCTGCTTCAACGCAGGCGGAAAGCTCCGTCAGATGTTTGACTCCCCGCTCGGTGGGGGCATCCGGGAAGAAAACCGCGCCATTCTCTTCCAGCGTGACTCCTTTTACTTCCAGAAACAGCTTCCGGTTCTTTGTCTCCAGATAAAAATCAAATCTGGAATTGCCGTAACGGCATTCCGGACGCAGAAGTGTAATTTCATCTGCCGGAATCAACCCTCCGCCCGCCAGCCATTCCGCTGTCGCACGATTGGGGGCTTGGGAGTCAATGTTGATGAGCCGCTCTCCTTTTTTTACGGCAATCAGGTCATATTTCGTTTTTCTGCCGGAATTTTCACTTTCCTCCAGATAAACGGTCACTCCCGGAATCAGTAATTCCTTGCAGCGCCCTGTATTTTTCACATGGCATATTTCGACCGTTCCCTCCACTTCCACCAAAGCGATAAAACGATTGGGGCGGGATTGAAAGGTTCCTGCCTTAATATGAGAATAGTTCATGGAAATCATCCTTTTCTCCCGCCCTGTAAGGCGGACGTGAATGCCGTTTCTGCCGTTTTCATATGGAGCTCTTTTTCTGCACATTATACCTGCTTTTCGGAGCTTTTACAACAGGAATGACGAATTATTTATTGTACACAAAACATTTCAACATATATTTCTTTTGTTCGTCGTCAAAAAAGCTTGACACTTTCAAAATCGTTTGCTATAATAGTCAATGTCGCCGATGAGAGGCGGGCAAAAACAAGCTGCTGATGTGGCTCAGGTGGCAGAGCACGTCCTTGGTAAGGACGAGGTCACCAGTTCGAATCTGGTCATCAGCTCCATAAGAAAAAGCCGGTAAACATTTTGTTTATCGGTTTTTTTGTGCTTTTTTAAAGCGTTGCTGTTCCGGCATTTCCCTGCCTTTTTCAGGCATGGGCCTCAAATGCGGCCGGCCGCGTTGCGGACCGCAGGAAAAGGAATGGGAATTTTATAAAAATGGTGGAAATCTTTCTGTTCATCGTGTATAATAATCTGATAATGGTGTATGAGCCTGCGATTGAAAACAGATTGGATGGCACGAACAGGGATGAAAACAATGGAATGCTATTTGGATAACAGCGCTACGACAAAGCCTTGCAAAGAGGCGGTGGAAGCATGCGTTTCGGCAATGGAAACGGAATACGGAAATCCGTCCTCACTGCATGGAATGGGATACCGCGCGGAGCAGACGGTGACCCGGGCAAAGGAACAGCTGGCGGCGGCGCTTTCCTGTACAGCGGCGGAAATCTTGTTTACGTCGGGAGCCACGGAATCCAACAATCTGGCACTTTTTGGTGCGGCGGAAGCGGGAATCCGCCGCGGAAGAACCATTCTTACCACAGCGGTGGAACATCCGTCTGTGCTGGAAACGGCAGCCGAGCTGGAAAGACGCGGGTTTACCGTGAAACGGCTGCTTCCCGGAGAGGATGGCCGGTATACCGCCGAACAGTTTGCCGATGCTGTGGATTCGGATACCGTGTTGGTGTCCTGCATGATGGTAAACAATGAAACCGGACTGATTCTCCCGGTAGAGGAAATCGCAAGGGCGGTAAAACGAAAGAATGCCCAGACTCTCGTCCATGTGGATGGGGTGCAGGGCTTTTTGAAAATTCCGGTGAAGCTGAAGACCTCATCCATTGACCTGATGAGCGTCAGCGGGCATAAGGTACGGGCGCCCAAGGGGATCGGGGCGCTTTATGTAAAGCGGGGAGTACGGCTGATCCCGAGAATGTTCGGAGGCGGACAGCAGGGCGGCCTCCGCAGCGGCACAGAACCGGTTCCCGTAATTGCTGCGTTCGGCGCGGCGGTGGAGGCCCAGAAGGATGCTGTTTCGGCATCTCGGGAACGGTATGCCGCTCTGAAAGGGCGGCTTCTGACGGGATGTGAAAAAATTTCGGGTGTGAGCATTCATTCGGGGGAAGAATGTGCCCCTCATATCGTGAGCCTTTCCGTTTACGGAATCCGCTCCGAGGTGATGCTTCATTTTCTGGAGCAATATGCTATTTATGTGTCCAGCGGAAGCGCCTGTGCCAAGGGAAAACAAAGCTATGTGCTGGAGGCTCTGGGCATTGACCGCAGGGAGTCGGACGAGACATTGAGAGTCAGCTTCGGTGCGGAGACCACGGAAGCGATGATTGACGAGTTTCTTCTGCGTCTGGAAGAGGGCAGCCGTTCTCTGGCCAGACAGCGGTGAGTTTTGTCTTCGGAGTATGAAAAAAGGATGGTATTAAAGTGAATGAAGTAATCCTCGCCAAAAACGGTGAGATTGCCCTGAAGGGCTTGAACAGAGGTACATTTGAGGATGTTCTGATGAAAAACATCCGCTGGAGGATGCGGGAGTGCGGGGATTTTTCCGTGACCAAATCCCAGTCCACCATTACGGTGCAGCCGAAAAACGAGAGCGCCGATCTGGACGAAGCCTGCGAACGTATCAGCAAAGTATTCGGTATTGCGGCGTGGTCCCGGGCATTGGTTGTGGAAAAAGATATGGATGTCATTCAGCGGGAAGCAGTCCGCTACTTTAAGGAAATGCTGACCGGCGCCCGGACTTTCAAGGTGAATGCCAAACGTTCCGACAAGACTTTTCCTTACAAGTCTCCCGATATTCAGCAGGAGCTGGGAGGTGTGCTGCTGGAGGCATATCCTCATCTGAAGGTGGATGTGCACAATCCTGAAGTCTCGGTGAATGTGGAAATCCGGGATTTCAAGGCCTTTCTTCACGGGAATCAGCAGCCCGGGGCCGGCGGAATGCCGGTTTCCACCAGCGGTGAAGCCATGCTTCTGGTATCCGGAGGAATCGACAGCCCGGTGGCGGGATGGATGATGGCCCGCCGGGGCGTGAAGCTTTCCGCCATCCATTTTCAAAGCCCGCCCTACACCAGTGAGCGGGCTTTGGCGAAGGTGGAGACCCTGCTGGAGAAGCTTTCCGGCTATGCCGGGGATATCCGGTTTTACTGCGTTCCCTTTACCCGGATACAGGAAGCACTTCGGGATCACTGCCCGGAGGAGCTGTTTACCGTCATCATGCGGCGGCTTATGGTGAAAATTGCGATCCGGGTGGCCGAGCGGGAGGGCATTCCTGCCCTCATCACCGGTGAGAGCCTTGGGCAGGTGGCAAGCCAGACCATGCTGGCGCTGGCCGCCACCAATGCGGTTTCCGACCGCCCGATTTTCCGCCCCCTGATCGGTATGGATAAAAGCGACATTGTGACGATCGCCCGCAGAATCGATACCTTTGAAACGTCGATTCTGCCTTATGAGGACTGCTGCACGGTGTTTACGCCCAGACGGCCCAAAACACGGCCGATGCTCTCCTATGTGGAAAGCGCGGAGGCACAGTATGATTTTGAGCCTCTGATTGAGGAGACAGTGGCGGCCATTGAATGTAAAACAATCCGCATGAAATAGCGGCGGAAGGGGGATAAGCCCATGGAGAAAGGAATCCTTCTGGCGGAAGAGCTGGTACACCGCCTCACGGAAAAGGGGATGACCATCGCTACGGCGGAAAGCTGCACGGGAGGGATGGTTGCGGAGACCATCACCGCCGTATCGGGTGCTTCGGGAGTATTTGAGTGCGGTGTGGTGTCCTATGCCAACCGCATTAAGATGCAGGAGCTCTCTGTGTCCGGCGAAACGCTGGCACGGGTGGGCGCCGTCAGCGAGGAAACAGCCCGTGAGATGGCCGAAGGCGTCCGCCGGAAGGCCGGAAGCACCATCGGCGTTTCCACAACCGGCATTGCCGGCCCTACCGGCGGCACGCCGGAAAAACCGGTGGGTACCGTACATATTGCGGCAGCCTGTCAGGCCCGGTGCCTCCACGAAAAGCTTTCTCTGCTTTCCGAATGCGGATGCGACCGGGAAAAGATCCGCCGCAGAACGGTGGAGCGCACGCTGGAGCTGGCGTTGCGGCTTTTGAGCGAAATGGAAGAAAATGCGAATCCCTAAGGCAATCCTGCGTCCAAAATCAGGCAGGATCACCCAAACGAAAAAAATTCCCCTAAGGGGAATACCGGAAAGGAATGGCTGGCGCCCATGAGCGGACCGAAATCGAAAACGACTTTCAAACAGAAGATGACCGATCTTTTCATCCCCCGGAAAGGGGACAGTTCCCGTCAGCGGGCAAGCAAGATACTTGCTATTGCTGCGGCTGTTCTCATTCTTGCCGCACTGATTCTGTGCGTGATGCTGATCCGGAAATATGTTGTGAAGGACATCAATAACATTCCGGCGAAGGATTATCCCCCCGCTTCCTCGGAAGAAATTGCTTCAGGGACATCCGCATCCTCGGGAGAAGAGGATGATTTTAACAAGGAGCTCTACGTTCCCGAGCCGCTTGTGCTGGATCCCAAATACAACATCATGGCCGATTTTGTTGATTTGTATGAGACGAATTCCGACGTGGTGGGCTATGTCCGCGTCAATGATACCAAGATTGACACAGCGGTGGTGCAGGGCGAGGACAATGCGTTCTATCTGAATCACACCATCGAGAAAAAATACAATGCGTTCGGTGTCCCTTATGTGGATTACCGGGCTCGGATTGAGATGGATTATCAAAGCGATAATATTACCATTTACGGACATGCCGCAAGGGACGGCGATATTTTCGGTGCCGTCAAAGAGTATTCCGACATTGAATACTATAAAAAGCATCCTTATCTGACCTTCGATACCATCTATGGCAAGGGGGAATACAAAATCATCGGTGCTTTCCTTGCAAGGGTTTACACCGATGCCACCAAGCAGCCGGATCCGGAGGAATTCAATTATCATCAGTTTGTGGACGATACTTCCGGCGGTCAGGAATTCAACGATTTCATCAAAGGAGTATATGCGAGAAGCTATTTCCTGAATGAGGACGTTGACGTATCCTACGGAGATAAGCTGGTTACTCTTTCGACCTGTGACAGTGAGATCAACGCTTTCGGCGCACCTACGGATTACCGCCGTGTGCTGGTGGCACGCAAAATGCGGCAGGGTGAAGTGAAGGAAGTAGACGTTTCCAAGGCTGTCATTAATGAGAATATGCTTATGCCCAAGGCATGGCAGGATAAATTCGGCAAGGAAAACCCCTATAAATAGGCCGCTTGCCGGCAAGGTTCGAACCGCTCCGCAAAAGATTTTTTGCGGAGCTCTTCCGAGGTGTTCTCTGCGAATTTTGCTGATTTATGGAAAGCATTGATTTTTCGGGTCGGTTTGTGCTATGATTAAAAAGGTCAGTTTTCAGAAAGAGACTGCTGACCATTTCCGGCCGTAAAAAAAGAAAGGCCGAGGCGGTTCTTCCGGTTATGCTCTTGGATGGCAAGCCGGCGGAAAGAGCCCTGTGAGACAAAGGAGCGTAGTATATGAACAACAAACCTGTGAGCAACAGACCAAGGACATCCGTTTCCGGAAGTACGGGTGTCAATGCCAAAAAGAAAAAGAAAAAATTAAGTGTGCCTGCCGTTATCATTATTTCAATCACTGCAGTTTTGCTGGTGGTCGTTCTGGTGTTAGGCGGCCTGGTCATTCGCAAATATGCCCGTATTCAGGCACAGCAGGAGGATCTGAACAATCTTTATCCGGACGCTGTGACGGAGACGACGAGCGGAAGCAGCGGCGGAAGCAGCGATGGATTCGGCCAGCAGACGGATATTCCGGAAGAGCCGGAATCGGAACCCATTGATACTGCCACGGGAATTCTTCCGAGCTTTGAGGAACTGCATAAGATCAACAGCGATGTCATCGGATTTGTAAAGATTCCGGGCACCCGTCTGTCTACCCCTGTAGTCCAGGGTCAGGACAACTCCTATTATCTCAATCATGACTATTACAAACAGAATGCACTGGGAATCCCCTTTGCCGATGCCAATGCCACCATTACGCCGGACAAACAGAGTCTGAACGTGACGATTTACGGCCATTCCGCCAAGGATGGCTCCTATTTTGCACCGCTGAAGGATTACAACAGTCTGGAATTTTACCAGAAGTATCCTCTGATGACTTTTGATACCATTTACGGGAAGGGTACCTATAAAATTGTCGGAGCGTTTTTGGCCAAGGTAAAAACCAAAGCCGATGAGGCGGAGGATCCGGAGTGGTTCAACTACCACAGCTATATCGACATGACCAATGAGGAATTCGATACCTTTGTGAAGGAAATGAACAAGCGTACCTTCTTTAATACAGATGTGGATCTGACCTACGGCGATCAGCTGGTAACACTGTCCACCTGTGATACGGAAATCATTCCTTCCGGCGACACTCCTTACCGTATGGTTGTTGTAGCCAGAAAAGTGCGGGCGAACGAGACCACACAGGTGGATACCTCCAAAGCCACCGCCAATAAGGAAATGGTTATGCCCAAGGCATGGCAGGATAAATACGGTAAGGCGAATCCCTATAAATAATGCCAGCGGAATCAATTTGATGAAGCGGTACAGATTTCCAGAACAATAAACAGAATCGGCAGGCTTGGCCTGTATCGACATCGTATTACATCGGAGGAGAATGGCCGGAAATGAAAATGGGCGATGAAAAAGGGTTTCTTGCAAATATAATCAATTGGTTCCAGCGGTTAAGCAAAACCGTTCAGTTGGGACTGCTGTCCAGCGCGGCGCTGGTTGTTTGCGGCGTGATTGCCGTATCGGTGGCGTTTCATCTGAACAGCGTACCGGTGGATACGGGTGTTCCATCCTCCACCGTTATTTCGGATACGGAATCCGTATCCGAAAGCAGCGAAGCGGAATCCTCCACGGAATCTTCCGAGCCAGAGGAAAGCGAGGAGGTTTCCGAACCTGCTTCGCAGGATCAGTCTTCCAAAGAGACGGCGTCCCATACCAGCTCCAAGGCGACCAGTTCCAAAGCCACTTCTTCCAAACCTGTTGTCTCCAAAGCCGACACCTCGTCAAAGACGGTGACGTCTGCGGCCACCACCTCTTCCGAACCGGCTGCATCCACGCCGGATGAGCCGGAGCCTGCCTCTTCTGAAGCGGCTGCCTCGGAACCGGTGTCTTCTGCTGCACAATCCGGAGGAAGCGGCGAGATTTCCAAGGAATTCAAGGAGATTGTAGCGAAAAACTCGGATGTGAAAGGGCATCTCACCCTTTCCGGCACAAAGCTGAATTATTGGGTAGCGTTGGGATCGGACAACAGTTTTTATCTGAACCACGGTCTGGATAAGGAAAAGTATGCATGGGGCACCCCCTGCATGGATTTCCGCACCACCCTGACCAAGGATGCCCGCAGTACCAATATTGTTATCTACGGTCACAGCAACGACAAGACCGGAGAGCATTTTTCGGCCATCAAAAATTACAAGAGCATTGATTTTTATAAGGCCCATCCCACCATTGAGTTTTCGACCCTTTACGGCGGGGAAAGCACCTATAAGGTGATTGGCATGTTCCCGGAAAATGTCAACGTGTCCGGGGTGTCCTTCGGATACCACAATTTTATCAATGCGCAGAACGAGCAGGAGTTTAATGAGTTTGTCGCACAGGTAAAAGGCCGCAGTCTGCTGACGATGCCGGTGGATTGTGTCTACGGCGATCAGCTGATTACTCTGTCCACCTGCGTGTCCACCACAACGCGAAACAGCCGTTACGTCATGGTGGCAAGGCGGCTTCGGGCTGGGGAAAGTGCTTCCGTGGATACCTCTAAGGTTATGGAGAACACAAACCGCATTCAGCCTTCCGGCCCCCTGAACTGAGCGAATATGAATTTCGGAAAACGTCTGTCCTTTGGTGGGCGGGCGTTTTTTGAAAAACACGGCAGAAAGGTGGGATGATCCTTATGAAACAGAAATTGTTTTTTCATTGTCTGGCGCTTTTGGGCGCGCTGGCTATATTTGGCGGAACCGCCGCATTGGCGGCATCCAATCTGGAGACGGTGCCTGTCCGGACGGAATCCCTGTTTAATGACGATTTTCTCCAGGGGAACGAGCCGGGAATCGGTGAGCTTCTGGAGAACACGCTGCCCTCCAATTCCGGAAGCAGCGAGCCGACGGGTTCCGAACCCTCTTCCTCCATCAGTTCCCAGGAATCGGCTTCCGGCAACCCCGTCTCCAGCAAACCCGCTTCGAGCAAACCCTCTTCCGGCACCTCGTCCTCCAGTAAAACGGCTTCCGGCTCTTCCTCGGAAAAGCCTGCTTCCTCCCATGCACAGAGCAGCAAACCCGCTTCTTCCCAGCAGCCTTCCTCTGAAGCGTCGTCTTCCCAGCCGGAATCGTCTGAACCGGTATCCTCCGAAGAAAATGAGCCTTCTTCGGAAGAAGAATCCAGCGAACCTTCTGCCCCCGAAATTGACGATGCTCTTCTGGATGCGGTGGCCGGAGCGGTGCAGCGGGAAATTGTAGGCGTGAATACTGCGCCGAAAGCTTCCTGTTATGAAGCATACAAAGCACAGGCGGTTGCGGCTCACACCTATATGGAATACCATCGGCAGAGAACAGGGTCCTACCCGACGATGTCCTATGCCAAGCCGAATCCTAAAGTTACAGCCCTTGTAGCGGAGGTTTTGAACGAGCTGATGTACTACAACGGCTCTGTCATCAATGCCTCTTACCACGCCGCCTCCGGGGGACATACCCAGAGTGCGGAGTATGTGTGGGGCAATCCCATTCCTTATCTGGCAGCGGTGGAAAGCGCCTATGACGATTATGAATCGACCTGTACCATTTCTCTTTCCCAGATGGAGTCGAAGCTCCTTTCCGCAGGGCTCCATCTGTGGGATGATCCTTCCCAGTGGTTTGATCTTGCCAACGCCACCTATACGGACGGAGATTTTGTCTGGAAGATTTCGGTCTGCGGCACTTCGGTGACCGGCAGAGCCCTTCGGGAAACCATTCTGGGAACCGATAAACTGAAAAGTCCCAAAATTACCGATATCCAGTTTGACGGCAGCAATTTTATCTTTCATACAAAAGGCTTTGGCCACGGTGTGGGGATGAGCCAGCAGGGTGCTCTTGGTTATGCCGCTCACGAGGACTGGGATTACCGAATGATTCTGAATCACTATTATCCCGGAGTTACAATTCAATAGGACAAGCGGGATCAGGCGGCGGAAAAACAGCCGCCCTTTTTCTTTCCGCACGCCCCGGTCCGGCTTGTTGAAGGAAAAGCCGGACAAATCATCTGAAAGGGAGAAAATCAATGCCTCCGATTTCATTTTTAATTAAACCTGCCTCCTCCAGCTGCAATATGCGGTGTGAGTATTGTTTCTACAGTGACGTGGCCAACCGGCGGGCAATTTCCAATTACGGAATGATGAGTTTGGATACGCTGGAGACTTTGATCCGCAAGGCTTTGGAATTGGCCGAAGGGGAGGCCTCCTTTGGCTTTCAGGGCGGCGAGCCCACCCTGGCGGGGCTGGATTTTTACCGGCAGGTGATTGCCCTGGAGAAAGAGCATAACCGCAAGGGACTCCGAATCCATAACGCCATCCAGACCAACGGCCTGAACATCGACGACGAGTGGGCTGCTTTTTTTCACGACAATCATTTTCTGGTGGGGCTTTCGCTGGACGGAACCCGGGAGGTTCATGACAAATATCGTCGGGACAGCGCAGGAAACGGAACCTTTGACCGGGTTTTGGAGGCGGCCGCGCGGATGAACCGCTTTCACGTGGAGTACAACATTCTGTCTACCGTGAACCGGGACGTGGCCCGCAATGTGGATAAGATTTACTATTTTTTTAAAAAGCAGGGATTTCGGTATCTGCAGTTTATTCCCTGCCTTGATGAGCTTCAGAGCGGCGGGCTACGGGAATATTCCCTGACACCCGAGCAGTATGGCGCATTTCTGAAACGGCTCTTCGATCTGTGGTATGTGGATCTGAATTCCTCCCGCCCCGTCAGCATCCGGTATTTTGACAATCTGGTGGGGATGGCGGCAGGCTATCCGCCGGAAAGCTGCGGCATGTCCGGAGTCTGCGGCTGCTATTACATGGTGGAGGCCGACGGAAGCGTCTACCCCTGCGACTTTTACGTGACTGACGAGTGGCGGATGGGCAGCGTACTCACAGATGATCTGGCCCGGATGCAGCAGTCGGACGTTGCTCTTCGATTTCATCAGCTGTCCGTTCCGGTGGCATCTGCCTGCCGGGAATGCCCTCATTACCGGCTTTGCCGCGGAGGCTGCCGCCGCAATCGGGAGCCGCTGGTGCCGGGTGAAGATAATCTGAACCGGCTTTGTCCTGCGTTTCGCGAATTTTTTGATTACGCGGCGGGGGACCTACGGAAGGCGGCTGAAAAATTTTTGTCCGCCAGCCGGAGAAGATGATGAATTTTATAATTTCCATGTGAAATTTGACAGGATGTGACTCTGTTTTTCTTGAAAAATAAAGAGAAAATCTACAAATTTCACAATCTGTGGACAAACATTACACACTTTTTTCACAAAGCAGGTAGAAAAATCCGCCGGAATATGATATAGTAAAAAAGACGTTTTGTGTCTCCTGTTTTCGGTATATTATGTGCGGGAAGGCGGTTCCGGACGAAAAACGGATTCGCTGAGGCGGACGCAGCTCTGCATTGATAAAACAGGCGGAGCGATGCGTTTGATATATATTCAAACGAGGAGCATTTCCGAAGGGACAGTCTTAGTAAAGCCGGACGCTTACAGGCAGAAAGGGAAGTGCCTGTTGGAAAATGGCGTTTTAACCTGTCGCTTCAAAAAAATCAGAAGGAATGGTGATATGAAATGATTGAGGTTTCCAATCTCACCAAAAAATATGGACAGAAAGTTGCAGTAGACAACGTTTCGTTCCATGTGGAAGCAGGCGAGATCCTCGGCTTTCTCGGCCCCAACGGCGCCGGAAAGTCAACTACAATGAATATCCTGACCGGGTATTTGTCGGCAACGGACGGCGTGTGCAAAATAGACGGTTACGATATTCTGGAGAATCCCATTGAGGCCAAGAAAGCAATCGGCTATCTTCCCGAGCTGCCTCCGCTGTATCTGGACATGAAGGTCAAGGAATACCTGAGCTTTGTGTACGATCTGAAAAAGTGCAAGCTTCCTAAAGAAGCGCACATCCGCGATGTTTGCGCGACGGTAAAAATCACCGATCATATGAACCGGCTGATTAAAAACCTTTCCAAAGGTTACAGACAGCGTGTAGGCCTGGCGGAAGCGCTGATCGGCAATCCGGAAGTTCTGATTCTGGACGAGCCTACTGTAGGTCTTGACCCGAAACAGATCATTGAGATCCGCACGCTGATTAAGACCTTGGGCCAGAAGCACACCATCATCCTTTCTTCCCACATTCTTTCTGAAATTCAGGCGGTGTGCGATCGGGTTATCATCATCAATAACGGAAAACTGGTGGCAGATGACACAACGGCAAACCTGTCCGACCGGATGTCTACCGATCACCGCTATGTGGCGATGATCGAAGGCCCTGAAAAAGAAGTGTACAAGATGCTCACCGCCATCACCGGCATGCAGGAGGTAAAAACCCTCGGCAAACGTGCAGAAGGCGTATTTGAGTATTCCATCGAGGCGCTGGAGAATGTTGACGTGCGCCGTGAGCTGTTCAAGCGTCTGGCAGACCGCAACTGGCCGCTGATGGGGCTGAAGTCCAGTGAGCTTACTCTGGAGGATATCTTCCTGCAGCTGACCAGCGGAAAGGCTGTTCCGAACTATGTTTCTCCCTCGCAGAAAGCTGCGGCTTCCGAAGTGAAAGAAGCTCCTTCGGAAGAGGATGAGTCCGCCGAGAAAACGGACAACGAAAAAACTTCTGAAAAGGATGGTGAGGAATAATGAGTGCTGTCTTTAAACGGGAGTTTAAAAATTATTTCTATTCTCCTTTGGGATATGTCTTTCTGGCACTGATGTTCTTCTTTTCCGGATACTTTTTCTGGGTCGTTCTGGCCAATCAGTCCACAATGCTGAAATATGTATTCGGTTCTCTGGTCAACTTTGTCATTACCTTTATCCCCATGCTGACCATGCGGCTGATGAGTGAGGATAAAAAGCTCAAAACCGATCAGCTGCTCCTGACTTCCCCGGTCAGCACGACCGGCCTTGTGACGGGTAAATATCTGGCCGCAATGCTGATGTACCTGATCAGCATCGCTCCCACAATGCTTTTTGCCGTTATCATGGCCACCTTTACTACAGTGGACTGGCAGGTGTTTATCGGCAACTTCCTCGGACTGTTCCTGATGGGAGCGGCGCTTCTGGCCATCGGCCTTTTCATTTCCTCCACTACGGAGAGTCAGATGATCGCGGCCATTGGTACCTTTGCTACGATGATGCTGATTATGATGTTTGATTCCATCGCCTCTGTTATGCCTGCGAATCTGGCCTTTCTTGGAACGGTCTTCACCTCGCTGTCATTTACCAGCAGGTACAATGATCTGGTAGGCGGACTGTTGAATATTTCCCACGTCTTGTTTTTCCTGAGTGTGGTTGTTGCGTTCAACTTCCTGACAATCCGCATTCTGGAAAGAAGAAGATGGGGCTAAGGAGGATAGAGCGATGAAAAATTCTGAATTTCAAGATAAAAAACAGGACAGCGCTTCTCCCAGCTCCAATTGGGACAGCGTAATGAAGAGTTCAAAGAGCGACAAAAAAAGTGCTCTGCCTGGTTTCAGTGCTGCTAAGGCGGTGAAACGTCCGGCATTTAATAAGCGCCGCTTTAAATACGGTTCTTTGGCGACAATCATTACCGTGGGATTTCTGGTGGCACTGGTTCTGGTCAATGTAATTGTGGCGCTCCTTTTGGAGCGGTATCCCCTGACAATCGATCTGACCAGCGATAAACGCTTTGCCCTGACTCAGGACAGCATTGACTATATTAAGGGCTTGACAGACGATGTAAAAATTACTGTTTTAGCCAAGGAAGCTGATTTTAAAAGCGCCGGAAGCGGCACCAGCACGGTAAACGATTTGTATAAGCAAGCCTATGAAGTGCTGAAAAAATACACCCAGTATAACGATAAGATTACATTGAAGTTTGTGGATCCTGTCACCAATCCGACTCTTTCCCAGGAGTATCCCGGTGAGGAACTTACAAGCGGTGATCTCATTATTGAGTCCGCAAAGCGGCTCAAGGTAATCGCAGTGAATACGCTCTTTACCTCCAACCAGTCCCAGTATGACGGAAGCGTGACTTACCGTTCCGAGGCGGAGCAGGAGCTTACTTCTGCCATTATGTATGTTACGGATAAGAATCCGATTAAGGTTTCTCTGATCAGTGGACTGAATGCGCCGGATATTACGGCCTATACAGACCTTCTGAAGGCCAATAACTACGACGTGGTAAGCCAGGATCTTCTCACGGAGGAGATTGATGCCGAGTCTGCCTTTATCGTTCTTCCTCAGCCCAGCGCGGATCTGACTGCGGAACAGGTAAAGAAGCTGGAAACCTATCTGGACAATGACGGCCAGTTCGGAAAAGGCCTTGTGTTTATCGCTTCCACTACTTCTACCACCGGACCGCTTCTGAACGCCTTTTTGGCGGAATGGGGCGTTGCCGTCGGTGACGGTATGGTGGGTGAATCCAACACCGCTTATCTGATGAGCAACAATCTTCTGGATATGAAAAACGACATTGCGGATGAGGATATCAAGAAGGCGATGGGATCTGCGGCAAACGCATATCTGCGTGTTGCCAATGCCCGGCCGCTGGAGCTGCTCTTTGATGCTTCCGGCAACCGCCAGACAAAAATTATTACCAAGACCAGTGAGGGTGCGTTCGAAATTCCGGCCAATGCAGACAGCAGCTTCGATTATCAGACCGCAGAAAAGAGCTCCTATCCCACCTGTGTACTCACTTCCCGCACAAAATACGAGGGAACCACCCCAAAGATTTCCTATGTACTGACAATTGCGTCTCCCACTATGCTGGATTCCACGCTGATGACCTCCCAGCTGTACGCCAATGCTTCTCTGATGAATGCACTGGATGAGACACTGGCAGCCAAGAAAAACAGCGTCAGCATTCTGCCGATGGACATTACCGTTTCTTCTATCGCGATTACCAGCGCACAGTTGAACACCTATTTTGTCCTGCTGGTTGTATTGATCCCTCTGGCTACCTTGATTGTGGGCGTTGCAGTATGGCTTTGCAGGAGGCACTTATGAGCAAAAGAGTCAAAACCATTATTATCGGCGCCGCAGTAATTGTCGTTTTGGCAGCTGCTGTAGCGGTGCTTCTTCTCCTTCCGAAGGACAGTGGAGAGACAACATCATCCCAGACTGTCAGCTCCTCTACAATTTCTCTTGTGAGTGAGACGAGCGATACTCTGGAGTCGGTGAAGATTAAGAACTCCAAGGATGAATACACCATTGATCTGGTGGGTGAAAAGCTTTGGAGAATCAAAGAACTTCAGGATTTTACACCCAATGAAGCCAACTATTCTTCCGTCCGGAATGATGTGTGCAGCATTGCGGCCATGTCAATCGTGGAGGAAGACAGCCAGAAATTAGCGGATTATGGTTTGGCGGATCCTGAAATTGTGGTTGAAGCCAAGTTCAAGACCGGTACTTCCTACCGCATTGCTCTGGGAAATCTTTCTCCGGATGGAAGCCGCCGCTATGCAATGATGCTGGGGCAGGACAAAAATACGGTGTATGCGCTGCCCTCCACCGCGTTGAGCAGTGCTTCTCTGACCCGGAACGATTATCTGGATTTGACGGTTGTGCCGGCCTATACCGGAACGGACGATCAGACCGCACCCGTTCCCACCCAGATCACCATTGAACGGCCGGATCTGGAGCAGCCGATCCGTCTGGAGAAACCGGCAGAGGAGGCTGTAAGCTCCGGCGGTGTGACCGTTGGGCTCAAGCTGATCAGTCCTGTAGAAGCCCTGATGAACGAGAACTGGCTGGAGAAGTCGGTGATTCCTCTGTTCGGATTGACCGCGACCTCTGTCGCCAAAGCCAATCCCGGCGAAGCGGATCTGGCAGAGTACGGATTTAACACGCCTAAGACCTTTACCATCCAGTACGATCAGTCCTCGTCCTTCAAGCTGATCGTGGGAAATGCGCTGGATTCCGACGGAAAAGTCACGGATTCCGCGAAGAAGGCCGCCTCCTATTATGTGATGAAGGAAGGCACCAATTTAATCTACGTGGTGGCTTCGTCCAGTATGTCGTGGGTCACTGTGCAGCCCAAGGATTTGCTGTCGACAATCGCAGTACTTCCCTACATTATGGATGTGGAATCTCTGAAGCTTACTCTGGACGGCAAGGACTATGTGATAGGGATCACTAAAGTAAGCACCGAAGAGGAGACTGACGAGCTCGAATTTACGCTGAACGGCAAAAAGGCGAAAGAAGATCCCTGCAAGAAATTTTATCAGCTTCTTCTGAGTACAGCAATTCAGGACATTAATACCGAGCAGCCTGATGGTAACCCGGTTATGAGTGTGACTTACCAATATCGTGACGGGCGTTCAGAAAAGCTGGACTTTTATGTACAGAAAGACTTGAGCACCATTGTTTCCCTGAACGGAAATATGGCCTATAAGGGCCGCTCCGGCTTGATTGATAAGGTTCGTAAAGAGGTAGTCAATCTTCAGAACGGCGACGCGGTAGATACCGACTGGTAATTCTCTTCGTGCCTGACCCGATAAAAGCGGAAAATTTCGGTCGGTCCGCAAAAATATTTTATGACAAAAACGGAAGCCATGTATGAAAAGTTCATACATGGCTTCCGTTTTGTCAATTATGCGATTATAAATGATAATTTTTTGACTTTGTTTTAAAATATTCAGTCAGGCGGAGGCTGCGCTCCTTTATCATTTCCGGATCTTTCACCGCTTTTCCATTCTCGTCCAGACTAAGGGGAGGCATACTGTGAAATAGTATTTCATTTGACAGAAAGAGTTTGTGATTCAGAATTTCCTCTGCATATTGGGGGTCTGCGGAGAGGTCGTTCAATTCAAACGGGTCATTTTCCAAATCGTAAAACCGGGTGTTGCTCAAATCGCCCAAAACGTTCAGCTTGAATCTCTCACTTCTCACCATGTACTCATTCAGCCCGTCACATTTATCTTCTGCAATTACCATTTGCCTGCCTCGAATTCCTTTGGGAAAATCAGAGGGAATGCCGGCAACGGACAAAACAGCATCTGCCACATCAATGTTGGAGCTTAATGTTTTTACAATTCCCGTGTGTTCCGATCGGGGATATTTCATGATAAGCGGAATTTTGACAAGAGGGTCATAGAGATGATTGCCCTTCAGCATCATGTGATGAAAGCCCATGTAATCTCCGTGATCCGATGTGTATACAATCAGAGCGTCGTCATAGATGCCCTTTTGCTTCATCAGGCGGATGATTTCGCCGATACTGTCGTCGATCTGAGTGATCGTCCCGTAATAGAGCGACATAATTTTACGGAGCGTTTTTTCATCCAGATCGGCATTGTCAAAATAACCGTGGGATCTGTCATAATCCGCTTTGGGAACCTCGTCCAGATAGCCGTCCAGCAGGGTGAGGGCATCCGGGTCATACATGGTACTGTAGGGATATGGGGGATCAAAGGGATGGTGGGGCTTGATAAAGCCCAGCATCAAAAAGTGATTCTCTCCGTTTTCCCATGTGGATATCTCCTCAAGAGCGTGGTTTTTAATATACGTAGTAGAGTGATGCTCCAGCGGCAAGTCGGATTCTTTTGCGCCGAAACTTTTAAAATATTCTTCTGAGGCGTTTTTTCGGTACTCCTGCCTTTGGTCGGTAATGTCAATATCATCGATCAACTGATTTTCTGCCAAATAGGAATGATAATCATCCTCGAATCTGCCGGGTCCGTCCTGTTCCGCCAGTATCATTTCTTCAAAGCCCATGTCCAGATAGGTTGGAGTAAAGTGCATTTTGCCGATGGCTTTCGTCCGATACTTGTTTTCTTTCAAGACACTGACGAAACTTTTTATAGACGGCAGCGGCGTACAGTGGTTGGAAAATCCCAAATGCTCATGGGAATATTTTCCTGTCAGAAGGGAGTACCGGGAGGGGGTGCAGACCGGAAAGGTACAGTAATGATTCGTGTATGTTTCTCCGTCTTTGGCCAGCGAGTCAATGTTGGGCGTTTTAAGCTCCTTATTGCAGAATCCAAGACAATCGGCACGGTGTTCATCTGCGTGTATTAACAGGATATTCATCGTCATCAACCTCTTTGCTTTATTGTGATCCTACAGTTGGAATTGCTGGAAGATTTTTTTCAAAAAGATCCCCGCACATTTCCGGAAAGAAAATATGCGGGGATCCGTAGAACACGACCGGGTTAAATTACTTTCTGGGGTTTCTGATTGCAGCCTGCGCAGCAGCCAGTCTTGCGATCGGCACGCGGAACGGAGAGCAGGATACATAGGTCAGGCCGGCATTGTGGCAGAACTCAACAGAGCTCGGGTCGCCGCCATGCTCGCCGCAGATGCCCAGCTTAATGTCAGGACGGGTGGATTTACCCAGATCGGCAGCCATCTTAATCAGCTTGCCAACACCCTTCTGATCCAGTTTGGCAAAGGGATCGTTCTCATAGATCTTCTTCTCGTAGTAAGCGCCCAGGAATTTGCCGGCGTCGTCACGGCTGAAGCCGAAGGTCATCTGAGTCAGGTCGTTGGTACCAAAGGAGAAGAACTCCGCCTCGGTAGCAATCTCGTCCGCAGTGATAGCGGCACGGGGGATTTCGATCATGGTGCCGACTTTGTAGTGCATATCGGAACCGGCTTCTTTGATGACAGCGTCAGCGGTCTCCACTACGATGCCCTTTACGTAAGCCAGCTCTTTGACTTCGCCAACCAGCGGAATCATGATTTCGGGAACGATGTTCCAGTCCGGATGATTCTTCTTCACATTCAAAGCAGCCTTGATGACGGCTTTGGTCTGCATAACGGCGATTTCCGGATAGGTGACAGCCAGACGGCAGCCACGATGACCCATCATGGGGTTGAACTCGTGGAGAGAAGCAATGATCGCTTTAATATCGGCAACAGATTTGCCCTGGGTTTTTGCGAGCTGCTCGATATCCTCTTCCGCAGTGGGAACGAATTCATGCAGAGGCGGATCCAGGAAACGAATGGTAACGGGGCAGCCTTCCAGAGCCTCATACAGAGCCTCAAAGTCGCCCTGCTGCATGGGCTCCAGCTTTGCCAGAGCGGCTTCACGCTGCTCAACGGTATCAGAGCAGATCATCGCACGGATTGCGGGGATTCTGTCCGCATCAAAGAACATATGCTCGGTACGGCACAGGCCGATACCTTCTGCGCCCAGGCTGCGGGCTTTCTTCGCGTCAACAGGGGTATCTGCGTTGGTGCGAACCTGCAGCTGACGGTATTTGTCAGCCCACTGCATTACGCGGCCGAACTCACCGCCGATGGAAGCGTCCACGGTGGGGATTACGCCGTCATAGATGCATCCGGTAGAGCCGTCCAGAGAAATGAAGTCACCCTCGACGTAGGTTTTGCCGGCCAAAGTGAATTTCTTGTTCTCTTCATCCATGTTGATTTCAGAGCAGCCGGATACGCAGCAGGTGCCCATACCACGGGCAACAACAGCAGCGTGAGAGGTCATACCGCCGCGAACGGTCAGGATGCCCTGAGCGGCTTTCATGCCTTCGATATCTTCAGGAGAGGTCTCCAGACGAACCAGAATAACCTTCTCGCCTTTTTCGTGCCATTCTTTTGCTTCTTCCGCAGTAAATACGATCTTGCCGCAGGCAGCACCGGGAGATGCAGCCAGAGCTTTCGCCAGAGGCTTCGCAGCCTTCAGGGCAGCAGTGTCAAACTGAGGATGCAGCAGAGTATCCAGAGTTCTGGGCTCGATCATGGCAACAGCCTGCTTGTCATCGATCATACCCTCGTCAACCAGATCGCAGGCAATCTTCAGAGCAGCGGAAGCAGTACGCTTGCCGTTACGGGTCTGAAGCATATACAGCTTTCTGTCTTCGATGGTGAACTCCATGTCCTGCATATCGTGGTAATGCTTCTCCAGAGTGTTGCAGATCTCAACGAACTGTGCATAGCACTCGGGCATAACTTCCTTCAGCTGGTCGATGGGCTGGGGAGTACGAACGCCGGCCACAACGTCTTCGCCCTGTGCGTTCATCAGGAATTCGCCGAACAGCTTCTTTTCGCCGGTAGCGGGGTTACGGGTAAATGCAACGCCGGTGCCGGAGGTATCGCCCAGGTTGCCGAATGCCATCATCTGTACGTTAACGGCAGTACCCCAGGAATAAGGGATGTCGTTGTCGCGGCGGTATACATTGGCGCGGGGGTTGTCCCAGGAACGGAACACGGCCTTGATAGCGCCCATCAGCTGCTCTTTGGGGTCAGAGGGGAACTCTTCGCCGATTTTTTCTTTGTATTCTGCCTTGAACTGCATGGCCAGTTCTTTCAGGTCGTCAGCAGTCAGGTCAACGTCCTGTGTAACGCCCTTCTCGGTCTTCATCTTGTCGATGAGCTGCTCGAAATATTTCTTGCCGACTTCCATAACAACGTCGGAGTACATCTGGATAAATCTTCTGTAGCAGTCGTAAGCCCAGCGGGGATTGCCGGACTTCTTGGCCATAACGTCAACAACCTGCTCGTTCAGACCCAGGTTCAGGATGGTATCCATCATGCCGGGCATGGAAGCGCGGGCACCGGAACGAACGGAAACCAGCAGCGGGTTTTCCAGATCGCCGAACTTTTTGCCGGTGATGCCTTCCATTTTTTCAATGTATTCCATAATTTCAGCCTGAATCTCATCATTGATCCGGCGGCCATCGGTATAGTACTGTGTGCAAGCCTCTGTGGAAATGGTAAAGCCTTGAGGAACCGGCATGCCAAGATTGGTCATCTCTGCCAGGTTGGCGCCTTTGCCGCCGAGCAGCTCACGCATGGAGCCGTTGCCTTCAGAGAAAAGATAGACATACTTTTTGCTCATTTAATCTCCTCCAATAATAATGGGTTGCGAAAATAAGACCTGCAGCAATATAGCTGCAAGCTCTTCCGCACAAAATATTCCGCCTTTTCGGGTAAATCCCGACAGGCACTGGCTTTATTATAGCAAAACGTATAAAAAAAAGCTACAAAAATATAAAAATAAATAGCCATTATCCGAATTTTTGCCATTACGCAAAAAATTCCATAAAATGCGCTTGCATTCATTGGTTATAATTGCGATAATAAGCGTACTGAAACCTCTTTTAGGAACGTAATACTGTATTGATGCCATGAAATTTTGAGGAATAGAGGGTCATTTTATGTCAGTAAAATCGGCTGTAATCCTTGCCGCGGGAAAGGGAACCCGCATGAAATCGGACTATCCCAAGGTGCTCTGTGAAGTTCTGTTCAAGCCAATGATTAACTGGGTGATCGACACCTGCAAGGATGCGGGAATCGACACCATCTGCACAGTCACCGGATATCGCGGTGAACTGGTGCGGGAACAGCTGGATGAATCCGTGGAAACCGCCGTTCAGGAGCAGCAGCTCGGCACCGGTCACGCTGTCATGTCCGCACGGGAGTTTCTCGAAAGAAACAAGGATGGCGACGTGATCGTACTGAACGGCGACGCACCCTTCATCGACCGGGGCACCATTGAAAATTCCTATGATCTTCACAAGCGTCAGGGAAATGCTGTCACCGTCATCACCGCCCGGCTTGACAATCCCACCGGGTACGGGCGGGTGGTCCGGGGCAGAAACGGCATCGAAAAAATTGTGGAGCAGAAGGACGCCTCGCCCAGTGAGCTGCTGATCAACGAAGTCAACTCGGGTGCTTACTGGTTTAACGTGGGATATCTTCTTGACGTGCTGTTCCGCTTAAGCAACGACAACAAACAGGGGGAATACTATCTCCCGGACACCATTGCACTTTCCCTTTCCAAAGGGCGGAAGGTGAACGCCTATATCTCGGAAAATCCCGACGTCATTCTCGGCGCCAATTCCCGGTCCCAGCTTTTGGAATTAAATCAGATCGCAAACCGCCGCATGATTGACAATCTGATGGACAGCGGCGTGGAGTTTTTAAGCCTGGACGGCATTCTCATTGCGCCGGACGTAAAAATAGGAAGAGGCACCCGGGTCCTTCCCGGTACCATTCTGAAAAGCGGAACGGTCATTGGCGAGGACTGCGAAATTGGTCCCAACAGTCTGATTTCCGCCAGCACTGTCGGTAAGGGGACTCGTCTGAATGCCGTTCAGTGCTATCAGTCTGAAATCGGTGAAGGCGTCTCTATAGGGCCTTTCTGCCATATCCGTCCGGGAAGCCGAATCCTTTCCGGGGTTCATATCGGCGATTTCGTGGAAGTGAAAAACAGTGTGATCGGTGAGGATACTCATATTTCCCATCTTACCTACGTTGGCGACAGCGATGTTGGGAAAAAGGTGAATTTCGGCTGTGGCGTGGCTACCGCCAATTATAACGGCGTCTCCAAAGCCCGGTGTCAGATCGGCGACAACGCTTTCATCGGATGCAATACCAATCTGGTAGCCCCCGTTAAGATCGGAGCGAACGGTTATACCGCTGCCGGCTCCACCATTACAGACGAGGTTCCCGACGATGCCATGGGGATTGCCCGGGCTCGCCAGGTTAACAAAGAGGGATACAATAAGAAAATCAGAGGCTGATTTCGAATCGGAAATATTTTTGCGGGATCCATCAAAAACCGCTTGAAAAGTGCGTGAGAACGTGATATTCTTATTTTGGCGGATGACCTCCGTCAAATTTGTCCGATTATGAAATAATTTACCTTAAAAGGAGGGAAAATAAGTGGACAATTGCGGTCGAAGTACAAAGACGGACAGTGATTATCACTTGTGCAGCTTGCGCAGCGGTATTCTGGCTTCCGCTTATTTTCTGTGTCCTTTGAGGAAGTGATCCGGATTCGGACTGCCTCTGAAACGGATCGCGGCAATCAGCGGGCAGTCAATCCCCAGGTGGTTTCTGAAAGGTTTGCTTTCTTCGTGCAATCTCCAATTCGCAGGGAAAAACAGCTGCGAATTGAGGAGAGCTGCCCTGACTGTAATTTTTTCAGAAACAACCTTGTGCATGTGATAGTCACCGTATAAGGCCAATGCCAAAAATGCTATTTCCAAATGTTTTCTTTTTGAAAGGTTTGGGGCAGTTTTTGTTGCGGTTTTATACGGTTTTTTGTCCTTTTGTATTTCCTCATAAAGAAAAGGAGGAATATAAAATGGAAAAAAATTTGAATTTTCCCGAGCTCCAGGAATTGGTGGAACGGCGCGATTTCCGGGCTCTGAAAGAGCTGCTCAAAGAGGCCAATGAAGTGGATATTGCCGCCTTTTTGGAGGAACTTTCCTCCGAGCAGGCAGTAGTGGTTTTCCGGCTGCTTCCCAAGGAACTGGCCGCCGATGTCTTTTCGAATCTGTCGTCGGACAGCCAGCATTTCATCATTGAATCCATCACCGATCAGGAGCTTTCCCAGATCGTGGAAGAACTGTTCGTGGATGACGCGGTAGATATGCTGGAAGAGCTGCCTGCCAACGTGGTAAAACGGGTTCTTCAGAATGCCCGTCCGGAAACCCGCAAGCTGATTAACCAGTTCCTGCAATATCCGGAAAATTCCGCAGGAAGTATCATGACTGCGGAGTTCACAGACCTGCGCCGCGGAATGACCGTGGGGGAAGCAATTCAGCATATTCGCCGTACCGGCGAGGATCGGGAAACGGTATATACCTGTTATGTAATTAATGACCGGCGTATTTTGGACGGTGTGGTTACAGTCAAGGATCTTCTTCTGGCGGATGACGGCCAGAAAGTCGAAGAGATTATGGATACCGATGTCATTACGGCATCCACCGCAGACGATCGGGAAGAAGTGGCAAAGGCCCTGACACGCTACAATTTTCTGTGTCTGCCGGTAGTGGACGCGGAAAAGCGGCTGGTGGGCATCGTCACGGTTGATGACGCTGTGGATGTAATCGAGCAGGAAGCAACCGAGGACTTTGAAAAGATGGCGGCTATGCACCCATCGGAAAAGCCTTATCTGAAAACCAATGTATTTACTCTGGCGAAAAACCGGATTCTCTGGCTTATGGTTCTGATGATTTCGGGAATGATTACCGGCGGAATTCTCGGGAAATATGAGGCTGCCTTTGCGGCAATGCCCCTTCTGGTTACCTTCATTCCCATGCTGACCGATACCGGCGGAAATGCCGGCAGCCAGAGCAGCACCCTGATCATTCGCGGTATGGCCGTAGGCGAAATTCAGCCAAAGGATTTTCTGCAGGTCATGTGGAAGGAAGTACGGGTCAGTGTGCTGGTGGGAATTGCGCTGGGGCTCGTGAACTACGTCCGGCTTATTATTACCTATCCTGGAAATGAGGGAGTGGCGCTTACCGTGGCGCTGGCACTTTTTGCCACTGTAGTGGCGGCCAAAACGATTGGCGGCATTCTGCCCATTGTGGCAAAAATCTTCCATGCGGATCCGGCCATTATGGCAGCTCCGCTGATTACCACCATTGTAGACGCCTTTGGCCTCATTATCTATTTCAGCATTGCGCAGACTTTGCTGCCCATTTGATGATTATGGCAGCTCGAAGGGAACCTGTCGAAGTGCGGTTTGAACATGTAGAAAAGGGAAGCAGGAAATCTTTGATTTCCTGCTTCCCTTTTCTACATGCCCTATTTTGTATCCATACCGCGCAGGATTTCCACCGGCAGATCGGGAAAAGATTCTTTCAAGGAATGACCCGTTAATCGGAATCGTTGCCGGCGGCGTTTTCCCTCTGCGCTGTTCATAGTACAAGCGGCCCTTGACATAGACTGGTACAACAGGAGTGATGCTTGATGAAAGTAACGATTATTACGCGTAAAATGCTGCACTGCTTTCTGATTTCGCTGGCTTTGGTGCTGGCTGTATCGGTGGGAATTACGCTCTGGGTCGGAAAGGATGCCAGCCGGAAAGCGGGGGCATCGGTACACAAGCTTTTGCCCATTTATGGAGTAAATACCGAGGAAAAGAAAATAGCGCTGACGTTTGACTGTGCGTGGGAAAATTCCGACACTCAGGTTTTGCTGGATATTCTGGGGGCAAATCAGATTTCCGCCACTTTTTTTACAACAGGGGACTGGTGTGAACGGTATCCGGAGGACGTGAAAGCGTTCGCCACAGCCGGTCATGATGTAGCCAATCATTCCTATGGGCATCCTCATGTTGCCTCCATATCCCAGGAGAAGCTGATTGCAGATACCCAAAAATGTGATGACATTATCGAGAAGCTTACGGGTGAAAGGCCGACTCTTTATCGCGCTCCCTACGGGGAGTATTCGGATACCATGCTTTCTGTTTTCAAACAAAAGCTGGGGCATCAGGTAATACAATGGGATGTGGATTCCCGGGATTGGCAGAAGCGGGAAGCCGCCGACATGGTGACCGATGTATCACAAAAAGTGCGGCCGGGAAGCATCCTGCTTTTCCATAATGACACGCCAAACACCCCGGCGGCACTTCGTCAGCTGATTCCCATGCTGAAAGGGGAAGGATATGAATTTGTGCTGGTAAAAGATTTGGTTTTTACCGAAGGATACCGGCTGGATCATGAGGGCAGGCAGGTCAGGGAAGAAACGCCTCAAACAAGTTCATCCTCCGATGCCGCAGAATAGCAAATCAATAACGAAGAGCCTGTGGCTGTTGCTGAAGTGAACCCAAAAAGTTAGACAAATATTTAAATTAATAATTTGTCAAGCAGCCAAGAGGGCTTGTTGTCTGTGCATTGCAGGCGGCAAGCCCTTTAACTTTGCCTTGATGCGGCG
>DBGCDL010000019.1:0-3525 GCA_048358235.1 Oscillospiraceae bacterium
CGCAAGAGGAACCGAAACGGGGCAATCTGGAGCCTGAGCCTGTCGGCGGCGGTATTCTATCTGACCCCGGTGGCGTCGGACGGTTTCCGCTCGACCTTGAAGCCGTCGGCCTTCGATCCGGCGAAGAAGGACGGGAACCTGTCGGCGCAGATCATCTCCCAGGAACAGCCGGTGTCCGAAACGGCAGCACTGAACCCGGATTGGGTGGAATGGCTCATGGGCTTCCCGAAAGGATGGACGGACGTATCCTCTGGGCCGCCGAGCCAGAAGGAATCCCCCGCATGACCGAGCGCATGGATGATCGGGCACTGCGGCTGAAAACATTGGGAAATGCGGTCTGCCCGCCCCAGGCCTATCCCATTTTCCGCTATATCGCCATGATCGAGAATGGCACCTGCGGCGACTTTTGCCCTTATGGAAAGGAAGGTGACTGCCTATGAGGGAACTGAAAGCGACCGATAAGATCACGCAGAAAATGACCCGTGACGGTGCGGTATCGGAAAACCTTGCCACGGGAGAGGTGGAACATATCAGCAGCCGGGAGCCGGAAACGAAACTGTCCGCTTCTTCGGAAGAATCCGCTGGCGCTGCGGCTGACCTTGCCCTGCGTGCGGCGGAACACCATGAGAAGAAAACCGCACGAAAGGCGGAAAAGGCTGACACCCAGGCAGTGCGTGATGGTTCTGCCGCAAGGCAGCGCCCATCCTCCCGTCTGCAATTCACCGAGGAAGAACGTGCCGATCCCGCACTTGGGAAGTATGTTGACCGTTCCGACCGTGCGGCGGACCGGCTGGACGCAGCAAAGGCCGCTATCCCCACAAAGAAAATCCTCCGTACCGAGCGTGTTTTTGACGAGACAGCCGGAAAAGGCAAGACGCAGCTTCACTTTGAAGAAGTGGAGAAACGCCCCAACGGACGCCTGCGGCACAATCCGCTTTCCCGACCGGTCCATGAGATTATCCACGCCGCCCATGCGAAGGTGCATGAGGTGGAACAGGAAAATGTGGGTGTTGAGGCTGGACACAAGGGCGAGGTGCTGACGGAACGCGGGCTTGCCTACGGAAAAGGCAAAGTCCGTGCCGCCGTCCACCATCACCGCACAAAGCCCTGGCGTGACGCGGCGAAGGCAGAGCAGGCTTCTTTTAAGGCAAACGCCGACTACCTTTACCAAAAGGCACTGCATGATGATCCTGCATTGGCGGCTTCTAACCCGGTATCCCGCTTTCTGCAGAAACAGCGGATCAAGCGGAACTATGCAAAGGAACTGCGACAGGCAGAGAAAACAGCAAAGAACACAGCGGCTGCGGCGAAAAGTGCGGCGCAGAAAGCAAAGGACGCCTTCAAGGAAACATTCCTCTACATCAAACACCATAGCCGGGCAGTGCTGTTGGTGATCGGCATTGGTGCCTGTATTGCCCTGCTGTTTGGTGGGGTATCTTCCTGTTCCATGATGGCGGGCTCCGGCGTGGGCGGTGTATTCACTTCCTCTTATCTCTCCGAGGACACGGATATGCTGGCTGCGGAGGCGGCCTACTGCGAACTGGAGCAGGAGCTTCAATATGAGCTGGACCACTATGAGGCTCTGCATCCCGGATATGACGAATACCGCTTTGATCTGGACGAAATCGAGCATGACCCTTATGTGCTGATCTCCATTCTCACGGCGTTCCATGAAGGGGTGTTTACCATCGACGAGGTTCAGGCGGAGCTGCAAATGCTCTTTGAAAAGCAGTACATCCTGACGCAGACCGTGGAAGTGGAGGTACGCTATCGGACAGAGACACGGACAGACAGCGAGGGAAATGACTATGACGTGGAAGTACCGTATAACTACTATATCTGCAATGTGAAGCTGGAAAACTTCGATCTTTCCCATGTGCCGGTCTACATCATGGACGAAGAAACACTTTCCTTGTATGCGGTCTATATGGCAACGCTGGGAAACCGGGAAGATTTGTTCCCCGGCTCCGGCTATGTAGACAAGTACACCAAACCACCCACCACCTATGATATTCCGCCTTCCGCACTGGAAGATGAAACCTTTGCAGCGCTCATTACCGAGGCGGAGAAGTACATCGGCTATCCCTATGTATGGGGCGGCAGTAATCCAAACACTTCTTTTGATTGCTCCGGCTTCGTATCCTGGGTGCTGACGCAAAGCGGTGTCTGCAATACGGGCAGGCTGGGAGCCCAGGGGCTCTACAATATTTCCACCCCGGTATCCTCTGTCAACGCAAGACCCGGCGACCTGATCTTTTTCGTCGGCACTTACGATACACCGGGCGTTTCCCATGTGGGTATCTATGTGGGCGGCGGAAAAATGCTGCATTGCGGCGACCCCATCCAGTATGCAGATATCAACACAAGCTACTGGCAATCCCACTTTTACGCTTTCGGGCGACCGCCCTACAACTAAAAAACGATATGGAGGTAATTTGATTTATGGCAACGACACAGAAGATCCGCAATGACATTGCGAAAACCAAAGAAAAGATCGCGGAGCAGCAGAAACGCCTTCGTGCACTGGAGGCCCAGCTTGCGGAGGAAGAAAATCTGGAAATCGTCCGCATGGTGAAAGCCGTGAAGATGGACAACAAGGAGCTGACCGCTTTCCTGAAAGCCTATGCCAGCGGTATGATTTCCCTGCCGGAAGGTATGCTGCAGGAGGGCAACACCGAGAATGAGGAAACGGAGGGATACGAGGATGAAGCATAACTTTATGACAAAAATGGTATCGGCTCTTTTGGCGGTGGTGCTCAGCACTGCCGCTTTTTCTATCACCGCCTTTGCCAGCGGCGGCGAGGAAACCACGGAGTCCGTGGCTGAACAGGAAACGGCTGGGGATGTTTCTGATCTGCTTTCCGCTCTGGCAGGCAGCCAGGTCACGGTATCCGTCACCGAGGATGGTATCCAGTTCAGTTCCGGCGAAAATGACTCTGAGCAGACCGGCACCGTCACCACGGGCGGCGGCAATCTGAATGTCCGCACGGGCGCTGGAATGGATTATACAGCCTTCACCCAGCTTCCCAACGGAACGACCGTGAAGGTGATCGGAACGGATGGAGACTGGCTGAAGGTCATCCTGCCGGAGAAAGTCGGCTATGTCTATTCCGGCTACATGACGGTAAGTGACGGCGAGGCTGGTTCCAGGGAAGGTCCTTTCTCTCTGGACGCGGAAACATTGGAAAATGTGCTGGGGATTCTGGGCGGCGGTCTGAATAGCGGTGCCGCCCTGACACCGGACGGGAACCTTTCGCTGATTGACGATATTGGCAGCCCGACCGCCAGCGGCAAGCAGTTTATTACAGTGGAAACGAAGAACGGCAATGTGTTCTATCTCATTATCGACCGTGACGACGAGGGCGAGGAAACCGTGCATTTTCTGAACCAGGTGGATGAAGCCGATCTCATGGCACTCACGGAGGACGGAGAAAAGGCGGAAACGCCTATTGTCTGCACCTGTACGGAGAAGTGTCAGGCCGGAGCGGTCAATACCGCTTGCCCGGTCTGCGTAAAAAACCTTAG
>DBGCDL010000020.1:0-79480 GCA_048358235.1 Oscillospiraceae bacterium
GCCGCATCAAGGCAAAGTTAAAGGGCTTGCCGCCTGCAATGCACAGACAACAAGCCCTCTTGGCTGCTTGACAAATTATTAATTTAAATATTTGTCTAACTTTTTGGGTTCACTTCAGAGCCGTACAGCGGCTCTTTTTACTTTTTCCGCAAGGATATGCAGCCGGTTATCGTACCAAAAAGGCGTCCCCATGAATCTCATGGGGACGCCTTTTCATCTGCTGCGGATGTAGACATCAAAGCATCAGCTGTTCTCCCTCATCCTCCGGGCGAACCAGCGCCCCCGCGGCGGGAAGGCTCTTTGCCCGAAAACGGTGAGAGTTGGCAAGCTTTGTATTGTCAAAAGGCTCGGCGGACTGGACGTAGTGATTCTTTTTCACAGTCATCACCTGAACGCCCTGAGTGTCCCGCGCCGCTTTGGCATTGATCATCGCGGTATCAAATACCAGCTTCCGCTTGGCCGTGCTGGTCAGGACATATTCCCCGTCTTCCGCCACGGACTCCGCCCGGATCAGAGGAAATTTGTCGCAGTAGGCATTGGCCAGCTTTTTGCGCCGGGTCTTTGTCTCATAGGAGGAAAGGGGCACCTTCGCCACCCGCCCGCAGTCAAAGAAGAACAGCATACTTTCGCTGTAATCCTTCGTGAGCACCATGGAGATCACTTTTTCCTCCGGGTCAAACTCCAGCTTCGCCGGAATGTAGTCCCCCAGAACAGAAGCTTTTGTATCGTCGAAATCGCTGACGCGGCTCTTGTAGACCTGACAGCGGTCGGTGAAGAACAAAAGCTCCGCCGTGTTGCTGGTTTCCAGATGGATAATGATCTCATCGTTTTCCTTAAGCTTCTGATCGCCGCTCATCCGCAGGGACTGGGGTGTAATCTTTTTAAAGTAGCCCTCTTTTGTGAAGAAGACGTTCACCGGATAGTCGGCGACCTCCTCCACAGTGTCCTCCTCGGCAATGTCGTCCGCATAGATAAACATTGTTCGGCGGGGCTGGGCGTATTTGGCCGCCACATCCTTCAGCTCGGAAATAATAATGGCGCCGATTTTCCGGGGATGGGCCAGGATATCCTCCATCTCGGCGATGTCCCGGAGAAGATCGTCGATCTCCTGGGTGCGCTTGAGGATAAATTCCCGGTTCAGATGGCGAAGCTTGATCTCCGCCACATAATCCGCCTGAATCTCATCAATGCCGAAGCCGATCATCAGGTTGGGCACCACTTCTTTTTCCTCGGTTGTCTCCCGGACAATGCGGATGGCCTTGTCAATGTCCAGCAGGATTTTCTCGAGTCCCTTGAGCAGGTGGAGTTTTTCCTTTTTCCGGCTCAGATCAAAAAATACCCGCCGCTTGACACAGTCCGAACGAAAGGCAATCCATTCGGTCAGAATTTCCCGGATGCCCATGACGCGGGGATAACCCGCGATCAATACGTTGAAGTTGCAGGAAAAGCTGTCCTGCAGGGGAGTCATCCGGAACAGCTTCTGCATCAGTTTGTCCGCGTCCTGTCCCCGTTTCAGGTCAAGGGTCAGCTTCAGGCCCTGCAGGTCGGTCTCATCCCGGAGATCGGAAATTTCCCGGATTTTTCCCGCTTTCACCAGCTCCACGATCTTGTCCATGATGGCTTCAATAGTGGTGGTGGGTGGGATTTCGGTAATTTCAATGCAGTTCTGACTGGCGTCGTAGCTGTACTTCGACCGGATTTTAAAGCTGCCCCGTCCGGTATCAGCCACCTTCTGCAGCTCGTCCCGGTCATAAATCAGAAAGCCGCCGCCGGGAAAATCAGGCCCCTGCAGGGTTTCCATGACGTCATGGTCGGGATTTTTCAGCATGGCAATGGTGGTCTCGCAGATTTCCCGAAGGTTGAAGGGACAGATGTTGCTGGCCATGGAAACCGCGATGCCCACGTTGGAGTTCACCAGAATGGCGGGGAAGGTGGTGGGGAAGAGGGTGGGCTCCGTAGTGGTGTTGTCGTAGTTGGGAACAAAGTCCACCGTATCCTTGTCCATGTCCCGGAAAAGCTCCGCACAGATGGGGGCAAGCTTTGCCTCGGTATAACGGGAGGCGGCATATGCCATGTCCCGGGAGTAGGCCTTGCCGAAGTTTCCCTTGCTGTCCACGAAGGGGTGGAGCAGGGCTTCGTAGCCTTTGGAAAGCCGCACCATGGTCTCGTAGATGGCACCGTCGCCGTGGGGGTTCAGGTGCATGGTCTGGCCCACGATGTTGGCGGATTTTGTCCGCCCGCCGGTGAGCAGCCCCATCTTGTACATGGTGTAGAGCAGCTTCCGGTGAGAAGGCTTGAAGCCGTCGATCTCCGGAAGGGCCCGGGATACGATGATGCTCATGGCGTAAGGCATAAAGTTTTTTTCCAGCGTCTGGGTAATGGGCTGTTCCACCACCACCCCCGCGCCCACAATGTACGCGTCACTGCTGGTCTTCCGCTGGGAAACGTTGTTTTTTTTCGTTGCCATAATCAAGGCTGTTCCTTTCTGAAGTCTGAAAATCAGGAAATATCCGCCAGTTCCAGATAGGCCTGTCCGTTGTCCGCGATGAAATCCTTCCGCCCCTGCAGATTGTCGCCCAGAAGCATGTCAAACATCCGGGAAGTGACCTCGGCGTCCTCGGGGCTGACCTTGATGAGGCGGCGGGTTTCGGGATTCATGGTAGTGAGCCACATCATATCCGGGTCGTTTTCACCCAGTCCCTTGGAGCGCTGAAGGGTGTATTTGGCATTTCCGATTTTTTGCAGAATCTCATTTTTTTCCTGCTCGTTATAAGCGAAGTACTGCTTTTCACCGTTTTTCTCTTTTGCCACGATTTCAAACAGCGGTGATTCCGCGATGTAGACATATCCCTTCTCGATCAGTGTGGGAGTCAGGCGGTAGAGCATGGTAAGCACCAGCGTGCGAATATGAAAGCCGTCCACGTCGGCATCGGTACAGATGACTACCTTGCTCCAGCGAAGATTGTCCAGTTCAAAGGTGGAAAGCTCCTTATTCGCTTTGGAGGAGACCTCCACGCCGCAGCCCAGCACTTTTATCAGGTCGGTAATGATGTCGTTCTTAAAGATTTTTCCGTAATCGGCAGCCAGACAGTTGAGAATTTTTCCCCGGATGGGGATGATGGCCTGAAATTCCGCGTCACGCCCCTGCTTGCAGGAGCCCAGAGCGGAGTCGCCCTCCACGATGTAGATTTCCCGGCGGGTCAGGTCCTTTGTCCGGCAGTCCACAAACTTCTGCACCCGGTTGGACAGGTCGATAGTGCCCGCCAGCTTCTTTTTCAGGTTCAGGCGGGTTTTTTCCGCATTTTCCCGGCTCCGCTTGTTGACCAGCACCTGCTCGGCAATGCGGTTTGCCTCATCGGGATTTTCAATGAAGTAAACCTCCAGCTGATGCTTCAGAAACTCGGTCATGGCTTCGTAAATAAATTTATTGTTGATGGATTTTTTGGTCTGGTTTTCGTAGGAGGTCTGGGTGGAGAAAGAAGAGGACACCAGCACCAGGCAGTCCTCCACGTCCACGAAGGAAAGCCTGCTTTCTCCCTTGAGATATTTTCCCGTCTGCTTCAGATACTGGTCGATCTGGGAAACGAACGCCTGACGGACCGCACGGTCCGGCGCGCCGCCGTACTCCAGCCAGCTGGAGTTGTGATAGTATTCCAGCAGCTTTACCCGGTTGGAAAAAACCAGTGCACAGGACAGCTTCACCTTGTATTCGGGCTTGTCCTCCCGGTCGCGGCCCCGCCGCTCGGTTTCCCAGTATTGAATGGTCGTTAAAGCGGCAGGAGCGGAATCCCCTTCCTCGGGGGAAGCGCCGGACACCACTTCCGAGACGTAGTCGGTAATACCGTTTTCGTAGACGAATTCCTTCGTCTCCATACCCGACTCCGTTTCATTCCGGAATTCAAAGACAAGCCCCTTGTTGACAATGGCCTGACGGCGGAGAATATCCTCAAACCATTCCGCGGGGATGGCGATGTCGGTAAAGACATCCAGATCGGGGAGCCACCGGGTACGGGAACCGGTCTGCCGGCTCTTGGTGGGAAGCTTCTTCATCTCACCCACAATGTCGCCCTGCTCAAAATGCAGATTGTATTGAAATCCGTCCCGTATTACTTCGACATCCATATACCGGGAGGAATACTGCGTGGCGCAGGCACCCAGCCCGTTCAGCCCGAGGGAATACTCGTAGCTCTCGCCTTCGTTGGTATTGTATTTGCCGCCGGCGTACAGCTCGCAATAAACCAGCTCCCAGTTGTATTTCTGTTCCTTTTCGTTCCAGTCCACCGGGCATCCCCGCCCGAAGTCCTGCACTTCAATGGAATGATCCCGGAAACGGGTAACGATAATCCGGGAGCCGAAGCCTTCCCGGGCCTCGTCAATGGAATTGGACAAAATCTCAAAGGCGGAGTGTTCGCAGCCCTCCAACCCGTCCGATCCGAAGATAACAGCCGGACGGCGGCGGACACGGTCCGCGCCTTTCAGGGAAGAGATGCTGTCGTTTCCGTACTGGGCAGTTGATTTTTTCGGCATATTGATCGGTTACCTCCAAATAGTGTAATCTCCGGCGAAATCGCGATTCACGGCGTATGTCAAGGCTTCCGCATAAGCCGGAAAGCGGGGGAATACTCCCCCGCTCCAACCGTCTGTTCTGCGCCGCCCCACTCATTTTATGTCCACACCGCCCAGCACGGCGGTACAGACAAAGGTCACCAGCGGCGCATCGGCATCAAAGGGAAGGGAGGGTGCGGCAAAATCCACACCACCCAAAATCGGTGTCTTTTCCACCGCAATGCGGACGTTCTGCGGCGCCCGGATGTCCACGCCGCCCAATACGGCGGTGACTTCGATGACGATATCCTGATGGACCTCAGCGCCGCGCAGGTCAAGGGCAATTCCTCCGAATACGGAAGTGACGGAAGCCCCCTGCAGATTCCGGGAAAGATTTCTGGTGTCAATTTCGCCAAAGACCGCGGTATAATCGGGGCAGTCCCGAATGTCCCCCTCGGTAAAGGGCTGATTCGCCGCTCCGCCGTCGGCCTGCGCATTCTCAGTATAACCCGCAGGATTTCCGTTATCATAGGGAAAACGGCTCTCCGCGGAAATGTGGCCAACCTTTGACTGGCAAAAATAGCTCCGTATCATGCTGCCGCCGATGGCAACGGCTCCGCCGGCAACCATGACAGCCCAGAGATACTGCCCCGAGAGGACTCCCTGTGCGTTGAGCAGCAGGAGAATTCCGAGCAGAAGCAAAAGAATTGTAGACGTTTTGGGACCGTTGGAAAAGAGCCCTGCCACCGCCGGGATGATGAGAAACAGTGTCCACCAGCCTTTGAAAAACAGGCTGAATTCCCATCCGAACACCGCTGATCCCAGATAGCAAAGTCCGGCAAGAATAATGCAGATGCCAAACAAAAGAGAAGTGATATTGCGCCTCACCGGTTCCACCGCGCCTTTCTGAAAAGAGGGCCTTTTATACGAATTCAAACCGGTATAAAAGGCGTTCGGCTGTTTGTTTATGAATTTCAGTATATATCATTTTCACCGGCGCTGTCAAATCCCCGGCGGTTTGCCCGGCCGGGCGGGAAAAAAGACAGAAAAAAAGCAACTCACCCACGCGAATTGCTTTTTGTCCGATCCGGCTTCTTATTTAATCAGTACAAAGCTTCCGATCAAAGGCAGGGTTTTTGCTTTTCCGGTGGCGGAATACACGATTCCCATGATGCCGAAAACGCCGATGATGATCTGCAGCACCACGCCCACAAAACCGATAAAGGGAATGGCGGCAATCGCGCTGGCGATAATGCCCCCGATCAACAAAACAAGGCCTTGATTGACGTGGAATTTGGTAAACGCAGAGTCCTTGTTCACCAACAGGGGAATCAGCAGGAAAATGCCCAGATAGGACAGCCATGCCAAGCTTTTGCTGGCCGCGATATCTTCCGGAGCAAACAGTGAAGTTTTATCTTCCATGAATAACACACCCCTTTCAAAATGATGACATTATTATACCATTTTCGTGGAATTTTGTCAATTTTATTGCCAAAGAAACAGGCGGATTTAAGGGAAAAACTGCTTTCGGTAAAGCATGGGCGAAATCCCGAAAAAACGCTTGAAATTATTGGAAAAGTGGGGCAGCTCCCTGTATCCTGCGGAGGCCGCCACCTGTGTGACGGAGTATTCGGGATTTTTCAGCAGATCCGCCGCCCGGGTCATCCGTACCTTAAGCAGGTAGCGGGTGGGGGAGATGCCCATGGACTCCTGAAAAATCCGGTACAGATAGGTGCGGTCAATGCCGATGTAGGAGGCAATTCCCTCCACGGTGATCTGGTAGGAATAGTTGTCGTGGATGTATTCCACCGCCCGGCTCAAGTAAAGCTCCGCCGGTTCGGAGGGGCGGCTTCGGGGGCCCTGCCCTGCCATCAGTTCCGAGAAAATCAGATACAGATAGGCCAGCATGGCATACTCGGGCGCGTTTGGAATCCGGTAAGCCTCCAGAAGCTTTCGGAGCAGAGGCCTCATCCGGCCCGGGTCTGCGTGGAATACGGGGGTTTCCCTGCTCAGGCCGCACAGCTCCAGCAGCCGCTGGGCATACGTTCCCCGGAAGCCGACCCAGCTGTACTCCCATGGCGTATCCAGCGCGGCATGATACAGAGAGGTCTCTCCCGGCGTAATCAAAAAGCCGTCTCCCTGTTTCAATGCATATTCTTTTTTGAAATTTTTATACCATCCGTTTCCCTTTTCCACGTAGTGAATCAAAAAGTGATCCCGCACCGCGGGGCCAAAGCTGTGGCCGCTTTCGCATTGCTCCCAGCCGCAATGGCAGACCCAAAGGGAGGCGCTGGCAGAGCGCGTGACGGAATAGTCCTCTTTCTGTTCCATATGTTTTCTCCTATGTGCCGGATTGGGAAAGCTGCCTTGGAAACGGCAGGCCTGTCCCGACAAAACCATCATACAACAGATACAACAAATTTGCAAACAGTATCAACATTTTTGTATTCCCATTTCCGGCGGATGGAGTTACACTGTTGGTAGCGTGACGGCCGGGAAAAACGAGCCGGAAGCCTTGTGCTGCCAAGGCCCCCGGAAAGGGCGGAACCCCGCCGTTTTGAATGGTTCCGTCACGGCAGAGCGGCCGTGTTTCTGACAATACTGTGACAATAAATGAAAGAAGGACTTTTATCATGCCAAGAGTTGCGTTTATGGGTGCGGGAAGCACCGTCTTTGCAAAAAACGTATTGGGAGACTGCATTCTCACTCCCGAAATCACCCCTCTTGATATTGCCCTGCATGACATTGACCCCCACCGTCTGGAAGAATCCAGAATGATGATCGGCAACATTATCGCAAACTCCGGACGTACCGATATCACCTTGAGCGCCACGCTGAACCGGAGGGAAGCGCTTACCGGTGCCAACTATGTGGTCAACGCCATTCAGGTGGGACTGTACGATCCCTGCACCATCACTGATTTTGAGGTTCCCAAGCGGTTCGGTCTCCGCCAGACCATCGGCGACAGCCACGGAATCGGCGGCATTTTCCGGGCGCTCCGCACCATTCCCGTACTGAGAAGCTTTGCCGATGACATGGAAGAGCTTTGCCCCAACGCTCTTTTCATCAACTATACAAACCCCATGGCAATGCTTGCGGGATACATGCAGCGCTTTACCAAAATTAAAACCGTGGGACTCTGCCACAGTGTACAGGGATGTGCCAAGGGGCTCTTAACGGATGTTGGCATGGAAGAATACATCGACAAATGCAAATGGGAGATTTCCGGCATCAACCATATGGCGTGGCTCACGAAAATCACCGATTTGGAAGGCAATGACCTCTATCCTGAAATCAAGCGCCGGGCCAAGCTGGAAGAGACTTACGAAAAGCGGAAAAATGATCTGGTCCGGCTTGACATTATGGATCGGTTCGGCTATTATATCACCGAGTCCTCCGAACACAACGCGGAATACAGCGCATGGTACATCAAGGAGAAATATCCGGAGCTGATCGAGTGCTACAACATTCCGCTGGACGAATATCCCCGCCGCTGCATTGAACAGATCGCAGGATGGGAAAAGATGAAAGAGGATCTGGTTCATAACAAGGCGCTGGTTCATGAGAAAACGCACGAGTTTGCCTCTTATATCATCCATGCCATGGAAACCGACCAGGCTTACCGGGTGCATGGCAACGTGCTGAATACCGGACTGATTCCGAACCTTCCCGCCGAAGCCTGTGTGGAGGTTCCCTGTCTCGTGGACCGCAACGGCATCAACCCCTGCTATGTCGGCAATCTGCCCGAGCAGTGCGCGGCCATTGACCGCACCCAGATCAATGTGCAGCTGCTTGCCATTCAGGCTGCCGTTACCCTGAAGAAAGAGTACATCTACATGGCTGCCATGATGGATCCCCATGCCGCTTCGGAGCTTTCGCCCGATCGGATCCGTGAAATGTGCGACGCCCTGATTGAGGAACACGGCAGCTGGCTCCCCAAATACAATTAAGGCCGGAACGAATCGGCATATGCGGTAAGAAGGAGAAAATACGATGGAAGAGTTTGATCGGATACGGCAGCATTACCGGGAATTCTGGGCAATGGAAAACGAAACGCCGATTCTCCTGCTGCGGGGCGATAAGGGAAAGCCTTCCCGGCTGACACAGCCGGACAGTGTGGAGCGGTGCTGGCTGGATACGGAATATGTGGTGGCGCGGGAGCGGGAATCCATTGAGAATACCGCATTTTTCGGCGATGCGTTTCCGCTGGCCAATCCCAACCTGGGGCCGGATATTTTCGGCGCCACCTTTGGGACGGATCTCATCTTTGAGAAGGAGACCAGCTACAGCGTTCCGATTATAGATGACAGCTGGTCGCAGGAGCTTCGCTTCAGCGAGGAAAACAAGTGGTGGAAAAAGATTCTGGAGATCACCGGGGCCATGGTGGACGACAGCAGGGGCGATTATCTGGTGGGCGTCACCGACCTGCACGCGGGGGCGGACGGACTGGTTTCCCTGCGCGGGCCGGAAAAGCTGTGCTATGACGTGTTCGATCAGCCCGAGGTCTTTGAAAAGACGAAAACCGTTTTGCTTCCTGCCTTTCAGCGGCAGTTCGAGGAACTGTTCCGCATCACCCAGAAATACCAGACCGGTACGGCAAACTGGATGTCTCTTTATAATGAGAAGCCGTGGTATGTGACCTCCTCGGACTTTATCTGCATGGTGTCAGAGGATCACTTTGAAGAGCTCATTCTGCCGGAAATCATTGAGGAGGCACGCTATCTGAACGGGCAAACCATCTTCCATCTGGACGGCCCGGGAGCGCTGCGCCACCTTGACCGCCTGCTGGAGGTGCCGGAAATTCACGGCATTCAGTGGGTTTATGGGGCGGGGCAGCCCTCCGCCTGTCATTGGATGCCGGTGCTGAAAAAGATTCAGGCGGCGGGAAAGGCCATCAATATTCTTCTGGAACCGGAAGACATTGAACCGATTTTTACAGAGTTAAAACCCCAGGGGCTTTCCTGCTCCTTCAATTTCTGGCTTTCCGAGGAGGATGCCGGAGACCTCTGCCGCAAAATCCAAGGTTACTATAAAGCCTGAATTTACGGAAAGGCCCGCATATGCGGGCCTTTTTGATGTGTTGGGAAAAAATCCGCAGAGAGTTTACTTTTGGAAACGATCTTGCAAAATCCCTTCGATTTTGATACAATAATGTCGAATCCAGCGGCTTTTCCCTTATGGCAGAAACCGCCGGAGGAAAGGGATGGGAACTGAAATGAAAAAATTTATTCAGGAATTCAAAGCTTTCGCCACAAAGGGAAACGTAGTTGATATGGCAGTCGGCGTAATCGTCGGCGGAGCGTTCAGCAAAATTGTTACTTCACTGGTCAATGATCTCATTATGCCCTTGTTTTCTCTGATTACCGGGCGTGTGAATCTGGCCGCCCTAAGCCTGACAATCAATAATTCCATTGAGGGTGCCGACCCCATTGTGATAAAATACGGCGCATTCATGCAGAATGTATTGGACTTTTTCCTCATTGCGCTGACCATTTTCTTTGTCATCAAGGCCATCGGCAAGCTGCGCCGGAAAAAGGAGGAAGCTCCCGCTCCTGCCCCCGCGCCGGTTCCGGAACCGACCAAGGAAGAAGTCCTCCTCACCGAAATTCGTGATCTTCTGAAATCCCGGAAAGAGGGAGAATAGGGGACCCCGAGGAAAACAAAGAAAAGGCGGCATCGTCTGAAAATATGATTTCGGCAGGGAGGCGGCATCAATGACCAGATTAAAGGAGCTCCGGATTGACCGGCACATCAGTCAGGCGGATTTTGCCCGGGAGATGGGTGTTGCCCAGAATACGGTTTCCAACTGGGAAAACGGAAACCGGAAACTGGATCACACGATGATTGTCCGCATTGCCGACTTCTTCCATGTGACTACGGATTACCTTCTGGGGCGGAACGGAAATTTTCCAGAATCGGACCCGGTCAGCGGAGAAGAGAAATCCTTCTTCCGGCTGAAGCAGGGGCTGGAGCCCTATTCCATTGATGAAGAGGACGCCGAATTCCTGCTGGATGTGTTCAAGGCGCATAAAAAGCGGAACGGCTGACGTCAGGTGAATTCGGAAAGGTCAAAAGAGTATTTTTTGCCAAACAGCCTCCGCACTTCCTTCACAACAAGCTTGCTGCCCTTCACGCGCAGCGAAAAGAGCCTGTTTCCGATAAAAATACCGGTGGGGCCTTGGGACAGGGAGAGAACCGACAGGTTTGCCTTGAAAAGAATCTTTTTGATATCGGATGCCTTCCACTTTTCCATTGGATAATCTCCTTCCGATATAACTCCGGATATGCAAAAAGCGGATACGCAAAAGCGTATCCGCCAATTTTGGTGATCCACCGGAGATTCGAACTCCGGACCCTTTGATTAAAAGTCAAATGCTCTGCCAACTGAGCTAGTGGATCGTTTTTTGCGCAGTAGAGCTTGTCCTAATAACTATGCCCTAATTTTGAGCGCTTATTTATTATATCAGCGCAGAAAGATTTTGTCAACACATTTTTTCATGGAAAGACAATTTTTTGGAGTGGGAAAGGGTGGATACTGTTTCTCGTTGCTATCGCAAGGGACTTGTGTTATAATAATACCCACGAAACAAACCGTTCTGCGGCTTGTTTTTGCGTCAGCTGCTCCGAATTTTAGGAAGAATAATGACGGATTCAATGGTCTCCGTTGGATTTTGTGCGTTTCGATTCCAATCTCATTATGAGGTGATTTTTTTGTCCGAGAGACAGGATAAAATACGTAATTTCTGCATCATTGCACATATTGACCACGGGAAGAGCACACTGGCGGACCGTATGCTGGAACTGACCAGCGCCGTCGCCAGCCGTGAAATGGAAGAACAGCTTCTGGACAACATGGACATCGAGCGGGAGAGAGGGATTACCATCAAGGCCCGTGCGGTTTCCGTGGAGTATACCGCGGATGATGGACAGACCTACCATCTGAACCTGATCGACACTCCCGGCCATGTGGACTTCAACTATGAGGTATCCCGCTCGCTGGCGGCCTGTGAAGGGGCAATTCTGGTAGTGGACGCTTCCCAGGGCGTGGAGGCCCAGACGCTGGCCAACACTTACCTTGCCATCGACCATGATCTGGAAATTGTTCCGGTGGTGAACAAAATTGATCTGCCAGCCGCAGACCCGGAAACGGTCTGCCATGAAATCGAGGATGTGATCGGCATCCCCGCTATGGACGCGCCCCGGATTTCCGCCAAGACCGGCCAGAACATCCATGCAGTGCTGGAGGCCGTGGTGAAGCAGGTTCCCCCTCCCCACGGGGATGAGGACGCTCCCTTTCAGGCGCTGATTTTCGATTCTTATTATGACAGCTATAAGGGCGTGGTGGTTTATATCCGGGTGATGGACGGCCAGCTGAAGCTGGGCGACACCATCCGCATGATGTCCACTGGTGCGGAATACGATGTGGTGGAGCTGGGCTTCATGGGGGCCAAGGCATCTTTCCCCCGGCAGTGCCTTATGGCCGGGGAAGTGGGCTATGTGGCCGCTTCCATCAAGGATATCAGCGAAACCCGTGTGGGCGATACCGTGACCACTGCCGACCGGCCGGCGCAGCATCCTCTGCCCGGCTATAAAAAGGTAAACCCAATGGTGTTCTCCGGCATCTATCCTGCGGACGGGGCCAAATATCCGGATCTGCGGGATGCGCTGGAAAAGCTGCAGCTCAACGATGCGTCGCTGACCTTTGAACCGGAGACCTCCATTGCGCTGGGCTTCGGGTTCCGTTGCGGCTTCCTTGGACTGCTTCATATGGAAATCATTCAGGAGCGGCTGGAGCGGGAGTTTAATCTGGATCTGATTACTACGGCCCCCTCGGTTGTCTACCGGATTACCCTGACCAACGGCGAGGTGCGGATGATCGACAATCCGACCAATTACCCTGACCCCGCCCAGATTCAGACGGCAGAGGAGCCTTTCGTCAAAGCGAATATTCTCACCCCCAACGAATTTGTGGGGAACATTATGGAGCTGTGTCAGGATCGACGGGGTGTTTTCAAGGATATGCAGTATCTGGACACCACCCGCGTCGAGATGCACTATGACCTTCCCCTAAACGAGATTGTGTACGATTTCTTTGATTCCCTGAAGTCCAGAACCCGGGGTTATGCCTCCTTTGATTACGAAATGAAGGACTTCGAGCCGTCCAAGCTGGTGAAGCTGGACATTCTGCTGAACGGCGACGTAGTGGACGCCCTTTCCTTCATTGTCCATTCGGACAAGGCCTATGCCCGCGGACGGCGGATTGCGGAGAAGCTGAAGGACAACATTCCCCGCCAGCTGTTCGAGATCCCCATTCAGGCGGCGGTGGGCGGAAAGGTCATTGCCCGCGAGACGGTCAAGGCCCTTCGGAAGGATGTTCTGGCCAAGTGCTACGGCGGCGACATCACCCGGAAAAAGAAGCTTCTGGAAAAGCAGAAGGAAGGCAAGCGGAAGATGCGTCAGCTGGGCAGTGTGGAGGTGCCGTCGGAGGCATTTATGGCTGTTCTCAAGCTGGACGACGATTGATTGTACCGGTTCGGATAAAAAAGTCCGCGGAAGGGATTTCCCTTCCGCGGACTTTGCTGTTTACAGACTTTCCTGAAGCTTTCGGAAAGTCTTTTCGTTTTCCACGTTGAAATTTTCCGTGCCGTCCAGGGTTTTCCGAACCAGTCCGGTAAGTACTTTGCCCGGGCCGCATTCAATAAAGCGTTCCGTCCCGTCCGCCCGGATGGCATTCAGTTCGTCCACAAACCGAACCGGGGAGGTCAGGTGGGCCGCCAGATAGTCGGGCATCCGGTCAAAGGCTTCCAGCTTGCCGCCGGTGAGGTTGGAATAGAAGGCCGACGTGGGGACGGCAAAGGAAACCTTCGCCACCGCCGATTTCAGTTCTTGGGCGGCAGGCTCCATAAATTTGGAATGGAAGGCGGAGCTGACCGCCAGCTTTACGCAGCGCTTCCCAAGTGCGGAAAACTCTTCGATGGCAGCGTCCACCGCAGCGCACTCCCCGGCAATTACGGTCTGGGCGGGGGAATTGTAGTTGACGGGAACTACATATCCCGCTGCTTTTTCACAGACTTCTTCGATCAGGGGTGCTTCCGCCATGACGGCAGCCATGGCGCCGTCATTTTTGCGGGCACATTCCCCCATGGCGTGCGCCCTTGCTTTGATGACCCGGAAAGCATCCTCCAAAGAGAGCATCCCCGCGGCGGCCATGGCCGCATACTCGCCCAAAGAATGGCCGGCAAAGGCAATGCTTGCGGCATCCGCCGTGAGCCCCAGCGTTTTTACTGCTTCAAAGGCAACCAGCGAGGTGGCCATGATGGCGGGCTGGGATACTTCGGTCTGCGCCAGTTCTTCCGCACCGGATTCAAAGCAGGCCTTCTCCAGATCAAAGCCCAGAATGTCGCTTCCCACCTGATAAATGCGGGAAAGCTCTGGAAAGAGGGCGACCAGCTCTCTGCCCATGCCGGGATACTGGGAGCCTTGCCCGGCAAATAAAAAACAGGTCTTTTTCATGAAATCAGATCCTTTCAGACGGTGCCTTCCCGAGAATATTTGTTGGGAAGGCGGACGATTTTGCATAGGAGAAAGAAGAAACAATTTACCATTATATGGAAATAGACAGATCCCCGCATTGACAAACAGAAGGAAAAACAGTAGAATTAAATGGTTAAGGAAACGTACAAATGCGGTTCCGATTCCGAAGGCACAGGCTGCGAATTGCGCGGCAATGCCCCAGGGGTTTTGCCGGCGGTATTTGTGGAATACTAAAATTTGTCATGGGGGCAGCCCTTTTGAGAAGCTGCTTTTCACCGAAGTGCCGGAATCAGCGGAGATTAAAAATAAGTATAGCATAGGCGGCGGGGAAAATGCAACTCTCGCCTATCGCAGCTCACCGGATTGCAATAAGAGAACCGGTCAGGACGGAGGTTGGCACAGTGGGAATTAAAATTGTTGGAACGGGAGCATATCTGCCGGAACGGATCGCCTCAAATGAGGATTTTGCCAGGCTGGTCGAAACCAGCGACGAATGGATTGTCAGCCGGACAGGCATCCGGGAACGCCATGTGGCCACAGACATGCTGAACTGGGAAATGGGCGAAAAGGCCGCTGCACAGGCCCTGTCCGACGCAGGCGTGGCGCCGGGAGAAGTGGACATGGTGATCGTCAGCACGGTGACGCCGGACTATCTTTCCCCTTCCACCGCCTGCATCATCGCAAACGCGCTGGGAATGGAAAAACCGGTCTGCTTTGACATCAACAGCGCCTGTGCTGCCTTTGTGGCGGCGGTGGATCTGGCGGAAAAATATCTGGCCTCAGGAAGCTGCAAAACAGTGCTGGTGATTTCCAGCGAGATGCTGACGAAGATTACCGATTATACCGACCGCTCCACCTGCGTGCTTTTCGGCGACGGTGCGGGCGCAGCGGTGCTCCGTTTTGCGGACGCCATGTATGAAACGGATATCGGCTCGGACCCCACCGGCTGCGGCAAGCTGTTTGCCCGGGGAGTGCCGCCCGCGAATCCCTTCCGGGAAAAGGCCTTTGACTGGGCCTATGACGGATTGCCGGAAACCAATGGATTCGGTCTTCATCAGGATGGACGGGACGTGTACAAGTTCGCTACCCGCGCCATGCCGGCGGCGGTGGAAAGCGCCTGCCAGAAAGCGGGAATCCGTGTGGATGAGCTGGATTGGATTTTTTCCCATCAGGCCAATCAGCGGATTCTGGAGACAGCGGCCAAAAACCTCGGAGTGCCGATGGACAAGTTTTATGTCAACATTGCCGATCACGGCAATATTTCCAGCGCCTGCATCCCGGTTTGTCTGGCGGAGGCCAGCCGTTCCGGCGCGCTGAAGCGGGGCGACAGAATCTGTATTGTAGGGTTCGGCGCAGGGCTTGTGTATGCGGCGTCGGTTTTTGAATGGTAGCCGGGTCGGCTTGGCACACCGTTTTCCCGAATCAAAGAAACGAATCGGAGGAATTTACAATGAATACACAAATTACAAAGCTTTTGGGAGTAAAATATCCTATAATTCAAGGTGGTATGGCATGGGTGGCAAACGCCTCCATCGCGGCGGCTGTTTCCAACGCCGGCGGCGTTGGGCTGATTGCGGGCGGTGCCGCTCCGGTAGATGTAATCCGTGAGGAAATCCGCCGGGCCAAAACGCTCACCACCCGTCCCTTCGGCGTGAACATCATGCTGATGAACCCCACCGCCCCCGATCTGGTACAGCTCTGCATCGACGAGAAAATTGCGGTGGTCACCACCGGCGCCGGAAACCCCGGCCAGTATATTCCCGCGCTGAAAGCGGCGGGAGTCAAAGTGATTCCGGTAATCCCCAGCGTGGCTCTGGCCAAGCGGATGGAGCGTGCCGGCGCGGATGCGGTAGTCGCCGAGGGCATGGAGTCCGGAGGCCATATCGGCGAGCAGACCACCATGGCGCTTGTCCCGCAGGTTTGCGATGCAGTGGAGATCCCCGTCATTGCGGCGGGCGGCATTGCCGATGGACGGGGCGTTGCGGCGGCCATTATGCTGGGGGCGCAGGGCGTTCAGGTGGGCACCCGCTTTCTGGCGGCCAAAGAGTGTGAAATCAGCCGGGAATACAAGGAAATGGTGCTGTCGGCCAAGGATACCAGCACGGTGGTGACGGGCCGGTGCACCGGGCATCCCTGCCGGGGAATCCGCAACAAGCTGACCAAAAATCTGCTGGAACAGGAAAAGGCCGGAATTGATCCGGAGGAATTTGAAAAGCTGGCGGCGGGGAGCCTCCGCATTGCCGTAAAAGAGGGCGATCCCGACCGGGGAAGCTATTTTGCCGGTCAAATCGCCGGTCTGGTGAACGAAGAGCAAACCGCGGCGGAAATTATCAAAGAGATGATGATGAGCGCCAAGCAGCTGCTGCAAAACGGATGCATGATAAGGGGGATTGACTTTGATTAAGGAAAATACGGGCCGTCTGACCGCGCTGATTACAGGGGCGACTCAGGGGATCGGCGCCTGCGTGGCGAAACGCCTGGCCCGGGACGGATTCAATATTGCCATCAACTGCCGTTCTCAGGCGGAAGCGGACAACGGCGGGCAGGAAGTGAAGAAGGCCTGCGAGGAGCTGGGAGTGGAAGCGGAGTGCTTCATTGCCAGCGTTTCCGACTTTGGAGCCTGCGAAACGATGGTCAAGGCGGTCAAAGAGCGGTTCGGCACCATTGACGTACTGGTCAACAATGCCGGCGTTACCAAGGACGGGCTGATTGCCCGGATGAGCGAGGAACAGTTCGACTTTGTGGCGTCGGTGAACTATAAAGGCGTGTTTAATATGATCCGCCATGTCACCCCCGTGATGATGAAGCAGCGGAGCGGACGGATTGTGAATGTCACCTCGGTGGCAGGGCTTTACGGCAATCCCGGACAGCTGAACTACAGCGCCTCCAAGGCGGGCGTGGTGGGGATGACCCTGACCGCCGCCAAAGAGCTGGGTCCCCGGAACATTACCGTGAATGCGGTGGCCCCCGGCTTTATTGAAACGCCTATGACCGACGTTCTCGACGAAAAATATAAGGAAGACGTGAAAAACCAGATCCCTCTCCGGCGGTTTGGAAAGCCCGAAGAAATTGCGGGAGCGGTTTCCTTCCTGGTGGGAGAGGACTCCCGCTACATCACGGGTCAGGTGATCGTGATTGACGGCGGAATGCCCATGTAGCTTTCCTTCCCGCACAGGGGAAGAAAACGGAATGAAGTCAAGTTTCCCGGGGCGGCATGCAGGAAAAGCCGTCTGAGAAAGGAATTGCTTAAAATATGGAAAGACGAGTAGTAATTACAGGCATCGGCGCAGTGTCCCCCGTGGGAGTGACCGCAGAAGCGTCTTGGGACAGCATCAAAAACGGCAGGCACGGCATTTCAAGAATCGAAAGCTTCGACACCTCCAACAGCGAAGTAAAGGTGGCCGCTGAAATCAAGGATTTTGACCCGCTGGCCTACTTTGACAAGAAGGAGCTCCGCCGCACCGACCGGTACAATCAGCTGGCCATCGCCGCCGCCGTACAGGCGGTGGAGGACTGCGGCACCCGCTTTGAGGATCTGGATCCCTTCCGGGTGGGCGTAATTGTGGGCAGCGGAATCGGCGGCTTTCAGACCATTGAGCGGGAGCACGCCAATTTTCTGGAAAAAGGCGGGAACCGTGTTTCCGTGTTCTTTATTCCCATGATGATTACCAATATGGCGGCGGGAAGCATTTCCATGAAATTTGGGTTCAAGGGCGTCAATTATGCCCCTGTCAGCGCCTGCGCCACCTCCGCCCATGCCGTGGGCGAGGCATTCCGCAGCATTAAGCACGGCTATGCGGACGCCTGTATTACCGGCGGCTCCGAAGCGGCGATTACCGAATTTGCCATTGCCGGCTTCAACAACATGAAAGCCCTCACGCATTCCGAGGATCCGGACCGGGCGTCCATTCCCTTTGACCGGGAACGGAGCGGCTTTGTCATGGGCGAAGGCGGAGCCATTCTGGTTCTGGAGGAGCTGGAGCATGCCAGACAGCGGGGGGCTCACATCTATGCCGAGCTCATCGGCTACGGCGCCACCGGTGATGCGTACCATATGACCAGCCCCGATCCGGAGGGTGCCGGAGCGGCCAAAGCCATGGAGCTTGCCTGCGAGGAAGGCGGCATTTCCCCGGCGCTGGTGGATTATATCAACGCTCACGGAACCTCCACGGGCCTCAACGATAAATATGAAACCAAAGCCATCCGAAAGGCGCTGGGTGACCATGCGGAAGAGACCGCCGTCAGTTCTACCAAGTCCATGACGGGGCACCTGCTGGGTGCGGCGGGAGCCCTCGAGGCGATGATCTGCGCCAAAGCGTTGGAGGAGGGTCTTATCCCTCCCACAGTGGGCTATCGGGAACCGGACGAGGAATGCGATCTGGATTATGTGACCGAGGGCGCACGCAGAAAAAACATTACCTATGCTCTCTCCAACTCTCTGGGCTTCGGCGGTCACAACGCCAGCCTGCTGCTGAAAAAATACGACGCTTCCGCAGAATAAGTTTTCGGAAGAAACCCGATCCCATCAGAAAGGATGTTTGGCATGGCTGACAAATTGAATCTGAAAGAAATCAAGGAATTGATGGATAAAATGGCTTCCACCGGGCTGGGAGAGCTGACCATTAAGGACGGCGACTTTGAGCTCCATATGGAATCCGGAAAGGGGGCGCCGGTCTGCACCGGTGCTTCTGTTCCCGCCTCTGCGTCTGCCGTTTCCGCTCCGGCTGCCCCTGCCCGGGCGGAGGAGGAGGGAACTCTGGTGAAATCCCCCATTGTAGGCACCTTTTACGCCTCTCCCGCCCCCGACAAGCCCCCCTTCGTTCAGGTGGGCAGCAAGGTGAAGAAGGGCGACGTTCTTTTTGTGATTGAATCCATGAAGCTGATGAATGAAATCCAGAGCGACTGCGCCGGTGAAGTGGCCGAGATTCTGGTGGAAAACGCTCAGGGTGTGGAGTATAATCAGCCGATTATGGTCATCCGATAACCGATTCACCCCAGAAAACGGAAGGAGCGAAACTGATGCCGCTGCTGAATTTGGAACAAATTAAGGAAATCATTCCCCACCGGGATCCTTTTCTGCTGATTGATGAGGTAGAGGAGATGGAGCCCGGTGTCCGGGTGGTGGCCAAAAAATATCTCAAGCCCGATGAATACTGGTTTCAGGGCCATTTCCCCGGTCAGCCTGTCCAGCCGGGCGTGCTGACACTGGAAATGCTGGCGCAGGCGGGTGCCGTCTGCGCGCTTTCTCTGCCGGAAAACAAGGGGAAAACCGCCTTTTTCGGTGGGATTGACAAGGCGAAATTCCGCCGCATGGTGCGCCCCGGAGAAACCCTGACGCTGGAAGTGGAATTCATTAAAACCCGCGGCAATATTGCGGTGGGCAAGGGCGTTGCTACAGTGGACGGGGAGCGGGCAGCCAGCTGTGAATTTACCTGCATCATTGGGAAATGATTTTTCGTCCTATCACGAGAAAAAGGAATGGTCACAACAATGTTCAATAAAGTATTGATTGCGAACCGGGGCGAAATTGCCGTCCGTATCATTCGTGCCTGCCGGGAACTGGGAATCCGCACCGTGGCGGTATTCTCCGAGGCGGACCGGGGTGCGCTTCACGCCCAGATCGCGGATGAAGCCATCTGTATCGGCCCTGCCGCCACCAAAGACAGCTATCTGAACGTCAAGGCCATTCTTGCCGCCTGCGAGCTGACCGGTGCCAACGCGGTTCATCCCGGGTTCGGCTTTCTGTCGGAAAATTCCGCTTTTGCCCGCAACTGTCAGAAATGCGGCGTCGTGTTTATCGGCCCCAGCCCCGAAGCGATGGAGCGGATGGGCGATAAGGCCAACGCAAAAAGAACCATGAAAAATGCCGGCGTACCGGTGGTTCCCGGCTCTGACGGAGCGGTGAAGGGAATTGAGGAAGCCCGGCGCATTGCCGGGGAGATCGGTTACCCGGTAATGATTAAGGCCTCCGCGGGAGGCGGCGGACGGGGAATCCGTCTGGTGCATACCCCGGATGAGCTGGAGTCCCAGATGACTGCCGCCCGGCAGGAAGCGGTGAGCTTCTTCGGGAATGCCGACGTGTACATTGAAAAATTCATCGTCAATCCCCGCCATGTGGAATTTCAGATTCTGGCGGACGGATACGGCAATGTGGTGCATCTGGGAGAGCGGGACTGTTCCATGCAGCGCCGGAATCAGAAGGTGCTGGAAGAATCCCCCTGCCCGGTGATGACGCCCGCGCTTCGGGAGGAGATGGGCGGTGCGGCTGTTCGGGCGGCCAAGGCCTGCGGTTATAAAAATGCCGGAACCATCGAGTTTTTGCTGGCGGAGGACGGCAGCTTTTACTTTATGGAAATGAATACCCGGATTCAGGTGGAGCATCCGATTACCGAGCTGGTGACCGGAGTGGATCTTGTCCGCCAGCAGATTCTCATTGCCGACGGTCAGCCCCTCCCCTTTACCCAGGACGACATTCATTTGAGCGGTCACGCCATCGAATGCCGCATTAATGCGGAAAATCCGGAGCTGAATTTCCGCCCTTCGCCGGGACGGATTGAGGCGCTGCATATGCCCGGAGGTCCGGGTGTGCGCATTGACAGCGCCGTGTATCAGGGCTGTGAGATTTCTCCCTGGTACGACAGCATGATTGCCAAGCTGATTGTCTATGCCCCTAACCGGGAGGAGGCAATCCGCAAGATGGAATGGGCGCTGGCGGAATTTTTGGTGGAGGGCGTGGATACCAACATCGATTTTCAGCTTTCGCTTCTCCGCGATCCCAATTTTGAGAACGGAACCTACGACATCGGCTATCTGGGCCGGAGACATTGAGGAAAGGTGGGTTAGCCAGTGCTGGAAGATTTATTTAAGGTTGTCAAATCCCGGATGGAAACCGACAGCCATACCGATAAAAAAAGCAAGGTCAGCATACCGGACGACCTGCTTTTCAAATGCCCCCGCTGCGGCGGAGTCATGTTTATGGACGATTTTATCGGCGCCTCCAAGGTATGCGGAAACTGCGGCTATCATGCCCGCCTTACCGCAAAGGAACGGCTGGATCTTACCATTGACAAGGACTCTTTTTCGGAGTACGACCCGGGCATGATCAGCGGAAACCCCATCCATTTCGAGGGGTATGAGGAAAAGCTGGCGGATATGCGGGAAAAAACGGGTCTGCGGGATGCGGTGCTGACCGGTGAATGCCGGATTCGGAACAAACATTGCGTCATCGTTGTGATGGACTCCAATTTTATGATGGCATCCATGGGAAGCGTGGTGGGTGAAAAAATCACCCGCGCGTTTGAGCGTGCCACGGAGAAGCGGCTGCCGGTTGTCATTTTTGCGGCTTCGGGCGGCGCACGGATGCAGGAGGGGATTGTCTCCCTGATGCAGATGGCCAAGACCTCGGCTGCTGCAGCCCGCCACAGCGATGCGGGACTTTTGTACATCACGGTTCTCACCGACCCCACCACCGGCGGAGTTACGGCATCCTTTGCATCGCTGGGCGACATCATCATCGCCGAGCCGAAGGTACTGATCGGGTTTGCCGGACGCAGGGTCATTGAGGATACCATTAAACAGCGTCTGCCGGACGACTTTCAGTCGGCCGAATTTCTGCTGGAGCACGGCTTTGTGGATATGATTGTGCCCCGCCAGAACATTCGCCGCACCTTGTCGAGATTGATCCGGCTGCATACAGGGGAGGCGAGAGGATGAGCGGACTGACGGCATCGGAGCGGATCGAGATTATCCGTCATAAGGAACGCCCCACCATCAACGACTATATTCCTTTGATTTTTGACGACTTCTGCGAAATGCACGGAGACCGCCTGTTTGGCGACGATCAGGCCATCATCGGCGGCGTGGCCAGTTTCCGGGGAATCCCGGTCACCGTTGTGGCACAGGTCAAAGGAAGGAATTTCGAGGAGAACAAGCGGGTCAATTTTGCCATGCCCCATCCGGAGGGTTACCGGAAAGCGCTCCGTCTGGCCAAACAGGCGGAAAAATTTCACCGTCCGGTTCTCTTTTTCATTGACACTCCCGGCGCGTTCTGCGGCGTCGCCGCAGAGGAGCGGGGCCAGGGCGAGGCCATTGCCCGCAACCTGTTTGAGCTTTCCCGGCTGAAAACGCCGGTGATTTCCGTGGTGCTGGGGGAAGGCGGCAGCGGCGGCGCGCTGGCGCTTGGCGTGTGCGACCGGCTTGTCATGCTGGAAAATGCGGTTTATTCCGTCATCTCTCCCCGGGGCTTTGCCTCCATTCTTTGGAAAGATGCCTCCCGCGAGAAGGAAGCGGCCGACCGGCTGCGAATTACCGCTGATGATTTAAGAGAGCTGGGAGTCTGCGACGAAGTCATTCCGGAGCCCGCGGGCGGGGCGCACAACAATCCCCATCAAACTGCGGAAAATATCTCCAGTTGTCTTTATGAAAACCTGCAAAAATTAATGGAAAAAGATATTGCAATCTTATTGGAGAGCAGATATAATAAGTTTAGAAAAATTGGGGAATTTCAGGAATTGCAGACATTTTAATCCCGGATTCCCAATCAGAGGGCCGGAATCCATTTGGGTCGGCAATTATTTTGATATTATATTCCTGATCCTGCATATTTTATGCGATAAGGTATAATATAGACTATATTGTAGTAAGGGGGGACCTGTCGTGGTATTTGAGAAGATCAAATCAATTTTGATTGACCAGCTCGACGCAGATGAGGACGCAGTCACTATGGACGCTTCTATCGTTGATGACTTAGGCGCGGATTCTTTGGATCTGGCTGATATCGTAATGTCTATCGAAGAGGAATTTGACGTTGAAGTTCCTGATGATCAGCTCCAGAACATCAAGGTTGTCGGCGATATCGTAAGATATATTGAAGAAAACGCTGAATAATCCAGAAAATGACGCCATCCGGTTTGGATGGCGTTTATTTTTTCGGAAAAGAAGGGATTCTTTTCCTTTCTCTTTACTGCCGGGAAACGGTGTGCTACAATTAGTCTCACAGCGTTCGGCTGAATTACCACCACAGGAGGGTTTGACGATGTGGGCAAATCTGCTGAATCCGGGCGACACCATCGGAATCATCTCCCCCAGCCATGTGGCTGTCCGGGAGGAGTACCGGGACATCATTGCGGGAATAGAGGCAAGGGGATTCCGGGTGAAAACGGCGGCCAATCTGTATCGGGATACCTACGGCTATCTGGCCAGTGAACAGGAGCGGGCAGATGACCTGAATGAGATGGTGCTGGACGATCAGGTGAAAATGATTTTTTTCGGCGGAGGAAACGGAAGCATTGATCTTCTGCCCTATATTGATTATGAAGCCATCCGGGCACATCCCAAGCTGTTTTTGAGTTACAGCGACGGCACGTCCATTCTGGATGCGGTCTATTCCAAAACAGGGCTGATTACTTATTACGGACAGACTCCCGGTGAGTTTCTGCGCCCCACCGATTATACCTGCACCCAGTTTGATTCCCAGATTGTCAGAGGAGATGCGGAGGACTTTGTCAGCAACAGCCTCTGGCAATGCCTGAATCCCGGTGTCTGCACCGGATTGATGGTGGGAGGGTATCTGCTGAATTTTGCGCTGATGCTGAACACCCCCTATTTTTCGGCTGATCCGGAGCAAAAGTACATTCTCTTTCTGGAGGATCACGAAATGTTCAGCAATGTGGCAATGGTGGACATGCTGCTGTCCCATATCGAACAGAATGATTTTATCCGGAGCGTGTCCGGACTGCTTTTTGGAAATTATTCGGAAAAGCCCTGCCCATGGCTTTTGGAACGGCTGACCCGGTTCGGCCGGAAGCACGGGATTCCGGCGGTCTATTGCGACGATTTCGGACACGGACAAAATCACGCGATCCTGCCCATCGGGGGCAGGGCAAGGCTGGATGCCGGGAACTGCACCATGCGGTTTCTGCGAGAGGAATAAGGAGCATTTGAAATGCAGGAAGAACTGATTCGCAAATTTAACGAACTGAAAATTGAGGATATGGGGGAAGTTGTCCGGCTTTATGAGCTGAAGGGCGATTTCATCAACCTGGAGTGCAGACTTCCCAATGGCGGGAAGGCAAAAATTCTCGACGACGGGAAGATGTATTACGGCGCCGAGATTTGCAAGGACGGCAGTGACCGCTGCTATGGGCTGGCGGCGGATGAGCGGCAGCTTGTGGTCTACGAATATGGCGACGCCGGAACAGATGCAGAACTGGTCGTCTGGAAGAGGCTCTAATATACAACAGAAAAAAAGGGGACAGCAAAAACTCCCGCTTGCATAACAAGCGGGAGTTTTTGCTGTCCCTTTTTTAGCCGAAGATTGAGCAAAGAGCGAGCCACGGCACAATCAGCCGATATTCCGCCGCTTAAAATTGCGGAGATGGTTTTTGCAGTCAATTCAGATAAGGCGGGAGAAGAACGGGTTCGATCTGGACACCTTTCAGGGCGTACTCGATGGTTTCGGGAACCAGTTCAAATTTGGCTACCAATGAGGTGGGCTTTCCCTGATGATTATCCTGCCCCAGAGGGACAAAGTAGTAATTCCGCAAATTTGCCAGTATGCCGATATTCTTGGCACAGCCGGCCAGCGCATCGTTGGTGGAAACGGCAATGATAACGGGAAGATTGTTTCGCAGATGGCTTTTTACCGCCATGGTGACGGGAGTGTCCACAATGGAGTTGGCAAGTTTGGCCAGCGTGTTTCCGGTGCAGGGGGAAACCAGCATTACGTCGGTCATATGGGTGGGGCCGATGGGCTCCGCGCCTTCAATGGTGTTGATGATATGCCTTCCGCAGATTTCCTCAATCCGCTGGATAAACTGCTCCGCCTTGCCGAACCGGGTATTCAGTTTGGAAGCGTGAAAGGACATAATCGGAACAATATCGTAAAAAGCGGTAAGGGTGCTCATCAGATTCAGGTTGGCCTCAAAGGTGCAGAAACTTCCGGTCATGGCGAATCCAAGCTTAGTTCTGGTCATGCCACTCCCTCCTTTCACTTTCAATATTTTGAATGGTGTCATAGATGATTTTTCCGGCGGAAATAGGGGCAACCTTTCCGGGCAGAGACAGCGCCCAGATGGTTTTCAGGCCCATTCGGTTGGCCGTCGTAAAATCAATTCCTCCCGGCTTGGAGGCCAGGTCGATCAGCAGACAGCCCTTGGGAACCCGGGACAGCAGACTTTCATTCAGCACAGCGGCAGGAACGGTGTTGACAATCAGCTGACTGTCTGCAATGGCGCCGGAGAGCCGGTTGGTGTGTACAGGGGTGTAGCCGCAGGCTTCAATCCATGCCAGATCGGAAAATTTCCGGGCGGAGACAGTAACATGCGCTCCCATGGCCTGAAGCAGGCGTGCCAGCACCTTGGAAATGCGCCCATAGCCCACCAGCAGCACCCGCAGTCCGAAGATGGTGGTGGGAAGCTCTTCCATGGCAATCTGGATGGTGCCCTCGGCGGTGGGAACGGCGTTCAGTACCGCCATTTCTTCCCGCTCCAGATAGTCCTCATAGGACAGCTTCCGTTGATTCAGCCGGTAAATGAGATCCTCCCCCAGCTTCCCTCCCAAGATGAAGGTAGAAGCCGAGGCGCAGGCGAGCACGTCATCAATGAGAAGGCGCTTTGCGGAAAACGGAGTATTGACAGTGTCGCTGTCGCTCCCCACCGGCATGGGAAACACTATGTAGTCCAGCACCACGTTTTCCTGTTTCAAATACTCCAGAGTGGTCGCTTTGCCGTCAAGCCCCTCCGCTTTCTCCAGCCCAAGCGTATAGACCTGATTGTTTTCCGCCAGAAGCTTTGCCAGATGAGCCTGCCGCAAATCTCCTCCCACTACAAGAATTGTTTTATCTTGAAGCATGATTCGGATCATTCCTTTCTGGGACGTCTATCTATTTGCAGTATGATTGGTATTGGTAACAATACATTTTATGAATCTGGTGCGGATTGGGTTCATAGAAAGCGTGGTGGAACACGCTTTGCGAAACGGTAAAAACTGCTTTTTAAGCAGAAGAAAAGTAGTTTCACGTAAAAAATCAAAAAGAAAGGGATTTTCAAAATGATATCTGAAAAATGAAAATCCGCTCTAAAAGTAAAATTTGATTTGTTAATGCTCTTTACATCCTTTGCATTTAAAGTTATACTGTAGAGAGCAAATATGCGGCATATTCCCAAAATGTCAACCTTTGTCGTGAAAAAACATGGTGTTGGTAGGATTTTTAAATAAGAAAATAAATTTACAAATAGACGATACATCGCCCGGGAGGATTCTTACCGGGTGGATTCGCAATAAGGAATGGGAGGCGACGGATGAAAACTCCGCGAATACTGCAGGTTCCCCTGATTCGGCAGGACTCCAAACTGGACCGGTTTCTGGCCGGGCAATTCTCGGGCACCATTTTTTCTTACCGGCAGATTTTTGGTATGCTGGGACCCCTGGTTCTGGACCAGTTTTTCATTTTTTTGATCGGGATGCTGACCACCTCCATGATCAGTACTTCCGGTCAGGACTCTGTTTCGGCGGTCAGTCTGGTGGGGCCTGTCACCATGATGGTGATGAGCCTTTTTTCGGCGCTCTCCGCCGGCGGAACCGTCGTTGTCGCCCAGTATAAGGGAAGAGGGGATATCCGGAAGATGCGGGAGGCAGCCGGCCAGGTGGTTTTGGCCACCTTCTGGGTGGCGCTGGTCTCCAGCGTGGCACTGATTCTGTTTGCCCATCCTCTGGTGAATTTCCTGTTTGCATCCGCAGATCCTTCCGTGCAGAAGAAGGCCGGAAATTATTTAATCGGCATTGCCGTTTCTTTTATTACGTTTTCCCTTTATCAGGGCACGTTTTCCGTTCTGCGGGGAACCGGAGACACTAAAACCTGCCTTCGGCTCACGGTCATCATCAATCTGATTCATCTGTTTGCCAGTATGCTCTTTCTGAATGTGATGAAGCTGGACATTATCGGAACGGCGCTGTCCTTCAACATTGCCCGGCTGATCGGCGGCGGGGTGGCGGTCTACCTGCTGTTTTCCCCTAAAGGGAGTCTGGCTCTTCGGGCAAAGGAGATTTTCCGGGTGGATTTCTCTCTTCAAAAATCCATTTTTCGACTGGGAATTCCTTTTGCGGTGGAGCAGGTGTTTTTTAATGCCGGAAGTCTGATCGTCCAGACTTATATGGTGCCGCTGGGCACTGCCAGTATTGCCGCCAACGCCATTTCCAATTCTCTGTTTGGTCTATTCTATGGCGCAGGCACCGCGGTGGGTACTCTTGCGATTACAGTGGTGGGTCAGTGCATCGGCGCCCGGGATTACGAGCAGGCCAGACGGTACGGCAAAAAGATGGTGCTGCTGGGAAATGCAGCCACTGTTTTGTCCATTGCGATACTCTATCCGCTGCTCCCCTCTTTGCTGGGGCTGTATCATCCGGAACCGGATACGCTGCGGCTGATTTACCGGCTGATCCTGATTGCTGTGATTCCCATGCCGTTCTTCTGGACGCTCTCCAACGTGACGCCCAGCACCCTTCGTGCGGCGGGGGATGCCAGCTTTACTTCCACCGTTTCGCTGATTACCATGTGGCTGGTTCGGGTTGGGCTCGGATACCTGCTGGCCGTTCCCGTCGGGCTCGGCGTGGAGGGCGTGTGGATCAGTATGGGAGCGGAATGGGCCGTGCGAAGCGTGATTTTCTCGATCCGTTTTCACGGAAAAACGTGGCTTACCAAAAAGTCCATTGAATAGAAAAAGATTCCCACGGCACCGCCGTGGGAATCTTTTTCTATTCAATGAGAGACTTAGATACTGTGGAGCGCTTTCGAGCCGATATCCTTGCGGTAGTGAGCGCCTTCAAAGGTAATCGTCTCTACGGCAGCATAGGCCTTCCCCAGCGCCTTCATCAGGTTTGCGCCGGTAGCGGCAACGCCCAGAACCCGTCCGCCTGCAGTGAGATAGGTGCCGTCCGAAAGCTTTGTACCGGAATGATATACGGTGGCATAGGCGGACTGACCGTTTTCGTCCAGCCCTTCGATCACCTTGCCGGACTCGTATTTCTGGGGATATCCTCCCGATGCCATCATCACACAGGCCGCAGAGCCGTCCGCCCATTCAATCGTCAGGTCAGCCAGCTTTTCATCGGCAACTGCTTCAAAAATGGTGAGGAGATCAGTCTTAAGCAGGGGAAGAACCACTTGGGTTTCCGGGTCGCCGAAGCGGCAGTTGTACTCGATGACCTTGGGCCCGTTGGGGGTGAGCATCAGTCCGAAGTAAATGACGCCTTTGAAGGGCCTCCCTTCCGCAGTCATGGCCTCCATGGTGGGAAGAAAGATGGTCTTCATGCATTCCGCCGCCACAGAGGGCGTGTAAAAGGGATTGGGGGCAATGGTTCCCATACCGCCGGTATTGAGTCCCTTGTCGCCGTCTAAAGCCCGTTTGTGATCCATGGAAGAAACCATGGGCACCACTGTGTGGGAGTCGCAGAAGGAGAGAACGGAGACCTCCGGGCCGGTAAGAAATTCTTCGATGACAATGTGATTGCCGCTCTGGCCGAAGATTTTGTCCTCCATAATGGAACGGATTCCGTCCACCGCCTGCTGTTCATTCTCGGCAATAATGACGCCTTTCCCCAGTGCGAGGCCGTCGGCCTTGATGACAGTGGGATAGGTGTTCTGCTCACGGACGTAGGCAATGGCCGCCTCTGCGCTGTCAAAGGTTTCGTAGCCCGCCGTGGGAATCTTATATTTTTTCATCAGCTCTTTGGAAAAGACCTTGCTGCCTTCCAGAATGGCGGCCGCCTTATTCGGGCCGAAGCAGCGGATCCCGGCTTCGGTCATGGCGTCCACCATGCCCAGCACCAGCGGATCATCCGGCGCCACCACGCAGAAGTCCACGTTGTGGGTCCGGGCGAATTCCACCATGCCGTCCACATCAGTGGCCTTAATGGCGACGCATTCTGCGTCAGCGGCAATGCCGCCATTTCCGGGAGCCGCATACAGCTTGGTGACAGCGGGGTTTTCCCGGAGTTTTTTGATAATGGCGTGCTCTCTGCCGCCACCGCCTACAACTAACAGGGTCATATTGCAGCCAATCCTTTCTAACCGTCGTGAATTGCGCAGATGGTTGTTGGGCCTTGCCCAAACCCACTTCCTTTTTGAAAAAAGGAAGCCAGAAACTTTTGCTTTTCAATTAAGAAAAATCAATTAAGAAAAAATTGCATTTTCCTTTGCCCGCTTTTCTTTTTTGTTAAAGCAAAGGAGGAAAAAATTGCATTTTCTTTTTCCTCCTTTTCTTTTTCGTTAAAGCAAAGGAGGAAAAAATTGCATTTTCTTTTGCCTCCTTTTCTTTTTCGTTAAAGCAAAGGAGAAAAAAATTGCATTTTCCTTTGTCTGCTTTTCTCTTTCGTTAAAGTAAAGGAGGAAAAAATTGCATTTTCTTTTGCCTACTTTTCTTTTTTGTAAAAGAAAAGTAGGTTAGTGGTGGAAAAGACGAATGCCGGTAAAGGCCATGGCAATGTCGTACTTATCGCAGGTGTCAATCACGTTGTCATCGCGGATGGAGCCGCCGGGCTGGGCAATGTAGGCCACGCCGCTGCGGTGAGCACGTTCAATGTTGTCGCCGAAGGGGAAGAACGCATCGGAACCCAGCGCCACGCCAGACATCTGATCCAGCCAGGCACGCTTTTCCTCCCGGGTCAGCGGATCGGGCTTTACGGAAAAGATGGACTGCCATGCGCCGTCCGCCAGAACGTCCATAAAATCCTCGGAAATATATACGTCGATGGCATTGTCCCGGTCGGCCCGGCGAATGCCGTCCACAAACTGCAGATTGAGCACCTTTTCGTGCTGACGGAGCCACCAGATATCCGCTTTGTTGCCTGCCAGACGGGTGCAGTGAATCCGGGACTGCTGACCTGCACCGATGCCGATGGCCTGACCATCCTTTACATAGCAGACGGAGTTGGACTGGGTGTATTTCAGTGCAATCAAAGAGATAATCAGGTCACGTTTGGCGGATTCCGGAATGTCCTTGTTGCGGGTAGGCAGGTTCTCAAAGAGAGAGTTGTCAATGACCAGCTCGTTGCGGCCCTGTTCAAAGGTAATGCCAAAGACATCCTTGTGCTCAACGGGGGCGGGAACGTATGCGGGGTCGATCTGCACCACGTTGTAGTTCCCCTTGCGCTTGCCGCGCAGGATATCCATGGCTTCCTCGGTGTAGCCGGGGGCGATTACGCCGTCGGATACCTCTTTGGCAATGAGGCGGGCAGTGTCGCCGTCACAGACGTCGGAGAGCGCTACCCAGTCGCCATAGGAGCTCATGCGGTCGGCGCCCCGCGCACGGGCATAGGCGCAGGCCAGAGGAGAAAGTTCGCCGTCGCCGGTGAAGTAAATCTTTCGAAGTACATCGGTCAGCGGGAGTCCTACCGCCGCACCGGCGGGGGAAACATGCTTAAAGGAAGCGGCAGAGGGCAGACCGGTGGCCTGCTTCAGCTCTTTTACCAGCTGCCAGGAGTTGAAAGCATCCAGAAAGTTAATGTACCCGGGCTTGCCGCAGAGAACGGTAATGGGAAGCTCGCTGCCGTCCTTCATAAAAATCCGGGAGGGCTTCTGGTTCGGGTTGCAGCCGTATTTCAAAGAAAGTTCGTTTGCCATCAAAACACCATTCCTTTACTCAAATTTGTTTTTGATCCGTGTCTCGAATTCACCGGTTTCCAGATCAACGTACCGGGTGAAAAGACTGATTTTGTTGTCGGCATTCAGCGCGTTCCAGACATTTTCGGTAAAGCTGTCAATGTCCCCTTCCAGCGCCACCGCCTTCGGTTCCCCCGCAAAGGTGGGAGGCGGATTTCCGTCGCACTGGTAGGTGTGGATAAAATGGCCTTCCCCGGTCACAGGCTGGCTGTACTCGAAGAAAAACCGCTGTACCGAGTCCCCGTTGCCGTTGTCGCTCTTCAGAATGGAGAGCTTGTAGGAAAAGCCCTTTTCGGCGAAATTGGCAATGCCGGAAATGCGGGGGGTAAAGAGCGGCGGGTCCGGCTCAAAGGTGCGGGTCCGAAGCCCTTCCTCAAAGCTGCCGGATTCCGCGATGGAATCATAGATGGTGTCAGTCTGGTCACCGTTGGTCACAATCGTAAAGCTGTCAATGATGCGGACGGGGGAATAGATCACCAGAGTGGGATCCTCCATTTTGGATTCATCGAAAGCACGGGTGCGGATTCCGTCGTTGAGGGTTTCCTCAAAAATGCGGTTCCGGGAGTTTTCGCTCCGTCCCATGATAAAATAGGCCAGCACCGCATGCCTGCCATCCGCATTTTTGCCGATGACAATGCCCCGTCCGGGATAACGGTTGCCGGAGAGCTCTGTTTGCAGATTCAGTAAAGACATGGTTCAGTCCTCCTCGTGAATGATGGTTTTGTTGCCCTGCACCTCAATTTTTCCGGCGCAGAAAAGAGCCGCAGCCTTGGGGAGAAGCTCCCACTCCGCCTGCTCCATAACCCGCCTTTGCAGGATTTCGGGTGTGTCGCCGTTTTTTACCGGTACAGCCTTTTGCAGAATGATGGGGCCGCCGTCGCAGACCTCGGTGGCAAAGTGAACCGTGGCGCCGGTGAGCTTTACGCCGCTTTCCAGCACCGCCTCGTGGACGTGAAGCCCGTAAAACCCTTTTCCGCAGAAGCTGGGAATCAGGGCGGGATGAACGTTCATAATCCGGTAGGGGAACGCACGGGAGACCACTTCGTCCAGAATGACCAGAAAACCGGCATAAATAATCAGATCCGCCTGCTCCTCCTTCAGCAGCTCCACCATGGCATTGCTGTAGGAGAGGGAATCGGGGTACTCTTTCCGGGCAAGAACCCGGCCTCTGATTCCGTTTTGCGCTGCCCGCTCCAGCGCGGTAACACCCGGCTTCGAGGCAATCACGCAGGTGATTTTACCGCCGGGAATCTCCCCGCGGTTTTGGGCGTCAATCAGCGCCTGCAGGTTGGTGCCGCCGCCGGACACAAGAACAACGATATTTTTCATGTCACAGATTCCTTTTCTTCCAGGTGTGTGCCTGCTTCAGGCAATGATGACGCCTTCGTCGCCGTCAACCAGCTCGCCGATGACGGCGGCGGTTTCTCCGCTGGCCCGCAGGGAGGCAAGCGCTTTGTCCGCATCCGCTTTTTCCACGGATACAATCATGCCCACACCCATGTTGAAGGTGTTGAACATGTCCCGCTCCGGAATTTTGCCCACTTCCGCGATCAGGTCAAAGATCGGAAGAACCGGAACGGCCTTCCGGTCGATTTTGGCAGTAATGCCGTCCGGCAGGGAACGGGGGATATTCTCGTAAAAGCCGCCGCCGGTAATGTGGGAGATGGACTTCACCTTTACCGCGTCCAGCAGGTTCAGGATGGCTTTGACATAAATTCTGGTGGGGGTCAGCAGAGTCTCGCCCAATGGTTTGTCCAGTGTGGCGAACGTACGGCTCAAATCGGCGTTTTCAATGTCGAACACCTTGCGCACCAGAGAGAAGCCGTTGGAATGGACACCGCTGGAGGAGATCCCGATAAGCACGTCTCCGGCTTTCTGGGAATTCTGGTCGAGAATCTTGTCCTTGTCCACGACACCCACGGAGAAGCCTGCCAGGTCGTATTCGTCAATGGGATAAAAGCCGGGCATTTCAGCAGTCTCGCCGCCGATGAGGGCAGCCCCGGACTGGACGCAGCCCTCGGCTACACCGGAGACCAGCTGGGCAATTTTTTCCGGAACGTTTTTGCCGCAGGCAATGTAGTCCAGAAAAATCAGGGGCTTCGCGCCGCAGCAGATAATATCATTGACGCACATGGCCACACAGTCGATGCCCACAGTGTCATGCTTGTCCAGCTTGAAGGCAATTTTCAGCTTTGTGCCCACGCCGTCTGTGCCGGAAACCAGCACCGGCTTCTGAATCCCGGTGCAGTCCAGCTCGAACAGACCGCCGAACCCTCCGATTCCGGAGACGACCCCTTTGGTCATGGTACGGGCCACATGCTGTTTCATCAGTTCCACTGCTTTGTAACCGGCGGTTACGTCAACGCCGGCGTCCTTATAGCTTTCGCTGAAGCTTTTCATAATTAATCGTTCCTTTCTGATGGTTGCCGCACTGTCAAAGAGCGGTAAATAGGAGGCGAATCAGTGAGAGTTATTCCCGGCCGGTCCAGCAGTAGGTGCAGATGCTGTCCTTGTCAATGCCGATGGCATCCAGCATACCGTCCAGAGTCTGATATTTGAGAGTGGTGAAATTCAGTTTTTGGCGGATAGAGTCAATCATCCGGCTGTACCTGTCCGTATGCCAGTCCAGATATTCCTCCATGCAGCCGGGCAGCGGACTGCCTTCCAGCTCCAGAATACTCCGGCGGGTAATCAGGTCCATTTCGGAAGTGGAACGGGAGAAGTTCAGATATTTGCAGCCGAACATGATGGGAGGGCAGGCTGGCCGGATGTGAACCTCTTTTGCCCCGCTTTCATAGAGGAACTGGGCGGTTTCTCCCAGCTGGGTGCCCCGCACGATGGAGTCGTCAATAAAGAGCAGGCTTTTGTCCCGGATGAGCGCATCCACGGGGATCAGCTTCATATGGGCGATCAGATTCCGCATTTCCTGATTCTGGGGCATAAAGCTCCGGGGCCACGTGGGAGTATATTTGATGAAGGGACGGGCGAAGGGCACACCGGATTCATTGGCATAGCCGATGGCATGGGCAATACCCGAGTCGGGCACACCCGCCACATAGTCGATACCGTGGGTTTCGGTGTCGTTCTGAGCCAGAATCCGGCCGCATTCATACCGCATCTGCTCCACGTTGACGCCTTCATAGCTGGAAGTGGGGTAGCCGTAGTAGGTCCACAGGAAGGCACAGATTTTCATCTTTTTCCTGGGCTCGCTCATGACTTGAATCCCGTCGGGAGTCATGAATACAATCTCGCCGGGACCCAGCTCCCGCAGGGGGCGGTAGCCCAGATTCAGGTAAGCGTGGGACTCAAAGGAAGCGCAGTAGGCGCCATCCTTCTGCCCCAGAACCAGCGGTGTGCGGCCGGCCTTGTCCCGGGCGGCATAGATGCCCTTGTCGGTCAGGAGCAGCATGGTCATGGAACCGTCGATCATCTCCTGCGCGTGAAGAATGCCCTCGGTAATGGTGGATTTCTGGTTGATCAGGGAGGCGACCAGCTCGGTGGCGTTGATGCGCCCGCCGCTCATCTCCAGAAAATGAATGCTGCTGTTTTGGAACGCAGTCTCTACCAGCTGTTTTTCATTGTTGATCCGCCCTACAGTGGTGATGGCATAGTTGCCCAGGTGGGAGCGGACAATCAGCGGCTGTGGCTCCATGTCGCTGATGCAGCCGATTCCCAGATGCCCCTTCATCTCCAGAATATCCCGTTCAAACTTTGTGCGGAAGGGAGAGTTTTCAATGTTGTGGATCGCCCGTTCAATGCCATGCTCGGAGTAAACTGCCATGCCGCCTCTCCGGGTACCCAGATGGGAATGATAGTCTGTGCCGAAAAACAGGTCGGTTACACAGTCCGATTGTGACGCGACGCCGAAAATACCGCCCATAAAATGTACCAATCCTTTCTGCCACGGCAATCTCCCAAGGTCAGCGGCCGCTTTGGAAGCCGCTTTATCAGAGGCTCCTGAAGGCAGAACGCCATACCTGCCGGAGGAGATTGCCATACGGAGCCGCCGGACCATTCCGGCGGAAAAATTTATCTGTCCCGCGCCTTGGGGACGCGGGACAGGCTTCGGAACCGGACGCTGCCGGAAACTTCTCAAAAAGCCGCAGGCTGCGGGAAATCACACACCCAGCAGGCGCTTCATGATTTCTTTGTAGGCATCCTCTTCGCCGCCCATATCTCTGCGGAAGCGATCCTTGTCCAGCTTCTCGTGAGTGGTCACATCCCAGAAGCGGCAGGTATCCGGGGAGATTTCGTCCGCCAGAACAATGGTGCCGTCGGAGGTTTTGCCGAACTCCAGCTTGAAGTCAATCAGCTCAATATTGGCGTCCTTCAGATAATCAGTGAGAATTTCGTTGATTTTCAGGGAGTAGGAAGCAATCAGATCCAGTTCTTCCTTGGTGCAGTATTCCATGGCCAGAATGTGGTATTCGTTTACCATGGGATCGCCCAGCGCGTCATCCTTGTAGCAGTATTCCAGAACGGTGCGCTTCATTTTGGTGCCCTCGGGGAGCCCCAGTCGCTTGGCCAGAGAACCGGCGGCAATGTTGCGGACAATGACCTCCAGCGGAACAATATGAACCTTTTTCACCAGAGTCTCCCGGTCGGAGAGCTCCTTGATGAAATGGGTGGGGATGCCTTTGCTCTCCAGCAGCTTCATCAGGTGGTTGGTAACCCGGTTGTTGATGATGCCCTTGTCGTGAATGGAACCTTTTTTCAGTCCGTTCAAAGCGGTGGCGTCATCCTTGTAGTCAACAATGAATTCCTCGGGATTGTCGGTGCGGAACACCTTTTTTGCCTTGCCTTCGTAAATCATATCCAGCTTTGTCATAATCAAAATCCTTCCCTTTCTTCTATCCATTTGTCTGTATGTCTGTGTTAAGGAACCTGTTACGCGAACAGCTCGTTCTGAAGCTTTCTGTCCTTTTCCGCCACTTCGTCCGCCATGTCTTTTTTCATCTGCAAAAGCTTTGCGGCAATCTCCTCATCGCCCAGCGCCAGAATCTGAAGCGCCAGCAATGCGGCGTTTTTGGCACCGTCAATGGCAACGGTGGCTACGGGAATCCCGGAGGGCATCTGTACAGTGGCCAGCAGAGCATCCAGACCGTCCAGCGTGGAGGACTTGATGGGAATTCCGATGACCGGAAGAGTGGTGTGGGCGGCAAGTACGCCGGCCAGATGAGCGGCCTTGCCCGCCGCGGCGATGATTACCCCAAAGCCTTTTTCCCGGGCGGTTTCCGCAAATTCTGCGGCAGCGGCGGGGGTGCGGTGGGCGCTCATCACATGTGCCTCGACGGTGACACCGAATTTTTTCAGTTCCTTGACGGCGGCGGTCACTACCGGAAGGTCGCTGTCGCTTCCCATGATGACTGCCACTTTTTTGCTTGCCATTGGGCATACACTCCTTTTGACGGGCTAACAGCCCTGTTTTTTCGCCAACAAACAGAAAAAAGGCTGCGATACTCCGCAGCCTTTTTGATTATGCACTGATAGCGGGCGCAGCCTGTCCCGGGCCAATCTCCCGAAAGTAGGAAGAAACAAGGAGGGCATGATAAGTTTCCGTACAAGAACACCGCATTCCAAGCCCCATCCTTTCCCGTTGAGAGCAACGTCCTGTGTCTGTTTGCCGATATGCTTCTATTTTAGTACAAAACGGCGGCAAATACAATCTCTATAAATTAACAAATAAACTTTTTTTCCATCCGCTTATCTGTTCATTCCAACCAAACCGGGAAAAAACGGGCCGGAAAGCCCTGTTTCAGGGAAAGCAGCAGGGGGCCGGAACTGGTGAAAAACCGGCGGCCATGAAATATGGCCGCCGGCAAACAGAAAAAGCAGTTATTGAGCCACGTTGGAATCGGTAAACATTTCTTTTACACTGGCGGTAAGACCGGCCAGATTTTGGAGGTTGGAAGGGATAATCAGCTTGGTGGCCTTTCCGTCCGCCACCTTTTCCAGAGCTTCCAGCCCCTTGATGGCGATGACCTTGTCGCTGGGATCGGCCGCAGTAAGCAACTTCAGCGCGTCGGCGTAGGCTTCCTGCACCAGCTTGATGGCCTGCGCCTGGCCTTCAGCCTCCCGGATCTGCTTTTCACGGATGGCATCCGCCTGCAGAATGGTCGCTTCCTTGGCCGCTTCCGCCCGCAGAATCTGGGATTGCTTTTCGCCCTCGGCCACAAGAATCTGGGATTTCTTTTCGCCCTCCGCCTTCAGCATTACCTCACGGCGTTCCCGCTCGGCTTTCATCTGGCGTTCCATGGCATCCTGAATATCCCGGGGAGGAAGAATGTTCTTCAGCTCCACCCGGTTGACCTTAATGCCCCATTTGTCGGTGGCCTGGTCAAGAATGGCGGTGATTTTGGTGTTTACGGTATCACGGGAAGTCAGGGTTTCGTCCAGATCCAGCTCACCCACGATATTACGGAGAGTGGTGGCCGAAAGGTTCTCAATGGCGGACATGGGATTATTTACGCCGTACGTAAAGAGCTTGGCGTCGGTGACCTGGTAAAAGACAACCGAGTCAATCTGCATGGTGACGTTGTCCTTGGTGATTACCGGCTGAGGCTTGAAATCCACCACAAATTCCTTCAGGGAGATTTTCTTCGCGATCCGGTCGATGAAGGGAATCAGAAAATGCATTCCCGTGTCCCAGGTATCCCGATAGGTGCCCAGACGTTCAATTACATAAACTTCCGACTGGGGAACAATTTTAATGCGGGAAACGATGAACAGCAGGATGACAACGACCAGTGCCAAAGGAATGAGCCACATAAGAAAGACCTCTTTTCTTCAATGAATCCTATGTTTACGGCAAGACGCCGGAAACAGGCCTATTTTTGTGAAGCTGTCACAAACAGCTTCACGCCTTCCATTTTGACGACCTCGCAGACCGTACCCGCCGGATAGACCACCGAGTCATCCATACTGCGGGCCGTCCAGTCCAGCCCGTCGGCAAAGACGCGTCCGGTCCCGGAAAGATTGTTGATTTCCTCTTTGACGATGCATTCCTGGCCGATGACCCGGTCTGCATTTACTTTTTCTTTTTTCATACCACGGAGCAGCTTCTTTACAATGGGTCTGGTAGCCGCAAGAAGGAGAACCGAGCCCAGAATAAAGACAATGACCTGCACGGAGAAGGGAACGCCGAACAGCGAACAGACAAAGGCCACAAGGCTTCCGGCAGCGAACCAGACAGCCACCATCTGAACCGTGGCCACCTCGGCAACGATCAGCAGCACCGTAAGAACTGCCCAAAACAGCACATGCCATAATTCCATAATCAATCAGCCTCCTTAAAAGGGAAATCGAAAACGAACCGCAGCGGTTCTATTCCATTTTATCATGCCGAGCGGAAAAATACAACGAAAATCCCTTTGGAGCGGCGCTGTGCCGACAAATTAACAGGCCGTTCACAAAGAGCTGCTCCGCTTTTCCCGTAACAGACGCCCCGGTCTTGGGCGGGGCGGGAACCCTGCTTCAGGACCGGGGCGTTTTCAGGTCTGTCAGAATCTTTCGTGGAAGGTGCGGTTGATGACATCCAGCTGCTGCTCACGGGTCAGCTTGATAAAGTTGACCGCATAGCCGGAGACACGAATGGTCAGCTGGGGGTAGAGCTCCGGGTGATCCATGGCGTCCAGCAGGACTTCCCGGTTGAGCACATTCACGTTGATGTGATGTCCGTGCTCCATGAAATAACCGTCCAGAAGGGTGACGAGGTTTTCCGTTTTCTCCCCGGAGTCCTTGCCCAAAGCGCTGGGAACGATGGAGAAGGTGTAGGAAATGCCGTCCTCGGAAAAATCGTAGGGCAGCTTGGCGACGGATTTCATGGAGGCTACGCATCCGTTGCTGTCCCGGCCGTGCATGGGGTTGGCGCCGGGAGCGAAGGGCTCGCCGGCCTTCCGTCCGTCAGGAGTGGAGCCGGTCTTTTTGCCGTAGACCACGTTGGAGGTAATGGTCAGGATGGACATGGTGGGGATGCTTTCCCGGTAGGTGCGGTTTTTCTTCAGCTTGGTCATGAACATCTTGACCACGTCTACCGCGATCTGATCCGCCCGCTGATCGTTGTTGCCGTATTTGGGATAGTCCCCCTCGATTTCAAACTCGGTAATCAGCCCGGCTTCGTTGCGGATGGGCTTCACTCTGGCGTATTTGATGGCCGACAGGCTGTCCGCCACCACGGAAAGTCCGGCCAGACCGCAGGCGGAGGTGCGGATGATGTCCTCGTCGTGAAGAGCCATCTGAAGCTTCTCATAGCAGTACTTATCATGCATGTAGTGGATGATGTTGAGGGTGTTGATATACAGCTTGGAAAGCCATTCACAGACTGCGTCGAATCGGATCATCACCTGGTCGTAGTCCAGATATTCGCCCTCCACCGGAGCCAGAAGGGGGCCCACCTGATCTCCGTACCGTTCGTCCTTGCCGGAGTTCAGGGAGTAGAGCAGCGCCTTGGCCAGATTTGCCCGGGCACCAAAGAACTGCATCTGTTTGCCGATCTTCATGGCGGAGACACAGCAGGCAATCCCGTAGTCGTCGCCGAATTTTTCCCGCATCAGCTCATCGTTTTCGTACTGGATGGAAGAGGTCTCGATGGAAAGACGGGAGCAGAAGCACTTGAAGGGATAGGGCAGCCGGTCAGACCAGAGCACGGTCATGTTCGGTTCCGGAGCAGGGCCCAGGTTGACCAGCGTGTGGAGGAAGCGGAAGGTCATTTTGGTTACCAGCGTTCTTCCGTCATTGGCCATGCCGCCCAGAGACTCGGTAATCCATGTGGGGTCGCCGGAGAACAGCTCGTCGTAGGAGGGGGTGCGCAGAAAGCGGACCATCCGGAGCTTCATGACAAAGTGATCCACGAATTCCTGAATTTCCGATTCAGTGTAGCGGCCTTCCTCCAGATCCCGCTGTGCATAGCAGTCCAGGAAGGAGGAAACCCGTCCGATGGACATTGCCGCGCCGTTTTGCTCCTTGACCGCCCCCAGATAGCCGAAATAGACCCACTGGATGGCCTCTTTGACGTCGGAAGCGGGGCGGGAGATGTCAAAGCCGTATTTGGCCGCCATTTCCTTCAGTTCGCCCAGAGAGCGGATCTGTTCGGAAACTTCCTCCCGCAGACGGATGGTGGGGGAGTCCATGATATCGAAGACCAGCTCCTCCTTCAGCGCCTTCTGCTTCTGGGCAATCAGCCTGTCCACGCCGTAGAGAGCCACCCGCCGGTAGTCGCCGATGATTCTTCCCCGCCCGTAAGCGTCGGGGAGGCCGGTGATAATGCCGGTGTGGCGGGCTTTCTTCATCTCGTCGGTGTAGGCGTCAAATACACCGTCATTGTGGGTTTTGCGGTATTTGAATACGTTGTCCACCTGGGGGTCGGATTCGCGGTTGTAGGCCTTGAGAGAGTTTTGCACCATGCGGTAGCCGCCGAAGGGCATAATCGCTCTTTTAAGCGGCTCATCCGTCTGGAGCCCGACAATGGTTTCCAGATCCTTGTCAATATACCCGGCATTGTGGGCGGAAACGGTGGAAATGGTATGCTCGTCAATGTCGTAGACACCGCCGCGCCTGTGCTCTTCCTTCATCAGAGCACTGACCTTTTCCCAGAGCTTCCGGGTGCGGTCTGTGGGAGGCGCCAGAAAACTGTCGTCGCCTTCATAGGGGGTGTAGTTTTTCATGATGAAGTTTCGGACATTGATGTCCTCACACCATTTTGACTGAACAAAATCCATAGTAATACCCATCCTTTCCGTTCCGGGAGGCTGCGGCCGATGCTGCCTGAAAATGTATACTTTAATTGTATAATATCATTCTTTTCAGATGCTGTCAATCGGCGGCGGACACAATTGCCGCGATTCCTTAAAATACGGACACATTGGACAAAACCCATTGACGAAGCTCTTGAAAAATAGAAAAATAGACCTGTACCGCAAGGCGTAAAAATGCCCTCCCGCAGCCGGGAGGGCACAAAACGGTCAGTATCCGAACTGTCCGCTTAAGGAATCGTCCTGTTCCACCCATTCCTTTTCCACATCAACGATTTTGTAGTCGTCCTTTGTGGTACGGATGATGACCGTGCTGATTCCGGCATTGATAATCATTCGCTTGCACATGGCGCAGGAGGAAGCATCGGGAACGATTTCCCTGGTTTTGTAGTCTACACCCACCAGATAGAGGGTGGCGCCGATCATTTCATTCCGGGGAGCGGAAATAATGGCGTTGGCTTCCGCATGAACGCTGCGGCAGAGCTCATAGCGCTCCCCACGGGGAATATTGAGCTTTTCCCGGGTGCAGTAACCCAGATCGGTACAGTTTTTACGTCCTCTGGGAGCGCCCACGTAGCCGGTGGATACAATTTCATCATTTTTTACAATAATTGCGCCGAAATTCCGACGCAGGCAGGTGCCCCGTTCCAATACGGACTGAGCAATATCAAGATAATAGTTGGTCTTGTCCCGTCTTTCCACGAGCTCATCTCCTTCACCCTGCGCAATGCAGACATACTTCGACTTTCATTATACTCCATCCCCAAATTAAAAAGCAATCCGTATTTTTTTCCAGAGATGCGCAGACTCCCTGCGGAGGAAAAAGAAAGTTTTCCGTTTTTCTTTGGACAAATCAATTTTCATGGTATAATAAAACAAAATGCGAAAAGAACTTTAAAATTATATTTTTACCTTAAAGTTCCGTTTCTGTGAAAACAGAAACGGCAGCGGGATTGTCAAGGGACTTGTCCCTTGACCGGGGTTCGGGGCGGCGCCCCGGAAAGCAAGGAGTGACAGAATGGAAAATCTGGCGAATATCGGAACGGTAAAGGATTTGTGCGAAAGGTACGGCTTTTCCTTTTCCAAATCTCTGGGGCAGAATTTTCTGGTGAACCCCAGCGTCTGCCCCAGAATTGCGGAAATGGGCGGCGCGGAGGAGGAGGCCGGGGTGATCGAAATCGGCCCCGGTTTTGGCGTGCTGACGGTGGAGCTTTCGCGAAGGGCGAAAAAAGTGGTCACCATTGAGATCGATGAAAAGCTGCTTCCGGTTTTGCGGGAAACGCTGGCGGACTGCCCCAATGTGACGGTGGTCCATTCGGACGTGCTCAAGCTTGATCTGCCGAAGCTGATTGCGGAGGAGTTTGCCGGGATGCCGGTAACCATCTGCGCCAATCTGCCCTATTACGTCACTTCCCCCATTCTTATGAGCCTGCTGGAGCAGCGGCTCCCTGTGCGTTCCATTACCGTAATGGTGCAGAAGGAGGCCGCCGACCGGCTCTGTGCCCGGATGGGAACCCGCGCCTGCGGTGCGGTGACTGCCGCGGTTCGCTATTACAGCGAGCCGGAGGTGCTGTTCCCGGTGTCCAGGGGGAGCTTTATGCCCCCTCCCAATGTGGATTCCTGCGTGATCCGGCTGAATATCCGGCAGGAGCTGCCGGATGGAGTGGCCGATGAGAAATTTCTGTTCCGGCTGATTCGGGCGGCCTTTTCCCAGCGGCGGAAAACGCTGGCAAACCCTGTTTCCTCCGGATTGGCCCTGCCAAAAGGCAGAGTGCTTGAGGCGCTGGCGGAATGCGGTCTGAAGCCGACTGCCCGTGCAGAAGAGCTGACGATGGAGCAGTTTATTTCCCTGTCGAACCGGCTGGCCGACCGATGAGAGACAGGGACTTTCCACAGAAAGGAGCGGCTGCTGTGGAAAAAATCGGAATTTACATTCACATTCCCTTCTGCGCCAAAAAGTGCCCCTACTGCGATTTTTATTCCGTAGGCTACCACAAAGGCCTTGCGGAAGAATATGTCCGCGCCCTGACCGCCGACATGGAACGGTACCGGGGAAAGGGAATTGCGGCCGATACCCTCTATTTCGGCGGGGGCACACCCAGCCTGATCCCGCCGGAAATGATTGCCCGGCTGACGGAAACCGCAGAGGAATGCTTCGGGCTGGAAAACGCCGAAATTACGCTGGAGGCCAACCCCAACACCATTTCTTCCCAGCGGATTTCCGCGTTCCGGCGGGCGGGAATCAATCGAATTTCCCTGGGGATGCAGTCCTCGGAGCAGAGGGAGCTGGAAGCGCTGGGACGCTCCCATACCGCTTCCCGAGCGGCACAGGCGGTGGAAACAGCCTATGAAGGCGGCATTTCCAACATTTCGCTGGATGTCATGCTGGGCACTCCCGGGCAAACCCGGGAAAGCATTCTGCACACTCTGGAGTTTGCGGTAAGCCTGCCGGTTTCTCATCTTTCCGCCTATCTTTTGAAGGTGGAGCCGGAGACGGCATACTGGAACAGCCCCATCCTCAAGGAGTGCGCAGATGAGCAGGAGCAGGCGGACATTTATCTGGAAACGGTGTCTTTTTTGGAACAGCACGGATTTGGTCAGTATGAAATTTCCAATTTTGCAAAGCCCGGCAAAGAAAGCAGGCATAACCTGAAATACTGGCGCTGCGAGGAATATCTGGGCTTCGGGCCGGCGGCCCACTCCTATTTCGGAGGGAAGCGGTACGGCAATCCCCGGGACATTGCCGGATATATCGCCGCCCCGGGCCGGAATGCCCGGGTGACGGATGAGGCGCCGGGAGACCCGGAAGAGAAGGTAATGCTTGGCCTGCGGCTCACGGAGGGAGTCCCCCTGGAATGGTTCGGTGAACTTCCGGAAGGGGAGTACGGAAAGCTCATCCGGGAGTGCGGGCTGCTGGAAAATGCGGGGTATCTTTCGCTTGCGCAGGGGAAAATCACGCTGACACCCAAAGGCTTTTTACTTTCAAACACCGTTATTGCGGAGTTGCTCCGGTATCTTCCCGAACAATAAAAACAGGATAGAATTCCATATCCTGGAATGCTGTTTGGGCAGAAAGCCCAAAATAGTATAACACATTTAGCTGTTTTGCTGAATGAAAACAAAAAATTTTGAATATCCGGAGCGGGGACTTGACAGAATATGGAGAATGTAATAGAATGAATTAGGAGAAATCTGAAAGAATTTTTGTATGGATTATGTCTTCGCTATTTTCCGAGTTATACATGACTCTTTTTCATATACTACCCCCCACTTAAAGTAAGGCGGTTTCGCCTTACTTTCTTTTTGCTCTTTTTTAGGCGGCCTTGCTTTTCGGGTTCTTTCCGCCGTGCGCGCAAAAAAATGCCCGGGATGCTGTATCGTATCCCGGGCTGCCTTTGCTTCAGGCAAAATGAGAGAGAAAGAGGAGAGGAGGAACTGGCTGGCTATTGGGCCAGCGGGGTATCGCGGGGAGACTCGTGTCCAAAGGGATTGAGCCCGCCGGAAATATCGTAAGATGCGGTCGCTTCATGCTCTTTTCGGAATTCCTCGTAAAAATCCAGAATCTGGGATTCGATCATCTTACGGCCATCCGCTGAAATCGGATGCACAATGTCACGGAAGACGCCGTTGTCGTCCCGCCGGCTGGGCATTGCCACAAAAAGCCGGGTCGGACCTTCAATGACCTTGATGTCGTGAAGCGCCAGCTCACTGTCGAGCGTAATGGAAACAATGGCTTTCAGCCGTCCTTCGGTAAGAAGCTTGCGGATTTTGATATCGGTGATGTTCATCTTGAATCGTCCATTCCGCCGCTGCGCGTCCGGCAAATATTTTGTTGTTTTCGCCTTTGGCGTATTGTTCGCACAGGTTTGCGATAGTATGTTTGGCAGAAAAAGGGAACCCTATTCATTTAATTGCCATAAAATTTGCCATGACATAAAAATTTATTTCCGTTTTTTGTTTATTTTTTTTCTAAAATGCAATATACTATAGGGTAAGAGATCTGGAAATGGAGCAAAGACACCAGTTCCCGGCTTTGAAATCAATAAGGGGATGCTCATCTGTGGAAATAAACGACAAATTGCTGGAAGGCAAGAAACATATTCATTTTATCGGAATCGGCGGCTCGGGAATGTTCCCCATTGCCCAGATTCTCCATGCGGAAGGATATTATCTGACCGGTTCGGACAACAACCCATCCGATACGCTGGAACTGGTGAAAAAGCTGGGGATTCCGGTGACGATGGGCCAGCGTGCCGAAAACATCGAGGGGGCCGACCTGATCGTCCATACCGCCGCCATTATGGCGGATAATCCCGAACTGATTGCGGCAAGGGCCAGCGGCGTTCCCGTCATTGAGCGGAGCGTCATGCTGGGGATTCTGACCCGGTGCTATCCCAACGCCATCTGTGTCTGCGGCACTCACGGCAAAACCACCACCTCCTGCATGATTACCCAGATTCTGCTGGACGGCGGGTTTGACCCGTCCGCCGTGATCGGCGGCAAGCTGCCTGAGATCGGAGGCAATGGCAGAGTGGGAAAAAGCGACCTGATGGTCTGCGAAGCCTGCGAATTTGTGGATACCTTTCTGAAGCTTTCACCCGATACCGCCGTCGTGCTGAACATCGACGAGGATCACATGGATTACTTCAAAACCATGGAAAATCTGGTGGCCTCCTTCCACAAATTCTGTGGGATGGCTACCCGGCTGGTGATTGCCAACGGAGAAGATCCGGAGGTTCGGCTGGCGCTGGAAGGCGTGGAGAAACCGCTGATTACCTTTGGCTGGACGGACAAGAGCGACTATTATCCGGCAAATATCATTACTCACAGGAGTATTCATACAAGTTTCGACTTAATGTATAAAGGTGAGAATCTGGGACATCTGGATTTGTATGTGCCGGGGCGGCACAATGTGCTGAACGCCGCCGCCGCCGCCGCCGCTGCCATGAGTGCGGGTGCGTCCTTTGAACAGGTCAAGGCGGGACTCGCGGCTTTTCACGGGGCCGGACGCCGCTTTGAGATACTGGGCGAAGCGAAGGGCGTCACCATAGCGGATGATTACGCCCATCATCCGGCCGAGATCCGCGCCACGCTGAACGCGGCCAAAGACCTGGACTTTAAGCGGGTCATTGCGGTGCATCAGCCCTTCACTTATTCCCGTACCAAGATGCTGCTGAATGAGTTTGCCGAAGCGCTTCCCATTGCGGATATGGTGGTGCTTTCGGAAATTATGGGCAGCCGGGAAAAGAATACCGTCGGCATTTACAGCAAGGATCTGGCGGAAAAAATCCCCGGATGTGTGTGGTTTCCCACGTTTGAAGAAATTGCGGAGTATGTATGCAGCATTGCGGAGCCGGGCGATCTGGTGATTACGCTGGGCTGCGGCGATATTTATAAGGCCGCAAAGCTGATTTTGAAAAAATTGAAAGACAACTAACTTCATTCATGTTTCAATATTCCTGAAAAGGGAGAGACTTCCGGTAATCGGAAATCTCTCCCTTTTTGGCTGTGGAAAGCAATGTTTTTAATATCGGGATTTCTGCTGTGGATCGGATGTGCTTTCGTCGCCGGAGATGGGCTGGAGGCAGATACAGCCATTTTCATTCCAGACAAGAAATTTCTGATGCTCCCCGAAAGCGAGCTTTTCACGCAATTCTTTTGGGAGAGTGAGCCGGCCCAGTTTGTCCAAATTCCGGACGCCAATGGAGCGCATGCACAACATCCTTTCTTTTGTATCACTTTTACAACCGATTTTATCATATATTCTTGCTAAAATCAATAAAAGTGCAAAAAATGATACAAAATGATTTTGGGTGATGAATATGGCAAGGCCTTGTGAAGCAGATGGAAAAAAGAACTTAATTGCGGGACAGCTCATTGCGCTTAGAAAAGAACGGCATCTGTCCCAAAGAGGATTGGCACATGAACTGCAGCTGATTGGTATGGATATGGATAAAAATGTAATTACAAGAATTGAAACAAACAAAAGATATGTTACTGATATTGAACTGCGGGCATTGGCGAAGGTTTTTGATGTTTCTTACGATTATTTAATGGATGGCGGTAAAGACTGCAAATAGGCAAGTGGGTTTGGGTTTCTTCTAAAATACGTACGCCCTGACGAACGCGGGCACGCAATAACCATATTTGCAAAATTCATCGGCGCGCTCTCGTAATGGGGGGATGTACAAGGGGGAACACCCCCTTGCACCGATTTTTCTCCCCTATCTTTTTGGCGGTGCAAAAAGATAGGGCGGGGTTTGGGGCGGGCAGCCCCAAACGATAGGGCTGGCAACCCCGAAAGAAAATAGAAATTCTGGAACACCGGAAATAACAGAAAAAAGGAGGGGCGGCTGTCGTGTGGCCGCCCCTCTCAAACAGTCCACCGGACTGTTTGATTCACCCCACCACCGTTTTGGCGGCACAGAGGTTTCGCTTTCTGCGGAAAGCGCCCAAAGGCCCTGCCTTTGGAATCCGCGAGCCTTTGAAAAGGCTCGACCGAAACTTTTCGAATTTAATCATAGGAATAAAAAACAGGAGGCTTAAAAGCCTCCTGCAATCGGATTCTCAAGGGGGGCGCCCCATTTCGGGCAACCCCCTCGTTTCCTTAATAAATGACAGCGCCGTACCGGGCGGCAATGGCTTTGAGCATGTCCTCGGGGATATCGCTGTGGGAGTCTGCCATGCAGCGCCCCTGATACAAAAACAGCGCCCGTTCCAGTGCTTTCTCCTGATTGGAATGGAAGCAGACCGGCAGCTTCGCCATATGCTCGTTCAGGGCGAATTCCTCCGCTTCCTCCGGCGTCTCCACGTCAATGCGCAGCAGGTCAAAGTTCTCTTCCTCCGCATCCAGCAGGTCGTCCGCCATATCATACTGGCACGAAATCGGCTCGGAAAGCTCCAGCCGCTCGTTGTCCAATGAAAACAGCTCGTTTTCATTGGCAAGATAAAGATCGTTCTCCTGACCCGCCTTCTCCGGACAGGATACAGAGGGCTCATAGCTGTCCAGCAGAGAGCGAAGCTCCGCAATGTGTTCCGGCGTTGTGCCGCAGCATCCGCCCACAATGGAAGCACCCGCATCCAGAATCTCCTTCATCGCTTCCTTCATCATCACAGGGCTGATGTCGTAGTGGTCGGGAATCAGGGGATTGGGTTCTCCGGCGTTGGGCTTGGCGATGAGCGGAATTTTGGCGAAGGGCTTGAGATTGCGGATGGCCTCCGCAATCTGGCTGGGACCGAAAGCGCAGTTCAGGCCGAAAGCGGTGATTCCCAGCGCCTGAAGAGTCACCAGTGCTCCGGCGGGGCTTCCGCCCATGAACAGCTCGCCGTGCTGTCCTAACGTCATGGTCACGAAAATGGGCTTTCCGAATTTCCGGCAGGCCAGCACCGCCGCCCTTGTCTCCGACAGGGACAGCATGGTCTCAATGACGAAAAGATCTACACCTGCATCATTGAGGGCCGCCGCCTGCTCGGCGTAAACATCCACCAGTTCGTCAAAGGTGGAGTCTCCGTAAGGCTCCAGAATCAGTCCGGCAGGCGACATGTCACCCGCCACCCTGGCTTTTCCCGCCGCCTGACGGGTAAGAGCCACGAGCCGGGAGCAGTAGTCCCGGATGTCCTTTTCATGTCCGTACCGCGCCATGCGGGCACGGTTTACGGAAAAGGTAGGGGCGTAGATGATGTCGCTTCCGGCTGCGGCAAAAGCGGATTGAACCTCCAGAATGGCCTCCGGATGGGCCAGAACCCACTCCTCCACGCAGACGCCGTGAGGCATCCCCTTGCGGTAGAGGTTGGTTGCAGTGGCTCCATCCAGCAGAATTCGTCGGTTTTCGGTGTCCATAGTCAGTTTCCCATTCCTTTCTTTGTCAAAGCGGTTACATGGATTCGGGGGCAGTGATCTTGAGAAGGCTAAGCACGTTCCGCAGGGCTGTTTTCACGGCAATGCAGAGGGCCAGCCGGGCATACATCAGCTCGTCCTCGCCGCATTTCACCCGGCAGGCGTTATAGAATTTGTGGAAATAGGTCGCCAGATCCACCGCGTAGCGGGTGATCCGGGCGGGATCGTAGCTTTTCGACGCTTCGATGATCTCACCGGGAAGAGCGGCAAGGAAGCGAATCAGTTCGCTTTCCTCGGGAGCTGTCAGCAGCTCCAGCCGGCAGTCTCCGGCAGCCTTGGGAGTGACGTTCTCCGCCGCCAGATTGCGCAGAATGGAGCAGATGCGGGCGTGGGCGTATTGAACGTAATAGACCGGGTTCTGGGAGCTTTCCTCCACAGCCAGATCCAGATCGAAGTCAAACTGGGAATTTGCCTCCCGCATGTTGAAGAAGAAGCGGGCGGCATCAATGGGAACCTCTTCCAGAAGGGTGACCAGCGTAATGGCCTTGCCGCTCCGCTTGCTGGCCTTGATGACCTCGCCGTCCCGCACCAGACGCACCATCTGCATCAGCACCACGTCCAGACGGCTTACATCCACGCCGAATGCGGCGAGGGTGGCCCGGAGACGCATGGTATAGCCGTGATGATCGGCGCCCAGCACGTTGACCGCCTTGTCATAGCCCCGGGTGACCAGCTTATTATAATGGTAGGCAATGTCCGGCACAATGTAGGTGGGAACCCCGTTGGAACGGACCAGCACAAAGTCCTTGTCCGCGCCGTATTCCTCGCCTTTGAACCAGAGGGCTCCCTCCGCCTCGTAGGTTGCACCTTTTTCCTTCAGCAGTTCGATGACCTTCTGAACCTCGCCGTTTGCGTGAAGGGTGGATTCCCGAAACCAGTTGTCGTATTCAATCCGGTATTTCAGCAGGTCATCCTTCAGCCCCTGAATATTTTTCGGCAGGGCAAATTCCACCAGCGCTTTCCGGCGGTCGGCTTCGGAGGCATTCACATAGCTGTCGCCGTACTGGGCCGCGAAATTTTTAGCGTGCTCCACAATGTCGGCGCCCTGATAAGCGTCCTCGGGCATTTCCACGCCCTCCCGGTAAAGCTGCAGATAGCGGCAATCCAGCGAAAGGCCGAATTTATTGATCTGGTTTCCCGCATCGTTGATGTAAAACTCACGGCTTACCTGGTGACCGGACCAGTCCAGAACGCTGGCAATGCCGTCGCCGATGGCACCACCCCGAGCGTTTCCGATGTGCATGGGGCCGGTGGGATTGGCGGAGACAAATTCCACCAGAACCCGCTTTCCGCCGCCAAAATCGGTGCGTCCGTAGCTGTCGCCCCGCTCTTCCACCGTGCGGATGACCTGTGAAAACCATGCGCGGGACAAAAAGAAGTTAATAAAGCCGGGGCCTGCAATTTCCACCCGGTCAAAGTAGCTGCCCTCCAGCACCATTTCGCCGGTGATGGCTTCGGCGATTTTCCGGGGTGCCTGATGAAAGGCGCGGGCGGAGACCATCGCGGCGTTGGTGGCGAAGTCGCCGTTCCTGGTGTCTGCCGGAATCTCCACGTTGAAAGCGGGAATCGGCTCAGACGCCAAAGTGCCGGCGGCTACTGCCCGGCCGATGGCGGCAAGAATCATTTCGTGAAGCTGGTTCTTGGCGTCCTGTATAGGGTTAATCATGATAAAAATTCCTTTCCGGATTCCGTGTCCTCTTCTGCGGGCGGAATCGTCCTTGATTTTACAGGGAAACTTGTCCCGGGCTAAGTCAGGTGTTTTCCTTTACGCTGATGAAAACCTCATTTTCGCTGACCAGAGTGGAGTTCACATCCAGTGAGTAGGAAAAATGGAGGTCGCCGCCGTGATCGGTCAGCTGAGAGTTGATGACCTTGGCATTGATCCCGATCATCAGATCGCCTGCCTCGGTGCCGTAATGGCCGATATTGCGCGCATTGCGCTCCACAATAAGGTGGGAGCGGGCGGCACCGCTCCGGATCAGGGTCACTTTTTCGCTGTCGTCAACCTTGAGGGTGGTTTTGCAGCCCTCAAAGCCTGTGGCGGCGCTTTCATCGTAGGTAATATAGTAACTCTTGTTCCGGCGGTAAAAGTTGCCCTGGGTGACAAGCTCGGTCACATCCTTGTCACCGTCGATCACCTGCACCCCTTTGATGCTGATGTAAACGTCCTTTTTCATTGGAATTCATCCTTTCGGGCAGCTGCTGGCTGGCGGATATCGTTGGGACTCCCCGGGGCAGCGCCCCGGCGGCTTGTCCTGATATGGCGATCCCTGCAGTGCAGGGATCAGAAAGCTTCAATGTCGATCTGTTCGGCCGAGCCGGCGACCTCCCCGCCCAGAATGGCCCGGGCACTTTCGGCGAAATCGGCGGCGCTGTCGCTTACATAGTAGCGGCACACGCCCTCTTTTCCGGAGCCGTTGGCCATGCCTTCCCTGTTCAGAAGTGCCTCGGCGGCCCGGGCGGCCTCCTGGCCGGAATCAATGAGCCGGACGGAGCCGCCCATGATTCTGCCGATGATCTCTTTAATGATGGGGTAGTGGGTGCAGCCCAGAATCAGTGTGTCCGCTCCGCTTTGCCGGACCGGCTCCAGATACTGCTCCGCCACCAGACGGGTGATTTGGTTGTCCGGGGAGGTAAATCCGTTCTCCACCAGCGGAACAAACAGGGGACAGGGGACGGCGGTTACCTGCAGGACGGGATTGAGGCTGTGAAGCGCCCGTTCATATGCCCCGCTTTTTATGGTGGCGGAGGTGCCGATGACGGCAATTCTGCCGTTCCGGGTGGCGGCCTGTGCGGCGTCAACCGCGGGGGTCAGAGCCTCGGCACAGGGAACGGAAAGCTCAGTAATGCCGCCAGCCAAAGCCGCCGCGGCAGTGTTGCAGGCCACGATCACCATTTTTACGTCCTTGGACAGGAGAAAACGGATGTCCTGCGCCGAATATCTGCGGACGGTTTCCCGGCTTCGGGTGCCATAGGGAACCCGTCCGGTGTCGCCGAAATAAACAATATTTTCGTTGGGCATCCGCTTCCGCAGCTCCCGGACGGTGGTCAGGCCGCCCAGCCCGGAGTCAAAGATGCCGACGGGTCTGTTATCCATAAGGAGGGTCTCGCCTTTCTGACCTGCCGCGGCGGCAGGTGTTTTTGGTCACACCGTCTGTGCCGTCTGATTCATGGCGCAGGCAACCAGCCGGTCGATCAGCTCCGGGTAGGGAATTCCGCTGACCCCGAACAGCTGGGGGTACATGCTGATGCTGGTGAAGCCCGGAATGGTATTGATTTCGTTGACGATAATTTTCTGGTTGTGGAGAGAAAGGAAAAAGTCCACCCGGGCAAGCCCGGTACAGCCCATGGTTTGGTAGGCCTTGACTGCGGTGCGGCGGATTTCCTCGGCGTAGTCGTCGGAAATCCGTGCGGGTGCGTAGGTTTTGGTGGTACCGTCGATGTATTTGGCGTTGTAGTCGTAAAATTCGGCGTCGGGAGCGATTTCACCCACACAGGAGGCAATGGGATCCTCATTGCCGAGCACTGCGCACTCCAGCTCCAATCCCCGGACCATCTCTTCCACCAGAACCTTGGAATCGTTTTGGAAGGCCAGCTCAAAAGCGGCCTTCAGCTGACTCCGTTCCTTTACCTTGGTAATCCCCACCGAGGAGCCGGCGTTGGCGGGCTTTACAAAGCAGGGATATCCCAGCTCCGTATCGATTCTGTCCAGAATGCGGGCCTCGTTTTGGGAAAATTCATGCTCGGTAGTCCAGAGCCATTTGGCGCTGTTGATGCCTGCGCTTTCCAAAAGCGTGTGGGTGACTGCCTTATCCATGCAGGCGGAGCTTGCCAGAGTGCCGCATCCCACAAAGGGAATCCCGGCCATGGTAAAAAGCCCCTGAATGGTGCCGTCCTCTCCATTCTTGCCGTGAAGCACAGGAAATACACAATCCAGCGGTATCACCCGGACATTTTCCTCCAGAAGGAGCAGTCCGTGATGGGAACGGTCGGGGCTGATGACGCAGGGAACACAGTCCGCCTCCGTCCATGTGCCGTCGCTGATTTTCTCCACGGAACCGCTGTAATAAAACATACGGCCATCCCTGGTGATGCCGATTTTGTGAATGTCGTAATTCTCCTCATTGATGTGGGACAAAACCGAGGCGGAGGAAAGCAGCGAAACTTCATACTCACTGGAGGCGCCGCCGAAAACCACGCCCAAACGGATTTTTTCCATCTGTATCTTCATTCCTTTCTGATGCTTTTCGGTTTTCGGCAGCGGGCCGGGAACCGAAAAGCCCGGATCTCTATCCTTATTAATGTGCAATCACTTTATAATAGCATATTTCCGCCTGTTTCGCAACCTCAGAAGGGCCGGAATTTGCGAAATCCCAGCTCCTTTTTGGAAGGCTACATGAGTATGTGTATGGAAAAAAACGGAAAAATAGAAGCGGCGGCATTGACACCGGCAAACTGGCGTGATACGATGAATCCAATCGGCAGACAGGCGGCGCAGCAGTTGCACCGCCGTTTTGGCGTGTCTGTGGAATCTGCGGCGTGCGGCAGCGGGCCGCACCGTACAGAATAAATGGATTGCTTTTGGAAAGCATTGTCTTTGAAAGGATGAAAAACCGCATGCTTTTTGCGAAAAAGAAAGAGGTTCAGGCAACGTCCGGCCTGACGGGAGCGTCGCCTTCCGGCCAGGTGGAGTGGCTTATCGTCGGGCTGGGAAATCCCGAGAAAAAATATGAAAACACCCGTCACAATGCCGGATTCCGGGCGGTGGACACCATTGCCGCCGACTGCGGCGCCGAAATAAAAAAGCTGAAATTCAAAGCCCTTGTGGGAGACGCAGAAATCGCGGGGAAGCACTGCCTCCTGATGAAGCCGGAAACCTATATGAATTTGAGCGGACAGGCGGTAATGGAGGCGGTGAATTTCTACAAGCTTCCCACCGATCATGTCATCGTGCTGTTTGACGACATCTCCCTTTCTCCGGGAAAGCTCCGGATTCGCCGCAAGGGCAGCGACGGAGGACATAACGGAATCAAGAACATCATATATTTATCGGGAAAAGACGATTTTCCCCGGGTCAAGCTGGGGGTGGGAGCAAAACCCCATCCCGATTACGATCTGGCGGCATGGGTTCTTTCCAGCTTTACGCCTGACGAGCAAAAAGCACTGGAGGAATCACTGGGCCACTGCCCGGAGATTGCAAAGCTGATCATAGAAGGAAACATCGATCAGGCCATGAACCGGTTTAATGCCTGACAAAGGGCTGCGGCTTTCCGGAGCCGCTCCCGATAAAGGAATGAAAGAAATATGAAACTGTTTAAGCGAATTGCCGCCGGATTGCCGCAGTTCCAGCGGCTGACGGAAAACCTCTCCGCGGGAAGAACGCCTACGCTGCTGGTGGGTGCGTCTGAAATCCATAAGGCGCATCTGATCTATGCCGCAGCCGAAGAGCTTGGGCGGACGGTGTTGGTGATTACCCATGAAGAGTCCATGGCCCGGGGGCTGATGGAGGACATCAATGCCATGGCGGGGGAAGAGATCGCCTTCCTTTACCCCACCAAGGATTTTGCGCTCCGGCAGTCGGAGGTGGCTTCCCGGGAATACGAGCAGATGCGGCTGGGAGTTCTGGCCCGCCTTTTAAGCGGGGAATGCCGGGTTGTCTGTGCCTCCATTGAGGCGGTGCTGCAGCATACCATCCCGCCCTATGTGCTGGCGGAGCGAAACTTCACCATTGACCTGAACAGCCGCTTTTCCACCGCGGAGCTGTCGGAAAAGCTGGTAAAATCCGGATATGAAAGCCGTGCCCAGGTAGAGGGTACGGCGCAGTTCTGTGTCCGGGGCGGAATCGTGGACATCTATCCCCCCAACCAGAATGCGCCTGTCCGAATCGAGCTGTGGGGCGATGAAATCGACACCATGGCCTATTTCGATCTGCAGACCCAGCGGCGCACCGAGCGGATTGAAAAAGTCACCGTCACTCCCGCCAGCGAGGTGCTGTTCGACTCCAATGAAAAGCTGTGCGGACGGCTGGAGGATTTGATTAAGAAGACCCGGCAGGAGGCGGCGAAGGCCACCTATGAAAAGGATCTGGAGCGGGTCCGGTCAGGACTTTCCGTAAACGCTCTGGACAAGTATTATTCTCTGGCCTACGATGTTCCGGCTTCTCTGTTCGACTATCTGGACGGAGGCGTGGTTTTCGTCAGCGAGTACGGCAATATCCGGGAGCGGGCCAAAACCTATCTCTGGCAGGAGCAGGAGGATCTGAAGCAGCTGCTGGAGGACGGGGAGATCACCCGGCCCCTGATGGATCTGGACGACAGCATGGGCTTTGTTCTGAACCGGATCAGCGAGATGCCGGCGGCTTTTCTGGATACCTTTGCCCGCACCAATCAGGATGTGCATTTTGAAGATCTTCTCACCATCAGCCCCATCCAGACCAGCTCTTTTTCCGGGGAGCTGAAGCTGCTGAAGGAGGATGTGACTCCCCTGGTGGAACAGGGATACGCCGTCATTGTGCTGGCCGGAACCCAGAAATCCGCCACAGCGCTGGCTCACGATCTGAAGGCGATGAACCTGCCGGCGGAATACGTGAAGGATTCCGACAGCGTTTCCTATAAAAAAATTACGGTTTTGGCCAGCAACCTGTCGGGGGGCTTTGAATATCCCGAATTAAAGGTAAACCTCATTACCACCGGCCGGCCGGCGGAGCAGAACCGGCGGCGGGAAAGGTTTAAAAAGGGAAAGCAGCTGCAAAACCTCACCGACCTGCAGAAGGGCGACCTGGTGGTGCATGTCTCCCACGGTATCGGCGTGTTTGAGGGTGTTCACAAGCTGGAGATGCAGGGTATCGTCAAGGACTACATGAAGATCAGCTATGCCGGGTCGGACACCCTGTATGTGCCGGTCACCCAGATGGATCTGGTTTCCCGCTACATCGGCGCGAAAGAGGACAGCAACGTCAAGCTCAACAGCCTTCATTCCGGAGAATGGCAGAAAACCCGTGCCCGGGCCAAGAAGGCTGTGGAGGACATGGCGGACGAACTGATTCAGCTGTACGCCAGACGGATGGCTGCACCCGGCTATGCCTTTTCCCCCGACACCGAGTGGCAGAAGGACTTTGAGCAGCGGTTCCCCTATGTGGAGACCGACGACCAGCTTCGCTGTGCCGAGGAGATCAAGCAGGACATGCAGCAGTCCCACCCCATGGACCGGGTGCTCTGCGGGGACGTGGGATTCGGCAAGACCGAGGTGGCCATGCGCGCCTGCTTCAAATGTGTCATGGATGGAAAGCAGTGCGCGGTTCTCTGCCCCACTACCATTCTGGCGTGGCAGCACTACCAGAGCTTTCTCAAGCGGTTTGACGGATTCCCCGTAAACATCGAGGTGCTTTCCCGGTTCCGCACTCCAAAGCAGCAGAAGGAGATCATCCGGAAGCTGAAGGAGGGGAGAATCGACATCATTATCGGCACCCACCGTCTGGTACAGAAGGATGTGGAATTCAAGGATCTGGGCCTCGCCATTGTGGACGAGGAGCAGCGCTTCGGCGTGAAGCATAAGGAACGCTTCAAGGAGCTTTATACCAATGTGGATATGCTGACCCTGTCGGCAACCCCCATTCCCCGGACGCTGAACATGGCGATTTCCGGCATCCGGGATATGTCCACCATCGAGCAGGCTCCTCAGGACAGGCACCCTGTGCAGTCCTACGTCATCGAATATGATTTGGGCATTATCGGGGACGCGATTAAAAAGGAACTTCGCCGGGGCGGACAGGTGTACTATATTTATAACAGGATTGAGACCATTGACCTGTGTGTCGCTAAAATTCATACCGTGGTACCGGAGGCCCGCATCGCCATTGCCCACGGGCAGATGGAGGAAAAGGAGCTTTCGGAAATCTGGCGGCAGCTTCTGGAGCGGGAAATCGACGTTCTGATCTGCACCACCATCATTGAAACCGGGGTGGATGTGGCCAACTGCAATACGCTGATCATCGAAAATGCCGACTATATGGGGCTTTCCCAGCTGTATCAGCTGCGGGGCCGGGTGGGGCGTTCCTCCCGCCGGGCATTTGCCTATTTTACCTTTACCCGGGGGAAGGTGCTCACCGAGGTGGCATCCAAACGCCTTTCCGCCATCCGGGAATTCACAAAGTTCGGCTCCGGCTTCCGCATTGCCATGCGGGATCTGGAGATCCGGGGGGCGGGAAACATTCTGGGCGCCCGCCAGCACGGGCATATGGAGGCTGTGGGATACGACATGTACCTGCGGCTTTTATCCGATGCCATTGCCGAGAAAAAGGGCGAGAAGCCTTCCGCCCAGACCTACGAGTGTCTCATTGACCTGCGCCTGGACGCTCATATTCCCGAGACCTACATCAGTGAGACCTCCCAGCGCATCGACATCTATAAGAAGATTGCCGCCATCAAAAATGCCGAGGACAGCATGGATGTGACCGACGAGCTGATTGACCGGTTCGGCGAGCCGCCCGCCTCGGTCCTTTCGCTGGTGGATGTGGCGCTGCTGCGGAATACGCTGGCGGCCTACGGCTTTGAAGAGATCAGTGAGAAGCCCCAGGGGCTGCTGCTCTATCCCAATACGCTGGACATGGACATTGCCGGAAAACTGGTGGCGTCCCCTGCGCTCAAGGGGCGGGTCATGGTCAACGCTTCCAGCCGCCCGTATGTGATTGTCAAGCCGAAAAAGGGCGTGAAACCAGACGCCATCGCAACGCTCCGGGAGATTGCGGAAGCCCTGCAGTAGCCGTTTGCGGCTTGGCAGGGAAGACGGCTTGTGCAGCGGGGGAAAACTGCCAGCAAAATCCCTGTAAAATGCTGGTTTTTCTAAAAAAACTTTAAAATGAGCTTGAAATTCCGAGTTGGATATGGTATATTACAAATAAGTTTAAACACACTATGTTTAAACCAAAAGGGCATAACATGTGTAAGCGGCGGCGTGCCATTGATTTTCAGATCGTAGAGAGATAAAAAATCTGTGAAACCACTTGCATTAGCCGCAAATGTATGATAATATCATAATACGGGGCAGGGTGTTCGTATGTCATGCCTGCCCGCGGGATTGTGAAATCGGTTGAAAGAAGGCTGTTCGTACCCAAACGGTCTTTTCGAGATTGTGCTTGCAACGCCCGGCGGATTATGGTATGATGAGTACTGTAATTACATACGTTATGTAAATGTATGATGAAAGAAGAGGTAATTGAAACATGAAGAAAAAAGTTTTATCTGCTCTTCTTGCCGCTACACTGTTCGTTGGCATGGCGATTCCTGCTTTTGCAAGTTTCCCGACCAGCACCGTAGCAGGCACTGATGAGGAGATCACCGCTCTCGTATTCACAGCTGATTCTTACACTGTGAAGAATGGTGACGATCTGGATCTGTCCGAGAAAGTAACCGCTTTCGTCGGCAAAGACAAGCTGGTTCAGGATCCTACTCTGGAGTGGAGCATTGAAGACAACAACGTTGATCTGGCGTTCACCCTGACCAATGCTGGCGTTGCTACCGCTTCCGAGGACAAAGGTACTGCAGTTGTTACCGTTACCGCTAACGACGGCAAAGTAAAAGCTACCGCTAAGCTGGTTGCTGCAAAAGCCGACGCTGACAAGAAAGACGCTGTAACCTTTAAATTCGAGAAAGCTTCCTACACTCTGCGCACCGGTAACTACACTGTTACTGATTCCGTAGCTATCGTTCCCACTTCTGATGCTTATGCTTTCACCAAAGAGCAGTTTGACGCCCTGAAGGCTGCAAAACTCACTCTGACTGACAGAACCGGCGCAGAAGTCAAAGACGTTGTTATTTCCTTCGACAAACTCGATGGCAATAAAGTTATCTTCAAAGTAGACGCTAGCGCTGCTGAAGCTGACCTGAAGAGCCTGACTTTCTCCACCGGAAAAGTTATGTTCCCGATCGGCACATCCACCAAAGAGCAGGTTAAATCTGCTAAAGCTGTTACCACCGCTGCTGTTGCCGCTACTAAATTCGGCAAGACCGGTTCCGTAACCATCGAAGTTGGCCAGACCTACGATCTGAACAAAAAGATCAAATTTGGTCCTTCCAACTACAACTTTGGTGATGGCATTGACAGCTGGGCTCAGGTTTACTACAACGATGACGCTGAATACGATGACTACGCTGTAGTTAACGAAGATGGCGTTGTTCTGGGTGTTGCTGTTGGTAAAAACAAGATCGCTGCTACCTTTGGTGAGCAGACTGTAGAGATCACCGTTAACGTTGTTGCTAAGGGCGCCCTGGCTGCTTCCGAAGCAAAACTGGCTGCTGATAAAGCTGCTCTGACCGTTGGCGGAACCTACTGGCTGGAAGTTAAGAACGCTCCTTCTGATGTTGCTAACATCAAATGGACCGTTGAGAAGAACGGCGTAGCCACCATTCTCCCTGAGTCTGGCGCTGCTATCAAGATCTTCGCTAAGAAGGCTGGTACTGCTAAAGTTACCGCTACCTACAACGGTGTTGAAATCGGCACCTGCGTTGTAACTGTAACCGCTGCTGGCACCACCACTCCTGTAAAACCTGGCGTTGAGAACCCCGCTACTGGCGATAGCCTGTTTGCTAACCTGTTCTAAGATTAGCTTTGCGGATTCACTTTAAGTTTAAAGGCAAGCACGAAAGTGCTTGCCTTTTCTTTTTGATTTCGATATAATAAATGAGAAAAGGACAGTACAATGCTGCGGAACCCGCGGATTGATTACGCCGTCAACAGGAGAGACTGTCCGTAATACAAATTGTCCGGGAGGTACAAGAATGTATCCAATTAAACTGACGGCCCCATTAAAAGACTATATCTGGGGCGGCACAAAATTAAAGACGGAATATGGAAAAACTACAGATTTGGATAAAGTTGCGGAGAGCTGGGAGCTTTCCTGCCATAAGGATGGCAGCTCTGTCATTGCCAACGGGGAATATGCCGGAATGTCCCTGCCGGACTATATTGCCCGAAAGGGAAAGAAAATTCTCGGCACAGACTGTGCCTCCTTTGAAAATTTTCCCGTGCTGATTAAGCTGATTGACGCGAAGGATAATCTCTCTGTGCAGGTGCACCCCAACAACGAATATGCACTTCGGGTAGAGGGCGAATACGGCAAGACGGAAATGTGGTATATCGTAGACTGCGAACCGGGTGCCGGGCTGCTTTACGGTTTCCAGCACCCCATCAGCAAAGAGGAATTTGCCCAGCGGATACAGAATAACACCCTTCTGGAAGTGACCAATCGGGTTGACGTGAAAAAGGGTGACGTATTCTTTATTGAGGCAGGAACTCTTCACGCGATTGGCAGCGGGATTTTGATTGCTGAAATTCAGCAGAATTCCAATACTACCTATCGCATTTACGATTACGGCCGTGTGGGAAAAGACGGCAAACCAAGAGAACTGCATGTGGCGAAGGCCATGGACGTCACCAATCTGATTCCCCCCACCCGTCCCACACGCCCGCAGGGTGAGACGGAGCAGTGCGAGGGATATCAGAGGACATTGCTGTCCTCCTGTGAATATTTTACCGTCTATGCAATGGAGATAGAATCCGAAGCAGCTTTGGCGGCGGATGAAAAATCATTTCATTCACTGCTGTGCCTGGAGGGGACGCTGGAACTGACCAGCGAAAACGGCAATCTTTCTTTCACCAAGGGAGAAAGCGTTTTCCTGGAGGCCGGTTATGGCTCCTATCGGTTGCACGGAAACGGAAAAGTGATTTTGACTACGGTATAAGAAATTTCAAGAGTGAAAATGACGGAGGAACAGAGAATGAAGTATTACTTGGGAATTGATCTGGGCGGCACAAATATTGCTGCCGGCGTTGTAAACGAAAATCATGAAATCGTTGCGGAATGCAGCGTGAAAACCGGAAGTGAGCGTCCGGCCGAAAAGGTGATCGACGATATGGCAGCTGTGGCTGTAGAGGCTGCCAAGAAGGCGGGCATCTCCATGGATGAGATCGAGTGGGTTGGCGTGGGTGCCCCGGGTACTGCCAATAAGGCTACCGGCGTGATTGAGTACTCCAACAATCTGGACTGGTATGATGTACCGCTGGTTGAGATGCTGGAAAGCCGCCTGAATAAGAAAGTATATATTGAGAACGATGCCAATGCAGCGGCTTATGGCGAGTATGTGGCCGGCTCTGCAAAGGATGTGGATATTTCCATTATGGTGACGCTGGGCACCGGCGTGGGCGGCGGCATCATTATCAATAACAGCATTTATACCGGCTTTAACTTTGCCGGTGCAGAACTGGGCCACACGGTCATTGTGGTGGATGGACGCGACTGCACCTGCGGACGGAAGGGCTGCCTGGAGGCTTATGCCAGTGCCACCGGACTCATCCGTACCACAAAGGAACACATGGAAAAGGATAAATCCTCCAAAATGTGGGAAATTGTAGGCGGCGACATTTCTAAGGTGAACGGCCGTACCGCATTCGACGCAATGCGTGCAGACGATGCGGAAGGGAAAGCTGCCGTGGATGAATACATTAAATATCTGGCTTGCGGTATCACCAACATTATCAATACATTCCAGCCCGACATGCTGTGCATCGGCGGCGGAATCAGCCATGAGGGCGATTACTTGATGAAGCCCCTGCTGGAAATTGTGTCAAAAGAGGTTTATTCCCGCAACAGCGCACGCAACACTCAGATTGTCGCGGCATCTCTCGGCAATGCTGCCGGCATTATTGGCGCAGCACTTTTGGGAATGGCAAATTAGGCTTGTCAGGGGCGGTTTGATGAATTCATTTTGTCAAATTGCCCCTGTTTCGCTTGTAAAAAGTGGCATTTAGCGGTATAATGAATATTCAGAATAAAAAACTTTCATTTTACAATGAAACATGGGTTGGAGGATGTGTTGCAATGTACGAGGATATCATGGACAGCATTGGTTTTGTGAAAGACCGGGACGCGGAAATCGGAAATGCAATGGAGTTGGAGCTGAAGCGCCAGCGCAGAAATCTCGAGCTGATTGCCAGTGAGAATGTTGTTTCTCCCGCAGTGATGGCTGCGATGGGCTCTGTGCTCACCAACAAATATGCCGAGGGCTATCCGGGAAAACGGTACTACGGCGGCTGCCAATGTGTTGACATCGTGGAAAATATCGCCATCGAACGGGCAAAGAAGCTGTTCGGCGCGGAGCACGCCAATGTGCAGCCCCATTCCGGCGCACAGGCAAATCTGGCCGTCTATTTTGGCCTTCTGGAATATGGCGATACCATCCTCGGGATGAATCTGGCTCATGGCGGACATCTGACCCATGGTTCACCGGTCAATATGAGCGGAAAATATTTTAACTTTATTCCTTACGGCGTTGCAGACGACACCCAGCGGATTGACTATGACAAGCTGGAGGAACTGGCAAAAGAGCATCATCCCAAGATGATCGTGGCCGGTGCCAGCGCATACCCCCGCGAGATTGATTTTGCACGGATCAGTGAAATTGCCAAGAGCGTAGGCGCCTACTTCATGGTGGACATGGCTCATATTGCCGGTCTGGTTGCCGCCGGCCTTCATGTTTCTCCGGTGCCTTATGCGGACGTTGTGACTACTACAACTCACAAAACCCTTCGCGGCCCTCGCGGCGGAATGATCCTTTGCCGGGAAGAACTGGCCAAAAAGATCGACAAGGCAATTTTCCCCGGTACGCAGGGCGGCCCTCTGATGCACATTATTGCTGCCAAGGCCGTTTGCTTTGGCGAGGCTCTGAAACCGGAATTCAAAGAATATCAGAAAACCATCGTCGCCAACGCCAAGGCTCTTGAAAAGGCACTTTCCGCCAAGGGCTTCCGCATGGTTTCCGGCGGTACGGACAATCATCTGATCCTGCTGGATCTCCGGGAATTCGGTGAAAACAATGCCTACACCATTACCGGAAAAGAGCTGGAAAAGCGTTTGGACGAAGTGTATATCACTGTCAATAAGAATGCCATTCCCAATGATCCCCAAAGCCCCTTTATTACCAGCGGTATCCGGATCGGCACTCCCGCTGTTACCAGCCGCGGCCTGAAGCCGGAGGACATGGAAGTCATTGCCGACTGCATTTATAAGGTGGCCACCGATTTCGAGGGAACTGCCGATGAGGTACGCAAAGCGGTAGAAACCTTGTGCGCGAAATACCCTCTTTATGAATAATCCGGCAGTCTGCCCCTTCCCGGTAAGTATTTTCTGAATGATAGAGAACATGTGGAAAGGTTGGTGTTACCTATGTCATTTTTTCGAGGCGATTTTTTCTCCGAAGAACTTGGAATGCAGACGGGAATTCATGTAATTATTCCGGATGCGGCAAAAAATTCTGACTTGCGGGTTCTGTACCTTCTTCACGGGCTTTCTGACAATTGCAGTAACTGGATTCGCAATACCAGCATTGAGAGATACGCCGTTGAGTATAATACAGCTGTTATTATCCCTGAAGTACAGAGAAGCTTTTATACGGATATGAAATACGGGCTGAATTATTTCAGCTATGTGGCCGATGAGCTGCCCCGCTATGTCCACAAGATGTTCGGCCTTTCAAACAGCCGGGAGAAAACATTTGTAGCCGGCCTTTCCATGGGCGGTTACGGCGCCTTAAAATGCGCGCTGACCTATCCGAAACGGTATGGCTGTTGTGCTGCCTTTTCCTCTGCCTGCGACATTGTCAAGAGGGTTCAGCCCGAAGATCTGGGCTCTGCATGGGCGGGAGAGGTCAAAGCTGTCTTTGGTGAGGATCTGAAAGTCCCGGCCAGGGATAACCTCCATTTATTGGCCCGCAAATCTGCGAAGAGTGCGGTTCGTCCGAGATTTTTCATCACCTGCGGAACCCAGGACGGCCTGCTTTCGGAGAGCCGGGAAATGAGCGAGCTGATGACGTCGTTGAACTATGACATCCGCTATGAGGAATGGGAAGGCAACCACACCTGGGAGTTCTGGGATACCTCTATTCGCAAGGCGTTTGCTTATTTCTTCGGCAGCCGGGAAAACGGAGTAAAGACTCCGCTTTCCGATGGCAAATAGCCGGTATTTTCCCCACGGCACAGTCGGCTTGACAGAAACGAAATCCCCCGCCGTGAAGGCGGGGGATTTATACTAATTTTTCGGATCGGTTCCATTGGAACACAAACTGCAAAACGAGGTGAAAACAATGCCATCTTCCCAAATACCGCTGGCAGAACGGCTCCGTCCCCAGTCTCTGGACGAGGTGGTGGGTCAGGAGCATCTGCTGGCCCCTGGAAAACCGCTGCGGAGGATTATCGAGTCCGGCAGGATTCCCAACATGATTTTCTACGGTTCCTCTGGAATCGGGAAAACTACTGTGGCCCGCATTATTGCCGACAAGACGCATATGCGGCTTCACAAGCTGAATGGAACGTCCGCGTCCACTGCAGACATTAAGGCAATTGTGGAAGAGGTGGATTCCATTGCGGGATATCAGGGGATTCTGCTGTATCTGGATGAGATTCAATACCTGAATAAAAAGCAGCAGCAATCTCTGCTGGAGCATATCGAAAACGGAAATATTACGCTGATCGCCTCCACTACCGAGAACCCGTATTTTTACATCTACAATGCCATTTTGAGCCGGAGCACCGTCTTTGAGTTTAAACCGGTCACTCCTGCGGAAGTGGAAAAAGCCGTGCGCCGTGCGTTTGGAATACTGGAAGAGGAATACGGGGACAAGGCGGAACGGGAGGAAGGAGTGGACGCCTATATCGCTCTCGGCTGCGGCGGAGATGTCCGGAAAGCCATGAACGCGGTGGAGCTTTGTTATCTTTCCGCCGGGCAGAAAGAGGGGGAGGATATCCGAACCGTCACCATGGAGCTTGCCCGGGAGCTTTCCCAGCGAAGCGCCATGAAGTACGACCGGGCAGGAGAAGAGCATTACGATATCCTTTCCGCCCTGCAGAAATCGGTCCGGGGTTCGGACGAAAATGCCGCGCTTCACTATCTGGCCCGGCTGGTGGAGGCGGGGGATTTGATTTCTGCCTGCCGCCGGATTATGGTAATGGCCTGTGAGGATATCGGACTGGCCTATCCCCAGGCAATTCCCATTGTAAAGGCCTGTGTGGATGCGGCGGTGCAGCTTGGATTCCCGGAAGCACAGATACCGCTGGCGGACGCAGTGGTGCTGTTGGCCACGGCACCAAAGTCCAATTCGGCCAACAGTGCCATAGAAAAAGCGCTGGCGGACGTGCAGGCGGGCAAGGCGGGCCCCATTCCCCGGTGCCTGCAGAATAAGCACTATGACGGGGCGGACGCGGCAGTGAAGGGACAGTTCTATAAGTATCCTCACGATTTCAAGAATCACTATGTCACCCAGCAGTACCTGCCGGACAGCCTTGTGGGAACCAGATATTACGAGTTCGGCGACAACAAAAATGAACAGGCTGCCCGGGCATACCGGGAGAAAATCCTCAAGGAAAACGATACCTGATTTTACAGATGAACGGAAGGAGAACCGATACAATGAGAACCAAACTGGTTAAAATGCTCCCCTACCTTGCCATACCTGCCCTGCTGTTTTATCTGCTGCCTCTGATGATTCGGGATACCGGTTCCGCCATGGCTGTGCTGCTTGCCGCTCTCCCGCTGGGCTGCGTAATGGTTTCGCTGTTTTATGGTTGGAAAAACGGGTTTCAGTGGATGTACCCAATGTTTATTGCTCTTTTGTTTGTCCCAATTGTATTTATTTACTACAATGATTCTGCATGGGGATACGTTTTGGCCTACGGAATCCTTTCTCTGGCGGGAAGTGCCATCGGGGCCTGGATCGGAAAATTAAAGAAAAAGGCAGGTCAATAAAATCTGCAAATAAATTTTCTTTTTTGTATTGACATATTGTCCTTATTGAGATATAATCCTAATTAGTAAGAAATACTGTAATGAGGTTAGCTTTATGGTAAGACGCAATACCATTCAATGCGCTTTAGTTCTTGAGGCTGTAAATAAGCTAAGGTGTCACGCGACGGCAGACGAGATATATGAGGAACTTGTCAAAGAGCATTCCAATATCAGCCGGGGAACCGTATATCGAAATCTGCAGCGGCTGTGTGAAACGGGTGACATACGAAAAAGAGAGATTCCCGGCGGAGCGGATCGTTTCGATCATCTTTGCACCAATCATTATCACACAAGATGCGTAAAATGCGGCCGTGTCTTTGATGTTGACATGGAGTACATGGAAAACATACAGGACGCTGTCAAGGACACTCATGGCTTTCTGTTTACCGGGCATGATATCGTTTTTCAGGGAATCTGCCCGGAATGTCAAAGAAAATCATAAGTCCTGTCAGACATAATTCAGTGCGCATACGGGAGCATGGAAAATCCCCCGTAAATATAAAAATATAAGGAGAATAACTATGAGAAGCATTACAACATTAGACCTGCAGTACGCGCACCGATTTTATGGATTTAAAGGCGAAGCGCAGTATCTGCACGGTCACACTGGCATTCTGACAATTGAAGTGGAAGATTCCATTAATTCCGGCGTCAACATGGTTTTCCCCTGCAATGAAATTCAGAAGACCGCTTGGGCGGTTTTGAAGAATTTTGATCACGCACTGATTCTGCGGGAGGACGATCCCCTGTTGCCTGCAGTTCTGGATGTTTACGAAAAGCAAGGCATCAAGGACGGCGCACCCACCAATAAAATGAAGGGCCCGGCTTTCAAGACAGAGCTTGCCACCGCATATCCGGATTGCCGTCTGGTTGTGACCAAGGAAACCATGACTGTTGAAGGTATGATCAAAATGGTATATGATCTGCTGAAAGACAAGCTGAACATTGCCAAGATTACCTTTACCAGCGGTGTTAACGCAGCTTCTGCGGAGTTTGAAACGAAAAATCAAATTGACCGCTGCCCGCTGTGCGGTATTGCCTTAGATGAAAACGGTGTGTGCCCCAAATGCGGATATCGAAAGTGATCTTATTTCACTTTGCAGGATAAGAGCAGAACCGCGTTTCTGCTTTCTGCCGGATTGGACAGCAAGATCTACATTGCGTAAAAAGGTGCATGGAAATACCCGCCGGAAAGAGACGCGTCTCTTTCCGGCGGGTATTTTACCTTCTTATGCGGCTGCTTTTTTACGGGGAAAGTTTATTCCAGGACGACCTTTCCGCCCTTGCTGGCGGCGTAATCGTCATAGCTGGAGAACCGGTCGGCAATGCCGTTTTCGTTCAGCTCAATGATCCGGTTGGCAACGGTCTGCACAAATTCATGGTCGTGAGAGCAGAACAGAATGTTGCCCTTAAAATCCACCAGGCCGTTGTTGACGGCAGTGATGGATTCCAGATCCAGATGGTTGGTGGGACGGTCCAGAATCAGCACATTGGAGCCGTACAGCATCATCCGGGAAAACATACAGCGAACCTTTTCGCCTCCGGACAGCACGTTTACCGGCTTGTATACGTCGTCGCCGGAAAAGAGCATCCGGCCCAGAAAGCCCCGGAGGTAGGTCTCGGTCTCATCGTTGGTATACTGCTTCAGCCAGTCAATGATGGAAAGGGTATTTCCGTCAAAATACTTGGAGTTGTCGTTGGGAAAATAGCTCTGGGTTGTGGAGATGCCCCATTTGTAGCTTCCCTCGTCCGGCTCCAGCTCGCCCACCAGAATTTTGAAGAGGGTGGTCACAGCAATCTCATTGTCGGAGACGAAGGCGATTTTGTCCCCCTTGCGGACAATAAAGGTGACGTTGTTCAGCACCTTGACGCCGTCAATGGTCTTGGAGAGCCCGTCCACCATCAGGATGTCCTTGCCGGCCTCCCGGTCCATGGTAAAGCCGATAAAGGGATAGCGGCGGCTGGAGGAGGGCATTTCCTCCACGGTCAGCTTGTCCAGCAGCTTCCGGCGGGAGGTGGCCTGCTTGGATTTTGACTTGTTGGCGGAGAAGCGCTGAATAAAGCTTTGGAGCTCTTTGATTTTCTCCTCGGTCTTTTTATTCTGGAGCTTCATCATTCTCTGCACCATCTGGGAGGACTCATACCAGAACTCGTAGTTGCCCACGTACATCCGGATCTGGGTGTAGTCGATATCCACAATATGGGTGCAGACGTTATTCAGAAAGTGACGGTCATGGGAGACCACAATCACTGTGCCGGGATAGTCCAGAAGGAAGTTTTCCAGCCAGTCGATGGCGGCCAGATCCAGATGGTTGGTGGGCTCGTCCAGCAGGATGATGTCGGGATTGCCGAAAAGCGCCTGCGCCAGCAGAACTTTTACCTTTTCGTTGCCGCCCAGAGAAGCCATCTCGCTGTAGAGAATGTCCTCGGAAAGTCCCAGTCCCTGAATCAGCTTGGAGGCATCGGACTCCGCCTCCCATCCGTTCAGCTCGGCAAATTCCGCCTCCAGCTCACCCGCCAGATTGCCGTCCTCTTCGGTGAAATCCTCTTTCGCATAGAGGGCGTCCTTCTGCTTCATAATGTCGTAAAGCCGCTGATTGCCCATAATGACAGTGTCCAGCACCGTGTAGCTGTCATAGGCATAGTGATCCTGTTTTAACACCGACATACGGACGGTGGGGGGGATGATGACCTCGCCGGAGGAAGGTTCCAGTTCGCCGCAGAGAATCCGCAGGAAAGTGGATTTCCCGGCACCGTTTGCACCGATAATGCCGTAGCAGTTGCCCGGCAAAAATTTCAGATTGACTCCTGAGAACAAATTGGAGCCGTCAAAGGAAAGGCTCACGTCAGAAACAGTAATCATGTTGCCTCCAAATTCATTTCGTTGCGTGTCGCCCCGCGAAAACCGCCCCGCAACACATTCTTTTTTATTTTATCACAAAAGGCTGCGAAATACAAGCAAAGAGGGGACGGGCAGGGAATTTTGTCCGAAACGGCATGCCCCGCAGCCCCTTCCCACGGTTGCGCCAATCCGCTCAATATGCTACAATAGGACTAAATAGAAAGTGATTCGATGCCGGTGTCGAATCCGGAGAGGGCCGCAGAAACGGAAAGCTCCGGAATGATGCGGTGCGATGCCCCAAGTGGGAAAGGTGGGTTTTGGATGCGGGGATTCTGCTGCCCTGTATGCGGGGAGCTGCTGAAAGAAGAGGGGAAAAGCCTGTACTGTCCCCGGCGGCACTGCTTTGATAAAGCGAAAAGCGGGTATGTCAACCTGCTGCCCGCCAATAAGATGAATTCCAAAGCGCCCGGCGACAATAAGCTGATGGTGGACGGCCGCAGCGCCTTTTTAAACCGGGGCTATTACGAGCCTCTGAAATCGGCGCTCTGCCGTATTGCGGCAGCGGAGATGAACCGGGCCGGCGGGCAGGGAATCCTGCTGGATGCAGGCTGCGGCGAGGGCTATTATACCGCAGGAATGGCGGAACTGCTGGGAGAGAATGCAGTGATTCTGGGAGTGGACATTTCCAAAATCGCGCTGAATACCGCGGCAAAGCGAACGGCCAAAGCCTCCTTTGCGGTGGCCAGCGTTTTTGATCTGCCGGTAGCGGACGGTTCCTGTCAGGTTTTGACCGAGGTGTTCGCCCCCTTTTGCCGGGAGGAATTTTATCGGGTGCTGCGCCCCGGCGGCAGTATGATTTTGGCCATTCCGGCCAGAGATCACTTGTGGGAGCTGAAGCGTGCGGTCTACGAGAGCCCTTATGAGAATGAGGTCAAGCCCTATGAGATCGAAGGTTTTTCCCTGACGGGAAGGGAAGAAGTCCGGGATGTGATCCGGCTGGAAAACAGTGAGGATATCCGCAATTTGTTTACGATGACTCCCTATTACTATAAAACTTCCCGGGAGGATACCGAACGGCTGATGGCGCTGCGGGAATTGACCACCGCCATTGCTTTTGAAATTCTTACCTATCGGAAGTCGGACGGATTGAGTGCCGATTGAAAGGATGGTTCTATCCATGGTTATTGTACAGGTCTGTGTGGGAAGCTCCTGCCACATGAAGGGCTCCTATCAGGTGGTAAAGACGTTTGAAGCGCTGATTAAACAGCATGAGCTGGGTGATATCGTGAAGCTGAAGGCTTCTTTCTGCATGGGGCAGTGCCTGAACGGCATCGCGACCAAGGTCAATGAGAAGAGCGTGAACAACGTGGGATTTTCCAACGCGGAGCAGGTGTTTTACGATGAGATTTATCCGCTGGCCATGGCGGAACGGGAAGGGGGCGCCGGACTGTGAGCAGTATTATCCGACTGAACGCACAAAACTGCCAGAACTGCTTCAAATGCATCCGGGAATGTCCCTTGAAAGCCATTGAATTCAAGGATTCCCGCACCAAAATCATCGAGGATGAATGCGTCCTCTGCGGCACCTGTATGGAGACATGCCCCCGGGGGGCGAAGTATGTGCGCTGCAACGTGGACCACGCAAAGGAGCTTTTGCGTTCCGGCAAACCAGTCTGCGTTTCGCTGGCGCCCTCCTACACCGGATGGTTCGAGAAATCCGACCTGAAGCAGGTAAGCGCGGCACTGAAAAAGCTGGGCTTTGCCAGAGTGGAGGAAACCGCCATCGGCGCGGCGCAGGTATCCAAGGAATACGCCCGGCTGATGGAGCAGGGGCAGATGAAGAACATCATCGCCACTGCCTGCTCTTCGGTTGTGATGCTGATTGAACGGCATTTTCCCCAGCTGATCAAACATCTGGCACCGGTTTCTTCGCCCATGATGGCCCACGCCCGGCTGATGCGGGAAGCGTACGGAGACATTAAGGTAGTCTTTGTGGGCCCATGTTTGTCGAAGATGTATGAGTCGGAGGACCCGCTGGCAGGCGGTATGATTAACGAAGTGCTGACCTTTCAGGACATCGAGGACTGGCTGGCGGAGGAAAAGATCACCATGGAAGAGTCCGACGAGGCGGTGGAAGGCGTCAGAGAGCCGATTGCCCGGATTTATCCCAAACAGGAGGGAATTATCCGCACGGTGGAGGGACGCTTCCACAGCTATACTCCCGTGTCGGTGGACGGCATTGACCGCTGCATTGAGATGTTTACGGCCATGGAGAACGAAGAGGTCAGCCACATTTTTGTGGAGGCCAACATCTGCGCCGGCAGCTGCATCGGCGGCCCCATTATGCGGATGCATCACAAGAGCGTGATTCGTTCCACCGCCCGGCTCACCAGCGACAGGCAGTCTGTGGATGAAAAGGAAGCGGCGACAGCGGACATGGAATTTCCCCATCCGCGGGTATTCGCCAACCGTGCGGTGAAGCAGGAGATGCCCACGGACGAGCAGATCCGGGAAATTCTCGCCAAAATCGGGAAAACCACCAGGGAGCAGGAACTGAACTGCGGTTCCTGCGGGTACCCCACCTGCCGCGACAAGGCAATTGCGGTGTTTAACGGGAAGGCGGATGTTACCATGTGTCTGCCCTTCCTGCGGGAGCAGGCAGAGAACAAATCCTCCATGGTCATTGAGAACTCTCCCAACGGAATCATTACCTTTGATGAAGAGATGAACGTCATGGAGATCAACCCCAAGGCGGAGGAGCTGTTCGGGGTTTCCCGGGGCGGAATCATCGGGCAGATGATTCCGGCGCTGTACGGCGAAACGGCATTTGACGAGGCGCGGGAAGAGAAGAAGACCGTCATGAAGAAAATTACGGGAGCCACGGAGCAGATCAAGGTGGAGCTGACCGTGATTTATCTGGAGAAGAACAAGATGTTTGTTGCCTTTGCGAAAGACATCTCCGAAGAGGAAAGCAACCGGGAGGAGCTGGCCGATTTGCGGATGTCCACGGTGGATACAGCGCAGAAGGTCATTGAGAAGCAGATGCGTGTTGCCCAGGAAATTGCTTCTCTGCTGGGGGAGACCACGGCGGAGACAAAGGTGGCGCTGACCAGGCTCAAGAAATCCATCACAGATATTTCCGAAGGATAGGCAGCCGCCGGTTTGGCAGAAAGGCATGGTCATAACTATGAAATTGTTTGTGGATGCGGCGTGGGACAGTCTGCATCATTACGGGGAAGAACTTTGCGGCGACAAGGTGGAGATTGTCCGGACGGAAGAATATTTCCTGATGGTGCTGGCAGACGGTCTTGGAAGCGGGGTAAAAGCAAATATTCTTGCCACCCTGACCAGCAAGATCATTGCCACCATGCTCTCCGATGGCGCTACCCTGGACGAGGCCGTGGAGACGATGGCCTCCACCCTTCCGGTCTGTTCGGAGCGGGGAATTGCCTACTCCACCTTTACGATTATTAAGGTGGAGCGCAACGGCAATATTTATCTGGCGGAGTTTGACAATCCTTCCGCCGTGTTTTTTCAGGACAGCATTCTCACCCCCATTCAGCGGGAAAAGCTGGAGCTTACGGGAAAGACGGTATATACCAGCCGCTTTACAGCGAAGCCTCAGGATATGCTTGTGGTGTTTTCCGACGGGGTCGTTCATGCGGGAGTGGGGCGCCTGCTGGATTTGGGCTGGCAGTACGACAACATTGTCACCTATATCTGCGAAAACATCACTCCCGATATTTCCCCCCGCGCTTTGACCAAGCGGCTTTTGGCCAGTGTGAACACGCTGTATATGGATCAGCCGGGGGATGATTCCACCGTCTGCGCCATGCGGCTCAAGGAGTCCACACCTTTGACCGTGATGGTGGGGCCGCCCATGAATCGGGAAATGGACAAGGTCGTGGTGGATAAGCTGATGCGGGGCGGAATTAAGGTGGTCTGCGGCGGCACCACCTCCCAGATTGTCTCCCGGGTGACCGGGCGGGAACTGGAGGTGCAGATTGACTATGAAAACCCGGCGGTTCCTCCCACGGCCAAAATTCAGGGGATTGATTTGGTGACCGAGGGTGTGCTGACCATCGGCAAAGCTTTGGAATACATGAAGGAGTACGTATCCAGCGGCAGCAGCGAGGGGGACTTCCGGCTGAACAAGAAGGATGGTGCCACCCTTCTGACCAAGTATTTGTTGGAGGACTGCACCGAGGTCCGTTTTCTGATTGGGCAGGCACTGAACCCGGCCCATCAAAATCCCGGCATGCCGGTTTCATTGGGATTAAAGCTAAATTTGATCAAGGATATGGCCAAAGAGCTGGAAAAGACAGGCAAAAAAGTAACCATGGAATTCTTTTGATTCCATGGTTACTTTTTTGTTGAAAGAAAGCATCGGTTATCGTTCAAGGAAGAAGCTCCCCAGGGTGGGGCAAGGCCTCCCCAGGGTGGGGCAAGACCTCCCCAGGGTGGGGCAGCGTGCCCCACGCCCTCGCCCTGTTTCTTTGCGCCGCCAAAGAAACAGGGAAAAGAAATCGGCTCAAGGGGGCTCCCTTGAGAATCCCCTCTCTCCGGGTCATCTGCCCTTCTATAGCCCCGAACCTCCGCGTCTCGACCACACGCGCCCTTCTTCCTGCCAGAACGACAGGAAGGCCAGCAGGTGCAAAACCCCATATTGTGCTGTCAACCTCGCGGTCGCTCCTTTGTACGAAGCCCGAAGCCAGCCTCACAGTGTTCTCGACATTGAGGCCTTTTTGGCTGTACGTTTCAGGAAAATAGTGGGGAAGTAACATAAAAAAGAGGGGGCACAGTGGAAAAAGTGGGGAAAGGGAAGCGTAAAAGGAGAGGGAGGGTGCAGAGGAAAAGCGGGGAAAGAGAAACGCAAAAGAAGAGGAAGCTACAGGCTTAACCGGATTGCGGCCCATCCGTTTTCGGTAAGGATTTCCTCAATGGTCAGTCCCGCTTCCTGCAAGGCAGACTTTACCTCTTCGCAGCGTTCCTCAATGATGCCCGAGCAGAGAAGTACGGAACCGGGATGCATGAACCGGGTCACGTCTTTGGAAAGGCGGATAATCACGTCCGCCACAATATTGGCACAGATCACATCAAATGTGCCGGACACCTTTTCGGTGAGATCGCCGCAGAGAAATTGAACCTGGCCGCCGATGCCGTTCAGATCGGCATTTTCCCCAGCCACCTTCACAGCCAGCTCGTCAATATCCACGCCTATGGCAGACTTTGCGCCCAGCAGCAGTGCTGTGATGGCAAGGATACCGGAACCGGTTCCCACGTCCAGCATGGCGGTTTCCGGCGTGACACACCCTTCCAGAAGGCGCATGCACAGGCGGGTGGTCTCATGGGTGCCGGTGCCGAAAGCCATGCCAGGGTCAAGTGTGACGATGACTTCGCCGGGGGCAGGGGAATACTCTTCCCAGCAGGGAACGACAACCAGCTTTTCCCCGATTTTGGTGGGGTGGTAATATTTTTTCCAGGCGGTGGACCAGTCTTCCTCGTTTACCTCAGCGGTTTCCACCGCGAGCCGTCCCAGGTCAATTTCAGGGTTTTCCGTCCGCAGGGATTCCAGGGAGGACTGAATCTGGCGGAATGCTTCGATTCCCTGCAGATTGTCCGGAAGATAGAACTTTACGTTGGTTTCGGCATCCTTGAGCTTCATCAGATCGTCTTCAATGTAGTCCCAGTGGACGGTGGTGTTCTCCAGAAAATCGTTGAAGTCCTCTGCGTCCTCGATCATAACGCCCCGGATGCCTCGCTCCGTAAGAAAGCCGGATACGATATCGATGGCGGGAGTGGTGGTGTATATGGTAACCTCTTTGTAGTTCATGACGATACTCCTTGAATCAGTTTTTTCGGCAGTGGGTGATATGCCGTTCTATAGGGTATTATACATGGTTTCCGCTGTTTTGTATATGGTTTCCCTTGACTTTCCCGGAAGCAAACTTTAAAATAGAAGGTACAGTTTATGTGACGGTTTCCGCTGAAGCGCCATGGAGGGCAGAGGCACGAAACGAAAATTTGCCGGGGATGTTCGGGCGGAGGTCCTTTGGCGGAAGGAATGGTTAACGATATGAACAACAGCGAAAAAACCATGGACAAGGTAGTCGCTCTCTGTAAGGGAAGAGGCTTTGTATATGCGGGAAGCGAAATTTACGGCGGTCTGTCCAACACATGGGATTACGGACCTTTGGGAGTGGAGTTTAAAAACAACGTAAAACGTGCCTGGTGGAAGAAATTTGTGCAGGAGTCTCCTTACAACGTGGGGATTGACGCGGCGCTTCTGATGAATCCCGAGGTGTGGGTAGCGTCCGGCCATGTGGGCGGCTTCTCCGATCCGCTGATGGACTGCAAGGACTGCAAAACCCGTCATCGTGCCGACAAGCTGATTGAGGATGCCACCGGTCTGGCGGCAGACGGCTGGAGCAACGAAAAGATGATGGAATTCATCAAGGAAAAAGGCATCAAATGCCCGGAATGCGGAAGCACCAACTTTACCGATATCCGGAAATTCAACCTGATGTTCAAGACATTTCAGGGTGTCACCGAGGATGCCAAAAATGAAATTTATCTCCGTCCCGAGACGGCTCAGGGCATCTTTGTCAACTTTGCCAACGTTCAGCGCACCACCCGGAAAAAGCTCCCCTTCGGTATCTGTCAGGTGGGCAAATCCTTCCGTAACGAGATCACTCCCGGCAACTTCACGTTCCGTACCCGGGAATTTGAGCAGATGGAGCTGGAGTTTTTCTGCAAGCCCGACACCGATCTGGAATGGTTTGCTTACTGGAAGGAATTTTGCCGTCAGTGGCTTCTGTCGCTGGGAATGCGGGAGGAGAATCTCCGCCTCCGGGATCATGAGAAGGAGGAACTGTCCTTCTACTCCAAGGCTACCACAGACTTTGAGTTTTTATTCCCCTTCGGCTGGGGAGAACTGTGGGGTGTTGCCGACCGTACCAATTACGATCTGGGCCGCCATCAGGAGCATTCCGGCAAGAGCCTTGAATACTTTGATCCGGAGACCAACGAGCGTTACATTCCCTATGTGGTAGAGCCTTCTCTGGGTGCGGACCGTGTGGCGCTGGCTTTCCTCTGTGACGCATACGACGAGGAAATCGTAGATGCAGAGAAGAATGACACCCGTGTGGTTATGCATCTTCATCCGGCACTGGCGCCTTTCAAGGCGGCAATTCTGCCCCTTTCCAAGAAGCTTTCCGACAAGGCGCTGGAAATTTATCATACACTGGCGAAGAAGTTCATGGTGGACTTTGATGACGCCGGATCCATCGGTAAACGGTACCGCCGTCAGGACGAGGTGGGAACCCCGTTCTGCATCACCTACGATTTTGACTCCGAAAATGATAACTGCGTCACTGTCCGTGACCGGGATACCATGGAGCAGACCCGCCTGCCGATTGACAGTCTTGCCGCATATATTGAAAGCAAGCTGGAATTTTAGCCTGACGCCTCTGGACGGGAAAACAGCAGTGGAAAAAATAACGCCACACAGCCGAACATCGGCTGTGTGGCGTTATTGCTTTATAGGTAAGAGAACAAATCAATACAGACCGGTAAGCTCTGCCATCATCTGGGCAAAGAGGGTATTGGCCCAGGCAAACCATTCCCGGGTAAATTTGGCGGGATTATCCACGTCAAATCCTTCGTGCATGAAGTTGGTTCCCGCATGAGTACGGGCGATCGTGGCAAGGCATTCCTCAATCTCATGTTCATCGGTGCTGGTGAGGATCTGCATGACCAGTGAAATATGCCAGATATAATTTTTGGGTGTATGAGGACTGCCGATGCCCTTGGCGACTTTTCCGGAGAAGTAGTAAGGGTTGCTTTCGGAGAGGATAAACCGGCGGGTGTTCTGGTAAATTTCATCCTCCGCCTTGCGGTAGCCCAGATAAGGAATTGCCAGCAGGCTGGGAGAGTTGGCGTCGTCCATCAGGTTGTAATTGCCGAAACCGTCGGTCTCATAAGCGTAGATCCGTCCGTACTTGGGATGCTCCACAATACCGTATGCCTGAATGCCGTCGTCAATCTCGTTGGCCAGCTCTTCGCATTTCTCCTGCAGATAAGCGTCATCGTATCCTTCCATGGCCATAATGGCGGCATATTTCAGGGCAACTACCGCCATCATATTGGAGGGAATCAGATAGCCATACTTGCAGGCGTCGTCACTGGGACGAAATCCCGACCACGTCATGCCGGTATAATTGACCTGTGCGCCCCGGCCCTTGTTGGAGAGGGTGTCGCTTTCGGGGCAATCGCTCCGCTGGAAAAAGTACTCGGTAGCGCTGCGGTTTTGCTGATCGGTAAAGGTTTTTACAATCAGGCAGATCATTTCTTTGAATTGGGGGGTAAAGATGCTACGATCCGCGGTGGCAGTATAGTATTCATAAGCAAGGTAGAGGGGCGCGCAGAGAGAATCCACCTCATACTTGCGTTCCCAGATCCAGCCGGACTCGAAATCTGTTTCGTCCTTATAGCCGGCTCCTGCAAAGGCTTCCTCCGCGTTAAAAGCGTTGGAATAAGGATCTACAGTAACATAGAAAGCTTGCTTGGCGATTACGCCGCGAAGAATTCTCTGAAGGTCTTCATCCTCTTTGGCATAGGAAACATAGGGCTTCACCTGTGCGGCGCTGTCCCGAAGCCACATGGCGGGAATGTCGCCGGTAATCACAAAATAGCTGCCGTCTTTCAGCTGTTGGACGGTGGTTTCAATGGTGTTCAAAAAGCACTGCTTAACCAACCCTTTCAGCGCGGGGTAACGCTCTGCTGTTTTCTGCTCCAGCTCATCTGCCTTTTCAAGCAGTATACGGGGAATCTCTGTCATTTTATTCCATAGCTCCTTGTCGTATTTACTTTATTCCCTGCAAAAGCCGACCGCAGTGCGGCTGGCTTAGTAAGTGTTATGATAGCATAAAAAGTCTATTTTGCATTCCGCAAAATAGGTTCCCGTGCTAAAATGTTCTCGTTATGGCCGAAATCTCTGATTTCGGGTGCCATAGAGGTTATTATAGCAAAAATTCCTTATGAAAAACATGGTGCCGCCCAGAGGGCGGAGAAAGCACGGAGTGCGTTTTGTTCTATTATAGCATTTCATATTCACACTGACAAGTTCTTTTCTGATGGAATTGTAAAAGCAAAAGAGGCACTCCAAAAACGGTCGTTTCCCCATTACGGACAAAAAAAGGCTCCGCAGCCTAAGGGAAGGGCATGCAGAGCAAAAGGAAACCTAACATTTATATTATAAATAATATATTTTACAAATTCAATGTTAAATTATTTAATTTTACAAAATCTTTATGTTAAGGAACACCGGATTTATTCCTTATTTAAACTTGATTCTGGCTTCCAAACCGCGAATTTGCTTCATTGAGCGGCTTTAGAAGCCATTGAGTGAGAGGCTCCTTAAGCGGCATCACATTTTTAAAGGCTGGCGTCTGTGCCCAGCGAGAGCATTTGGCAAGCTTTCTTTTCAGCGTATGGGCTTAAGAGAAAGCGGAAGCTTCAAACGGAAGCAGAGGTCAGCTCCGCGAAAAACTCTTCCCACGGCGAAGCTTTCGGCCGACTGCCCGGCACATACCGGGTGCATTCGGCTCCGGGCGGACATTCACGCGGGTTTCCGGTGTCAAAGCAGTAATGGCACCCTTTGATGTTATCGTTTGGACATACAATTCCATAGTAGGTACAGCCTTCGCATTCAATGCGGTTCATTGCGTCATCCTTTCTTTTTCGTCAGCGGTGTTTGGCTCAAAGGCCTTTTGGCAGATCACGGTGTGGTGCGGAGACATGGAGGAAGGGGAAAATCCGGGGTCAGGCAGCATCCGTTCCCTGTTGGCGGCAGCTTGCCGCACGTCCTCCAGTTCCCCGCTCAAAAGGGCAATACGGCGTGTGTACATTCCGTCAATTTTTTCAGTCAGCTCTTCTCTGAAGTCGAACGGAAGGTACCATGTCTGATGCAGAGCGGCCAACAAATCCTCTTTTTCCTGTGTCAGATGGGTAATTGATTTTTCAAGGCAGGTCATATGTGCAAAAAGCTTCTGGATGAGGGAATCACTTTGCTGCTGGAGATCATACCGGGCCGTATGCAGTGCCATTTCGTTTTCCATCTGTTCCACCATTCCACCTCCTGCGGATATTAAAATAGACTAAGAACAATTGTTCTTAGTCTATTTTAATACGATTCAGAGATATTTTCAACTCAAAAAGAGATAAAAATGACTCACATTATATCACATGATATTCGCCGCCGTGCCCACGGGGCCTGAAAAGAAAATGCACTTCCACGGGAGCTGCGGAAACGGGGCCATTATTTCAGGGAAACCGGTTCCTGCTCTTGTTTTCCCCGTTCGCTTTCTGTAAAATAGAAGCAGAAAATAGGACGGGGAAGCCGGGAAATCCTGTGCACAATAAAGCAGAATCCGGCGTTCCTCGTCGGGAACCTGACGGTGTATTTTGGCTGCTCAAACAGACTCGATTCTGTCTCATTACTTTGACGACATTTCAGGAGGGAAAACCATGGATTACAAAACCTTGTCCTCAAATCTGAAAACCGGATGGAACACATGGAACACCCGCAGTGTTCTTTCTCATGTGTATCTGCCCAGCGGGGTATCAATCAATCTTGGCGTTCGTAACTACCAAACAAGCCAAACCATTTATGAGTCGCTGATAGGTCGGCTGGAAGAGACAAGCGAAAAAGTCCGTCCGGGGATCCGCAGCTACGACGGAAGCTATACCAGTCTTTATTGGAAGCAGTGTGATCTGGAACTTTTGATTGAAAGCGCGGCGGTGGGAAAGAATCAGTACCTTCTCGTCACACCTCTATCCCAACAGAAAAAGTCTCCTGCGCTGTTTATCAGCGGGGCAATTCTCTGGAACAAAGAAGGTTATGTGAAAAGAGAGGGGGAAAAGCTTGTCTGTGTGACGCCCGGTGAAACCACAGAAATTTTTTGCGACGGTGAGGAGACGCAGGATTTCACCATCGGATGTACGAACCCTTATTTATGCGTTGAGCTTAGCAGGGCTGCGGCAGTATCCACAGGCAAAAGGCAAAGCGTGGATGAAGTCAGACAGATATTGGATCGGGCCAAAGAAAAATAAATGCAGGAAAGAAAGGCTTTTGGAGAGAATGAAGAGCTCCGGTGCGCGATTATGACCTGCATGGCGTGGGATACGATCTATGAGCCTGAAAATGATACCGTGTGTTCTCCGGTCAGCCGGCTGTGGAATATTGGCTGGGGAGGCTATGTTCTGTTTTGCTGGGACACCTATTTTGCATCGCTTCTTTCGGCTGTGGACAACAAAGAGCTCGCTTACGCCAATGCAATCGCCATCACCCGTCAGGCTACCGAGGCCGGATTTGTTCCGAATTTTGGGGCGGCCAACAACAATAAAAGCCGTGACAGGTCCCAGC